>NZ_JBIRNP010000028.1:0-75459 GCF_044331705.1 Streptomyces sp. NPDC017202 | reverse complement strand
GCCCGTGTACTGGATGTACTCGGGTGATCCGACAACGCGGCGAGGTGCCGCGCCAGGCGTCGCGCGCCCGACGGGAATTGTCAGACACGCCCTAGTCGCGGGGCGGGCGGGTGGCGGTGTCGAGGTAGAAGGCGTCGATGCTCTGGACGGCCTGCTCGAACTGCTCCAGGTTGACCGGCTTGGTCACGTACGCGTTCGCGTGGCTGGTGTACGCGCCGGTGACGTCCTCGGGGGCGGCGGACGTGGTGAGGACGACGACGGGGATGGTCTGCAGGTCCTCGTCCGTCTTGAGGATCCGCAGGAGTTCCCGTCCGTTCATCCGGGGCATGTTCAGGTCCAGGACGATCAGGTCGGGGCGGGGGTTGCCGGGGGTGCGCAGGTGCTCGAGTGCGGCGACCCCGTCGGTGACCTGGACGAGGTTGCGGGCTCCGCGCTCGGAGAGAGCTTCCTCGATGAGGAGGGCATCGGCCATGTCGTCCTCGACGAGGAGGACGTCGAAGGGCCGTGCGGGGGTGGTCATCATCGGGTGCTCCATGGGTGCTTCGTCGGAGTGGTGGAAGAGTCCGGGCCAGCGACGCCGGGCGCCCTGGCGGGTCATGCCGCAGGCGGCACCGAGTTGCGGGTATCCGGCACCCGCGCGGGCGGCGGAGACGGCCGCGCTGCGCTGGAGGCGTTCGGCGGCCTGCTGGAGCTGGTCCAGCACGTACAGCAGGGTCAGCGCCCGCACCGGGGCGCCCTCCGGCGCGGGCGGGTCCTCTTCCAGGAGTTGGAGAGTGAGGCGCCTCGCAAGCCGGCCGACCGCCGCGTCCGCGACAGCCGCCGTTTCTTCGGGAGTGGTCCGCAGTCTGAAGTTCTTGCCAGGCACATCCAGCACCTTAGGCGCCGATCAGCTACCACGACAACAATAGTTGTCACGGGGCATCTAAAGTGGCGACTGCCCCCCGCACGGTGCAGGCGGCATCACAGCGGAGGGGTCCACGGCATGAGCGGGAACGCGAGACCGCGTGCGCGAAGGTTTTCCACCTGGACGACGAGACGGTGGCTGCGCGTCGGGGTCGCGGTCTCGCTGACGGTCCTCGCGCTCCTCGGGGTGACGGGCGGGTGGGTGCTGGCGCGGACGGAATCGATCAGCGAAGACCTCGTGGAGGTGAGATCCCCCGCTCTGAGCACGTCGTTCCGGCTGGAATCGGCGCTGCTGAACCAGGAGACCGGGATCCGCGGGTACGGCGCCACCGGCATCCCGGAGTTCCTGGTCCCCTACCGGCAGGGGCTCACCGACCAGGCGACCCACACCGCACGCCTGACGGAGCTGCTGCACGACGACGCGGCCGACCTGAAGGACCTGAAAGCCGTGCGGGACGCCGCGGAGGCCTGGCAGGCGAGGATCGCCCGTCCGATCGCCGCCGCGCCCGCCGGAGCGCCTTCATCGCCGGCCACCGAACGCGCCGCGGAGGGCAAGGAGGCATTCGACACACTGCGTTCCGCCCTGAGTGATCAGCAGGAGCGGCTGCGGACGGAACAGGCGCACGCGGCGGAGGACCTCTCCTCCACGATGGGGCTGCGGAACTGGGTGTTCAGCGCGATCGCGGCCGTCATCCTCGCTTTGACGATCCTGATCTTCGAAGGACTGCGCCGCGGCATCACCACCCCCCTGGACCAGCTGGGGGCGGACGCCCGCACCATCGCCGGCGGCGCCTTCGACCACCCCATCACCCCGGCCGGGCCCGCGGACCTGCGACGGCTCAGCGGCGAGATCGACTTCATGCGCCGCCGTCTGGTGCGCGAGCTGGCGTTCACCGAGGAAGCCCGGCTGCGCCTCGACGCGCAGACCGCCGACCTGCAACGCTCGAACGCCGAGCTGGAGCAGTTCGCGTACGTGGCCTCCCACGACCTCCAGGAGCCGCTGCGCAAGGTCTCCAGCTTCACGCAGCTTCTCCAGCGCCGCTACGGCGGCCGGCTCGACGACCGGGCCGACCAGTACATCGACTACGCGGTCGACGGCGCGAACCGCATGCAGACCCTGATCAACGACCTGCTCGACTTCTCCCGTGTCGGCCGCGTCCACCGCGAGCTGCAGAGCGTCGACCTCGGCTCCGTGCTGGAGCGGACCCTGTCCTCCCTCAGCGTGAGCATCGAGGAGACGGGGGCCTCGATCACGCACGATCCGCTGCCGTCCCTGGTCGCCGATCCCACCCAGATGGGCATGCTCTGGCAGAACCTGATCGGCAACGCCGTCAAGTTCCACCGCCCCGACCGGACACCCGAGATCCACATCTCCGCCGCGCCGGAAGGCGCGCTGTGGCGGTTCGCGGTCACGGACAACGGCATCGGCATCGATCCCGAGTACGCCGAGAAGGTGTTCGTGATCTTCCAGCGGCTCCACACCAGAGAGGCCTACAACGGCAGCGGCATCGGCCTGGCCATGTGCAAGAAGATCGTCGAGTTCCACGGCGGCACCATCGGCGTCGACCCCGACCACCACGACGGCGCCCGCATCACGTTCACGCTGGCCTGCGAACCGCCCGAGGCCGGGGCGCCCTCCACCCTGCCGGAAGCGACCCGCGCCGATGCGGAGTCGGCACGGTGACCGCGCCCGCCACGCACACCCCTGCCGGTCCCTCGCCGGACCTGGTGTACCGCATCCTCCTCATCGAGGACGACGAGGCGGACGCCCTGCTCGTCGAAGAGCTCCTCCACGACACGGGACTGCGGTTCGACCTGACCACGAGAACGACTCTCGCCCGGGCCCGCACCGAACTCGCCGCCTCCGCGATCGACTGCATCCTGCTCGACCTCCACCTGCCCGACGTGTCCGGCACCAAGGCCATCGCCGCCGTCCGCGAGCTCGCCCCCCACACCGCGGTGATAGTCCTCACCGGCCTGTCCGAGACTCAGGCGGGGGCCGAGGCGATGGCCGCCGGCGCCCAGGACTACCTCGTCAAGGGCAAGGTCGAAGCCGACCTGCTGCACCGCACCGTCCGCTACGCCGTCTACCGCAGCCAGACCGAACGCACAGCCGCCGACGCCCAGAAGGCCCGCCTGCGCGCCGAGGAGAACGCCCGTCTGGAACGGGGCCTGCTGCCCCAGCCCATGCTCTCCACCTCCACCGTCACCGTGACGACCCGGTACCTGCCCAGCGCCGAAAGAGCGCTGCTCGGAGGGGACTTCCTCGACGTCGTCGAAGGCGACGACGGTCTCCTGCACGCCGTGGTCGGCGATGTCAGCGGACACGGTCCGGACGCCGCCGCGCTCGGTGTCTGCCTCCGCATCGCCTGGCGCTCCCTCGTCCTGGGCGGACACCACGGCCCCGGTCTCCTGCACCTCATGGAGCGCATCCTGATCGCCGAACGCGGTCCGCAACCCCTGTTCGCCACCTGCACCCTCCTCACGCTGGACCAGAACGCCGCCACCGCCACCCTGTACCTGGCCGGCCACCACGAACCCCTCCTCACCACCGCCGAAGCCACCCGGGAACTGACCGCCGCCCACGGAATGGCCCTGGGCATCGCTCCCGAGCACGGGACCTGGCCGGCCACCGTGATCCCGCTGCCCGCCGCCGGGGCCCTGACCCTCTACACCGACGGCCTCACCGAGGGGCACAACGGGCCGCGCACCGAGCGGCTCGGCGTCGAAGGGCTGCTCACCCTGATCCGGAACCTGCCGGCGGCGGACCCGGCCTCCCACGTCGACCGCCTCATCGAAGAGACCCAGACGCTGAACGCCGGACGTCACAGCGACGACCTCGCCGTACTCCGCCTCGACTGGGGCGACAAGTAGGTGCCGGCCGCCTCTTCGGTCGTCTGTGCCTGTGTCTGTGTCTGTGTCTGGGCGGAACGAAGGCCGCAGCTCCCGCAGCGCCTCGGGTTCCGCGCCACCGGTTGGGACATGACCCAGATACGCCAGAAACCCGCCACGGGATGATCTTGGTTATTGATCGAGGGTGCTGACGCGGTTCGCGTACTCGCGGCGGGCCTTGCGCTGTGCCGGGACTGCCGTGTTCCCCGGGGTGCCACCGAGAGACTGGCAGAGACCGAGGAGTCGGCGGTGGATCGCCGGGACGGCGGTGACGCGCAGGGTGTAGCCCTGGCCGCGCCGTACGGGCACGCCCTGGTCGAGCGTGGCGCGCTCGGCGGGTCCCAGGCCGGCGGTGCGGAGGAAGTCGGCGACCTTGCCGGGCATGGCGAGGGCGACCGGCGCTTCCGGGGCCGGGGCGTCCGGGTCGGCGGCTGTGTACTCGGGCAGGAGGTCGGCGACGGCGGTACGGATGGCGCCGCGGCTGACGCCGTGGTCGCGGGCGAGGGCGGCGATGGACCGGCCTTCCAGGTACGCGGTGCGTACGGCGTCGGTCTTGTCGGCCGGGACGGCAGGGCGGCGCCCGCCCTTGCTGCCCTTGGCCTCGGCGGCCCGCAGCCCGTCGTAGGTCGGCTCGCGCTGGAGGTCGCGCCGGAGTTCGCCGGCGGCGAGGGTCTGCACCGTGAACTTCACGGTGGACAGCAGTTCTCCGGTGCGCGGGTGGCGGGCGGTGAGGTCCGTCGCGGAGAACTCGCGCTGCCGTGAACCCCCGGATTGCACGGGTTCATTGGACGCGTCGCCTGCCTGTCGGCAAACGATCGTTTGCGAACACCATCCAGCCGGGTGAGGAGGCCGGAGACCGGCGGAACACGGTGGGGGGCGAAAGTTCGTGGGCGCCGGTCAAGTTCCCAGCGTGGCAGGCCCGGCGGGCGGCACGCTGGTCGACATGGCGACACCGGCCGATGGCCTGGCGACGCTGGGGGACCTGGTCGGCAGTCATCGCCGAAGGCCGACCGCCCCAACGTGCTGACCGGCAGCAATTGGCTGGGGGCGAGTTCTGCTCTCCGTTTCGGCTTCGGCTGTGTCTCGGCTGACCCTGTGCGTACATGCCCGGCCGGGCCGCCCCGGGCCGCGGGGTCCCTGAGTGCCCTCCGCTCAGCCGGCGTTGAACGCCTCGGCGACGGTCAGTGTGTCCTCGTACAGGTGCATGCGAGCGATCCGGCCGTCCTCGATCGCCAGGTGCAGGGCCACCGGTGTGGTGAACTCCTTGCCGGTGGGTGCGGCGGTGTGTGTGAAGACCGCCAGCAGCACCACGTCACCACCGTCGACGATGAAGCGCTCCAGCACGACCTTGCTCTGGCCGTCCGTGAAGTGCTGCCACATCGTGGTGAAGTACGGCGCGACCTCCTCCCGGCGGGTGCGGCGCCCGGTCCAGGGCAGTGCGTCGCTGCCGGGGACGTGCCAGTCGATCTCCTCGGAGAACAGTTCCTGGATGCCGTCGGGGTCCTGCCGGCCGAGGCGCTCCAGGAACTCCTCGGCCACGGTCCGCGAGGTCTGGGTGTCTGTTGTCATCGTCCTTGTCCTTTGTCTCTTCGTCTCTTGAGGGTGTCGGTCGGGCCTCAGCCCTGGAACAGGAAGTGCTTGCCGCTCAGCGGCCCGCCGAGCTGCATGAGCGCCCCGCCTTCGCGCAGGCGCCAAGGTCGACCGGCGCGAACCCGAATTCGGTCAGCAGCCGTGTGAAGGGGGCCTTGGCGCTCTCGTCGTCACCGGCGAGGAAGACGTCCTGGTTGCCGTCCTGGTGCCGGGGATCGGGAGCCATACAGGTGGCGAACATGGCGTTGAAGGCCTTGATCAGCGTGACGCCGGGCAGTTGCTGGGCGACCCACTCGCTGCCGGTCAGCGGCGAGACGTCGGCGAAGCCGCGGTAGGGGTCGGACCGGGCGAACTGGTTGGTCATGTCGACCACCACTCGGCCCGTCCAGTGCCCGAGCCGCCGCCCGACCGCGGGGACCGCGCCGAACGGGACGGCGAGCAGGACCAGGTCGGCCGCCGCCGCTTCTTCGAACGTGGCCGCCGAGGCGCCGGGCCCGATGGCTGCGACGGCGTCGCCGAGTGTGCTGGGGCCGCGGCTGTTGCTGACCAGCACCGGGTGCCCGGCGCGTGCCGCGTGGGCGGCCACGGCTTGTGCCGGTGCTCCCGCACCGATGGTGCCGATGGTCTTGAATTCCATGCGGTCACTGCTCCCCTGCGGTCCAGGCTTGGTCAGTTCAGCTTGAGCAATACGGTGCCGGTGCCGCTGGTCCGCGCCGCCTAGAGCTGTGTGACGCCGCCGTCGACGAGCAGTTCAGCGCCGGTGGTGAAACTGCTTTGGTCGCCGGCCAGGTAGAGGGCGGCAGCGGCGATCTCGTCGGGACGGCCGAAGCGGCCGAGCGGGGTCGGCGGGGCGGGCTCGGCCGCGGTGGGCCGATCGTCGCGCGGAAAAGCGGCGACGAGCTCGGCCAGGCCAGGGGTCTCGACAGGGCCGGGGGTAAGAGCGTTGACGCGGATTCCGCGGCCGGCCAGCTCAGCGGCCCAGGTGCGTGCGAGGCTGCGGACCGCGGCCTTGGAGGCGGCGTAGACGCCCAGGCCCGGGGTGGCCAGCAGGGCCGAGTTGGAAGAGATCAGCGTCACCGAGGCGCCGGCCGTCAGCAGCGGCAGCGCCTTCTGGACAGTGAAGACCGTGCCCTTGAAATTGATCGAGGCGGTGCGGTCGTACTCTTCCTCGGTGATCGTGCCGAGCGGGCTGTATTCCCCGACCCCGGCGTTGGCCACCACAATGTCCAGGCGGCCGCTGCGGTTCGTGATCTCGGCGAAGACCCGGTCGAGGTCGCCGAGATCGGAGGCATCGGCCTGGATGGCGATGCCTAGGGCTCCGACCTGTGCGACGGCGGCGTCGAGCTCGGTCTTGCGGCGCCCGGTCAGGTAGACGGTGGCGCCCTCGGCGGCGAAACGGCGGGCGATCGCCAGGCCGATGCCGCTGGAGGCGCCGGTGACGAGGGCGGTCTTGTCGTCCAGTTGTCCCATGAGATTCTCCAATTCCTTAGTGTAACCATTTTGGTTACATCGACGGCCGTGGAATGCGCCCCCCTCGATCAGAGGAAGTCGACGGTTCGAGGTCAGGCGGCTTTCAAGACGTCCCGCAGCACGTCCTCCAGCGTGGCCTTGGCCAGCTCCCTGCGCAGGGCGGCCTCCACGTCGTCATACACGGCGGTCATCGCCGGCCCGATGCCGTGGCCCACGACGCACTCGGGGTTAGGTGTCGCGCGATGCAGGGCGAAGACCGGTCCCGGTTCGATCGCCTGGTAGACGTCGAGCAGGGTGATCGCCGCCAGGTCCCGCGCGAGCATCCAGCCCGCCCCCGCCCCCCGCCGTGAATCGGCCAGGCCGGCCTTACGCAGCTCGCCCAGCAGGCGGCGGATCACCACGGGGTTGGTGTTGACGCTCGTCGCGATCTGCTCGGAGGTGGCGACCTCGTGGCCACGCCGCTGATACAGCCCGATCCATGTCAGGGCGTGCGCCGCGATGGTCAGTCTGCTGTTGGCACTCACGTCGGACTCCACCTCCCTCACCCCTCGGCTTTAGTCGTAACTGTAACTGTTACATCCCTATGCGGCAAGCCTCGTGGAGCTGGCTGGACCGGCCTCGTCAAGGAGCACGCCACCCGCGAGCACACCATCGCCGAGTTCTTCTCCGTCAAGCCGGGCCACCGTCCATCGGCTCCCGGAACGCACCCACGGCCAGCACCATACAGAAGCCGAACGGCGGTAGGGCCCCGCCGACCTACCGGCGGGTCCGGTGTCCCCTGGTCTCTGAGCCAGTAGGACTCCAGGGCCGACTCTCCTGGTCATGCCGCCCGGCCGTAGCCGTCCGGGGCGGGCGGGTCGTTGCCTCGGAGCGGGCTGAAGTCGACGTCCAGGTGCGGGTCGTACGCCTCGGGCTGGATGCCGAGTTCGTGGGTGGAGTACTCGCCGAAGCGGCGGACGTGCTCGGTCAAGCACGGCGAGATGTGGGCGAGGTCCTCGGGGTCGATGATGTAGCCCTCCTCCTGGAGCTGGCGCACGATCTCGGCGATGTCCAGGGCGTTGTGGAAGATCACCGCGTTCGTGAGCAGGGCGTTGAACTTCGCGGTCTTCTCCTGCTCGGCGGGGTCGTTGTCGGTGATGACGCCGCCGTTGCCGAAGCCGATCCACTGGGAGAAGCCGTTGAATGCTTCGACCTCGTTCGTGGCGGCGGTCACCCGCCGGCGCAGCGGGGCGTCCGAGAGGTAGCGCAGCAGCTGGACGGTGCGGATGATGCGGCCGACCTCGCGGAAGGCCGTGTAGGTCGCATTCTTGCGTGAGCCCGCCCGCAGGCGCCGCAGCAGCAGCGTGGAGGAGATGGCACCCTCGCGCACGGAAACGGCCACCCGCATCAGGTGCCGGAACTGAGACTCGATCAGGTCGAAGTCGATGACGTTGCGGCCCGGCTCCCCGAACAGGGCGTCGATGTGCACGTATTCGGCTCTCTTCGTGGGCCGGTAGAAGGTCAGGTCCTTCCAGTTCCTGATCCTGGGCATCAGGTCGAAGCCCAGCAGGTGCGCGAGCGCGAAGACAGGGAAGCTCTGGCCCTGCGTATCCGTGTGCACGGTGGTCGGTTTCAGCTCGGAGGTGTTCTTGAGCAGGCCCTCGATGATGTAGACGGCCTCCCGCACCCCGCACGGGATGAAGTGCGTGAACAGCGCGATGCAGGTGTCGGAGATGTGGTGGTAGGCGATGCCGCCCGGCTTGCCGTACCGCACAGAGGTCTCGGACAGCAGGTTGTCGAGGTAGGTGTCCATGTGGGTGCCGTCCGCGGCGACCGCGGAGCCGTCGCCCCAAGCCTGGGAGATGTCCAGGCGAGCGTGCGCGTTGACCAGGTCGGCGATCGCCTTGTTCAGGGTCGGAATGGAGAAGTGCCGGTTCGCGGCCAGCGACAGCTCGTGTCCGGTGACGCCGGGGATGTGGCGGGCGGCTTCGTACGGGCCCATGTTGGTGCCCTTCACGAAGGTAGTGATGACGTACCGGCCGAAGGGGTCCTTCAGCTTCGGCTCGTTGCCGGAGGCGGGGCCGAAGCGGCGCCACCACTCCACCCAGTACGCCGTGCGGGAGATGATCCCGATCAGTGAGCGCTCCGGCATCCTCGCCTTGATCTCCTGCTCCAGCACCCTGGCCGAGGCCCGCTGCCCCTCGGAGCGGTGCGCCTTGAGCGAGGGGATACCGGTCTCCGAGTCGATGACCAGCCCCTCGTTGTCCGGGTACCCGGCATCCGCCGCCGCGGCGGCCGCGGCGGCCGCGGCGAGCTTGTCCTCCGGCTGCCGACGGAAGGCGACCGCGTCGTAGGCGTCTCGTCGCCGGGCGCGGCGAGGCCGACCTCCACCAGGTAGTCGCCCAGCTTCGCCTCGACGTCCTCCCACGGCAGGAGTTGCTCGCTCCAGTCGGCGTACTCCTCCGACCCGGCCACCGCGACGTCACCGGTGCGCAGTTCCTCAGCGAGCGCGGCGAACACCATCGCCTCGAAGTGCTTGCGCACGAAGACACCGGGCCGGTTCTTGTCCCGTACGGCCTTCTGCCAGTTCAGCGTGGCGAAGGAGATGTCGACCGGGCGGGCATCGTCGGCCCGACCGAGGGCATCAGCAGGCCAGGAACACCGTGCGGCCGGTTCGCGGCCGGTGCCGGCGCCAGCCGCAGACGGTGACACGAGAAGGGGCGGACCATGACCCTCGAGCATCCGGCCGAGAGAGGCGGGCGCCGACGCGGCCCCTTCGAGGAACTCGCCGAGCGCGCGTCGAACTTCACCAGCAGTCCGGCGTTCTTCGGCGTCTGCCTGCTGCTGGTCGGCATCGTCATCGGCGTCCACATCGCGAAGGCACCCTTGACCTGGATGCTGCTCGCCGGCGAGTCCATGACCGCCGTCACGCTCCTGCTCCTGGCGCTGCTGAAGAACAGCGAGCGGCGCGCCGAGCACGCGGTGCAGCAGAAGCTGGACGCCATCGCGGCCGCCCTGCTGGAGACGGGACGCGGTGAACCGGGCCCGGCCCAGCTCTCCCTGCGCACCGCCATCGGCATCGAGGAACAGACCTGACCCCACGGCGCGCCGGACCGGCAGGCCCTCGGCGGCACCCCCCCCCTCGACCTCCTCGGATCGCCGGCCGCCGCCCGGGCCGGCCGCGCCCCTCCCGGCCGACTCCCGTCCGCGCCTCACCGATCACGGCGATCGCCTGCTCCCACCACACCCGCTCGCGCCAGAATGTGGCACAGCACGGTCACCGGCCCACCTCAGAGCCGCACCGCACACCGGGCACGCCGGCACACGGACAGGAGCAGACCATGAAGTTCCGCAGCCTCGTCGAACCCCCCGAACCCATGCGGGGCCTGGAAGTCCCCGTGGAAATCATCGACGAACTCGACGCCGGGAAACGACCACCCGTCACCATCACGGTCAACGGCCACTCCTGGAACAGCCGCATCGCGATCATGCGAGGCCGCCACCTCATCGGCTTCAGCACAGCCAACCGCGAGGCCGCGGGCGTCGAGACCGGCGAAGAAGTCGAAGTCGATCTCGCCCTCGACACCCAGCCCCGCACCATCACCGAACCGGACGACCTGGTCCAAGCCCTCGACGCCGACCCCGTCGCCCGCACGGCCTACGACCAGCTCTCCCCCAGCCGCAGGCGCGCCTGCATCCACACCATCGAAAGCGCCAAGAAGCCCGAGACCCGCCACGGCCGCATCCGGAAAACCCTCGCCGCACTCCGCAACCAGCCGCCGGCATGAACCGCCCTGCTTCCTCGCGCAGGTCCGCGGCGCCTCCACGCCGCCCACCGCCGGGCGGCTGACGAAGGCCGGTGTGAGGCGGGACGCCGCGCCGGCCGATCCGGTGACATGTCGGGGCCTGCGCGGGTCTGGGGCGCGGCGTGCTGCTGAGGGGGCACTCGGCTCTCCTTCTCGAAGCGGGGCGCACGGAGGATGTGGAGGGGCGGCCTGCGGTGGCGAGGACGACGGCCGCCCGGTGGTCCGGTGGCACGTCCAGGTCGGCGAACGTCCAGCCGTGGACGGTGGATCGGGGCACGGGCGCGTCGGGGGTGCCGAACTCGCGCACCAGGCCGACGCGGTGGGAGGCGAGGCCGCCGCGAAGTCCGGTGCCGATGGCCTTGAGGTGCGCCTCCTCGCGCACTCGGCAGCTCGGGAAGCCCTCAAGTCACAAGCGTTGCGGCGTGCCGTGTGCCGAGGTCCACGGCTGTGCGGACCAGCCCGGCGAGGGCGCGGGAGCGGCTGTGCGCGGGCCAGGCGATGTGGGTGACGACGGGGGCGCGTCGGTCAGGGGGACGGCGGCGTGTTCGGCCCACAGCCAGGCACGGGCGGAGTCGGGGAACACGGCCATGGTGCGTCCGAGGGCGATCAGCTGGGCCAGCTGCGCCTGGTCGTGGATCTCGGGGCCCGGGCCGGGCCTACGCGCCGTCGAAGTCGTTCCTCAACGCCGTCACCGTGCAGTACGCCCGGCAGTTCGCCGGCACCGGCATCCTGATCAACGCCGCCTGTCCGGGCCTGGTCGCGACCGACTTCACCGGCTTCCACGGCCCCCGCACTCCCGAGCAGGGCGCGGCCACGGCGATCAGGCTCGTGACGCTGCCCGACGGCGGTCCGACCGGCTCGTTCTTCGAGGACGACGGCATCATCCCCTGGTGACCCCGACCTCGTCGTGATCGGGCGGCAAGCGCCGGCGTGCTCGACGCGACCGGGATGCCGGGACATTGCGGCCTGGAGCACCACCGCTCCCGGCCGCCGGCCTCTCCACCGACGCCGACCACCCGCTCGCATGGTCGGCGTCGGCCGACGCCGGGCGCGAGCAGGCCGGCGCATCGGCGACCGGCGGGGCGGGGCGGGGCGGGGCGGGTGATGAAACGTGTCAGCGCACGAACACCGTCGAGCCGGATGCTCAGTCGAGGCAGAACTCGTTGCCCTCGACGTCCTGCATCACGATGCACGACTCGTTCTCGTCATCGGCGGGCAGCAGTCGTTCGCGTACCGCGCCGAGCGCGACCAGTCGCGCGCATTCGGCCTCGAGGACGGCCAGGCGCTCCTCGCCCACGAGTCCGGTGGCGGTCCGCACGTCGAGATGCAGCCGATTCTTGACGGTCTTGCCTTCGGGGACGCGCTGGAAGAACAGCCGCGGGCCCACACCGGAGGGATCGACGCACGCGAACCACGAACCCCGCTCCTCAGACGGCAGCGAGCGACCGTAATCGTCCCAGGTGGCGAACCCCTCCGGCGGCGACGGGACGACGTACCCCAACACCTCGCACCAGAAACGAGCGACACGCTCGGGTTCTGCGCAGTCGAAGGTGACCTGGAACTGCTTGATCGATGCCATAGGGCCACCGTAGCAGGGGGACTCGGCTGCTCAATTCCCTTGCCGTGCAGGCAGGTTGATGCGGCGCAAGCGGTACCGCAGACGCGACGGCCACCTCTGCACGTGCCGCCCACACGGTCGGCCCCGAGTCCGGCTCTGCCCACCGCCTGAGTACGGCGCACCCGGCATCTGAGCAGCCGCACGGATGTGCGGCGCCGACCGCCTGGATGGGATGGGGCCATGAGTTCACCCGCTTCCGACCCCGCTCCCCCGGTCCGACCCGCGTCGCCGACAGACCGCACGAGGCTGTGGGCCGCCCTGGCCGCCCTCCTGTTCGTGCCGGCGGCCGTGGCGGTCGGCCTGCTGACCCTGACCTCCGAGCGGGCGGGGCGGTGCATGACGTACGGCGAGCAGTGCGTCCGCGGGCTGCCCGGCTGGCTGTTCGAGTGGAGTACCGGCGTCGGCGCCGTGGCGTTCCTCGTCGCCGTGGCCGCACCGGCCGTACGGGCGCGGCAGGCGGGTCTCATCGTCCAGATCCTGGCAGAGGGCACCGCGCTGCTGGTCCCCCTCAGCCACGCGTGACCACTGCGGGATGCGTCACTTGCGGAATACGTCACTTTCCACAGCGGCGGGTACCGGAGCCGCCCTCTTCACCGGCTTTCCCGTCACCCGTGGGCGAGCCGGGTGCATCCGGCAGGGCCCGCGGCGGCGAAACACCTTCGACCGACACCGCACCGTGCTGCACACCACGAGGACCTCATGTCTGCTTCCGCACCCCTGCAGCCCGAGTCCGTTTGGGACTACCCCCGGCCGCCCGCCGTGCGGGAGGACACCCGTCGCGCTCGTGTCGAGTGCGGCGGCCTGCTCGTGGCGGACACCAGGAGGGCGGTCCGTGTGCTGGAGACCAGTCACCCGCCCGTGTTCTACCTTCCCCCCGAGGATGTGCGTCTCGACCTGCTGCGCCCCGCTTCCGGCGCCACCTGGTGCGAGTGGAAGGGCAAGGCGCGGTACTGGGATCTGGTGGTGGGTGACGACGTGCGCGAGCGAGCTGCCTGGAGCTACCCGCAGCCCGCTCCCGCCTACAGCCTGCTCACGGACTGTTTCGCCTTCTACGCGAGCCGGGTGGACCGCTGCACGGTCGACGACGAGGAGGTCCGGGCGCAGGACGGTGACTTCTACGGCGGCTGGATCACCGAGGAGGTGCGGGGTCCCTTCAAGGGAGCACCCGGAACGCTCACGTGGTGAGAGGGGGCTTCGCCGGGGCAGGGTGACGTACTCACCCCTTCTCGCTCTCCCTCCCCGCGACCGACGACCAGCGACCGGCTGTCGGTGCCACCCGTCACCCGTCACCGAGCGTCACGTGACGGGACGGGACGGACTGCGTGGTGCCGGTTCGCGCGCGTCGGGTCTCCTCCGTAGTGCGCCGTGACCTTGGGGTCCATGACCCGGCGCCACAGCGGGGTCACCCATGCCAGGACGATCATCGAGGCGTAGCCGGAGGGCAGTTGGGGGGCCTCTTCGAAGTGGCGCAGCGTCTGGTAGCGGCGCAGGGGGTTCGCGTGGTGGTCCGAGTGCCTCTGGAGCTGGTAGAGGAGGATGTTGCTGGTGGTGTTGTTGCTGTTCCAGCTGTGTCGCGGAGCGACCCGCTCGTAGCGTCCGTCGGGACGGCGCTCGCGCAACAGGCCGTAGTGCTCGATGTAGTTGACGCTTTCCAGCAGCAGGACGCCGCAGGCCGCCTGGACGAGCAGGTAGGGAAGGACGACCGGTCCGAATGCGGTCGCGAGCGCGGCGAAGAGCACGAGGGTCAGGCCCCACGCGGTCAGCACGTCGTTGCGGTGCGACCAGGTGCGGTGCCGTCGGCGGTTGAGGCGGCGGGCCTCGAGATGCCAGGCGGACCGGATGCTTCCGGCGACGGTGCGCGGCAGGAACGCCCACAGGCTCTCCCCCAGCCGTGAGCTGGCCGGATCCTCCGGGGTGGCGACGCGCACGTGGTGGCCGTGGTTGTGTTCGACGAAGAAGTGCCCGTACGCGGCTTGCGCCAGGGCGATGCGGGCGAGGCGCCGTTCGACCGTCTCGCGCTTGTGACCGAGTTCGTGAGCGGTGTTGATGGCGACGCCGGCCACGACGCCCACGGTGGCGGCCAGGCCCAGTGCGTCCGGCACCGCCATTCCCCTGGACCACAGCAGGCAGGCGTAGAGCAGTCCCGCGTACTGCAGAGGCAGGTACAGGAACGTGCACCACCGGTAGTACCGGTCGTTCTCCAGGAGCGGCACCGCCTCCTCCGGAGGGTTCTCCTGGTCCCGGCCGACGAGGGCGTCGAGCAACGGGATGATCACGAACGCGAAGAACGGCCCCCACCACCACAGCACGTGCCGGCCACTGACTTCGACGAGTGCGGCGGCCTGGAAGGGCAGCGCGGGAACCGCCAGGCCGAGGAGCCAGGCAGGGCGCCTGCGGTCGCGCCAGGGCGGTGCCGCGGGCTGTGGGGAAGGTGTGGTCGTCGACGCTGTCATCGCACTGCGCTCCTCGGGGCGGTCGGCTCGGGAAGGGCCGGTCGCACAGGCCGCGACGACCGCTGGAGCGGTCCGGGGCCGCGTGTTCCGGCGACCCGGCAGAGCGTGGCACCGGTGCCGACCGCTGACAACGCGGGGCGTCGTGTCAATGTTCTGACGGCGTGTCACGAGGGTGTTCGGTCACGGGACGGTCGGCGGGGAGGCGTGCGGGAGGCCGGCGGGATCCGACGGCCGCCCCAGCACGCCCAGCGCGGCGGCGGTGATGACCTCGGCGGCCTCGCCCAGGGTTCCGGTGCCGGGCGGCAGGACGATGTGGGACAGGGTCAGGCGAACGGTGACGTCGGCCGCCCGGTCCGCCCGCACCGCGTCGGTGTGCGGGAACCGGTCCCGACACCACGACCGCACCAGCCGCTGCGCCTCGGCGACGACGGGATCCGAGCGGGTCGTCAGGTAAGGGAGCAGGGAGTCCGTGCCCTTGCGGGCCGCCCCGACCGCCGCGGCGATCAGGGTGTTCCGCGCCGCCTCCCGCAGGGCGAACAGGACCGCGGCCGCCAGGATCTCCGGCGGATCGCCCGCCGGCTGCCGAAGCGCCCGTTCGACGCCGTGCAGGAAGCGCCCCGCCTCACGGTGGACCAGTGCCAGGCTCAGGCCCTCGCGGCTGCCGAACGCCTTGTAGATGGACGGGCGCGACACCTGCGCGCGTGCCGCCACCTCGGACAGGCTCACGGCGTCCCAGCCCTTTTCCGCCGCCATGACGCGGGCCGCGTTCAGCACGTCCTCCCGCATCTTCCTGCGCCACGCCTCGCGCGGGGGAAGAACCGTCGTGGAGTCCTCCGCTCCCCCGGGAAGCGGCCTTTGCGGATCCTGCGGCCCTCGCGGTCCTTGCCCCACCCTGTGCCTCCTCACGCCGAGATGCCTCGATGCCCGAGATGCCCGATGCCGTTCCGCGCCGGGACCCTTCACGGCCCCGGCGCGCCCCGGAAAGGGCTGCCGTCCGGCCGCGTCCGCGGGCGGTCGCGCCGACGGACGGTCGCGCCCACGGGCGGGTCGGACGATGATGCCGGGGAGGACCGCTCCTGACGAAGCGTCAGAAGGTTGACGACGGGTCACCCTGTGCCTCCGGCGGCGCACCTGGGAGCCTGGCCGTCGGCGGGCGGCAGCCCGTGCGCCGCCCGCCGACCCCTTCGCCGTCCGTGCCGTCGCCCGTCCGGCGGGCACGCCGTGTCCCGTCGAGCCTCAGGACTGCCGCAGCGTGCAGCCGTAGCCCGCTTCGCCGGAACCGCTGTAGGCCTCGAAGTCCACGTAGTACGTGCCGGTGCCGGAGGCGGTGCGGGTGAACGTGACGGCCTCGTCGCTGCCGCTGCCGTCGTTGACGGACCGCTGGAGGGTGCGCCCCTCCGCGTCCAGCAGGTACAGGTCGGCGTCGTAGGCGGAGGGGGTGTCGCAGTGGACGGCCGCCGTCCGGCCGGACGCCAGGGTGATGCGGTAGTAGTCCCGGTCGGAGGAGCTGTGCAGGGTGCCGGCGAGGGCCGCCGGCCAGACCAGGGCGGTGGCGTCGTCGGCGCTGGTGCGGGAGTCGTTGGGTTCGCTCTCGTTCAGCGCGGCCGTACCGGGGGCGCAGCTCTCGGGCGTGCCGTCGTAGAGGTTCGCGTCGGCGACTCCCTGGGTGACGCTGCGGCGGTAGTAGCCGCATGCGGGGCGATCGGCGAAGTCGTACGTCGCGCCCGGCACGAGTCTCCAGATCTTGTAGCCGGAATACGTCAACGGCTTTCCCGGGGTGGCCTGTTCGGGCTGGTGGTCGCCGAGGACGACGTAGGCGTCGCCTCCGTACTGGGTCCCCAGGCCGTTCTTGTCGATGAAGAGGGAGGCCTTCTCGTCGACGCCGACGCCCCAGGCCCGTCCGCCGGGGGCCAGGCCGTCCTTGACGGCCCGGGCCACGAACGCCATGGTGCGGCCCATGCGGTCGCGGGCGCTGAAGTGGGAGTCGTTGACGACGCCCGCGTAGGACGGCCACTCGAACATGCCGGTGGTGAAGGTGAGAGCCGGGTCGTAGGGGTCGGCCAGGGCTTCGGCGGTGGTGACACTGCCGGCGCAGGCGTCGTAGACGACGGGGCTGTTGATGTGGTGTCCCGCGCTCCCGCCGCCCGCACCGCCCGCCTTCGCGACGACGGATTCGACGGACACCTCGAGCGCGGTGCCCTTCCAGCGGGCGTACCGGCACTGGTCGCCACCGGCGAAGAACACGAACTCCGCGTTGCGGATGTCGGTGTTGACCGCGGCACGCTGCGCCGCGAAGCCGGGATCCCCCCGCCCGTCCGGCGGATCCGGAGCCGGCGTCGGCTGCGTCGTCACCGTGCTGCGCATCAGCGTCTCCTCGGCCGGAACGGGGCGGGACGCCGCCGGCGTCGCCGAAGGGTCGGCGCCGGGCGGCCACCCGTACTTCGCGCCCGGACGGCCCGGCGGATGCGGACGCCGCCGGCAGACCACGGGCGCATCCCGTGTCCCCGCCCCGGCCGTCCCGCGTGATCGTCACGGGACGGCCCTCGGGTCCGCCGTCCCGGCTCGCGGATCGGCAACGTGCCGGCCCTCCCCGCTCCCCCAGGGCCCGCGTTCCCGGCTCATGCGGTCAGCAGTCGGGCGAGCCACGCGGTGCGGGTCCGGCGGGCGGTGGCCGAGATGCGCGCCTGCGGGTACAGGGCGTCGAAGCCGTGGAAGCCGCCCGCCCGGACGTGGAGTTCGGCCTGCCCGCCGGCCGCCCGGATGCGGGTGGCGTAGTCGGTCGCATCCGCCGGTCTGCCCGCCACCGGGCAGATCACACGGGCACACCCCGAGCAGCCGGCCCTGGGCTTCGGGCTCCCGCCGGAACCGTCCGCCGTCACCGAACTGCTGCTGCGGGCCGGTCCCGGCGACACCCCCGCCCCGACGGCGGCACTCCGTCGGGCACCGCGTCGGCTACGACAATCCCTCGCGGTTCAGCCGCGAGTACCGCCGCCCGTTCGGCGCACCTGCGAGCCGGGACGCGGCCCGCGTGCGCGACACCGCACGCACCCCTGCGAACGTCCTGCCCTGAGCGGGGGCCGAGCCCGACGTGACCGGGCCCGGGGCCTCCTCAGGCCGCCACGGCGGGCAGCCTTCCGGCGCCGACGGCGTCGACGAGTGCCTGGTGATCCCGTTCGTTCTGGTCGGCGTAGCGCTCGGCGAACGTCACCAGGGCCCGGTCGAAGGAGTCGCCGCCGCCCAGGTACGCGGCGATGGCGATGCGGTCACCGGACCTGGCGTGCGCGCGGGCGAGCGTCGCGCCGCACAGGGCGCCGAACGTCCGCATGCCCCGCGGCACCATGTCCTCGGCCACGGCGACCCCCTTCCAGTCCCGCAACTGCCGTACGTAGAAGTCCCGCTGACGGCCGTCGATCCCCTCGACCCGCTCCCAGCCCAGGAAGATGTCGCTGGTGGCCTGCATCAGCCGCTGCCCGGAGACGACCCGCTCCCCCTGCGTCGGAAACCCGGTGTCCCCGACGTGGGGTGCCAGCACCGATTCGTCGGCCTCCTTGGCCTGGAGGAACAGCGGATCCTCGTCGTCCCGTCCCAGCAGCAGCACGATCCAGCACCGGGTGCCCACACTGCCGACCCCGACGACCTTGCGCGCCATGTCGGCCACCCGGTACTGCTCCAGCAGGAACCGCCGGTCCGACGGCAGGGTCCTGCCGTAACACTCGATCAGCCGGCCGATCTGCTTCTCCAGCCGGCCGCGGCGGTCGTCCGGCAGCAGGTCCTCGAGCGGGGTGACGAGCGGAGGATCGGGGGTGATGCGGCGCCTGCCGTCGACGACACGCGTGAGTTTGGCGAAAGCCTGGAGGGTGTCGCGCGAACGGGCCTTGGTCACGGCCTGCCCCCAGCGTTCGCGGCCCCGCGCGGACAGGTCCGCGCCGAACCGGGCCCGTACCCAGTCCACGTCGAACTGGGCGTACCACACGGCCAGGTTGCCGATCCCGGCGAAGGAACGCATGCTCTCGCGGTAGGACCGCACGGTGGCCCGTACGATCGCGGCCCGCTCCTTGGTGCTGAAGCCGTTCGAGCGGCCGGCGATGGCGAGGCTGGCGGCCAGGCGCTTGACGTCCCACTCCCAGGGGCCCGGCAGCGTCTCGTCGAAGTCGTTGATGTCGAACATGAGGCGGCGCTCGGGCGAGGCCAGCAGCCGGAAGTTCAGCATGTGCGCGTCGCCGCACAGTTGGGTCCGGATCCCCGTCGTCGGCGTGCCCGCGAGGTCCGAGGCCATGATGGCGGCGGCCCCCCGGTAGAAGCGGAACGGGGACTCGGACATCCTTCCGTAGCGGACGGGCACGAGGTCGGGCAGCCGCGTGGCCGACTGCCGTCCGATGATCTCCAACGGGTCGGGGCGTTTGCGCCCGGGCTCGAACTCCGCGTGGCTGGAGCGGGGTACGGTGGCCCGCGCCGTCCTGCCGAGCGCGGCTCGCTCCTGCGGGGTGCGGTGCACCGCGTGTGCGTCCAGGTGGCTCTCGGTCATGGCAGTGGCTCCAGTGCGAGGTCGCCTCCGGGCAGGGCGGTTGTGAGGCGCTCTGCCGCGCGGGGGAACGGCCGGTCCCGGCAGACCGCCGGGACGGGTTCTCGGAGCGGACTCCGCGCCCACCGTGCCGAGGGATCGGCGCCGCGCGGCACGGCCGGCTCACAGGGCTCCCGCACCCAACGTATCCCCGGCGGGGGAACCCGGCGAGCCGGGTCACAGGGCGGTGGCCCGGCCCGCAGGCCGGGTGGAGGGGTCAGCGTGGTCGTCGTCCAGGAACTCGCGGATCGCGAGGCCCACCAGTGTGACGACCGCCGTCCACACCACGACCGCGGTGGTCGGGTAGCTCCAGGTGAACAGGACGACGGCCGCGATCGCCAGGATGGCCACCCCGATCCAGCGCTTGAAACGGTGGACGAACCGTCCGACCGCACCCAGACGCAGCCCCGCCGAGGTCGCCGTGCCGCGCAGGGCGCCGATGCTCCTGCGGCAGCCGGTCCGGGTGAGGACGGCGATCCGGGACGGCCCGGCCAGGAAGGCGCCCGCGGCGGTGAAGAGGGCGACCGCGGCGAGCGCCCGCACGCCGGCCCGCAGGAACCTGACCAGCGCGTCGTACACGGACCCCGCGGCGGCCTGGGACACACCGGCCGGCAGACGGTCGAGGTAGACGTCCCGGGTCACGGTGAGGGCGACGCCGAGAACCAGCATGGCCACGAACACGGCCAGCGCGGTCCCGATCAGCGCGTGCCGGCGGTTGAACGCCACGTACACCCCGGCGGCGGCGACCAGCAGGGCGACGAGGGGCAGCCAGCCGCCGAGGATCTCCAGCACGCGCACATAGGTCCTGATCTCGCCGATGTCCTGCGACGCGAACACCACGAAGTCGGTACGGACGTCCGGGATCTTCGCGGCGGGCGAGAAGCCGGCGGCGACCAGCCGGTCCTTGACCTCGGCGACGATCGGCCCGAGGTCGACGACGACCTGGTCGTTCTTCAGCTCGACCGGTCCGTCGGCCTGTCCTGTCAGGGCCTTGTCGAGTGCCGAGTGCGCCCTGCGGTTGGCGTTCACCCAGACGGTCTCGAAGGCGCTGCTGGTGACCACCCGCTCCACGGTGCTGCCGACCAGCTGTTTGAGCCCGTTCTCGATCGGGCCGTCCAGATCGCCCAGCAACCGGGTCACCCGGGGCGGGACCCCCTGCTGCGCGGCCGCGTCGGTGAGCTGTTTGACCAGCGCGTCCACGTCGACCTGCGCCAGCACCGCGTCGGTGACCCGGTCGGTGACCGCCTTCTGCACATCGGGATCGCTCGCCAACGGTGCGACGGTGGCGACGTAGCGGTCCGTGTCCTGCACGATGCTGTTCGCCCACACCGCCACGACGGACAGCAGCGCCAGCAGGGCCGCGACGAGGATCAGCAGGGCCGAGCCGAGGGAGCGCAGCGGATGGTGCCGGTGGGCCCCCGCGGGCCCGGCGGCTTCCAGTGCCCTGACCCGGCGGCGCAGCTCGCCGAGCTCACCGCGCTCCCCTGCCGAGAGCTGTTCGCCACCGCTGTCGCTCATGGTCACCAGCAGATCCGTCCGACGCGGAACGTGCGACCTGGGCGAACCAGGCGGGTGAACGGCGTACCGAGGTGCGGGGCCGGTGGGGCGGTGCTGCAATGGGGGCGGGGGCGGGCGACCGGGGGGAGCGAGCCGCACACCTCGGAGATGACGCCATGAGCGACGATTTCGAAGAAGTGGGACCCATCGACTACCTGGTCGTCGAGTTCCCCGGGAACCGCATGACCGGCGAGGGTCTCCCTCTCCTGGTCGACCTGGTGGACCGCGGCATCATCCGGATCCTGGACCTGACGTTCGTCAGGAAGGACGACGACGGATCCGTGACCGGAATGGAGGTCGCCGACCTCACCGGCGACGGCGAACTCGACCTGGCCGTCTTCAAGGGCGCGTCCTCGGGGCTGCTGGGCCAGGACGACATCGAGGAGGCGGCCACCGCGCTGGAACCCGGCTGTTCCGCCGGCATCCTGGTCTACGAGAACGTGTGGGCCGCGCCCTTCGCCGCCGCCCTGCGCCGCGGCGGAGCCAGGCTGGTCGCCTCCGGGCGCGTCCCCGTCCAGGCCCTCGTCGCCGCCCTCGACGAGACCGAAGCCGCGCACTGACCGGCCACCGAGGTCCCCGACGCAGAAGGGAACCAGTCATGCCAGGACTCATCCGCGGGGTCGCCCGCACCGCCGTCGTCGCCGGAACGGCGACCGCCGTGTCGAACCGCGTGTCCCGACGTCAGCAGGGGCGATGGGCGGCACAGCAGGGATACGGGACGACGCCCCAGCCGCAGGCCCACGCCGAACCGCCGGCGACCGACATGACGAGCAAGATCGAACAGCTGAAGCAGCTCGGTGACCTCAAGGCCCAGGGGGTGCTCACGGAGAGCGAGTTCGAGGAGCAGAAGCGCCGGCTCCTGGCGTCGTGAGGCGGACCTCGCACTCGCGGTGCCCCCGCGACAGCAGGGCGTGACGCGTGTTCACGTGACGCGTGTTCACGTGACGCATGTTCACGTGACGCGTGTTCATCGGCCCTCCAGCCAGCCGGTGCACCGGGTCGGTCGGTGCACCGGGTGCGGAAGTCGGGGCTCACCGGCGCGAAGCCGCTCCGGTGGGCGGGCCTCCTCCCACCCATCGGCCGGCCGCCGCCGGGAAGGTGAGCCTTCCGTCGCGGACTTCGGCGATCCGGTCGGCGGAGGTGAGGTGGGCGGGGTCGTGGGTGACCAGGACGGTGGCGGTGGCCCGCTCGTGGGTGAGACGGGTGATCAGGTCGATGACGGCGGCGCCGCGTTCGTGGTCGAGGGCGCTGGTGGGTTCGTCGACCAGCAGGACGGTGGGGTCGTTCATGAGGGCGCGTGCGATGTTGACGCGTTGGCGCTGGCCGCCGGAGAGCTGGTGGGGGCGTCGGCGGGCCTGGTCGGCCAGGCCGACCGCGTCCAGGAGTTCCCTGGCCCGGTCCCGGACGGTGCGGGGCTTGCGGCCGTCGATCTGGGCGATGACCTGGAGCTGTTCGACGGCGGTGAGCGAGGCGATCAGGTGGGGCTGCTGGAGGACGATGCCGATCCTGCGGCGGCGCAGGCGGGCGAGTTCGCCGCGGCTCAGGCCGGTGGTGGGGGTGCCGTCGATGGTGACGGTGCCGGCGTCGGGCGTGACGAGGGTGGCGGCGACGGCCAGGAGGCTGGACTTGCCGGAGCCGGAAGGGCCGACCACGGCGGTCAGGCTGCCCCGGGGGACCTCCAGGCCGACCTTGTCGAGAGCGGTCAGCCGGGTGTCGCCGTCGGCGTAGGTGAGGGTGACGTCGGTCAGGTCGAGGCTCATCGGGCGCTCCCCAGGGCGGTCAGCGGGTCGACGGAGGTGATGCGCTGGACGGACAGCGCGGCCCCGAGCGCGCCGAGGAGGATCATCACGGCGGCCGGGAGGAGGACGGTGGCGGGGCTGAGGAGGAACGGCACGGCCGGTCCGGCGACCAGTGCTCCGAGCGCGGCGGCGAGGCCGGTGCCGAGCAGGGTGCCGCCCGTGAGCAGGACGACGGCCTGGCCGAGGGCGTCCTCGAGGAGGCCGGCGGTCGAGGCGCCCAGGGCCTTGAGGACGGCGACGTCACCGCTGCGCTGGATCGTCCACACGGTGAAGAAGGCGCCGATGACGAGGGCGGAGATGGCGAACAGGAAGCCGCGCATCAGTTGCAGGGAACCGTTCTCGGAGGCGTAGGAGCCGATCGCGGGCAGTGAGTCGTCGAGGGAGACGGTCCTGGTGCCGGCCTGCTCGTCCGTGGCCGCCACATCGGCCCGGGAGTCGGTGTTCAGGGCGATGACGGTGGCGGTCGGGCCGGCACCGTCCTCGGTGGGCGGCGCGGTCCGCCGCCAGGTGTCCAGGCTGGTCCAGATCACCGGGGTGTGGCTGAAGTGGGCGTCGCCCCGCACGGCGGCCACCCTCAGCTCCCGGCCGGCCAGGGTGAGCGGGTCGCCGGCCTCGACGCCGAGGGCGTCGGCGGCCGCGGTGGACAGCACCACCGACTCGTCGTCGATCCTGCCGCTCGCCGGGGCGAGGCGGGAGCCGCGCTCGACGCCGAACGCGGAGACCCCGGTGCTCCTGTCTCCGGCGGTGGCCTTGGTGAGGGTGATCCCCAACGGTTCGGCGCTCTCGACTCCGGGCGCCTCGGACCACTGCCGCCACTGCTGCTCGGTGACGGTGGAGTCGGAGTACGACAGGTCCTGCCCGCCGGCGGGAGCGCGGAAGGCGATCCTGTCCGCGGGCAGGGACGTGATCGCGGAGGTGTTCTGCCGGCCCAGACCGGCGGTCAGCCCGGACAGCAGTCCGACCAGCAGGGTGATCAGCACGATGACGGTCCCCATCAGGGCGAAGCGTCCCTTCGCGAACTTGAGGTCTCTCCAGGCGACGAACACGGCCGTTGTCGGTCCTTTCCCACGGCGGAAGCGGTACGTCCCCACTGTCGCCGTCGGCTCCCGGCGTGCGCGTCCGGCGCGGGACCGCATTTCACGGGCCGGAAGACGGCATGCGGTTTGTACCTTTCGATGGAGGCCCCCGGGAGCTCGTCTTCGTAGCCTGGGAGGCACTGTGAACATCGCTGCCCCCACCCCGACCCCGATCACCCGGGCGCTGGCCTGGTGCCTGCACCTGCTGATCGCCTGCCTGCTCGCCCTGGCCGCCGGC
Organism: Streptomyces sp. NPDC017202; assembly: GCF_044331705.1. Taxonomy (NCBI): domain Bacteria; kingdom Bacillati; phylum Actinomycetota; class Actinomycetes; order Kitasatosporales; family Streptomycetaceae; genus Streptomyces; species Streptomyces sp. NPDC017202. Next base: position 51,517 of record NZ_JBIRNP010000028.1, on the reverse strand, counting down.
CGGGCCCTCACCGCCGGCCGGCCTCATGCCGGGGTGGTCGTCGCCGCGGCCGCGGCCTGCGGCCTGGTGTACGCCGCCGGGCCGCTCGTGCCGCGCGTCCGCTCCTCCCGGCCCGCCGCCGCCTGGTGGCTGGCCGCCGTGGGCACGGTGTGGCTGGTGCTGCTGGCCCTGTCCCCCGACGCCGTGTGGGTGGCGTTCCCGCTGTACTTCCTCCAGCTGCACCTGCTGCCGCGCCGTGCCGGGCTCGCCGCCGTGGCCGCCACCGCGGTGGCGGCCGTCACCGGCTTCGCCGTCCGTCAGGACTCCTTCAGCCCGGCCATGGCCATCGGCCCCGCGCTCGGCGCCGCCGTCGCCGTCGCGGTGGTGTGGGGGTACGAGGCCCTGTACCGGGAGAGTGAACGGCGCAGGCGCCTGATCGAGGAGCTCACCGCCACCCGCGCCGACCTGGCCCGCGTCCAGCACACCGCCGGGGTGCTGGCCGAGCGCGAACGCCTGGCCCGCGAGATCCACGACACCCTCGCGCAGGGCTTCTCCAGCATCCAGCTCCTGCTCCGCGCCGCCGAACGGGCCCTCCCCCACGCGCCGGAGAACGCCGCCCACTACGTCGACCAGGCGCGGCAGGCGGCCGTCGACAACCTCGCCGAGGCCCGCCGCTTCGTCGTCGCCCTCAGTCCGCCCGCCCTGGAGAGCGCCACCCTGGCCGGCGCCCTGGAACGGCTGTGCGCCACCACCGGCGCCCGGCACCGGCTCACCGCACGCTTCCACCTCACCGGCACCCCGGTACCGCTGGCGACCGCGCACGAGGTCGCGCTGCTGCGCATCGCCCAGTCCGCCCTGGCGAACACCGTCCGGCACGCCGGGGCCACCGCCGTCGACGTCACGCTCGGCTACGCCGGCGACGAGGCCGTCCTCGACGTCGTCGACGACGGACGCGGCTTCGACCCCGCCCGTCCGCCCGAACCCGGCCCTGAGGGCGGCGGGTTCGGCCTGGCCGCCATGCGCGCCCGCGTCCGGGCACTCGGAGGCACCCTCACCGTCGACTCCGCCCCCGGCCACGGCACCGCCCTGGCCGCCCGGCTGCCCCTCGTCCCCCCTTCCGAACCCGAGGCCCGTCCGTGACCGACCACCCCATCCGCCTGCTCGTGGCCGACGACCACCCCGTGGTCCGGGCCGGGCTGCGCGCCGTACTGCAGACCGAGGACGGCATCGACGTGGTGGCCGAGGCCGCCACCGCCGAGGAGGCCGTCGCCCGCGCCGCCCGGGGCGACATCGACGTGGTCCTCATGGACCTCCAGTTCGGCGGGGGAATGAACGGCGCCGAGGCCACCGCCCGGATCACCGCCCTGGCGGACGGCCCCCGCGTACTGATCGTCACCACCTACGACACCGACGCCGACACCCTCCCCGCGATCGAGGCCGGTGCCACCGGCTACCTCCTCAAGGACGCCCCGCCCGAGGACCTGGCCACCGCCGTGCGCACCGCCGCGGCGGGACGCACCGTCCTGGCGCCCAGCGTCGCGGACCGGCTGATGCACCGGCTGCGCACCCCCGGCGCCGCCTTGACCCGGCGCGAGACGGAAGTCCTCACCCTGGTCGCCGGGGGCCTGTCCAACCAGGCCGTCGGCGCCCGCCTCCACCTGACCGAAGGAACCGTCAAGTCCCACCTGGCCCGTGTCTACGCCAAGCTCGACGTCGACTCCCGCACCGCCGCCGTCGCCGTCGCCACGGAACTCGGTCTGATCCGCCGCTGACGGGGCACTCGCCCCGGCCCTCCGCCCGTCAGTGGCCGGCCACGGTCGTCTGGCGGGGGGCCGGGGGCGCGTCGCGTCGGCCGTCGGTGCCGAGCGCGTGCAGGATCTCCTCCACGCTCTGTCTGGCGTCGCCGAAGAGCATGCCGCTGTTCTCGCGGAAGAAGAGGGGGTTCTGCACGCCCGCGTAGCCGGAGGCCATGGAGCGCTTGAAGACGATGACCTGCTCGGCCTCCCAGACCCGCAGCACCGGCATGCCGGCGATCGGGCTGCTCGGGTCGTCGGTGGCGGCGGGATTGACGGTGTCGTTGGCGCCGATCACCAGGACGACCGAGGTCTCGGTGAAGTCGTCGTTGATCTCGTCCATCTCCAGGACGATGTCGTAGGGCACCTTCGCCTCGGCGAGCAGCACGTTCATGTGACCGGGCAGGCGCCCGGCGACGGGGTGGACGCCGAAGCGGACCTCGACACCCTGCTCGCGCAGCCGCCGCGTCAGTTCCGCGACCGGGTGCTGGGCCTGCGCGACCGCCATGCCGTATCCGGGCGTGATGATCACCGATCGGGCCTGGGCCAGCATCCGGGCCGCCTCCGCGGCCCGCACCTCGCGGTGCTCGCCGTGGTCCTGCTCGCCGCCGGACGGCGCCTCGATGCCGAAGCCACCCGCGATGACGGAGAGGAACGAGCGGTTCATCGCCTTGCACATGATGTACGACAGGTAGGCGCCGGAGGAGCCCACCAGCGCGCCCGTGACGATGAGCAGGTTGTTGTCGAGCAGGAAGCCGGCCGCGGCCGCCGCCCAGCCCGAGTAGCTGTTCAGCATGGAGACGACGACCGGCATGTCGCCGCCGCCGATCGAGGCGACCAGGTGCCAGCCGAGCGCCAGCGCCAGTACGGTCACCGCGATCATCAGGGGCAGGTTCGGGCTGATCGTGAACCAGACGGTCAGCCCGGCGAACGCCGCGAGCGCGCCGATGTTCAGCGCGTTCTTGCCCGGCAGCATCAGGGGAGCGGACCTGATGCGCGCCGACAGCTTCAGGAACGCGACGACCGAGCCGGTGAACGTGACCGCGCCGATGAAGACCCCGATGAGCACCTCGGCGTGGTGGATGCCCAGCAGGTCGGCACCGACACGGGTCTGCGCCGCGCCGTGGGACTCCACTTCCAGGTAGCTGTTCCAGCCCACCAGCACCGCGGCGAGGCCGACGAAGCTGTGCAGGACGGCGATCAGTTCGGGCATCTGCGTCATCTCGACGCGGCGGGCCCGCCACAGGCCCGTCGCCGCGCCGAGGGCCATCGCCAGCACGATCAGCGCGACCGCCCCGGCGGTGATGCTCTGCGCCGCCACGACCACGGTGGCGACCAGGGCGAGGGCCATCCCGGCGATGCCGTAGACGACGCCGGCGCGGGAGGTGCGGTGCTGGGACAGGCCGGCCAGGCTGAGGATGAACAGCAGGGCGGCGACCAGGTCGGCAGCGTGTGAAGCCGTCAGGGATGTCATCTCGGCTCAGCCTTTCGAGAACATGGACAGCATGCGGCGGGTGACGGCGAAGCCTCCGAAGATGTTGACGCTCGTCAGCAGGATCGCCACGAAGGACAGCGTGGTGACGATCCGGCTCTCGTGCCCGATCTGCAGCAGGGCGCCGATCACGACGATCCCGGAGATCGCATTGGTCACCGACATCAGCGGGGTGTGCAGCGCGTGGTGCACCTTGCCGATGACGTAGTAGCCGATGACCACCGCCAGCGCGAACACCGTGAAGTTTCCGGCGAGTTGCGCGGGAGCGAAGGCCACCAGCAGGAACAGCGCGAGCATCCCGAGCCCGATCAGGCCGAAGCGCCGCGCGGGCGTCAGCCTCGGCTGCTTCGGTTCGGGTGCCTCGGGCGCGGCCGCGGGCTGCGCGGCGGGCGCGGCCGAGACCGCGACGGGCGGCGGCGGCCAGGTGACGTCACCGTCGCGCACGACGGTCACCGCCCGCTGCACGACGTCGTCGAAGTCGATCGTCAGCTGCCCGTCGTTGCCGGGGGTGAGCAGCTTCATCAGGTTCACCAGGTTGGTGCCGAACATCTGCGACGCCTGGGCCGGGAGCCGGGAGGCCAGGTCGGTGTAGCCGATGATGGTGACGCCGTTGTCGGTCACCACCGTCCGTCCCGGCACGGTGCCCTCGACGTTGCCGCCCATCGCGGCGGCCATGTCGACGATGACGCTGCCCGGCTTCATGACGGCCACGTCCTCGGCCGTCAGCAGGCGCGGTGCCGGCCGGCCGGGGATCAGCGCGGTGGTGATCACGATGTCCACGTCCTTGGCCTGCTCGTGGTAGAGCTCGGCGGCGGCGCGGTCGTAATCGGCGGAGGTCGCCTTGGCGTAGCCGTCGGTGCTCGCCTCCTGAGCGACTTCCACCGGCAGGTACTCGCCGCCCAGCGACTTCACCTGGTCCGTGACCTCCGGCCGCGGGTCGGTGGCGCGCACGATCGCGCCGAGGCTGGAGGCGGCGCCGATCGCCGCGAGCCCGGCCACGCCGGCGCCGGCCACCAGCACCTTCGCCGGCGGCACCTTGCCCGCCGCGGTGACCTGGCCGGTGAAGAACCGTCCGAAGACGTGCGCGGCCTCGACGACCGCGCGGTAGCCGGCGATGTTGGCCATCGAGGACAGCACGTCCATCGACTGGGCCCGCGAGATGCGCGGCACCGCGTCCAGCGCCAGGGCGGTCACCCCGGCGTCGGCGAGCGCCCGGAGCAGCTCGGGGTTCTGGGCCGGGCTCAGCAGGGCGACCACGGTGGCGCCCCTTCGCAACCGGCGGATCTCCGTCTCGGAGGGGGCGTTCACCTTGAGGACGACATCCGCGTCCCAGGCCTCGCCGATCCCCGCGCCGGCGTCGGCGTACGCCTGGTCACCGAAGCCGGAGGCCTCGCCGGCCCCGGACTCGACGACGACCTCGTAGCCGAGGCCCAGCAGCAGTCGCGCCGTTGCCGGGGTCGCCGCGATCCGCGTCTCCCCGGAGACGGACTCGGCGACCACGCCGATACGCCGGGGAGGACGCTGTGAGCGTTCTTGAGCAGACATGTCCTGTATCTCTCGTCAGAAGAGGGTGCGGAAGGGAAATCTGCGCTCGGGGCGGTGGGAATGTCCTCCCCCGTGATCGCTGGAACCTACCCGCCGGACGGGTACGGGCCAACGCGAACGGACGGTGACGTGCTTCACCTTGCGCTGACGGCCGAGGACGAACGGAGCGGGACGCGACCCGCGGGGACCGGCGGAGACCCCGACAGCAGCGAGATCGCCGGCCGCGCGGGCGCTGTCGGCGTCGGTGACGGCGACAGCGGCGCCGGGGCGTGCCCCGAGGGGCGGCGCCGGCAGCGGGTGACCCACGGCCCGCGGCGAGGCCCGGCGGGGGCCGTACTGGTTCGTGAGCCGGACCGGCCGGGTGCCACCGCTCAGCAGGCGTTCCAACGCCGCTGTCACGTGCGGCTGTTCGCCCGCGACTCGGCACGCCGGGGTGGGTGGAACGCCGGTGGGTGCTGCCGGAATCCGCCGAGGTCTTCGGGGAGTCGGCGGCCACCGCGGCGGAACCCGCTGTGGCCGGGTGAGGGCGTCTCGACATACGACAGACACCTGGTCGAGACGGCCTTGTCCCGCCGAACGGATGTACAATGAAAGTACCGGGAGCACTTCGCACACCGGCCTTCATGCGGGTGTCGTTTCCGGCGATCACGAAAAACCGGGCTGCCGACGGGCAGCCCGGGGGCAGGTCCGCACCATGACCACCACCCTCGACCGGACCGCGCCGCGCGACCTCGCCGCAGAGCTCCCGGCACGCTTGTCGCTCACCCCGAAGACCACCCTCGCCGGCCGGCTCGACGGCGCCTGGTGGCCCTACTCGCGCGATCTCGAGGCGGAGCTTCCGCCGCTCGCGGCCGTACTCGACGAAGTCTGGGGACGCATCACACGCGTCACCGTGAACCCCACCCGCTGGCCCGTCATACCGCGCAAGGTGCCTGTGGCCGGGCACGCCGTGCATGTGGGCTGGTTCACCGAACAGCACCCCGACAAGCTGATTCTGCTCTCCTACACCGCCGGCCGCTGGGACCTGCTGGTGATCCCGCCCGAGACGGAGCCCGCCGCCGCGGCCCGCCTGATGGCCGCCGCGGCGATCCCCGGGAGCGTCCTCACCGCCGGAGACCTGATGGCCGACGAAGCCGCGATCGGGCGCGGTATTCGCGACGGCCTGCGCCGGGAAGCCAGTTGGGAGGGCGAGGGCGGGGCCTGCATGTCCCCCTTCGGGAGCCTCGCAGGCCGACGCGCCCTCCCGCTGCCCGGAAACACCTGGAGGTGAGTTTCGTGGAAACCCTCGTCCTCATCGCGGCGATCGTCCTTGCGATCGGCATCGGGGTCCTCCTGATCCGCCTGCTCAACGCACAGCACGACGCCCGGATCGCCGCCCACCGCTACAGCGACCCCCTGCCGAGACCTCCCGGTCAGCCGGACGACACCGGTCGTCGAGCCCCTCGTACGCGCGCCGGACGGTGAGGAAGCACTTCCGGCCGGGGGCGGCGGGTGGGGCGTACAGCGCCGCACCCGCCGGCTTCTCGCCCACCGGGAAGAGGGCACGTCGGGCCCGAGGTCCGGGTGATCGACCAGGCTCCCCCGACGGAAGTGGCCGGGCGGTTCCGGAGGGGAGCGGAGCGTGTTCGCCGACGTTGACCCGGTACACGTGGCATGCCCACAATCCATGGGCCGCGACGCTCGCCGGCGAACGGGGGGGGCCACCATGTCCGGAGATCGCGGTCACCGCGGCACCCTTGACGCGATCGCGCGAAATCCCGCGGCCCCGGCAGAGGTGCTGACGAGACTGCTGTGCCGGGAGGCGAAAGCGGCGTGGGACGCGATCGCCTGGCGCCCTCTGCCGGACGAGGTGGTCGACGCCATCGTCACACATCCCGACCACAGGCTGCGGGCGGTGTTCACCGGGAACGGCGCGGTGACGGCGGAGCAACGCGCACGGCTCGTGGACGATCCCGATCCACGTGTCCGCCATCATCTGGCCATCGGACCCGAATGGTTGCGCGACCCCGCGCAGCCACTGCCCCCGGCCGCTCAGCAGCGCCTGCTCGCTGATCCGGAACTGCCGGTCCGCCGAAGCGCGGCCTTCTCCCGCCACACGGCACCGAGCCTGGTCGCCGGGCTTGCCGACCACCGGGACGCGGTCCTCCGGCAGGCAGCCTGCCGCGAGTGGGCCCTGCTTCCCGAGGACACGCGAAGCCGTCTGCTCCGCGACTCCGATGACGGGGTCCGTCAGGCGGCCATGATGAAGGCCTGCCGCGATGAGGCGAGTTGCACGGACCTCCTTCTCGGCGGGGAAATCAGCGACCTCGCCAGGCAGGAGGTGATCCGGCACGGCGCGATGAGAAAGGCGACCGCCGAACAGCTCGCGGCAAGCCCCGCAGTGGGGGACCGCCGGGAGCTGGCGGCCAACCTCAACGTTCCCCTCGACATCGTCAGGCCGTTGGCGAACGACGAGGCGCACAGCGTCCGGCTGGCGGTCTCGGTACGCCCCGAGCTGACAGAGGCCGAACGCACCGCCATCGACGTCACCATCGGCCCGCTGGATCGTTTCGCTCCCGTCGAATGGGTTCGTCTCTGCACCGACCCCGACGTCCTTCGGCGATGCGCCGGGTCGGCCAACATCCTGCTGCGGCGCAGCGCCGCCCACAGCCGGCACCTGCCCGCCGACGCCGTCGACCTGCTCTCGAGGGACGACGACCACCCGGTGCGACTCCTGCTGTGTGAGAACCAGCCGACCGTCGACGGGGAGGTGGTGCTGCAGACGTATCTGGACTGCGACGTCATCACGAAGGGTGATCTGCTGCAGCACCCGAATTTCCCGCGTGCGGGCAGTGGACGACGTTTCGCCGACGACCCGGATCCGGAGAAACGACGGCTGGTGCGGCTCGATCCCGAAGCGCCCGTCGACACCGTGGTCCGGTTGCTCGCCGACCCCGACGATCGTGTACGTGCCATGGCGGCCGAGCACCCCGCGCTGCCCGTCGACCTCATCCTCCGAAGCTGCGGGAACGCGGAGACCTCCTCCCACGCCCTCAGGAACCCGAGCCTTCCCACGGAAGTCATGCACCGATACCTCGATGACGCGGGCATCCCGCGCTGACCGCAGGAGCGTTCGCCGCAACAGGACTCCGGGCGCGGGGCGACGGCGAGAAGGCGGCCCCGGAGCACTCTGGTGGCGCGGCAGGCACGCCGTTCAGCGGCGGTGTGCGCGGCCGGTCTCCCTCAGGGGCTTCAACAGGGCCCCTTGTCCTGGCCCGTTCCGCACACCGGGCCGGGGTCCTCGTAGATGGAGACGAAGAAGATGACGAGGGCCGTGAAGAAGATCGCGATGCCGATGCGCCAGAGCAGTTCCCGGCGGCTCCGCGTTCCCCCGCCGTGCCCGTCGTCGCTGCCCTCGTCGCTGTCGCTGCCGCTGTCCTTGTCGCTGCTCATGGTCCCCTCCCCGACGCATACGGCGAGAGGCATACCCCAGCGCGTTCGCGGCAACCGGGCGGGCGGCCGTCGCGTCGGCGGGCCGCCTTCCGGGGCGCGGGACGGCCGGCTCCGAGCGGCGGCGGCCGAGGCCGAGGCCAGCGGAGGCCGAGGCGGGCGGAGCCGGACGCCCGCCGCGTCCTCCGAAGCAGTCGTTCAGTAGGGTCTGCGCATGGCGCACAGCGTTCGCCCCGGCGCTTCGGTCACCCCTCGCAGGCGACGAAACCGGCTGTGCCGACCTCCCTGCACGACCTCTCGGAAGCGACGCGATGAATCGACGGACCCGCCTGGCACTCGCGCTGGCGCTGGGCGGACTGCTGTGCGGATGCGCTTCGGCTCCGGACACGGGTTCCCCCGCGGCCGGGGAAAAGCCTTTCTGGCGGGCGGAGTTCGACGGGGCGGCGGCCACCCGTCCGTCGGAAAGGTCGTGGAACACCGACATCGGGAACCGGGACGCCGAGGGGTGGGGCAACGACGAACTGCAGTACTACACGGACGACGTGGCCAACTCCGCCCTCGACGGCGCGGGTCACCTCTCGATCTCGGCGCGGCCGGCCCCCACCGACTCCGAACTTCCCTGTTACACACAGGAGTTCTGCACCTGGACGTCGGCCCGTCTGACCACCGAGGGGAAGGTCGCGCTCACGCACGGACGCGTGGAGATCCGCGCCAAACTGCCCACCGGCACAGGACTGCTGCCGGCGATCTGGATGCTGGGCGACAACGGCGTCGAATGGCCCGGGCAGGGTGAGATCGACATCTGCGAGGTGGTGGGCGGAGAACCACGAACGGTGTACGGCACCGCGCACGGGCCGACCTACTTCAACGAGAACGGGATCGGCGGCTCCACCACCCTCCCGGCCGACGCGTCGCAGGCGTTCCACACCTACGCCGTCGACAAGCAGCCGCACCGCATCACCTGGTCCGTCGACGGGAAGCCGTATTTCACCCTGACCCCGTCGAAGCTGCCCGCACCACGCGACTGGGTCTTCGAACAGGACATGCACCTGCTGCTCAACGTCGCCGTCGGAGGCGACTGGCCAGGCCCTCCGGACACCTCGACGCCCTCTCCGGCGACGATGACGGTCGACTACGTGCGCTTCTACGGCACCGGCCGGAGGTGACCGTCCGCAGCGCCGCACCTCATGTGCCCGTCGGCCGCTGCCCGCTGCCCGCTGCGCATCGCCTCTTCAGCCCTGCGCGCCGCTGCCCGCCTGCGTGCTCTGCCACTGTGTGAGAAGCCGCCGGGTGGAGGCCGCGGTCGGATCGGCGGGACCGAGGGCTCGTTCCATGGCGGCGACGATCGTGGTCATGTCGTCGACGGCCGCGCCGTTGTCGGGGCTGGTGCGGTCGTAGCGCAGGATGGTGAGGGAACTGCGGGCGATCAGGACGAGGTTGTGGTCGGCGCCCAGATGCTCGGTGCCGGTGGCGATGACGTCCTCGTACGCCGCTTCGGCCTCGTCCGTGCGGCCGTCCTGACCGAGCCACTCGGCGAGGCAGTGGCGGGCGGCCAGGGTGTCGGGGTGGCCGGGACCGAGGACCGGTGTGATGTCGTCGATGAGGTGACGTATCGCGGCGAGACGATCGGGCAGGTTCCCCGTCTCGCCGCGCACCTGCAGGCTCAGCAATCGGGTCGACAGGGTCTCGGGGTGGTCCGGCCCCAGCACACGGGTGAGGTCCGGGAGGACGGATCGCAGGCGGGACAGCGTGAGATCGGGCCGGCCCTGCGTCAGACACGCGACCGCCGACAGGACACGGGCACGCAGAACGGCCGGATGGTCGCCGCCCAGACGCAACTGCGCCAAGGCCACCGGGAACGGGACCTCGCGATGCGCCAGTCGTACGAGCACCGTGACGGCGCACAGCGCCACGAGCAGGTGCACCCACAGCATCCCGCCGATCGGCACGAAGAGCGCGCCCACACCGGCGAGGAGCAGTCCCCCCAAGGGCCAACGCCATGATTTCGATATTCGCCGCATCCGAGCATCATTGCGCCCCACCCGCACCGGAAGGAAGCCTTCGAAGCGCTCATGTGGCCCAGGAAAAAGCGTAGTTGGCGCACGGGCGTGCTCGGGTGGCCCGCAGCGGCCGGAGGTGGCGGCCCTGCCGGCCGGCACCCGGTACTCCCCGCACGCGGTCGACGCGCTGGTGGCCATGGGGCCGGCCGCGCGGTCCGCCGAGGCCGCCGAGTCGCGGTCGACCGGTCGCGCGTCTCGGCGGAACCGGACGGGCGCCCGCTCCGCCGACGAGGGCGGGGCGGGGCGGGCGCACCACGCCCTCGATACGGTGTGCCGAGGCCGCCGCACCACGGAGAAGGCCGGGCAGCCGGCCCAGGCGCGGTCACTGCGTGACGAGTCGAGTGCCCCTGCGCCAGACGGCACGGATGTCGAGGGTGCGGTCGATGTCGGTGGTGGGGTCCCCGTCCACCAGCAGCAGGTCGGCGCGCAGTCCCCCGGCGATCCGTCCGCGGTCGTTCAGGGAGAAGCGCCGCGCCGGGGTGGCGGTCGCCGCGCGCAGTGCCTCGAGCGGTGACAGCCCGGCCTGGACCAGGTGGCGCATTTCCTGGTGGACGCTGGCGCCGTGGGCGACGCCGCCGAGGAAGGGGACGGGCACGGAGGCGTCGCTGCCGACCAGGAGATCGACACCGGCGTCGTGCAGCGCCTTGACGGTGGCGAGGACGTCCTCCAGCTTTCCCTGGGGATAGCGGTCGAAGCTGGCGCGCAGTGTCGTCAGCCAGGCCCCGTCCAGCCGGGAGGCGACCCGGTGGTCGTCAGCCTGGGCCGCCCCGGTGATGCCCATCATGGAGGCGTTGAGGACCACACAGGGGACCACGAAGGCGCCGGAGTCGGCGATCAGACCGATGATCTCGTCGGTGTGGGGCCGGTCCATGAAGACGTGGACGAGGCCGTCGATCCCTGCCTCGATCGCCATGCGGGTGGCATCCAGGGTGAGGGCGTGGGCGACGGTGAGCATTCCGTGCCGTCGTGCCTCGGCGACGCCCGCGTTCAGCGTGGCCTGGTCCAGACAGGGCAGGCCGGGGTGGCCCTCGACCGTACCGTCGTCGACCATGAACTTGATGTAGTCGGAGCCCGCCTCCACGAGTTTCGGGATGAACCCGGCCGCCTCCTCGGGGGTGGTGGCGAAGGGCATGACCAAGTCGCCCAGGCCGTCGCGGGCGGGCCCGCCGTCACCTCCGGGGCGCTTGCCCTCGGGGAAGAGTTCGCTGGGGTGCCCGCCGGGCGGGGTGATGCCGAAGCCCGCCGAACGGACGTCGGCCACCGTGTCGTCGTCCTCGATGTGCGCGCGGCGCGCCTTGGTCAGGGCACCCTGCATCTCCAGTTCGGTCGTCACGCCGAACTTCAGGGCGAGGGCCAGGGCCTGTTGCGAGGTGTGCGTATGGGCGTCGAACAGGCCGGGCAGCAGTGTGCCGCCCCGTGCGTCGACGACATCCGCCTCGGCAGGCACCGCTCCCCCGACGGCCACGACGGTCGGACCCTCGATCAGGACGGTCGTTTCGTCCCGAACCCGCTCTCCGTCGAAGACACGTGCGTGGGTGATGGCGGTGATGGTCATCGATGGGCCTCGCTTCCGTAGGCGGCGACAGGTGTCCGCCGCTCGCTCATTTATATGCAGAAGAGCATGTATTTGCAAGGTGTACTGCATATTCCTGTGTCGGTACAGTTGTGTCATGACGAACCACGGGCATCACGACCACCCGAACGACGACGCGGTACTCGACGCCGTCGGACCGGCCTTCTCCCGGCTCAGGCGCCGCACCCCCTCCTCCGGCAAGGACCTCTCCCGCAACCTGGTGCTCAACGTGGTGTCCGAGCGCGCGGGCGAGACGACCGTGGGCGCGGTCGCCGAGGAGCTGGGCATGGACCAGTCGGTGGCCAGCCGCATGGTGTCCGACTGCATCAAGCAGGGATATCTGCTGCGGGAGGCGTCGCAGCAGGACGGCAGGCGCATCGTCCTGCGACTGACGCCTGCCGGCGAGGACCTGCGCGCCCGCTTCGCCGCGGAGCAACGCCAGGGGTTCGAACACATCACCGCGGACTGGCCCGCCGAGGAACGGCTCCAGTTCGCCCGCCTGTTGGTCAAGTACGCGGAGGCCGCCGCCGCTCTGCGCAAGCGGGAACAGGGCTGACGACCCGCACGTGGACAGCCCTGGAGGCGGGCGGGGAAGGGGGGCGACGAACACCAAGGGGGGTGCGCAGCCGTCGAACGGGTGGGCGGCACCACGGCTGGCACAGGGGCGCGCGCCGGAGTGACGGCCTCGCCCGCCCTGCGCAGATCCGCCCCTGGGGCGCCGGATTCCCGCCCGGTCGGCCGTGACGCGGTCCCGTGGTCGAGGCGGGGGGGCCGAGGGGGGAGCGTGATCGTGCACCGCCCGTCCGGCCGATGGACGGCCCCTGACAAGATGGCGGCATGGAACATGTGCTGGGAATCGGCGGGTACTTCATGCGGGCCACCGACCCGTCGGCCCTGAGTGCCTGGTATCGCGACTGCCTCGGCCTGGACGCGGACGAGAACGGCCTGTGGAGTCAGGGAGCCGGACCGACGGTGTTCGCCACGTTCGCGTCCGAAACCGACTACTTCGGGTCCCGCGCTCAGCGGACCATGCTCAACTTCCGGGTCCGCGACCTGGATGCGATGCTCGCGCAACTGCGCGCCGGGGGAGCGGACGTCGACGAGGAGACGCAGGACATGGAGGGGGTCGGCCGGTTCGGCTGGGTCACCGATCCCGAGGGCAACCGGGTCGAGTTGTGGCAGCCCGCATGACCGGGTCTCCACACAGCCGGTGACGTGGCGGTCGACCACCGGGCCGCCGAAGACGGCGCCACCCGGCACCAGGGGGCTCCGCAGGGCTTGCGGCCCTGCGGAGCCCCCTGAGGACGGCCGGCCCTCTCCCCCGGCAGGCCCTGCCGAGCCCGGCCTCACCCGGGCCGGTGGTCACCCTCCGGCGGGAGTCCGGGCGGCACGGTCGTCGTGTCAGGTCGGGCCGGGCCGGCTGCCGCCCTCGGGGGAGGCGGTCAGGTGGTCGTAGGTGCCGGTGAGTTCCAGCAGACGCCGCAGTGCCGGTCCGATGTTGTCCAGGTGGAAGCGGACGCCGTCCTGCTGGGCGGAACGGTGGATCTGCAGCAGGGTCGACAGCCCCATGGAGTCGACCACCTCCAGCTCCCGGCAGTCCAGGCGCAGATCCTCGACGTGCTCACGGTCCAGGAGGGCCAGTCTCACCTGGTGGAGCACGTCGCCGCTGGTGTCGTAGTCCAGGTCCCCTTCGAGGGCCAGGCGTACGGTGTGGCGGCCGGTCGGAGAGGAGGTCTCCACGGGGTCTGCGTCGGGTGAGGTAGTCACAGGGTTCGTCCAGCGTCTCGGGGTCAGGGACAGGGGGCGAGCGCGGCTCGTCCGGCATCGATGAAACGGCGAGCACGAGGGAAGTCGCGCAGTTGCTCCTCCAGCAGATCCAGGCCGGGCACGAGGGACCGCGCGGGCACTCCGCGGGCGGTGAGGAGGTCGGCGGTCCAGGTCAGGAAGTCGGTGAAGATCTCGGGGGCGTCGACGTACAGGGCGGCGGTCAGGAAGTCGACGATGTGGGCGAGGTCCTCAGCTGTCCGTTCCCGCTGCTCGTCGTTGTAGGCCTTCATGGGCGGAAAGCGCTGTTCCAGGGAGCGGAAGGTCTCGCGCACCAGTCGGGTGGAGGCGCCCGCGACCATGGTGTACTCCTGGTCGCCCAGATGGGGCAGGTCGTCGATCGTCTGGTGGGCGGCCGCCGGCCGGGCCGGGAGGCCGGAGGCGAGCCGGTCGGCGGCGGCCCGCGCGTCGGGCTCCCACGCGTCGGCGCCCAGCATGCGGGCGTACCGGCCGTCGGCGCCGAAGGCGGGACCGCCGGCCATGACCGGGGTTCCGGTGGCCTGGACGGCGGTGATCGCCGTGTGGGCGAGGGGCAGGCGCGTCGGCAGGGAGCTGGACAGGCACACCGCGTCCGGTCCGGTGCGGTGGATGTGGCTGATCAGATGAGGGGTGGGCACCTGCGCGCCGAGGTAGTCCACTCGGCAGCCGCGGAGCCGTAGCGTCTCCGCCACCAGGCGTGCGGGCAGTGCATGCCACTCCTGGTCCACGCAGGCGACGGTGACGCGACCGCGCGGTACGGCCGGCCGGCTGCTGGGCAGGGCGGCGATGACCCGCTCGTTGATGGCGGTGGCGATGTGCTCGTCCGCCACGCTCATGCGGCCGGCCGCCCACTCGGCACCGACCTTCCGCTGGACGGACCCGATGACGTCCAGCAGTACCGCCTCGGGCTCCAGCCCGGTGTGCAGGGCTTCGGTGACGACGTCGACGGCCGCGTACTCGTCCCCCGCCCGGACGGCCGCCCAGAGCCTGTCCGCCCAGGGCGAGGCCTGCGCGGCGTCGTGCGGCGGGGTCCGGCCGGCGTCGACGCCGTGGCCGCGCGCGCCCTGCCGGGTGTCGGTGCTGTGGCTGGTCATGCCGTGTACCTGCCCCGGGTCGTTCCGTCCACGGCGCTGAGGTGGGCGCCGCGCGGAGCGGTGATGGCCATGAGGGCGATGTCGTCGTGGAGTCCGCCGCCGATCCACTGCGAGGCGACCATCTGGATGTGCTCGACGACGGCCTCGGCGGGCATGCCGGCGCAGTCCTGTGCGGCACGCCGGAGGCGCTGCTCGCCGAACATCGTGTCGCCCAGGGGGCCGCCCCTGGCTTCGGTGACGCCGTCGGTGAACATCAGGCACGTCTCCCCCGGGGCGAGCCTGATGTCCGCGGTCCGGGAGGTGATGGTCGGCATGACGCCGATCAGGGTCCCCCGGGTGTCGGCCTCCTCGACCGTTCCGTCACCGCGCACGATCAGTGGTGTGGGATGGCCGGCCGAGGTCAGGCGCAGCAGCACGTCGCCGTTCTCGCGGCGGACGGAGGCCAGCACCAGGGTGGTGAAGCGGGTGTGGTGGCTGTTGCGCATGGCGTTGTTCAGCAGCCGCAGCATCTTGTCGTGGTCGTCGGCCATGGGCAGCAGGGCGTGCAGCGTGTTGCGGATCTTGCCGGTGAGCACGGCGGCTTCCAGCCCCTTGCCGGCCACGTCCCCGAGTACGGCGAGCGTCTCGGGAGAGTCCTCGGTCGGCGGATGGACGTCGTAGAAGTCGCCGCCCACGCGCTCGGAGTCCTTGCTGGGCCGGTAGCCCCCGGCGAACTCGACGCCCTGTACGTGCCGCAGGGTGGGCGGCAGGAGTTCCCGCATGAGCGTGTCGGAGATCGAGTTCTGCTCCGCGTAGAGGCGGGCGGCCGACATCGCCGCGCCGGCCCGGGCGGCGAACAGCCCGGCCAGTGCCTCCTCCGCGGCGGTGAAGGCGGCTTTGTGGCTACGGCGCAGCAGGACCAGCGCGCCGGCCGGCACGCCGTGGCCCGGAAGCGGCGTGATGACCAGCGAACCGACCTCGCCGAATCCCTGGGGGACCAGCCAGTGCGGTGCCGCGGCGGGATCTATCCACCGCGAGGGCACCGGCGGGAAGCCGCGCAGCGCCTCGGCCAGGCCCGGCACGGTCTCCGGCGCCCCGGCGGCCGTGGTGTGGGTCACCTCGCCCAGATGGTCGCAGACGACCAGGGGCAGTTTCTTGGCCGCGGTGGGGGCGACGACCAGCGCGGCGTCCGCCAGATGCTCGGTGGCCAGGCGGGCGGTGACCTCCATGCAGCGGCTCACGTTCAGCGAGGCGAGAAGAGCACTGGAGGCCTCGGTGAGGAACCGGGTGCGCCCGCGCTCCGCCTCCAGTTCCTCGAGCGCCGACCGGTGCGCGGTCTCGTCCACGAGCCACCACGCGGTGTTGCCGTCGGGCAGGACGGACGGGTGGGCGGAGAAGAAGCGGTCGTCCACCGCGCCGCTGACGGGTTCCGGGGGGAGGCGCTCGTCGACGGCGGCGAGCCAGGGCGGTGCGGACAGGCTCTGGCCGGATCGGGCCGCGGGCAGGAGATCGGAGGCGGCGGGGTTGAGTTCCACGACGTGCCCGTCCGGGGCCAGGACGATCAGTGGATGGGGGGCGGTGGCAGCGCTCGGTGTGCTGGCGCCGTCGGTGCTGGGGGCGTCCGGGAAGGAAGTCATGCCGCGGGGCCCCTGCGCGTGGACCCTCACCTCACTCAGCGAAGAAGACAGTTGTCGAAGAACAACAATCGCGCAGGTGAGTGCGTGGTGCAACCACGGGGCTCGGGATCGGTCGGGCACCGCGTCCCCCCGAGTCGCCAATACCCCGGAAAATGGGGGCTACCGCCCTCTTCGCCCCGCCCGGGACCCGGTGAACCTTCACCCTTCGTTCACATGGGAGCTCAAGAGCCGGCCGCCCGGGCGGCTTGGCATCCGGGCCCCGGCGCACCGGACCGCGCGCCATCGAGGTGCCGCCACCGGGGTGGACCCGGAAGCCGCACACACTTTTGACATATGAGCACACATTCATCTGCGATCGCACACACCAGCGGTCGCTTGCTCCTCCGCTCCTCGGGTACTGCGTTTGAATGAGCATGGGTGTTCACAGTGCCTCAGGCTTACCGAAAGTGACTGATCAGTGACGCATCTCGACGGCCCCGGCGACGATCAAGCCCACGGACCCTTTGACGGCCCGGAGGCGACGGCCCTCGAGATCGCCGATGCCGTGGAGAACCTGACGGACCTCTGGTCCGCCGCCGCGCACGACGCGACGCTGCGGTTGTCGCCGCATCAGCTGCGGGCGCTGCGCGCGCTGCAGGTCACGCCGGGCCTCAATCTCACCGCTCTGGCGGAGTGCCTGGACATCGGACTGCCCACGGCCAGCCGGCTGTGCGACCGCCTCGAGGCGGCCGGCCTGCTCGACCGTTCGTTCCATCCGCGCAAACGCCGCGAGGTCCAGCTGATGCTGACCGCCGCCGGTCAGGAGGTGCTCGGGGAGGTCGCCGGGCGTCGCGCCCGGGCTCTCGCCGTCGTTCTGCGAGTGATGGAACCCGCCGACAGGGACGCGTTGCGCCGTGGGCTGAGGGCACTTCTCAGGGCACGGCGTGCCGGACCGTCACCGTCGCGGCATCCCGGCCCCGGGTGACGGAGGTCAGCGTGCCGGTGGCGTCTGCCGTGCCGTCCCACTCGTGCGGCCGTACCAGTCGAGGCAGACGACCGCGGCGTCGGCCGGGAGGCGCCTGCTTCCGAAGTGTTCGATCACACCGGAGACCATGGCGCGCGCAGCCTCGTGCGGGGACTCCCGTCGCGTGGCGCTGAGGGTCTGCCGCAGGGCACGGTCTCCGAACGATCCGCCCTCGGCGTCGCGGGCGCCGTGCATGCCGGTGCTCACCACGACGAGCCGGTCACCGGGTTCCACCGTGAAGGTCTGCTCCTCGTAGAGCGTCTCCTCGAGCATGCCCAGCGGCAGCTGCGCCTCCAGTTCGATCTGCTCGATCGTGTCACCGCGCTGACGGTAGAGCAACGGCGAGCCGGCGTCGACGGCGTGCACGGTGCCGGAGTCCAGATCGAACCGCAGCAGCAGGGTCGATGAGTACATCTTGCCGCGGTACTGGGCGAAGAGAGCCTGGTCGGCGAGGCAGGCTTGATCGGCAAGCCCGATCCCGGCGCGGCGTGCGTTGCGCAGGGCTCCGACGGTGAGGCTCGTGAGCAGGGAGGCGTCGATGCCCTGGCCCATGCCGTCGGTCACGCTGAGCGTCAGATGGTCGGCACCGGTCGACCAGTCGAAGTTGTCGCCGCCGACGCTGTAGGCGGGCTCCAGATGGGCGCCGATGACGTACTCCTGGCGGGCGCAGCCCCGGCCGGGAAGAAGCTGCCACTGCATCTCGGCGGCGAGGGTGAGACGCCGGGTGCGGCGAGCCTGGAGATACAGGTCGGTGTCCCGGTCGGCGGTGGTGACCTCGTGGGCCAGCGCGGTGGCGAAGTCGCCGAGCTGGAGCACGGTGGCGGAATCCGTCATGTCGCGGGGCAGGCGGACGGACAGGATGCCGAGCCGGTCGCCGCGCACGGTCATCGGCAGATGAACGCAGTGGGTGGGGGTCGGGTCGTCGGTGACTTCGACGACCGGGGCCTGGCTGAGGAAGGCTCGCCCGACGGGCCCTTCGTGGGCGGGGACGGGATCGCCGGTGTGCGGCAGGTCGGTGACCGGCTGCAGAACGCTCAGCCCGTAGTCGGCCAGGAACAGGGTCACCTGCTCGGCGCCGACCCGGTCGGCGAGCAGGCGCCGGGCCGTGGCGACCAGCGCGTGGGGCGGCGCGGCACGCAGTTGGCTTTCCGCGGACGGGACCGGTTGCGACGTGCTCAAGGCGTTCACCCTCTCCCCTACCCCCTCGATCTCTCTACGTTATCCCGGTCGCCTCCCGGCCCGGGATGCTTCCGGACGAACGGCGGCCCGGAGGCGTACCCCCGGACACGACGCCCGGATGCGGCCGGCCCGTTCGCGGCCCGAAAGGTCCGGGCGGCACCCCGCGCGGCCGTCCCGGGGAGGCGGGCTGGACCGCCGCAGGCATCGCCTCGCATCGCGAGCCGCGCCCGACCGGCACCCGCCCCCGCCCCCGCCCCCGCGAGGTCATTCCGGAGCAGGCCGGGGCGACGGCATGCCGGAGACCCAGGCGCTGACGGTGACGGTGGTGCCGTGACCCGGGCGGCTGTCGACGGCGAACTCCTGCACCAGCCGTCTGGCTCCGCTCAGTCCCAGGCCCAGGCCGCCGCCGGAGGTGTAGCCGTCGGTCATGGCCCGGTCGAGGTCGCGGATGCCCGGCCCCGTGTCGATGAAGGTCAGCTGGAGCCCGCGGAGCGCCCCGCGGTCCACCGTGGCGATCTCCACCTGTCCGCCGCCGCCGTGGACCAGGGTGTTGCGGGCCAGCTCGCTGGCCGCGGTGAGCAGCTTGGTCAGGGGCACCAGGGCGAAGCCGCGTTCGGTCGCGGCCTGCCGCACCTGCTGCCGCACCCGGGCCAGGTCGGCGTCCGACGCGATGGGCAGGCTCATCGTGACGGTGCGGCGCGGGGCGTCGTTCACCGGCGACCCTCCGCACCCACGGGCGGGGTGCCCGTCACGAAGCGCGTGAGCGGCCCTCCCGCGCGGTCGACGTCGTGGGCGGCGGGCAGGGGGCGCGGGACGGGTCCCGCTTCCGTGCGGATGCCGGTGCGGACCGCGGCGGGTGGCGTGCCGACCGGGTTCCTGCGCACGGCCGGCGAGGGGGCGGCGGTGACGGCGGGGAGGATCCGCACGGGGAGCCGGGTCCGGAGCCGGCCGAGGAACACACCCGCCCGCCGTGCCGTCGATCCGGCGGCCACTCCCGGTGCCGGCATCTGCATCTTCCCCTCTGAGCGGGGCCGCTCGGCCACTTCGCGGAGGGCGATCAGCCAATACTTGCCGTATGACAAACATTAGCGGGTGAGGCGGGGCGCGAACAACAACACCATCGCCGGAATCCGGCAAAGGCCCTCACGGCCGGTCCTCACGACCGCCGGCCGCGCCAGTCCAGGCAGACCACCAGGGCATCGTCGCTCGGAACCGCGTCACCCCGGTGGCCCGTCAGTTCGCGCAGGACGGCCCGGGGCACCTCGGCGGCGGGGAGCAGCCGGGTGGACAGGATCGCCCGGGCCAGGGCGGCGTCGCCGTACGTCTCGCCGCCCGGGGAGGCGACCGCGTAGACCCCGTCGCTGACGAAGACGAGACGGTCACCCGGCTCGACCTCGAACTCCTGGGGCACGTAGTCCGTCTCCTCGAACATGCCGAGCGGCAGCTGGGCCTCGAAGGTGACGCGCTCCACCTTGCCGTTGCGCAGGCGCAGCATCTGCGGGGAGCCGGCGTCCACCACCTGGACCCGTCCGCCGACGAGATCGAACTCGAACATGAGGACGGACAGGTAGCGGTGCCCCCGGTAGTGGGCGTAGACCGCCTGGTCGGCGAGCGCCGCCTGGTCGGCGAGCGAGAGGCCCGCCCGCCGGGCGTTGCGCAGCGCGTTGACGGCCAGGTTCGTCAGCAGGGAGGCCTCTATGCCCTCGCCCATGCCGTTGGAGAGGTAGAGCATCAGCCGGTCGGCGGTCGACGACCAGTCGAAGTTGTCGCCGAAGATCGCGTACGCGGGCTCCAGCTGGGCCCCCAGTTCGAACTCCGGGCGGGCGCAGGAACGGCCGGGGAGCAACTGCCACTGCATCTCCGCGGCCAGGGTCAGCCGGTCCTTGCGCCGCGCCTGGAGGTAGAGATCCGTGTCCCGTTCCGCCACGACCACCTCGTGCCCGAGGACCTCCGCGATCTCCGTCAGTTCCTGGAGGCTGTCGCGCGCGTGATCACCGCCCGGCAGGGTCACCGACAGGACACCGAGACGGTCCCCCCTGACGGTGACGGGCAGGTGTACGCACACCAGGCCGTCCGAGACGCCCTCGACGAAGGCCTCCTGGGCCCCGAAGGCACGGCCGACCGGGCCGTGGTGCGCCGGCACCGACTCCTGGATCTGCGGCAGCCCGGACACCGGTTGCAGAACGGTCAGGCCGTAGTCGGCCATGAAGAGTTCGACGGATTCCGCCGCGTAGTGCTCGACGAGAACGCGTCGGACCGCCTCGAGCAACTTGTCCGGCGCCGCCGCGCGCAGAGCGCGCTCCGCGGTCACGAATCTCTTCACGTTGGGAAATACACCAATCTTTTGTCGGATGGAGCGGGCCTCGCCCGCCTGACGGGCACCCGCTGCGGAGCAGCCGTGCCCGTGGTGGTCACCTCTCCGGCCGGCTCGATCGCCTAGGGTCTTTCGTTTGGATCATGCCGGGCTCGCGGGGCCTGGCACCGCTCCCTGATCCGGCCTGATCCAAACGAAAGACCCTAGTACGCTGACGGCTGTCCCGGTGCCTACGAGAGGGTGACTGTGGCTTCCTTCCGCCCCCACCCAGAGCCAGACGGGGTCGCGCGCGTGGCCGCCACGGCCGCGGAGCTGCTGGAAGTCCTGTGGGGCAGGGCCTCGACGGCGCCCGTGTCGGCGTCGCAACTGCGCGTCCTGCTCATTCTGGAGCATCACGAAGGAATCAACCTGCGCACTCTCGCCGACGCTCTCGCCTCCACGCCGCCGTCGGCCAGCAGGCTGTGCGACCGTCTTCAGGCGGCCGGCTTCGTCGAACGGACGGTGGGCCGGAGCGACAGGCGCGAAGTGCGCCTGTACCTCAGCGGTCGGGGCACCGCGTTCCTCGCCGACCTGCGCGCGCGCAGGGAGAAAGTGCTGCGGGCGGTGCTCGACCAGATGTCCCCCGCGCAGCGCGCAGCACTGCTGCAGGGGCTCGAGGCGTTCTGCGACGCGGCAGCGGTGCAGATACACGACGACGCCCAGGACGTCGGCAGCCGAACCGCCTGAGTGACGCACCGCGGCGTCCGTCGCACCGCCCTCCGCCCGGCGCCGGTTGCCAGCGAGCAGAGCGGCCCCCGCCCACTGGAACATCCCTGGATCCCTCCTGCCCACGTCCCGTTCCACTCTCTTGTCTCACGACTATAGTTGTCAAATGGCAACTGTCCGCACCCCCGGACGGTGACGGCCCGCACCGCTGATCCCGACGCCGGTGAAAGAGACCGGGCGCGGCCGGACGGAGGGCGTACGGGCTCGCGCCGGCCCCGTCGGGTCGGCCCCGTCGGGCGGTGGTTCTCCCCCTGAGTGCGGGGCCGGAGAAAAAATCGACCGGAAGTGAAACCAAGGCACCACAGGCGGCGGAATGCGTCCTCACAGATTCGAGACGAACTCGAACGAAGGGAAGAGCCGCCATGACCGCACGTGTTGCAGGTGCCGCCCTCGTCGTCGGTACCGCCGTCGCCCTGTCCGCCGCCGCCCCCGCACTCGCCCAGCCGCGCGCAGCGGGCGACCAGGCCACCGTGTCCGTGCTCCACGGAGTACCCGGCCTGACGGTCGACGTCTACGCGGGAGACAAGGAGCTGATCCCCGACTTCAAGCCCGGAACGCTCACCGATCCGATGAAGCTGGACGCCGGCTCGTACGACATCAAGGTCTTCAAGGACGGTGAGGGGCCGGACGGCACCCCGGCCATCGAGAAGACGGTCGACGTGCCCGCCGGCGCGAACGCCACCCTGGTCGCCCATCTGACCGCCGACGGCAAACCCGCGCTGGACGCGTTCGTCAACGACACCTCCAAGGTGCCGGCCGGCAAGGCGCGGCTGACCGTCCGCCATGTCGCCGCCGCCCCGGCGGTGGACGTCCGGGCCGACGGGACGCCGGTGTTCAAGGGCCTGGAGAACCCGAAGGAGGCCAAGGGCGAGGTCGCGGCCGGCACCGTGTCGGCCGACGTGGTCCTGGCCGGCACCGACACGGTGGCGATCGGACCGGCCGAGCTGAACCTGGCCGAGGGCACCAACACCGTCGTCTACGCCTGGGGCAGCGCCCAGGACAAGAACCTGGCGCTCAAGACCCAGACGCTGACGGGCATGCACTCCGCCCCGGGCGGAGTCCCGGCCGGTGAGAGCGGCCAGGCCGCGGCGCACAACGAAAGCCTGCCGCTCGGCGCCCTGTCCCTGGGCGCCGTGTCCGCCCTGGCCGCAGCCGGACTGCTGCTCAGGCTGCGCGCCTCGGCGCGATAGGCACGCCGGGCACAGCCCTCGTCACAGCAGGGGTGCCGCCGCGCGGCGGTGGCACCCCGCAATCTCAGCGCAGGGAGGACTTCTCCATGGGCAAGCGGTCGTCACGGCGGCCCGTCCTCGTCGGGCTGGCGTTCGCGCTGGCGGGGCTCATCGTCTCCACCGTCCTGCTCACCGGCTCCTGGTCCGGAGAGGGGACCCCCGTCGCCGACGACTTCGGCGCGGCGCCGGCCACCGGCGTCCCGACGGCCGGCCCGGCGCGGGAGACGGTTCCCGCAGCGGTCGCCGGCGGGCGTGCACCGAGCGCCGCCGCCTCGGCCACCGGACCGGCCGCCGGGCCGACGTCGCTGGCCCTGCCCCGGCTCGACGTCCGCGCCCCGGTCGATCCGGTGGGGGTCGCGGGCGACGGGCAGGTCGCGGTGCCGAAGGATCCCGACCGCGTCGGCTGGTACCGCTACTCCCCCGCACCGGGCTCCCCGCAGGGCTCCGCCGTCGTGGTCGGCCACGTCGACGCCAAGGGGCACGGCCTGGGCGTCCTCGACGCCCTGAACGACGTCAGGCCGGGCGACGAGGTGCTCGTCGGGAGCGGGGACGGCGACACGATCGCGTACCGCGTCACCGCGCGCCGCACCGTCGGCAAGCGGGACCTGCCCTCCTCGGACGCGTTCCGCAGGGACGGTCCGGCCGTCCTCACCCTCATCACCTGCACCGGCCCCTACCTCCCCGACCGCGGCGGGTACCAGAACAACCTGGTGGTCACCGCGGTGGAGGCACCGAAGTGACGTCACGATGGGGCGGGTCCGAGGTTCTGGCCGCCGGTGTGGCGGCCGCGGCGCCCCTGTCCGACGCCCGCCTGGGAGACGGCTTCGCGGTCGGTGACGAGTCGTGCCTCGGCGAGGCATACCGAAGGTGGGGTGCGCTGGTGTTCACGGTGGCGACGCGGAGGCTGGGAGATGCCGAGGAGGCGAAGGACGTCACGCAACAGGTCTTCGTGGGGGCCTGGCAGGGCCGCAAGGGGTACGACGCCGGGCGCGGGTCGCTCAAGACGTGGATCATGGGCATCGCCCACAAGAAGGTCGCCGACGCCCTCACCAGACGCTCCCGGCACTTGAGGGACGTGGAGGCCGTCACCTCGGCGTCGTCGGCCGCGCCCGGGCAGCCCGCGACCCCGGCCGACTCCGTCCTGGACCACGTCCTGCTGACGGACGAGTTGGACAGGCTTCCCGAACAGCAGCAGACGGTGCTCAGATTGGCGTTCTACGAAGATCTCACCCAAGCGCAGATCGCCGAGCGGACCGGTCTCCCGCTCGGCACCGTCAAGAGCCACACCCGGCGCGGACTGATGCGGATGAAGAACCGATTGGAGGTGGACGGTGGAGCACACGGATGACGAAACGCTGGCGCTGATCGCGATCGGGGAGGAGCCGTCCCCTCCCACCGCGGAGCACCTGCTCGGGTGCGCCCGTTGCGCGCGGGAACTCCGGGCCCTGCGCCACGTGGTCGCGAGCGCCAGGGCGTCCTCGCTGGACGAGCACGACCTGCTCCAGCCACCGGCCGGCCTGTGGGACTCCATCGCCGCCGAACTCGGCATCGCCGCCCGGCAGGAGCGCGATGCCGGAACGGCCCCGTCCCCCGTCCGCGTGCCACGCGACGCGGAGGAGGAGGAAGAAGGCGTCTCCGGCGGGGTGAGGAGCCACCCGGCACCGCGGAGCGCGACACGGGCCGCGGCGCTGACCGCGGCGCGGGCAAGGCTCCGCGGGCCGGGTCGCTTTGCCGTGGCGCTGGCCGCGTGTGCCGCTCTGCTCGGCGCGGCCGGGGGGAGCACCGTCACCTGGTGGATGACCCAGGAGAAGTCCGCGAGTGTCCCGTCGGCCGCCTCCGAGCGGCTCGACTCACTGCGCGCGGACTCGGCCGGCTACGCCCGGCTCAGCGACGGTGGCGGGCACCGCACCCTCGACATCACGGTCGAGGGTCTCCCCCGTACGTCCGGCTACTTCGAGGTCTGGCTCATGGACCGCACGCACACCAAGTTGGTCTCCATGGGCGTCCTGGGGCCCGACGGCCGCGCCGCACTGCCCGTCCCCGACAACATCGACCTCCAGGAGTACTCCGTGGTCGACGTGTCCGTTCAGCCCTACAACGGCAGACCGGACCACTCCGGCGACAGCGTCGTCCGCGGCCCGTTCGCCGGCTGAGCGTCCGCTCCCCGCACCGGGCACCGGCCCGGCAGCGGGAGCGGGGGCAAGGACGGACCGATGTCGCGTCGTCAGTGCGTCGTTCGTGTCGTCAGCGCATCGTTCACGCGAGGTGGCGAAACGTCTCGCTGTCCCGCAGACAGCGGCTGAGCCGGTGCAGGCCCCGACGGGCGTGACTCTTGACGGTGCCCAGCGGCCAGCCGGTCACCTCGGCGATCTGCTTCTGCGTCAGGTCGTCGTAGAACGTCAGGCCGAGAACGCGGCGCTGCGGGGCGGGGAGTCTGGCCAGCTCGTGACCGATGATCACCCGGTCGATCACGGCGTCCGGCTGGGCGTCGGACTCCGGCGCCCAGCCGGGCAGCAACGAATGGGCCGCGGCGCTGAGTTCGGCCCGTCGGGTCCTGGCGGACAGCGCGTCCGCGATCTTGCGACGGGTGATCCCGGTGAGCCAGGCGGCCAGGGTGCCGCGCTCCGGGGCGAACCCGGAGCGTCCCCGCCACGCCGCCAGGAACACCACCTGGGTGACGTCCTCGGCCTCGCGGGCGTCCCCGAGGGAGCGGCGCGCCAGGGTGTAGACCAGCGGGCCCCACCGCTCATAGACGGCGGCCACACCTGCTTCGTCACCCGCCATGAAGGCCGCGAGGACCTCCTCGTCGGCCGACGGTTCCTCGGCCGGAGCGCGTGGCGGCGTGGACCGGGGGGTCGGTTCGATGGCCTGCCGTGCAGTCATGGCGATTACTCCTCGTACAGGAGGGACCGGTTCCGGCTCGGAGGGCCCGGGCCACTGCGCGGCCGTGCGGAGCCACGGACTCCGCAGGGCCGGCCGCAGGAAGCGATTCGACGCGTCCAGCATGCGAGCCGTACACCCGTGCGGCAACTTGCATCGACTCTGCATCGGATCAGCGCCGCGCCGTCGGCACCGCGACCGGCCGCCCTCGGCGGCCCGCTCCCCGCCCCAGGTCAGGGGCGTGCGCCGCGGAGGGCACTGCGGGGGTGCGCCCGGCTCAGGCGGGGTGATTCCCGCCGACCCGCCTGAGCCGCAGGGTCCGGCGTTCCCCCGGGGTCATCCCGCCCCACATCCCGTCGGACTCTCCGTTGCGCAGCGCCCAGGCGCCGCAGGCGCCGACCACGGGGCACCGGTTGCACACCGAGCGGGCCTGCTCGATCTGCCGCCGCCACGGGCCGTCCTCACGGATGGGGAAGAAGAGTTCGGGGTCTTCGTAGCGGCAGGCCGCCGACTCACGCCAGTTCATACGCCTTCCGCCGTCCCGGCCGTCGCACGAGAGGTGCCGCCGTGGAGCACGGGACGGACCTCGCCGCAGGGTGAAGACAACATGGGATCCTCCGCCGGTCGCCTGGCCGCCCGTTTTCGGGCAGTCCTGTCCCCGGCGCGCGAAGCGCCGCGGGACCCGGCAGGGGTAGACAGGAATATAGACTTTTCGGTTCTTTTCGGCCACCCCTGTGGCTCCCCGCACCCCGGCCGTCCGGGCCGTCGGCGGCGGCGACCCGGAGCGCGGCACCCGTGCCCGCGAGGAGGTCACCGCGCGACGATCGCCGGTGACGCGTCGCCGGCGATCAGACGAAGGCGCTCTGCCCGGTGATCGCCTTTCCCACGATCAACGTGTTCATCTCCCTGGTGCCCTCGAAGGAGTAGATGGCCTCCGCGTCCGCGAAGAAGCGCGCGACGTCGTACTCCAGGACGATGCCGTTCCCCCCGAAGATCTCCCGGGCCCAGGCCACCACCTCACGCATCCGGGCGGTGACGTGCGCCTTCGCCAGGGACGAGTGCTCGTCGCGGAACACCCCCGCGTCCTGGAGCCGGGCCAGCTGGAGCAGCATGCCCCAGCTCGAGGTGATGTTGCCGAGGCTCTTGACCAGGAGGTCCTGCACGAGCTGGAAACCCGCGAGCGGACGGCCGAACTGCTGCCGCTCGGAGGCATAGCGGAGGGCGAGTTCATAGGCGCCGATCATGACGCCGAGGGCCTGCCAGGCGACACCGCTGCGCGTGGCGCGCAGGGTCTCGGCGACGTCGCGGAAGGAGGACGCGTTCTGCAGCCGGTCGGACTCCGGGACGCGGACGTCCTCGAGGGTGATGTCGGCGTTCTCGACGATGCGCAGCGACGTCTTGTGGGCGATCTTCTCGACCTTGAGTCCAGGCGTGTCACCGCCGACGACGAACCCCTTGACCTGGTCGTCGTCGACGTCGCGGGCCCAGACGACGATGTGGTCGGCGAAGGTGGCGTTGCCGATCCAGCGCTTGGCGCCGTCGAGGACCCAGGCGTCGCCCTCGCGCCGGGCGGTGGTGTGCATGCCGGCCGCGATGTCGGAGCCGTCGAGCGGTTCCGTGAGCGCGAACGCCCCGACGGTGTCCATCCTCGCCATGCCGGGCAGCCATCGGTCGCGCTGGGCCTGGTCGCCTCCGGTGTGGATGGCGTGCATGGCGAGCCCGTTGTGGACGCCGAAGAAGGTGGCGACCGAGGCGTCGACCCGGCTCATCTCCATCGCCATCATCCCGGTCAGCAGATGGCTGGCGGCGGGCCGGTGATCGCCGTAGCCCTCGTAGGGCAGACCGACCAGCCCGCTCTCACGGAAACGGGCGATCAGCTCCCTGGGGAAGGAGCCGTCGGCCCACTGGCCGGCCACCAGCGGCTGGACCTCGTCGCGCATGAACGCCCTTGTCCTGAGGAGGACTTCGCGCTCGTCCTCGGTCAGGGCGGCCTCGAAGTCGTAGAAGTCGGCGGCGTTCTGCTGTTCCGTGAGTGAAGTCATGGGGCCCTCCTTCCACGCTCGCGCCGGGCAATGCGCGCCGCGGGGCGTCACCTCGGCGGGTCCGCGTCCGGGGCCGGCGGGCCACGGCGGCCTCCCGCCGCGGCCGGGTGTCCGCAGCCGACAGCCGGGTGTCCGCAGCCGACGGCCGACGCCTGCGTCCGGCCGTCGGCGCCTGCACTCGGCTGTCGGCGTCCGTAGTCGGCTGCCGACGTCCGTAGTCGGCTGCCGGCGTTCTCGGCGCGGGAGACACACCGGGAGCGGCGGTGCATCCGCGAGCGTCCTTTCCGGCGAAGAGCGTGCAGGTCCCGTGAGGTGGCGGGATCCCGAAGCAACCGAGACAAGGCAGGTGCCCCTTGCCGTCCCCCGTGTCCTCGCTGTCCGGCCTCGCCACTCCGGAACGTGCGGCGCCGTGCCGCGCGACCGCTCGGAACCCGTGATGGGCCTCGACGCGCGGGGCGCCGCGGAGACGTCCGACGCCGGAATCACCACCGGCTGCCTGGCGCGCAGGCTCGGGGTCTCCCCCACCACCCTGCGCAGCTGGGACCGGCGGTACGGCCTCGGGCCCGCGGTGCGCGACGAGGGCAAGCACCGTCGCTGGACGCCGGAGGACGTCGCCACGGTCCAGGAGATGTGCCGGCTGACCGCGAGCGGCGTCCCTCCGGCGGAGGCCGCTCGCATCGCGAGACAGCGCCCGCCCACCGGAGCCGCGCTCCGGGCCGCCCTCCACGCGACGCCCGCGGCAGGCGATCGGGAAGAGCCGGAGCGGTCGGACGCCGCGCCGTCCCCTGCTGTGCCGCACCACGAGAGCGCGGCGCCGTCCGAGCATCCGCGGCAGGCATGCGTGGGACTCGCGCGCGCCGCGGTGCGCCTGGACGCCGCGGCCGTCCAGGAGCGGCTCACCGACGCCATCAGCACCTACGGGCTGATCGGCGCCTGGGAGAAGGTCATGGTCCCCTCGCTCCGGGCGGTCGGTCGCAGGTGGGAATCCTCGGGCGACCGGTACATCGAGGTGGAGCACCTGCTGTCCTGGCACATCTCCGCCACGCTGCGGCACGTCTACGTCACATCGACCCTGCGGCACGTTCCGCACGCCGCGCCCCCCGTGCTGCTCGCCTGCCTGCCCGGCGAGCAGCACACGCTGCCGATCGAGGCGCTCAGCGCGGCGTTGGCCGAACGGGGTGTTCCCGCCCTGGTGCTGGGCGCCGCCGTCCCCACCGAAACGGTCGTGGCCGCGGTCCAGCGCGTCGGGCCGGTGGCGGTGGTCCTCTGGTCGCAGTCGCGGTCCACGGCGAGCCTCCCGCTGGCCCGCCACCTCGCGGCGACGCGCTGGGGAGTGCGCGGCGCCCGCACGCAGAGCCTGGTCATGCTCTGCGGGCCCGGCTGGAGCAGGCCGACGGAGCCCGGCCTGACGCGTCCGGCCGGACTGAGCACGGCGGTCCGGATGCTCAGCTCGGCCGGGTCCGCCTGAGGGGCCCGGCCTCCGGCCGGCCGACACGTTCGCCACGTTCGCCACGTCCACCGCGGCCGTTCGCCGCCCCGCCCCGCCCCGTAGCGTACGTTCGTACACTACGAGTGTACGATCGTACGCATGACGACGGACCACTTCGCGGACGACCCCCGTACCAACCTGGAGCGCATGCTCGCGGGCGATCTCTACATCGCCGACGACCCGGAGATCGCGCGCCGCCAGCAGCAGGCCGTCCGCCTGGCCGCCCGCTATCAGGCCGCCTACGCCGAGGACACCGACGCCGCCCGGCCGCTCCTGGCCGAACTCCTGGGCGCGCTGGGCGAAGAGGCACACGTGCGGCCGCCGCTCCACGTCGACTACGGCAGCAACATCACGATCGGCGCACGCACCTTCGTCAACTACAACCTGACCGCACTGGACGTCGCGGCCATCACCATCGGCCAGGACTGCCAGATCGGCCCCAACGTCCAACTGCTCACCCCCACGCACCCCCTGGAACCGCAGCCCCGGCGGGACAAACTGGAGGCGGCGAAGCCGATCACCATCGGCGACAACGTCTGGCTCGGCGGTGGCGCGATCGTCCTGCCCGGTGTGACCATCGGCGACAACTCCGTGGTCGGCGCGGGCGCCGTCGTCACCAGGGACCTGCCCGCGAACGTCGTGGCGGTCGGCAATCCGGCCCGACCGGTGCGGAGCCTGTGAGCCCGCCGCCATGGCCACCGGACACACCGACCCCCGCCGCCGCGCGCGCATCCTCGACGCCGCCCTCGACCTCATCGCCGACGAAGGGGTCGCGGGTGTCTCCCACCGCAAGATCGCCGCACGTGCCGGCGTGCCCCTGGGGTCGATGACCTATCACTTCGATGGCATGGACGAGGTGCTCCGCGAGGCGTTCCGTCGCTTCTCGGACCACATCGTGGCGCTGTTCGACGCGTATCTGGCGCCCCCGGCCGACCGCGACGAGGCCAGGGCGGCGGTGACCGACCTCGTCCACGCGCTGTCCGAGGGGAGCCCGCGCGACCTCGTCCTCACCCAGGAGCTCTACACCCTCGCCGCGCGCCGGCCGGCCTACCGGGAACTCACCCAGGAATGGATGGCGGGCAGCCGCACCCACCTGGAGAAGCACTTCGACGCCGACACGGCCCGCCAGCTGGACGCCCTCGTCGAGGGCCTGATCCTGCACCGCGCCCTGGCCCGGGAACCCCACGACCGCGCCCTCACCCTGGACGCCGTCACCCGCATCACCACCGTCGGGCGGGGGGACGGCTAGGCGGTTTCGTCTGCATCAGTCGGTCGTCGGCCCGGGTGTGCCGATGCCCGCTGGCGGATGGGTACGGATCAACCGGCCGAAGGGGAACCGCTCGGCCTGCCACAGTCCGGCCAGCCGCGGTATCAGCAGGCCTGGCACCGCCTCCCCCTCGCAGATCTGGGAGATCTTGCGGCCCCGCTCCAGTGCTCCCGGCTGAGGCGGCAGCGCGGTGTGGGGGCGTGCCGCCGGGCCGAGGTGGCCGGTCGGGCGCAGGGCCCGGAGCGCGTCATTGATCAGCTGGGCGGAGCCCGCGCTGTCCAGCGTGTACCGCGCACCGTCGGTCAACCGCCGGATGCGGTCGCACGGGTCGGCCGATGCGGCGTGCAGGGGTATCACACGGAACCGCGCGGCCAGGCCGGCCGTCCGGGGTACCGGTCGGCGGTCACCGCCCCGGCGGCGACCGCCGTCACCGCGGCCAGGCCCACCGCTCCCGCCCCGAAGACCGCAACAGTGTCTCCGGGGCCGAAGGTGTGGAAGACCGCTCCGGCGCCGGTGAGGAAGCCGCACCTGACCAAGGGCCACACGATCGAGATCTGTCGGGCGGACCGGCGCACAGTCGTATTCACCGTCGACGCCGTAGAGGGCTACGACAAGGAACACTCCCGAGCGCGAAGGTGTACGGCAACTCCGAGCGGGCCGGGCCACAGGTGGTGACCCGCGGCGGTGACTACGCCGAGCACACCGGACACCAGGGCAACGTCGTGGTCTGCGCTACCCTCACCGCGGTGGGATCCCGGACTCAGCCGCCGCTCTTCCGGCGGAACGACCGCTGACTCGCGGCCGGGCCGTGCGTGCCGCGGATCTTTGACGCCTCGGTGTTCGCAGCGGCGTCGGCGGCGTCCGCCTTCACACCACGCTTGCGCGCCAGGGCCTCCCGGAACTTGCGCTTCAAGTCGTACTGGCCGTCATCGTCGGGCGCGAGGGGACGGCTCTCGCCGTCCAACGGCTCCGAGCCTTCGGGCGATGGAGACTCTGCGGTCACGGCGACCTCCTGGGACTGGGTGGTGGAAGGCACAGCTTGTCATGGTGGGCACCCGCCGAGGGCGGCGTACCGGGTCGGCGGGCTCATCGGCGGGCGGCGAGGGGTCGGCTTCGCCCGTCGGCCCGGTCCTTGCCCGGCAACCGCCACGACGCCCGCGCCCACCGCGGATCAGAAGCAGACCGGGCCGTGAAGGACGCATCCCTCCTCGGCGAGGACGGCTGTCGCGGCACCCCGCATCCCGCACCGCCCGTGCGGGGGCCGATCACTCACCTCACAGCAGCAGGCCGACCACCCCGTCCACGGCCGAGCCGGAGGCCGCGTCGAAAACGCCTTTTCCGGAGGAAGACCTACAAGGTACTTCGCGGCTGCCGGCTACCCGGCGGCAGTGTCGACCATGCCGTCCTCGGCGTGGTCGACCGCACGAGCCTGCCCTCGCCGGACAACTCCGGCTCGGCCGAGGGCCCTTTCGGCGCGGCCCCGACACCCGCTTGCAGAAAGTCGTTCGGTCTCAGCCACCGGCCGGCACGAGACGGCAGCGTATTGCGGGCCGCACGGGCACGTATCTCGAAAAAAATCCGCGGCACCGGGTGAACCCGCACCACACCGGCACCGTTGCGGCAGGTGTCCGGTTCTTTTTCTCCTTCCCACCTGTAAGGCGGAACCCATGCCCATCGATGACTACACAGGAGGCCCGGCACAGGGCTCGAACGTTCTGGTCGTGACCACCAACGAAGTGCCGGGACACGAGGTGAAGCAGGTGATCGGAGAGGTCTTCGGCCTCACGGTGCGCTCCCGCAACATCGGTTCCCAGCTGGGCGCCGGGCTGAAGTCGGTGATCGGCGGTGAGTTGAAGGGCCTGACCAAGACACTGGTGCAGACCCGGAACGAGGCGATGGAGCGCCTCGTCGAGGCGGCCGGTGCCCGCGGCGCGAACGCCGTACTCGCCATGCGCTTCGACGTCACCACGGCTCAGGACGTCGGCACCGAGGTCTGCGCCTACGGAACGGCCGTGATCATCGCTCCGGCGCCGTAGCCCGTCGTTCACCCTCGAGCGCCGGCGGTGCGCCGTGCTCGAGCATCCGGTGCGGCAAGCGGTCCACGCCGGCGTGAGGGGTGCATGTGCTTCATGGGCCGGCGCCGCCCGGCCCATGAACGCCGGCTTGCAGGTGGACCGCACCGGCGTGCTGCGCAGGCCGTTGCGACGACGGAAGGAACCGACGGACGCCTCGACGCCCTCACCACCTTCGACGACGACACCGACCTGCGCGCCGTCTTCTCGTGGTCCTACCGGGCCCTGGACCAGACCTCCGCCCGGCTTTTCCGTCTCCTCGCCCTCCGCCCCGGGCCCGACATCACCGCTCCCGCCGTCGCCAGTCCGGCCGCGCTCCCCCTTTCCCGAGTCCGCCGCCTGCTCGCCGAACTCGCCCGGGTCCGCCTCGTCGAACAACCCGTCCCGGGCCGCTACACCCTGCACGATCTGCTCCGTGAGTACGCCGTGGGCCTGGGTTTCTTTCCCGACGTCTTCCAACCCGTTGACGCATCCGACCTCATGGACACTGTCGAGGGACTGCTACGTCATCACCGTGACTCGGTACTGGCGCCCTCCGGCACGCCGCGCCGAACTCCACCACGCCTTCGCCTCCCTCGCCTGCCGCCTCGTCGGCGGTCCGCTGCACGAGACGCCGTGTTGCAGGGTGAACCATCACACTGTTCCGAGCGTTCACAGGGGAGGAACGCAGATTCGAAGATCACTGCACATGATTCCTGGCCGGACTCTCCGCCCCGTCTTCCGAGGAAGCGTTCCCGAATCCACGATGTCCCGGCTCTCCCGCCGGTGTCGAATCATGAAAAGGAGCTCATCATGTTGGATCGCCGCTCCCTTCTACGGTCCAGTGGCGTGGCGGCAGCCAGTGCGCTCGGCGTCGCTTCTTCCGTCTCGGCTGCCGAGGCCTCTTCCACGACGCCCCACGGTCATCACTCGTTTGTTCCCGACCCGACCGCCGGCGTGACGCGCACCCTGCTTCAGGAGAACCCCTCGCCGGCCGAAGGCTGGAAGACTGTGCAGACACTCGTTGAAATTCCCCGGCGTAAGGAATCGGGACGCCACAGCCACCCGGGAGTGGAGGTCGGATACATCGTCCGCGGTGACGTGTCGATGGAGTTCGACGACGGGACCACCTTGCGACTTCGCACCGGTGACCCCTTCTTCATCCCTTCTGACACCATCCACAACGCCCGCAACATCGGGACGGTGACGACGATGATGCTGTCCACCTACGTCGTCGACGAGACCAAACCTCTGGTGACCACCCATACCCACTGATCGAACCGTTCTCATCCTGTCCTGCGAGTGCGACGGCGCGGGTCAGCAGGACGGTGTGACAAGACGGGGCTCCTGGTCGTTGCGGTGGTGTTCTCCGTGCACCGCGCTCCGTCCGAGGAGCCTCGCCCGGTCACGCTTCGTGCTCAACCGAAACCTCGGATGACGCCCCTCCAGGGCCTCCAGGAGGCGGTAGGCCGTCGCCCGGCCGGGCAGGTCCTCCTCCTCGAACCCTCTGACCAGCAGCCGGGTCCCGGTCCGCTCGATGACCATCTCAGCCGCCTTCGCCGCGTACCGGCTCTCCAACGGGCTCGCCCGCCGCGCAGGCGGCGCGGGGCTCCCACGACGCCGGCAGTCCCTCGCTGCCGCTGCGGAACCCGGTGAGCACCTCCCTGACATGCGCGGCCCGCTCCAGCATCTGCTTCCGCTCGCCGGCGTCCAGCACCACCGACCGCCGTCGTCTCCCACGGGTCGTCGCAGGCCGACCCGGACCCGTCCGGGATCACGCGCTCAGGTCGCGTGACGTGGTCGGAGGTAGACCTCGTCGACGAAGCACCAGGCCCACTCGTCACCGCCTCCGAGGCCCCGTATCAACGGGTGGCCGGTGGCGTCGAAGTGAGCGGTGGCATGGCCGTGGCGCGAACTGTCGCAACAGCCCACGTGGCCGCAGGTGAGGCACACCCGCAGGCCCACCCAGTCGTGTCCGAGAGCCGTGCACCGCAGACACACCTCGCTCCGCGGTTCGTGCTCCCGCTCGAGTGTCTCGATGTGTGCGCAGCCGCGTCCCTCCGGCCGGCCGCCGTCGGGACGCGGTGTCCACCTCGTCATGTCGTCTCCCCTTCCCCGGCCTTCTCCGGCCTTTCCTCACCGTTCCTCTCTTCGACCGCCGTGGGGCCGTCGGATGCGACCCGCGCGAAACGCTCCGAAGGCAGGTGCGCAGGCCGGTGTTCGGCTGCGGGGGCAGCGGTGCCGGTCGGCGCGCGGACCGGCACCGCCACGGGGCCCGCCGGACTATCGTTGCGGTCATGGTCTTTCCGACATCGACGTGTCCCGCCGTCTTCCACGCCCCCCTGCGCGACCAGTTCGAGGTGTTCCTCGACGAGCATCGGTCGGCGCTGCACGACAGCCTGAGCGGACTGACCAAGGAGCAGGCACGCAGGTCGCTGGTCACGTCCAGGACCACCCTGCTGGGCCTGGTCAAGCATGCCGCGTTCGTCGAGAAGGTCTGGTTCGACGAGGCCATCACCTGCCGGTCACGTACCGAGATCGGCATTCCCGCCTCCCCCGACGAGTCGTTCGAGCTCCGCGACGACGACACGATCGCCTCGGTCCAGCGCGCCCACCGGGAGGCCTGTGCGGCGTCCCGTCGGGCGACGGCGGATCTGGCCCTGGACGACCTCGTACGGGGCAACCGCCGCGGCCCGCTGCCGCTGCGTTGGGTCTACCTGCACACGCTGCGCGAACTGGCCCAGCACTGCGGCCACGCGGACATCCTGCGCGAACAGATCCTCGCCGGTACGACGCGTCCCCGCTGAGGCCGGGACCGTCCTGCGGCAGCCGCGGCCGGGCGCGCGGTGCCGGAGGGGGCGCCGCATCGCGCGCGGGTCGAGTCGGACCGGGTCGGGGCGCGTCGGCGTCCGGGTATCCGCGACAAGCGCACGCCCGCCCGGCCCGGGGAACGTCCCGGCGGCTTGCCGCGTTGTCCCTGGGCCGACGACATCGCCGACCCTGGGAGTACCGTGCCCGAGACCTCGCAGACCACCTCCACCGTCGTGCCCACGCTCCCGTCCCCGAGCGCGCAGGCCGAGCGCCTGATCGAGCTGGGGGTGCACGAGATCGCGGAGCTCTCCACCGCCGACCTGCGCTCGTTCGCCGAGACCGCCGAGGCCGCCGAGGCTTCCCGGGACGGTGAGGGCGCCCTGCTCGCCGTCCACCCCGACCGAGCACCGGCCTCCGCCCTGGCGCCCCTGCTCCGCCTCGACGGCAAGCCGGGTTTCGTCGTCACCGACATGGCCGACGTCGACCTCTTCGCGCCGCTCGACGGCGCCGCGCCGCCCGACGCCCCGCTCTACCTCGTCTCGGGCCTCGACCGGGGCGACCGCATGGCCAACTGGAGCCCGGACGAGGCCCTGCCCGCTCTCGCGACGGAGGGCCGCACCCCGTTGCTGCTCACCGAGGGCATCCACTGGGTGATGCAGCTGCCCGCCGTGCTGGAACGCAACCGCTGCTTCATGACCATCGGCTCCCGGCTGCGCAAGGCCGACGGCGCGCTGGACGCCCGCACTCCGGCGATCTGGATCAGCAACGGCACCGGACGGGACGGCCGCGAGCGCCGCAACGCGCCGAAGGTCGGCTGGTGTTGGGCGGGCAACCGGCACACCTGGCTGGGTTTCGCCTCCGCGACGGGCCGCTGGGGCCGCTAGGGCGTGTTTCGAAAGTCCCTCCCCCAGAGGGGGTGCCCCAGCCCGGCGGCGTCTGGCACGCACTCCCCCGGAGGGGGCACCCCCAGCCGCGTTGTCGGGATCGCCCCGATACAACCAGTATCGGGACGACCCTCCGCCTTGCGATCGCACGCACCAGACGCCGCCGGGCCTGCCCTTCGGGCAGACGACGCCACTTTCGAAACACGCCCTGGTGACCTGAGTCGGAAGTTCTTCGCCAGATGGGCGGCCGTCAACCTGATGCCGTGCTGCCGCCAGGTCCGGCCCGGCCTGCTGAAGTCCGGTCTCCGGCACGTCAGGCAGCCCGCGAGAACTGCTCGAAAACCTCCGACTCAGGTCACTGGGACCTGTCGTTTGGAGCACGCCGCCGACGCGGGGCCCGGCCGGGCCGAACCGATCGTCCGTGGACCGCCGCCGTCCGACGACGCGCCACCCGGCCGGGGACGGCGGCGTCGGTCCGGAGGCCGGACCCGGACACGGCGCACGCCATCCCCTCCCGGGACCGGTGCCCGGCGTCGAGGTGCACCACCGGCGGTTCGGCGGGCGGTCGTGACGACCGGGGACGTCCGGGCCGACGTCACGCCGAGGCCCTCCGGGTCGCCCGGCATCCTCGTGCGTCACCCGGACCCGCGGGGGGGGGACCGGCGACCGCGGCCCGGCCGTCAGAGACCGCCGCCGTCGGCGAGGACGGTGCGGGCGATGCGGTCGGCGTGGGTGTGGACCGCCCCCGCGAGGTCCAGCGTGCCGCCCGAGATCACCCACTGGAGCTGGAGGCCGTCGCTGACGGCGATGCACTCGCGGGCGACCGCCCGGCAGTCGGTGTCCTCGCGCAGCGTCCCGTTGCCCATGGCGGCGCCCAGTTGGCGGGCCAGGGCGTCGACGGCGCGCTCGTAGCGCTCGGCGAAGAGGGCGTGGGCGGCACTGGCCGGATCGGCGGCCTCCGCCGAGGTGAGGACGAACAGCTCGATGAGGCCGGGCTCGGCGAGGTGACGCTCGGTGGCCGCCACCATGGCCCGCAGGATGTCCCGGCCTCCCACGTCACCGGGCAGGCGTGACCACCATTCCGCCTCGGTGGCGAAGCGGTGCTCCATGACGGCCAGGAGCAGGTGCTTCTTGCTGCGGAAATGGTGCAGCAGGCCGCCCTCGGTGATGCCGACGTCCTCCGCGACGCGGGTCAGCGCGGTGCGGTGGTAGCCCTCCTGCGCGAACCGCTGTGCGGCCGCCTCCACGATCTTCTGCCGCCGGGCCACTCCCACCGAGTAGCTGCCGCGCGGGCCCCGGGTGCTGCTGGTCATGCCGCTCACCGTAGTCATCACCCGGCGGGTGAACACCCGTGGGGGGCACCGACGGCAGCCCGGTGTGACGTGGAACACATTCCCAAAACCTAGCGCACTCGGTTTTTGGTTCGCATCATCGGTCGGAAACCTCGGCGTAACGACGCGCCGACCTCTCCTCGGAGCGACCATGAACACTTCACCCGGCCCGGCGCCGCTGCCCGCGGCGCCGGTTTCGACCGGTGACACCGACGCGACCGGCCCCACACGGTTCGTCTCCGAAACCTCCCGGACCTCCCGCTGGACCGGCGCGGAGCTGCGCCGGCTGGCCGCCCTGGTGTGGCCCGGCCAGTTGCTCGTCGTGGCCGGCATCATCGCCGCCAACGCCCAGCCGCAGATCGCCCAGCACTTCCACACCACGCAGATCGCCTGGTTCAGCCTGTCGTTCACGCTGGCGACGATCGTGGCCACCCCGTTCGCGGTGCGCCTGGGCGATGTGCACGGCAAGCGGCGCGTCATGCTCGTCCTGGCCGCCCTCGGACTCGTCGGCGACGTCGTCACCGTCGTGGCGCCGAACTATCCGGTGATGGTCCTGGGCCGGGTGATCGGGGGGCTGTACGGCCCGGTCGCGGTCCTCGTCCTGGCCGCGGTCCGCGATCTGTTCCCGCCCCGCAAGGTCGCCATGGCCCTCGGGACGGTCGCCGGTTCGGTCGGCGTGCTCAGCCTGCTCGCCCCCCTGCTGTCGGGCCGGCTGCTGGACGTGTTCGGCTGGCGCGGTGCCCTGTGGTTCCTGGTGGCCTCGACCGTCGTCGCCATCGCCACCCTGCTCGCCGTCCCCGAGACCCCCCGGCGGACCGCGGCCGGCCCGCTGGACCGGGCCGGCGCCCTCCTGCTCGGCGGCGGCCTCGCCCTGCTGATCATCGGGATCGGCCAGGGCCGCGACTGGGGCTGGAGCTCCGCGGGAGTCCTCCTCACCCTGGTCGGCGGGGTGGCCGCCATGGCCGCCTTCGTCGTCGTCGAACTGCGCGTCGCCGCACCGATCCTGGACCTGCGGATGCTGGGGCGCCGCTCCCTGGCCACCGTCCTGCTCGGCTCCTCCGTGCCGCAGGCCGCCTTCTTCGCCTCCCAGGCGATCCTGATCTTCCTCGCCCTCTTCCCGCCCGTCCCGCACGTCTCCGACGGACTGGGCTGGTCCACCACCCACAACGCCGTCATCGGCATCCCCGCCGGACTCGTCACCTTCGCCGCCGGCATCGGCGTCGGCCGGGCGGTGCGGACCGTCAGCCCCCGCGCCGTCTGGTACGCCGGCCTCGGCATCCTCACCTGCGGGCTGGTCCTGGCCGCCTTCCACCACGGCGACGCGACGCAGATCATCACCACCGGCGTCGTCATGGGACTGGGCGGCGGCATCCTGATGGCCGGGCAGCAGACCATGATCGTGTCGGTCGTCTCCGCGGAGGAGCAGGCCGCCGCCAACGGCATGTCCTCCCTGCTCACCCAGGTCTTCCTGGCCCTGACGAACCAGATGCTCTACGCGGTCCTGGCGGCGGACTCCACCGTGCTGGACGGCACCGCCTTCTACCGCGACCGCGCCTTCACCCACGCCTACCTGGCGATGGCCGCGGTCGTCGCCGTCGGACTGCTCATCTCCCTCGCCATCCCGAGGCTGGCCCGTCCCGCGGACGTCGCGGCCCGCGACCTCGATCCGGCACCCCCCGCGCCCGAGGCGCTCCGGTCCGCCTGACCGCACCTCCCGTTCACCGCCGGCCCCTCCCCGAGAGGACCCTCCTTGTTCAGCACCACACCCACCCACCTGCGGGTCGAACACCTCGACAGGCCCCTGGGCATCCACGTCCGATGTCCGCGCCTGTCCTGGAGACTCCCGCACGGATCACGTACGCAGACCGCGTACCGGATCGAGGCCGGGAACTGGGATTCGGGGAGGGTGGACTCGGCGGTCAACACCTACGTCCGGTACGCCGGCCCCGCGCCGGGGTCGGCCGTCCGGATCCCCTGGCGGGTCAAGGTCTGGACGGACCTCGGCGAGAGCGACTGGTCGCGGGCCTCCTGGTGGGAGACCGGCCTCCTGGAGCCGGACGCGTGGCAGGCCCGGTGGATCGAGCCGGCCGAGCCGGAACCCGCCGCGGCCGGCCTCCGCCCCGCCCACCTGCTGCGCCGCGCCTTCACCCTCGGCAAGCCGGTCCGCGAGGCCCGCCTGCACGCCACCGCCCACGGGATCTACGAGGCGTTCCTCAACGGCCACCGGGTCGGGGACGCCGAACTCACCCCGGGCTTCACCGCCTACCGCTCCCGCCTCCAGGTGCAGACCTACGACGTCACCGGCCTGCTCGTCCAGGGCGACAACGCGCTCGGCGCCGTACTCTCCGACGGCTGGTTCCGCGGCCGCCACGGCTTCGCCCGCGAAGCCGACGGCTTCGGCACCCGCACCGCCCTCCTCGCCCAGCTGACCGTCGGGCATCCCGACGGCACCACCACCGTGCTGGGCACCGGCCCCGGCTGGCGCGGCACCGCCGGCCCCGTCACCGCCGCCGACCTCATGGACGGCCAGGAGAGCGACCTGCGCCTCCACGACCCGCGGTGGGCGACGGCCGGCTTCGACGACCGCCCGTGGCACCCGGCGGACGTCGCCCACGGCGGCCTCTACGACGACTTCACCCGCCTGACCGGCCCCCTCGCCCCACCCGTCCGCCAGGTCGAGGACGTACGACCGGTCGCGGTGACCCGGCGAGGGCCGGGGCGGCACGTGGTGGACCTGGGGCAGAACGTCAACGGCCGGCTGCGGCTGACGAACCTCGGCCCGGCGGGCACCCGTCTCCGTCTGGTGCACGGCGAGGCCCTGGACGAGCACGGCGACGTCACCACCGACAACATCCGCGCCTTCGACTGGACCACCCACCGGCCGCTGCCGGCCGGCCAGATCGACACCGTCACCTCCGCGGGCCGGCCCGGTGAGGTGTTCGAACCCCGCCACACCACCCACGGGTTCCGCTACGTCCGCGTCGAGGGCCACCCCGGCCCCCTGACCGCCGACGACGTCACCGGCGTCGTCGTGCACAGCGACCTGACCCGCACCGGCTGGTTCACCTGCAGCGACGAACGTCTCAACCGCCTCCACGAGGCGGCGGTGTGGAGCATGCGCGGCAACATCTGCGACGTGCCCACCGACTGCCCCCAGCGCGAGCGCGCCGCCTGGACCGGCGACTGGCAGGTGTTCGTCCCCACCGCCGCCTTCCTCTACGACGTCGCCGGCTTCACCGCCAAGTGGCTCGCCGACCTGGCCGCCGACCAGTGGGCCGACGGCACCGTCCCCAACTTCGTCCCCGACCCCGCCGGCGAGGCCGGCCGCCGCGGTTCGCCCGAGGGCGGCATGAACGGCTCGGCCGGCTGGGGCGACGCGGCCGTCATCGTCCCCTGGGAGATCTGGCGCGCCTACGGCGACCTGGACCTGCTGCGCACCCAGTACCCCTCGATGTGCGCCTGGGTGGACTTCGCCACCCGCCGGGCCCGCACCCGCCGCCACCCGGACCGCGCGGCCTCCCGGCCCCGCGCCGCCGCGCACGAGGAGTTCCTGTGGGACACCGGCTTCCACTTCGGCGAGTGGCTGGAGCCCGGCGTCGCCCCCGACCTCGACCCCACCCGGGACCGCGGTGACGTGGCCACCGCCTACCTGCACCGCTCGGCCGACCTGCTCGCCCGCACCGCGGCCCTGCTGGGCCACCGGGACGACGAGACCCGCTACCGGCGCGTCGCCGACGGCGCCCGTACCGCCTGGCAGGCCGAGTACCTCGTCGGCGACGCCTCCCCCGGTGGACCCGTCACCGCCCCCGACACCCAGGCCACCCTGGTGCGCGCGCTGGCCTTCGGACTCGTCCCCGAGGCCGTACGCGCCCGCGCCGCGGACCGGCTCGCCGCCCTGGTCCGCTCCGCGGACACCCACCTGACCACCGGTTTCCTGAGCACCGGCCTGCTCCTGCCGGTCCTGGCCGACCACGGTCACCTCGACCTCGCCCACGAACTGCTGCGGCAGCCCACCGCGCCGTCCTGGCTCGCCATGATCGAGCGCGGCGCGACGACCGTCTGGGAGGACTGGGACGGCGTCGACGAACGGGGCCGCCCCAAGATGTCGTACAACCACTACAGCAAAGGGGCCGTCGTCTCCTTCCTCCACCAGTACGTCGCCGGCATCCGTCCGCACCCGGACCCGGAGCCGACCGCTGCCGGACACCGGCGCTTCGTCGTCGCGCCCCGGCCCGGCGGCGGCCTCACGTGGGCCTCGGCCCGCCACGATTCCCTGCACGGGCCCCTCACCTGCAGCTGGCGGCAGCACGGCGACGAGTTCACCGTGACCGTGACCGTTCCGCCCGGCACGACGGCCGAGGTCAGGCTCCCCGGGAGCGAGCCCGCCCCCGCTCCCCCGGGAACCCACACCTACACCGTCACCCGCCCACCCCGTTGAGGCGGACGCACGGTGTGTCGGCGCACGGCGTGCACCTGCTGATGCCGCATCAACAGGTGCACGGAGCAGGTCGGTCGAGGGCTTCGGCTAAGGCCCGGGCCTGACCGCCGCGAGACGGGGAAGGCGACCCGGCATGGATGCGGTGGCGATGACGACGACGTACGCGCGGCGCCTGGCCGTGGTGCTGGCGGCCCTTCCCCTCGTCGCGGGGTGCGGCGGAACGGGACACGACGGGCGGGACGACGCCCGGGCGGCCGGAGGGCAGCCGATCACCGGCCCGGGGGCGCACCTGGTGATCACCACGGACAACGGGGTGCGTCTGCGGCCCGCGGACGGCGACCGGGTCGTCGTCGACGACCGGGGCGTCG
This sequence comes from Streptomyces sp. NPDC017202, assembly GCF_044331705.1. NCBI lineage: Bacteria > Bacillati > Actinomycetota > Actinomycetes > Kitasatosporales > Streptomycetaceae > Streptomyces > Streptomyces sp. NPDC017202. The sequence goes on along the minus strand of NZ_JBIRNP010000028.1, from coordinate 9,082 downwards.
GCCACCGCTGGACGCACCACGACGGCACCTGGGTCATGGACCTGTCGTGCGCCCGGCCGCCCGAGGCGGACGGGCCGTGCCCGCGCATGCCCGAGGTCGACGTCCCCGCCGGCACGTCCGTCACCGTCACCGCCCGCAACGCCGGCATCGACGTGGCGGGCATCGACGCCGCCCTGGACCTGACGACCGTCAACGGCGATGTGACGGTGACCGGTTCCGGGAACGGAGAAACCGCAGAAGGCGCGGAGGGCGCGGCGGTACGGCTGGCGACCCGGAACGGTTCGGTTCGCGCGGACGCCCTGCGGGTGACGACGCTGCGCGCGCAGACGGTGAACGGCGACGTGGTGCTCCACTGCGCCACCGCGCCGACCGGGGTCGCGGCGGCCACCACCAACGGCTCGGTCCGCGTCGTCGTGCCGCACGACGCGCCCCGCTACCGCGTCACGGCGACCACGGACAACGGCCGGCCGTCGGTGGCCCTCCCCACCGACGGCACACAGGACGACCGCACCATGGCCCTGACCACGGTCAACGGCGACGTCGGCGCCGCCCGGGAGTGACACCGGTGCTTGAGGAATTCCTGACAGCCACCCTTTCTTTGCGGTAGTGCGCCTTGATGACGGTTTCCGCCACATCTCCGAACAGCGAGGACATCCTGCGCTCGACGCTGTCGGGAGAACCTTCGTACACCTCGCCAGGTGCGAAGCAGATGCTCACGGTCAGCTCCTTCCAGGGTGACTGCCGTCTGATGGCATCCCGGTTTTCGCGCATCCCGACACGGGGGCACGACGCCGTTCACCTGGTCAGTGCCCGTGGTGATCACCACCCCAGCGGTGGTCCCACCTGCCGTGGTCGCCCCAGTCGTGGTCACCACGGGTGCGGTCGTCACGGTCGTGGTCGCCCCAGTCGTGGTCACCACGGGTGCGGTCGTCACGGTCGTGGTCGTCCCTGTCGTGGTCGTCCCTGTCGTGGTCGTCCCTGTCGTGGTCGTCCCTGTCGTGGTCGTCCCTGTCGTGGTCGCGGTCGTCGTCACCAGGGCGGCGGTCCGCTCCCAGGGGGACGGTGTCGCAGTACACCACCGGCCCCGGCGTGGCGGGCGGGGCGGCGGCGTCGGGCGGTATGCCGTCGGTCTCCATGACCAGCAGACGCAGCCGGTCGCGCGGTACGTCCGAGGGCAGGGGGACCTGGCCGATGTAGGAGGGGGTCCTCGTGGACACCGCGTCGATCGAGGTCAGGGTGACGGTCGTGCCGTCGAGCGACAGCCAGCCGAGATCCTCGTCGGCGACGGTGTCGCTCCGGCGTTGCACCGTGGCCGTGATCAGTGGCGGCGGGGAGTCGGTCGGGTCGTACGACGGGCCGGTGACGCTGACGGTCGGCACGTCGTCCAGCCTGACGCGCAGTTCGCGGTCGGGCAGGGTCCTCACCAGATCGGTGACCACGACCGGCGAGATCTCGGCATCACGGATCGAGTCCGGTTGGAAGCGGACCAGGGCCAGCCGGACGAACGGCAGGTAGGTCGTCCCGGTGTCGAGGTCCACGTCGCAGAACCAGCGGCCCTCCTGCCGGTCGAACTGCGGGGCGAAGCCCGCGACGGTGACGGTGCGCGAACCGGCGGGTGTCGCGGGGGTGACCTGCTCGGCGTGCTGCACCACGTTGGTGAAGGTGGCCAGGGTCGGGGCGACGACCTGCGCGGAGCGGTGCACGGGGTCGCGGCCCATCAGGGTGACCTCCGGGAAGTCGCCCACGGGTGTGCCGGCGGGCGGCGCCTGGCCGAGTACCACGCCGAGGAGTTCGCCGGGCCCGGAGGAGAACCAACCCCGTTCCAGGAACACCCGGATGCCGCCGCCGCGGCGGCGCCTGACGACGGTGCCGGGTGGGCTCTCGACGGTCTCGAGGGACAGGGTGGGGACGCAGTACAGCAGCCGGGGTGCGGTGGGCCGGGCACTGCTGGGCACGGAGTGCCGCACGGGCGCGCCCCGCACCGTCAGGGCGTCCGGGTCGTTCTCGGCGAGTTCGGGCGGGAAGCAGTCACCGAACCGGGTTCCGGCCACCGGGTGGTAGAACACCACGCGGTGCTTGGTGTCGCCGAACTCGTGCTTCCTCGGTTCGGCCTTGTCCGGGTCTCCGGCGGCTTCGGTGTCGAAGGCCAGTGTGCCGTCCTCGAGGGTGGCCGACGGGCTGGACGCGGGATCACCCGGGGGCAGCAGCCTCGATGTCAGCAGGTCGAAGACCGTGGTGGTCATGGGGCGTTCGGTGGGCCCTTCCCCGCCTTCGTCGGACACCTCCGTCCAGTGCGCGACGAGTTCGATCCGGCCGGTGCTGTTCTGGTCCAGTCCGATCGTTCCGGCGAGCTGCTCGGCCGTGGCGTTCGGCGGGCGGGGCGCCGAGGGCCGCAGGTCGAGGACGGGTTGCCGCAGTGGTCGCTGGACCGCGTGCACGAGCGTGAGGGTCTGGGAAGGGCTGAACATCCAGTGGCGGCCGGCGGCGGCCAGGTTCAGGGCGGTGGCTGCGCGGCCGCGCTCCTCCTCGTCCTGCCGCGCCGCCTCCTCCGCCTCCTCCGCCTCCTCCGGCGCGGCTCCGGATCGCGTCCGCCCGCCGGGCAGTTCGCGGCACCAGGAGGCCAGGCCCATGAGCCCCTCGTCGAACCGCATCGCGGAACACACCCGTACGGTGGCCACCTCGGCCTTGGGCAGGAAGACCGTCAGCACCCGTGACGCCTCGTCGAAGCGGGGTGGTGCGTCTCCTTCCGCGAGCCTCAGCCGGACCGAACGGGGCCGGTGCCAGGCACTGCCGCCCCACGGCACCTCGAACGGCTCGCCCGCCGGCATCCCCGGCAGGTCCAGCAGCACAGCCCCGGTGGACAGGGGCTCGCGCAGATACGGCAGTTCGACCTGCTCGCCCGGGTACCGGACGGTCGCCACGGGGTGCTCCGGGTCGGCGGCGGGCGAGGGGACCGTTTCCACTTCCGCCTCCGGCCGGGCCGGATCGCTCAGCGAGCCGCTCTCGCGGGACGCCAGCGCGTAACCGGCCTCCCTGGCCGCCCGGTCCTGCGAACCGATGGCCTCGTCGAGCAGTCCGTGCCGTTCGACGCAGTGCAGGGAGGCCTTCGGCGCCACCAGGTGCCGCTCGTCGACACCGCTGTAGGGCGGGTGGTTCCCCGTCGTGACCTGCGGCAGGCCGTTGAGGTCGGCGGCGTGCTGTTCGGCGGTGCGGGCCGGTTCCCCCTGCCGGGCGTCCCCGCCTCCCGCGCCGGTGGTGCCGGGGGCCGCGTCGCAGTCGACGGCGAAGCCGCCCCTGCGGCCGAGTTCGGTCAGGGACGCGCAGTCGGGAACGCCGTCGGCGGCCGGGCCGCCGATGCCCTGGTCGCGTTGTTCGGCGGCGTACGCCTCGCGGGTCTGCCTGCCGAAGTGGCCGGTCGGCCCCGCCGGGATGGGGTGGCCCAGGGCGATCAGGGTCTCCTGGACGACACGTACGTCGTCGTTGGTCCGTTCCGGCTGCACGTCGGCCAGGACGACGACTCGCGTCCCGGGGCCGGGGGCCGGGCCGTCGGTGGCCGGGCCGGGTGCGCTGCCCGGGGTGCTGCGGATGACCAGCCGGGACACCGAGGTTCCCTCGTGCAGCGGTGACCGGGGCACCACGGCGGGAGCCGGGACGGACTCGAACCGGCGGAAGACCAGCGGCCCGTCCCCCGGCAGGACCAGGTCGCCGCTGCCGTCCCGGTCGACCAGGGCGTCGGCCTCGTCCAGGGTCGGACCGTTGCCCGCCAGGTCGACGGTGCGCAGCCGGACCCGGTATCCGCGACCGAACCTCAGGCGGGGCAGCGAGCCCTGCCTCGCCTTGACGTCGATGCGCAGCGGAAGCCTGGTCTGCGCCTCGTTGGCGGGTTCGACGACCTCGTCGGGCGCCCCCTCGCCGATGCCCAGGACCCGGCCGGGACGGGGTGCGGACAGCGACCAGCCCTCCCACGTCATGATCCGTTCGGGTACGTACACGACGTCACTGTCGGCGTCGGCGGGCGAGGACACCAGGTTGGCCAGGAAGAAGCCCTCGTCCGAGGCCTCCAGGAACGGTTCGCCGGCGCCCGGGGAACGGTAGGCCACCGTGCGCGCGTGCAACGAGTACCAGCGGGCCCGGGTGTCGTCCCAGACGTCCATCCGGTGGCCGCGGACCAGGTCCTCCGCGCACAGTTGCGGCATGCCGGGCGAGTCCGGCCGGTCCGGAACCTGCCCGTCCTCCCGGAGCTGCCGCCCGGCCCGTACGGCGGTGGCGACGGCGTCCTCGTGCCGGACCGCCGTGTCGAAGTCGGTCTGGAGGACCTCTTGGCGACCGTCCCTGACCAGGGACAGTCCCTGTGTCCGGACCGGGGCCAGCCCTCTGGTCTGCGGCGCCGACTCGGCCGGTTCCGGTTCACCGGCCCGTTCGCGGGCGAGGTCCGCCAGCTTCAGCGCGGCACTGTCGATGTCGGCCTGCTCGAGGGAGAAGTCGTTCTCGGGCAGCGCCACCAGGCCGAGTGCCGGAGAGGCCAGCGGGTCGGTCTCGAATCTGCGGGGCGCGGCGACGAACAGCCCGCGGTCGGGCAGGAGGACGTAGCGCGTGCGCGGGGGCACGTCGACCGAGTCCGGCCCGAGTGCGGACACCCAGTGCGGGGTGACGCACAAGAACCGCTCGCCCGAGGAAACGGGGATCTTCTCGACGGGCAGGACGAAGTCCAGGACCAGCCCGAGCTGCCGCAGCAGCGCCGGGTGGTCGCCGAGCGAGGTGAGCATCTGGTGGAAGTCGGGATCGGGCTTCTTCGGTGGTGGCGCGCTTTCGGTGGCCGTCGGCTCGTCGCCGGTCACGGGCCGGTGGAACTCGGCCACTTCGTCGAAGCCCTGGCGCATGGTGGCGGCCGTGTCGGAACGTTCCGGGTCCGCGACCGCGCTCTCGGAGCCCATCATCTGCCGCATCATGGAGCGCATTTCGGGGGGCCGTTCGGGAGACCTTCTGGCCGCCGTGCCGTAAGCCGTGCGGGTCGCTTCACTCACCCGCTTCGCCGAGTAGGTGCGCATCGTTGCGGCCCGGCCGGCCATGCCCTCGAAGACGTAGGGCTCCACCGGGATGGTGCCGCCGAAGAGCTTGTTCCACGACGTGCTGTCGGGAGGAGGTCCGGACGCCCGGACCGGGCCGGTGAAGGAGGGGGAGACGCCGTCGCCCGGGCCGAACTCGAACGTCGCGTCCTTGATCCTCTGCGGCCAGGAACGGAAGTCGTCGAAGGAATCCAGTGTGCCGCGTTCCGGTTCCTCACCGGGCTGCGCCGCCGGGTCCCGGTCGGGTACTCCCAGGCGGGGGCTGACGAAGACGGACACCTTGGCCTGTGTCCCGTCCGCCGACAGGCCCGCCGGGAGCACCGTCCACAGCACTCTCTGTTCGAACTTCATGATCGTCCACCACCGGGTCCGCGGGTTCCTACGAGTCGCCGTCGAAGCTGAGGCAGTACTCCTCCCAGTGGGTGTCCTTGTCGAAGCAGTCGACGAAGGTGGGGTCACCCGGTGCGCCGGAGAAGCTCCGTTCGAGGCTGAGGGTCACGGATTTGCTGAAGAACGCGATCTTGACGCTCACCGTGAGGGTGCCCCTCCCCCGGACCACCGACTGGCCGTCTTTCTTCTCGTACGTGAGCTCCAGGTAGAACTCGACGGACACGGTGACGATGCCCAGCACGCTGAGGAAGCCGTTGCACCGCAGGTAGCCGCCCACGGTGACGGCGTCGCCCTTGAGCTCGAAGCGGACTCCGGCCATCACCGTGACCCCGCCGCTCGCCACCCCCAGGTCGAGCGCCGCGCTGCCGCCGAACTCGATGGCGCCCTCGGCCTCCCTGATCCCCCGCTCCGCGTCGACCAGCAGGGAGAAGTAGCCGCCACCGCCGAACAGGGAGACGGTCACGTTGAAGGGGCGCTGCCGCTCGGAGACCGAGAAGCGCAGGGAGACGGCCTTCGCGGGCTCGAAGGGAATGATCAGTTCGGCTGTCAGGGAGACGTTCGCCAGGGAGAAGACACCGACGCCGATGGCCGGGAGGGCGAGCGTGTAACCGGTGCGGATGCCGGACGGCTGGACGTCCACGAACGCGCCGGAGCCGAAGGCGTCCGCGGGCAGGGCACTGCGCAGCGTGTTGATGAACTCCAGATCGCCGTCGAACTTCAGCTCCAGTCCGGAGGCCGTCACGTCCGGCTTGCTGCCCGGCACGGCCCTGAAGGTCAGTTCGGCGATCTCCACCCGGGCCACCCCGGCGACGTTCAGGGCGATGTGGCGCAGCCGGCCCTCCACCGAGGTCGTCCGGTCGGCTTCCTTCGAAATCGTCGTGCGTGCGTCCAGGGTGAGCACCGTGCCGTTCACGTCCAGCAGGAGCGGCTTGTCCTCCGGTCCGCGAGTCGGCGGTTCCAGGTCCGTCTTCCACACGTAGCGCAGTTCCTTGCCGGCCCCGTCCGCGAGGTCGCGGATGCGCAGGACCGGAGCGGGAAGCCTGCCGTTGTCGTCGTCGAGGACGGCTTGGATGTCGTCGTCCCCGAGTTGCCCGAGCCGGTCGAGGGCCTGGCCTGCGATGTCCCCCACCAGTTCGCCCAGGTCGATGAAGCCGAGCAGTTTCGCCGCTCCGAAGGCCTTTCTGATGTCGGTCATGGGCGCCGTGCCGACGGCTCCCGTGGCGTCGGCCTTGAACATGTCGGGGACGACGCCCGCCTGACTGGTGATCACCTTGACCGCGGCGTTCGGCCGGGCGAGGCCGCCGGACTGCTCCGCCGCGAAGGTGAGGTCGACCGCGGTGTCCAGGTCGAGGTACGCGCGCGCAGGGTGTGCCGTCATGCCGCGGTCGACGTAGACGGTGTTGAAGCGCACCGGCACGTGGCTCGCGTTCGGGGTGAACGGTTCGAGGGCGGGGACCTGGACCTCGGCGCGGGACACGACGAGCGTTCCGGCCAGGGGGTGTTCGCCCCCGTCGGACTTGGGGACCATCTGGAAGACGAGTGAGCCGACCGCGTGGCTGGTGCTGCCGGGAGCGTCGGCCGGCGGCTTCGCCATGGCCATCACCTGGCCTCCCAGCGTCCGCTCCAGGCGGTTGCTCGTCGCCTTCGTTTCTTCCGGCGCGTAGAGCCTCCTCAACTGCTCGAACTCGCCGGCCCGTGAGGCGGGTACGAAGACCAGCGGGATGGTGAAACTGACGTCGCGGCCCTCGTGGTCCGTGCCGATCACGGTGAACTCGTGGTCACGCGAGCCGTCCTGGAGCTCCACCCAGAACGACTCCACGGCCAGCGGCTGGTCCTGGCCGGGGAGTTTCGGGGGCCAGACGGGCTTGATCGGCGGGGTGACCCGGTCGGTGATCCGCAGGGTGCGGAAGGGCATCTCCCGCCCCTGGTGCGGGAACCCCGTGGTTTCCCCGTACCGCACCTCCGGTACCCGCGGGAGGATGCGGTCCTCCCGCTGCAGGTAGGCCGTGACGCCACCGTCGCGGTCGGCGATGAACAGCCGCTTGTACTCGGTCACCAGCAGGGCCGGGTGTCCGGTGCAGAGGAAACCGCGGGTGACGACCCTGACGAACTGGTCACGCCCCAGACCGGTGATGTGATCGTATGCCGCAAGGTTCGGGCGGTTCCTGCGGATCGAGTCCAACTGCGCGGCGGCCTTCCCGGTGAGGTCGTCCCAGGCGCCGTGCAGGTGGGTGGAGGCACCCAGGGGCGTCACGATGAACTGCTCGGCGTGCAGGGGAGCGCTGGGCAGCACGATGGCCGCGTTGTCGGTGTCGAACAGCTGCTGCCGGCAGGTGAGGGTGACCAGGGCCTCCAGGTCGGCCGCGCTCAGCGGAACCCGCTCGGCGACGGGGGTCCGGTCGCCGACCCGGGCGAAGGCACGCAGAAGTGCTTCGCCGCCCCGTTCACCGGTCAGCCGGGCGTGCCACAACCCGGTGCGGCCGTCGGCGCTGCGGGGCTCCGGCGGGCACACCCAGTCGACGGGTTCGTCGTAGGTGAGGAGAAGCCGGGTGGGGAACTCGAGGACGCTTCCGGGAAGCCCGGTGGGGGTGGCGCCCGGCTGGACGACCGGCACGGTCATCGGCACCAGCCGCTCCCAGTCGAGCAGGGACTCCAAGGACAGTTCCAGACCGTCCACCTCGGGCGGCACCGAGAAGACCAGTTGGGACGCACCGGAGGCGAACGCCTTCATGGGGCCGGGCGAGGCGGTGGTGGCGGCCGGCGGCGGGGCGACCTCCTCCAGGACGTGTTGCGGTGGCAGCCCGATCAGGATCAGCGTGGGAGCGGCCGGCTCCCGCCGGACCAGGCGGCGGCCATCCCACCGGAGATTCACCAGGCCTATGTCGGCCACGAGCATGTCCGCCGGGCGCACGACCCGGAACGGGCCCACCGCGCCGTCGTCGCCGGGAGGTTCGGGACGGTCCCCACCGGGGCCGTCCGGGGGGCCGTCACCCCACGGACGGTCCGGACGGTCCCCTCCTCCGGGATGGTCCGGACGGTCCCATCCCCCACGGCGGTCCCATCCTCCGGGCCGGTCGGGAGAACCCCAGCCACCGGGACGGCCACCGCTTCCGGAACGGCCCTCTTGATGACGTTGGCGCACCTCCTGCCGAAGTGTCGGCGCGGCAGGAGAACGGCTGTGGAAGGCCATGACGCGACCCCCTCGTACGAGGGAAAGGGAACGACAGGGGGGAGGGAAGGGAAGGCCGGCCCCGTCCGAGGCCACTCGCTTCTCCTTTCCATGGTGCCCCCGCGAGCGGAACATCACCAACGCGCGCCTGAACCGGTGAGTCCGGAGCAGCTGTGCCCGGGGCACCCGGGGGATCTCCGTCCGCCAAGCGTCATCTGCCCCGCTCCGAAAGCGACTTGGCGCGTCGCGAGGAACCACGCCGAACGGGATCGACGCACCGGTGGTTCGCACGCGTACGCCCGTGCGTCTTCCGGCGACTTCACCGGCCCCCACTTCACGGGGGTCCCCGCCTCCGACGGCTGCTAGGGCCTGTCCGGCGGATCATGCCGGAGACGCGGGGTCCGGCACGCCCTCCCCCGGAGGGGGTGCCCCCAGCGGCGTTGTCGTCGGTCGCCGA
>NZ_JBIRNP010000027.1:0-76766 GCF_044331705.1 Streptomyces sp. NPDC017202 | reverse complement strand
AAACGCCCGGTCACATTCCGAACCCGGAAGCTAAGCCTTACAGCGCCGATGGTACTGCAGGGGGGACCCTGTGGGAGAGTAGGACGCCGCCGAACTCCTTTTACAGCTCCGGCTCCTGGGCATACCGCCCAGGAGCCGGAGCTTTTTTGCGTTGAGGTAGGGTCAGGGGGCATCGTTGGCTCATTTTCTACTGGAGGCCCCCGGGTGGAGGTCCAGGAGACCCGTGTACAGACCGACCGGGTCCTCACCATCCCCAACATCCTCAGCATGGCGCGTCTCCTCGGCGTACCGCTGTTCCTGTGGCTGATTCTCAGGCCTGAGTTCGGAGGGCCGCAGAGCGACGGCTGGGCCCTGCTCGTGCTGGCCCTGAGCGGAATCAGCGACTACCTGGACGGCAAGCTCGCCCGGCGCTGGAACCAGATCAGCAGCCTCGGCCGGCTGCTCGACCCGGCCGCGGACCGGCTCTACATTCTCTCGACCCTGATCGGCCTCACCTGGCGGGAGATTCTCCCCCTCTGGTTGACCGCTGCACTTCTGGCGCGAGAACTGATGCTGCTGGTGATGGTGGGCATCCTCAGGCGGCACGGCTATCCGCCGCCCCAGGTGAACTTCCTCGGGAAGGCGGCCACCTTCAACCTGATGTACGCCTTCCCGCTTCTCCTGCTCAGTGACGGAAGTGGATGGCCGGCGTCACTCGCTGCTATTTTCGGATGGGCGTTCGCAGGATGGGGTACAACCCTCTATTGGTGGGCAGGAGTCCTCTACGTGGTCCAAGTCCGCCGCCTGGTCCGTGCGGACCCCATGGCCGACTGATCTCACCGATGCGATCGGCACTCAGCGCTGGCTCGATGGCCCGCTACGGAAAAGTGCGGGACAATCTGGACGGGTGAAGTCGGCTAGACCGTCGTCTCTTCAAGGAGGACGCTTCCGACATGAAGGCCGTCGTGATGGCCGGAGGCGAAGGCACGCGCCTTCGTCCCATGACCTCGAGCATGCCCAAGCCGCTCCTGCCGGTGGCCAACCGGCCGATCATGGAGCACGTTCTGAGGCTGCTCAAAAGGCATGGGCTCAATGAGACCGTCGTCACCGTCCAGTTCCTGGCCTCACTGGTCAAGAACTACTTCGGTGACGGTGAAGAGCTCGGTATGGAGCTCAGCTATGCCAACGAGGAGAAGCCACTCGGTACCGCGGGAAGCGTGAAGAACGCGGAGGAGGCGCTGAAGGACGACGCCTTCCTCGTCATTTCCGGCGACGCGCTCACCGACTTCGACCTCACCGAGCTGATCAACTTCCACAAGGAAAAGGGCGCGCTCGTCACCGTCTGTCTGACGCGTGTGCCCAATCCTCTGGAATTCGGCATCACCATCGTCGACGAGGAGGGCAAGGTCGAGCGCTTCCTCGAGAAGCCGACCTGGGGCCAGGTCTTCTCCGACACGGTGAACACCGGCATCTACGTGATGGAACCCGAGGTCTTCGACTACGTCGAGGCCGATGTGCCCGTCGACTGGTCCGGCGACGTCTTCCCGCAGCTGATGAAGGAAGGCAAGCCGATCTACGGCTACGTCGCCGAGGGCTACTGGGAGGACGTCGGCACGCACGAGAGCTACGTGAAGGCCCAGGCCGACGTGCTGGAGGGCAAGGTCGACGTCGAACTCGACGGTTTCGAGATCTCGCCGGGCGTGTGGGTCGCCGAAGGCGCCGAAGTGCATCCGGACGCCGTGCTCCGCGGCCCCCTCTACATCGGTGACTACGCCAAGGTGGAGGCCGGCGCGGAAATCCGCGAGCACACGGTCATCGGATCCAACGTCGTCGTCAAGAGCGGGGCCTTCCTGCACAAGGCCGTCGTCCACGACAACGTCTACGTCGGACAGCACAGCAATCTGCGTGGCTGCGTCGTCGGCAAGAACACCGACATCATGCGGGCGGCCCGGATCGAGGACGGCGCCGTCATCGGCGACGAATGCCTGATCGGTGAAGAATCGATCGTGCAGGGCAATGTACGGGTCTACCCGTTCAAGACCATCGAGGCCGGCGCCTTCGTCAACACCTCGGTGATCTGGGAGTCGCGGGGCCAGGCGCACCTCTTCGGCGCGCGGGGCGTCTCCGGCATCCTGAACGTCGAGATCACGCCGGAGTTGGCCGTACGCCTCGCGGGGGCCTACGCGACCACGCTCAAGAAGGGCTCCACCGTCACCACGGCCCGCGACCACTCCCGTGGTGCCCGTGCTCTGAAGCGAGCGGTGATCTCCGCGTTGCAGGCCAGCGCCATCGACGTACGGGATCTGGAGAACGTGCCGCTGCCCGTGGCGCGGCAACAGACCGCGCGTGGCAGTGCCGGCGGGATCATGATCCGGACATCGCCCGGAGTGCCCGATTCCGTGGACATCATGTTCTTCGACGGGCAGGGCGCGGACCTGTCGCAGGGCAGTCAGCGGAAGCTGGACCGGGTGTTCGCGCGGCAGGAGTACCGGCGGGCGTTCCCCGGAGAGATCGGGGACCTGCATTTCCCCGCCAGTGTCTTCGACTCGTACACCGGGTCGCTGCTGCGGAACGTGGACACGACCGGGATCGCCGAATCCGGGTTGAAGGTCGTGGTGGACGCCTCGAACGGCAGTGCCGGTCTCGTCCTGCCCAGCCTGCTCGGAAAGCTCGGGGTCGACTCGCTGACCGTCAATCCCGGTCTGAACGAGGCCCGGCCGACGGAGAGCAGTGACCAGAGGCGTTCCGGGCTCGTGCGGCTCGGGGAGATCGTGGCGTCGTCGCGGGCCGCGTTCGGCGTGCGGTTCGACCCGGTCGGCGAGCGGCTCTCTCTCGTCGACGAGAAGGGCCGGATCATCGAGGACGACCGTGCGCTGCTCGTGCTGCTCGACCTGGTCGCCGCCGAGCGGCGCAGCGGGCGGGTGGCCCTGCCGGTGACCACCACGCGGATCGCCGAGCAGGTGGCGGCCTACCACGGCACCCAGGTGGAATGGACGACGACGTCGCCCGACGACCTGACCCGGGTGGGCCGCGACGAGTCGACCATCTTCGGCGGGGACGGCAAGGGCGGCTTCATCGTCCCCGAGTTCAGCAGTGTCTTCGACGGTACGGCGGCCTTCGTGCGGCTGATCGGGCTCGTGGCCCGGACGCAGCTCACGCTGAGCCAGATCGACGCGCGGATCCCGCGGGCGCACGTCCTGAAGCGGGATCTGGCCACTCCGTGGGCCGTCAAGGGTCTCGTGATGCGGCGGGTCGTCGAGGCCGCCGGAGACCGCTCCGTGGACACCACGGACGGTGTCCGGGTGGTGGAGGCCGACGGACGCTGGGTGATGGTGCTGCCGGACCCGGCCGAGGCGGTCACGCACCTGTGGGCGGAGGGCCCCGACGACGCCTCCGCACAGGCCCTGCTGGACGAGTGGTCGTCCGTCGTGGACAGCGCCGGGCGCTGACCCGCCCCCCACGCGCGCGCGTGCCGGACAAGTGTCCCCAAGGGGGCCTGTCCGGCACGTCGGTGGGGCCATTCGGAGGTAGCGGGCGCGGCGTGCGACGATGTGCGGCATGCCGCAGCAGCCCCCCGTTCGGAGTACGCCCGCGCGAGCGTCGCGCCCGGACGCGTCCATGTCGCTGCTCACCAACGTCATGGACCACAGTCTCGACGACGGATATGCCGAGGCGGCCGCCCGGAAGCGGGCCGAGGGCCTTGGCGGGCTGCCCAGGACGCTGCGCTCGAAGCTGGGCCTGGCCGCAGGCCTGGTGCTCGCGGCTCTCGTCGTGACCGTCGGAGCCGCCCAGGCCCGGATCGCCGCTCCGGTCGTGGCCAAGGAGCGCGAGGAACTGATCGACCGCATCGACAGCCAGACCGAGGCGGCGGACGAGCTCGAGGACACCGTTGACGAACTGCGTGACGATGTGAGCGCGCGGCAGCGGGAGGCGCTCCGGGAGAGCGGCGGCGGCGACCAGGCGGAACTGGTGGGCATCCTCGCGGGCGCCGTCGAGGTGCACGGACCCGGTGTGAAGCTGGTCGTGGACGACGCCGAGGAGGCCTCCGCCGGCGGCGACGGTGATCCGCGCGAGACCTCCGGATTCTCCGACACCGGGCGGGTCCGCGACCGTGACATGCAGCGTGTCGTCAACGGACTGTGGGCGTCGGGCGCCGAAGCCGTCTCCGTCAACGGCCAGCGGCTGACGGCGCTGTCGGCGATCAGGGCCGCGGGCGAGGCCGTACTGGTCGACAACAAGCCGCTGGTGCCGCCGTACACGGTGCTCGCGGTGGGGGACGGGAAGAACCTGAGCACCCGGTTCCAGGACAGCCCCGACGGGCTGTATCTGCACGCCCTCCAGGAGAACTTCGGCATCCGGACCGCCATCTCGGTGGAGAAGGACGTCCGGGTGCCCGCGGCACCGAGTGTGATCGTACGTACAGCAGAGCCGAGAACTGAGAAGGGCACATCGTGATCGCCGTACTGGGCCTCGTCGTGGGAGTCGTGGCCGGCCTCTTGGTCCGGCCCGAGGTTCCGGCGGTCGTCGAGCCTTACCTGCCGATCGCCGTCGTGGCGGCGCTGGACGCCGTCTTCGGGGGCCTGCGGGCCATGCTCGACGGCATCTTCGACGACAAGGTGTTCGTCGTGTCGTTCCTGTCGAACGTGGTCGTGGCCGCCCTGATCGTGTTCCTCGGTGACAAGTTGGGCGTCGGCGCCCAGCTGTCCACGGGAGTGGTGGTCGTGCTCGGCATCCGGATCTTCTCCAACGCCGCGGCGATCCGCCGGCACGTCTTCCGGGCGTGAGGCCGATGAACGACCACGACGCGACCCAGCCCGACGGGACCCCCCGTGACGAGTCTTCCCGCAACGAGTCGCCGCGGGTCGAGACACCTCATGGCGAGACATTTAGCGACGAGACGCCCACGACCCGGCTGCGCAAGGAGCTGCCCCAGGAGGTTCCCGCGGCCGTTCCGCTCGCGGAACCGCCCGAGGGGAGCGGGAAGCCCACGCTGACCGGCCGGCAGCGGCTGGTGCAGGGGCTGTGGCCGCCGCGGGTGAGCCGGGCCCAACTCATCGTCGCCCTGCTGCTGTTCGGCCTCGGTTTCGGACTGGCCGTGCAAGTGGCCTCCAACAGCGAGAGCGGCAATGCCCTGCGCGGGGCGCGCCAGGAAGATCTCGTGCGCATCCTCGATGAACTCGATGACCGCAGTCAGCGTCTTGAGGACGAGAAGCAGGGTCTCGAGAAGCAGCGGCAGGAACTGGAGAACAGTTCCGACCAGGCCGAGGAGGCCCGCAAGCAGACGGTCGAGAAGGAGAAGCAACTCGGCATCCTGGCGGGCACGGTGGCCGCTCAGGGGCCCGGCATCACCATGGTCATCGAGGACGCGAAGGGGACGGTCGAGGCCGACATGCTGCTCGACGCGATCCAGGAGCTGCGCGCGGCGGGCGCCGAGGCGATCCAGGTGAACGGCGTGCGGGTCGTCGCCGGCACGTATCTGACGGAATCCGGCAAGAGCGTGAGCGTCGACGGGAACAAGATCAACGCTCCCTATCGTTTCAAGGTCATCGGCAAGCCGCAGGACCTCGAACCGGCGCTCAACATCCCTGGGGGCGTGGTGCAGACTCTCGAGAAGGAGCAGGCCACGGTGTCCGTGGAGCGATCCACCAAGATCGTCGTGGACGCCTTGCGGGCAGCGGAGCAGCCTGACTACGCTCGGTCGTCCTCGCAGTGAACCGGGGGTGCATGGGGGTCGTCCGGCAAGGGCATGAGGTTGCGGGGGGTCGGCGCACCGAACGGGTGGTGCGTGGTGGAAACTGTCTGGTGGATACGGACGTTGTGAAGATGTCCGGGTCGGCCGGTCTAATCATTCAGGGTTCGTCCTGCCCCACGGGCGGGTCTGTTTCGGTCAAGGGGAATCGCCCGTGAAGTTGTTTGCGAAGTTGTTCGGCAAGAGCGCGCGAGAGGGCAGCGCTGACAACGCGACCGCCCGTCACCGCGCACAGCCTGACGCGGAGGGCCAGCGGCCGCTGTTCCGGGACCAGGTGGCTGGTCCGGGCGGTGACATTTCCGGAGGCCAGGGCGGGGCGTCGGTTGACCCTGCGCAGTCCGGCGGCATAGGTTTCGGGCAACCGTCAACCTCAAGTACGGGTGGAGGGTTTTCCCCTATGTCGGCCCTGGTGTGTACGAGGTGCGGTAACCGCAACGCGGAGAACAGCCGCTTCTGCTCGAACTGTGGCGCGCCCCTGAGGCCGGGGCTGACGCCCGAGCGCCCGTCGGAGACGACGTCCACCATCTCCATCTCCGGTCTCGAGGCCTACGACTCCGAGGTCACCGGGCAGACGCAGTTGCCGGCGCTCTCGCCCGAGGCCCAGGCCGCGGTCGACGCGCTGCCGCTGGGTTCCGCCCTGCTGGTCGTGCGGCGTGGCCCCAACTCGGGCAGCCGCTTCCTGCTGGACGGCGACCTGACGACGGCCGGGCGGCACCCGCAGAGCGACATCTTCCTGGACGACGTGACGGTCTCGCGCCGCCATGTGGAGTTCCGGCGCAGCCCGGACGGTTCGTTCACGGTGGCCGACGTCGGCAGCCTGAACGGCACGTACGTCAACCGGGAGCGGATCGACGAGGTCCCGCTGTCGAACGGTGACGAGGTCCAGATCGGCAAGTACCGGCTGGTCTTCTACGCGAGCCAGCCAGGCTACTGACCCGCCCCCGGACCCGGTCCGGGGGAACCCCCAGGGAAGGCCCATGCTGCGAACACCGAGGGGCGGTACCGAACCAGGCGCCGCCGCAGTGGACGGTGGTGCGATGAGCATCGGCACGGTGCTGAACGTGCTGCGCGACGAGTTCCCCGAAGTCACCATCTCCAAGATCCGCTTCCTGGAGTCGGAGGGGCTCGTCGAGCCGCAGCGGACCCCGTCGGGGTACCGCAAGTTCAGCGTGGAGGACGTCGAGCGCCTCGGTCACGTCCTGAGGATGCAGCGGGACCACTACCTGCCGCTCAAGGTGATCCGGGAGCATCTGGACGCGATGGAGCGCGGTGAGGCGGCACCGCTGCCGACCGTGGGCCGGCAGCGGGACGGGGAGGCGCTACCGGAGCGGCCCGACGCGCCCACCGCCGCCCGGATCGGGCGGTCCGAGCTGCTGGCGGCCGCAGGGATCGACGAGCGCGAACTCCAGGAGTGGGAGTCCTACGGGCTCGTCGCGCCTCTGGAGGACGGGGTCTACGACGCCGAGGTGGTCACGGTGGCCGCGCTCGTCTCCGAGCTGGGGCGGTTCGGGATCGAGCCCCGGCACCTGCGGGTGATGAAGGCCGCGGCCGACCGCGAGGCGGGGCTGGTGGACCAGGTGGTCGCACCGCTGCGGCGCCACCGCAATCCGCAGACGAGGGCGCATGCCGAGGCCCGTACGAAGGAACTGGCGGGGCTCACGGTCAGGCTGCACGCGGCGTTGGTGCAGACCGCGCTCGGAGTGCGTCTGCCCTGAGGCGGGTGCTCGGGGCCGCCCGGATCGGTCACCCGTTCCCGGCCCGACTACCCAAACGTCCCGAGCACGGCCTAGGGTTGCTGTGTGAACGAGCTCGATGTCGTAGGTGTCCGGGTCGAGATGCCCTCCAACCAACCGATCGTCCTGCTGCGTGAAGTGGGAGGCGACCGTTACCTCCCCATCTGGATCGGGCCGGGTGAGGCGACGGCGATCGCCTTCGCCCAGCAGGGCATGGCTCCGGCGCGGCCGCTGACCCACGACCTGTTCAAGGACGTGCTGGAGGCCGTGGGCCAGGAGCTCAGCGAAGTGCGCATCACGGACCTGCGTGAAGGCGTCTTCTACGCCGAGCTGGTCTTCGCCAGCGGGGTGGAGGTGAGCGCGCGGCCGTCCGACGCCATAGCGCTGGCCCTGCGCACCGGGACGCCGATCTACGGCAGCGACACGGTGCTCGACGACGCGGGGATCGCCATCCCGGACGAGCAGGAGGACGAGGTGGAGAAGTTCCGCGAGTTCCTCGACCAGATCTCGCCCGAGGACTTCGGCAGCAGCAATCAGTAGCCGTCGGCGGACGTGGCCGGTCCGGTGGGCGCAGCGGCTTCGGCCGCGGCAATTGCCGCCGGACCATGAGAGCGTCCTGCGGCTTCCGCTCAGCGCATTCGGCTAGCCTTTCCCCGCGGTGGAGCGCGGGAAACCACTCCTAGGGTGATTATCACTCGGCGTGCCGAGTGTGGCGATCGTTGACGCGCCCCTGGTGACTGCCTACCGTCGAGAAGGCAGGTCAAGGACGGAGGTCGGCGTGAGAAGCAGCGGCGACGGTACGGTGGGGGGTGCCCCCGGACTCGGTGTCGGGGGGAGCGGTCCGTACCCTCCCTCAAGCTCTCGGCTCCGCTCGAGCGGGGGGTACCCCCATCACGGAGGCGCGGCCGACCATGCTCCGCAGCGACCGTCGGCCGTGCCGAGCAGCGGAGGGGCGACGTCCATGGCGTCCGAGGAGATCGGCTACCGGGGCCCGACGGCCTGTGCGGCCGCCGGCATCACCTATCGGCAACTGGACTACTGGGCGCGCACGGGGCTGGTCGAGCCGAGCGTACGGCCCGCCCACGGGTCCGGTACGCAGCGCCTGTACAGCTTCCGGGACGTGGTGGTCCTGAAGATCGTCAAGCGTTTCCTCGACACCGGGGTCTCGCTCCAGAACATCCGCACCGCCGTCCAGCACCTGCGTGAGCGCGGTTTCAGCGACCTCGAGCGGATGACGCTGATGAGTGACGGCGCCACGGTCTACGAGTGCACCTCGCCGGACGAGGTCCACGCGCTGCTCCAGGGCGGTCAGGGCATCTTCGGGATCGCCGTCGGCGTGGTGTGGCGGGACGTCGAGAGCGCGCTGTCCCAGCTGCATGGGGAGCGCGTCGACACCGGTGAGACACTCGTCGGGCCCAACCCGGCGGACGAGCTGGCCCGTCGGCGCAACCGGGCGGTCTGACGGCCCCGGCGCCCTCACGGGCGGCCGCACGCCGCATTGTCAGTGGCGTGGTGCAGCATCGGAGACGTGAGAAACGCGCCCACCATCCTGCATCTCGACATGGATGCCTTCTTCGCCCAGGCGGAGCAGGCGTCCAAGCCGAGTCTGCGCGGTAAGGCGGTGGTCGTGGGAGGTCTCGGGCCGCGAGGGGTGGTGGCGACCGCCTCGTACGAGGCCCGGGTCTTCGGGGTGCACTCCGCGATGCCGATGGCGCAGGCCCGCCGGCTCGCTCCGAACGCCGCCTACCTGGTGCCGCGGGGCGCGTTCTACCGCCAGATCAGCGACCAGGTCATGGCGCTGCTGCGGGCCCTGTCGCCGCTGGTGGAGCCGCTCAGCCTGGACGAGGCGTTCGTGGATCTGGAGGCCGGTGAGGCGGCCTGGGACAGCGAGTCGGCGCGGCTGGCCGGGGTGCGGCTGCGCGCCGACATCCGGGCGGTCACCGGGCTCACCGGTTCGGTGGGGCTGGCCGCCTCGAAGATGCTCGCCAAGATCGCCTCCGAGCAGGCGAAACCGGACGGCCTGGTGCTGATCGAACCGGGCACCGAGCGGTCCCTGCTCGCGCCGATGCCGGTGCGGACGCTGCCGGGGGTCGGTCCGGCGACCGGCGACCATCTGCGGCGGGCCGGGATCACCACGGTCGGGGAGATGGTCGAGGCGGGGGAGGACGAGCTGGTGAGGCTCCTGGGCAAGGCGCACGGGCACGCGCTGTACGGCATGGCGCTGGCCCGGGACGACCGGCCCGTGGTGGCCGAGCGCGAGACCAAGTCCGTGTCGGTGGAGGACACCTACGACGTGGACATCCACGACCGGGTGCGGGTGGAGCTGGAGGTGCAGCGGCTCGCCGACCGGTGCGTGCGGCGGTTGCGGGGGGCCGGTCTGTCGGGGCGGACCATCGTGCTGAAGGTGCGGCGGTACGACTTCTCCACGCTCACCCGGTCGGAGACCCTGCGGGGGCCCACGGACGATCCGGCGGTCGTGCGGGAGGCGGCGGCGCGGCTGCTGGACGCGGTGGACACGACGGGCGGTGTGCGGCTGCTCGGGGTGGGGGTCAGCGGGCTGGCCGACTTCACGCAGGAGGACCTGTTCGCGCAGGCGGCCGAGGTACGGGCGGCTGAGGTGCGGGCGGCTGAGGTACGGGCGGCCGAGGTGCGGCCCGAGGGGGCCGAGGAAGAGGTACCGGAGGCGCCCGCCGTGTCCGAGGTGGTGCCCGCGGAGCACCGCTGGCGGCCGGGACTCGACGTGCGGCACGCCGAGCTCGGTCACGGGTGGGTGCAGGGCAGCGGGCTGGGGCGGGTGACCGTGCGGTTCGAGACACCCGGGTCGGGGGTGGGCCGGGTGCGGACGTTCCGGATCGACGACCTCGATCTGGAACCGGCGCAGCCGTTGCCGCTGGTGCCGCGAAGACCGGACGGGGCACCGGCCGTGGACACGGCAGGCCGGGGGCCGCGGCCGGGGAACGCCCGGTGACGGGATCGAGTGAGGCGGTGTGCGGTGACGGACGAGACGGCGGACGAGAAGGGACGGACGGGCCCTGCGGGGGTCTCGGCGGAGCGGCGTGAGGAGGTGCGTTCGGTGGTCCGGCGGGTCACCGAATGGGCCGCGGGACGCGAGGACGTCGTCGGCGTGCTGCTCGTCGGGTCCTGGGCGCGGGGCGCCGGGCGAGCGGACTCGGATGTCGATCTCGTCGTGCTGACCGCCGAGCCGGGCCGGTACGCCGCCGGGGACGCCTGGGGGCGCGAGCCGGCCCTGGGAGAGCTGATCCGCAACCGGGCCTGGGGGCCCGTCACCGAATGGCGGTATGCCACCGTCTCCGGTCTGGAGGTCGAGGTCGGCATCGGTCCCGCCGACTGGGCGCGTACCGATCCCGTCGACCCGGGCACACGACGCGTCGTCACCGACGGGGCGCGGCCGCTCCACGATCCGCAGGGGCTCCTCGGGGCGCTGGTCCGGGCGTGCGGCCGGCCCGCTCAGGTCTCCTCCGAGCCCGCCAGCCTGCCGAAGTCACGGTCCGGGAGGGGCGGAGGGGCGGCCACGTCGAGTCCGTAGTGGTGATAGAGCTGGAGTTCCTGGTCGGGGGAGAGGTGACGGCCCACGCCGAAGTCGGGAGCGTCCTTGATCAGGGCGCGGTCGAAGGGGACGTGCAGGGTGCCCTCGACCAGTTCGCTGGGCTCCAGGGGGACGAAGGCGTCCCTGCTGAACAGGCCGGTGCGTATGGCCGCCCACTCCGGCACGCCGGTCGCGTCGTCGAGATAGATCTCGTCGATGGTGCCGATCTTGGTGCCGTTGCGGTCGAACGCCTTGCGGCCGATCAGGTTGCGCGGGTCGATGTCGGTCTGCACGGGGCCCCTCCACTTCGTCGCGAGCTCGTCCCTCAGCACTACGAAAGAGCACATCGGGAGTCGCGGCCACTCGAAAGGAGGCCTCGTTGACCTCGCTGGTAGTCTGGCAATGGCTGCTGACCCCGTGCGGGAGAGTCCTCCGGAGACCACCGGAGGCGCCGAAGGAGCAAATCCTCCCCGGAATCTCTCAGGCTCACGTACCGCACGGACGAGGTCACTCTGGAAAGCAGGGCGGGTGCCGACGGCGTCGACGGCTTCCGCCCTCACCGACGGTGAAAGCCGGGTGCCCTCGGGCGGCCGGTGAAGCTCTCAGGTTGAGATGACAGAGGGGGAGGCCGTCCGGGTACCCGCCAGTGGTGCCCCTCGAAGGTCGTGTCTGACCAGGAGGCCTCCGCAATGACCGCCCATCGCATTCCGCTCTCCGACCTCGAACAGGGAATCCCCTTCGAGCAGCGCCACATCGGGCCCGACCAGGAGGCGCGGGCCAAGATGCTCGCGCAGGTCGGTTACGGCTCTCTGGACGAGCTGACCGCCGCCGCCGTCCCCGACGTGATCAAGAACGCCGACACGCTGGACCTGCCGGGGGCGCGCACGGAGGCCGAGGTGCTGGCCGAGCTGCGGTCGCTGGCCGACCGCAACCAGGTCATGGACTCCATGATCGGGCTCGGCTACTACGGCACCTTCACCCCGCCGGTCATCCTGCGCAACGTCATGGAGAACCCGGCCTGGTACACGGCCTACACGCCGTACCAGCCGGAGATCTCGCAGGGCCGGCTCGAGGCGCTGCTGAACTTCCAGACCATGGTCGCCGATCTGACCGGACTGCCGACCTCCGGCGCCTCGCTGCTCGACGAGGGCACGGCCGCGGCCGAGGCGATGGCGCTGTCCCGGCGCATGGGGAAGAACAAGAAGGGCCTCTTCCTGATCGACGCGGACGCGCTGCCGCAGACCATCGCGGTCATCGAGACGCGTGCCGAGCCGACCGGCGTCGAGGTCGTCGTCGCCGACCTCAGCGAGGGCATTCCGGCCGACATCGCCGCGCGGGAGATCAACGGTGTGCTGATCCAGTACCCGGGGGCCTCCGGCGCCGTACGCGACCTCAAGCCGGTCATCGACCAGGCGCACGAGCTGGGGGCGCTCGTCACCGTCGCCGCCGATCTGCTCGCGCTGACGCTGCTGACCTCGCCCGGTGAGCTGGGCGCGGACATCGCCGTCGGGACGACGCAGCGGTTCGGGGTGCCGATGGGCTTCGGCGGGCCGCACGCCGGTTACATGGCCGTCCACGAGAAGTTCGCGCGCAGCCTGCCCGGGCGGCTCGTGGGCGTGTCCGTCGACGTGGACGGCAACCGGGCGTACCGGCTGGCGCTGCAGACCCGTGAGCAGCACATCCGGCGGGAGAAGGCGACCAGCAACATCTGTACGGCGCAGGTGCTGCTCGCCGTCATGGCCGGCATGTACGCCGTCTACCACGGCCCCGAGGGCCTCCGCGCGATCGCGCGGCGCACCCACCGCTACGCCTCGGTCCTGGCCGCCGGGCTCACCGCGGGCGGCGTCGAGGTCGTGCACGGTTCCTACTTCGACACGCTGACCGTGCGGGTGCCCGCGAAGGCCGCCGAAGCCGTCGCCGCCGCGCGGGACAACGGCGTCAACCTGCACCTCGTCGACGCCGACCACGTGGCGGTCTCCTGTGACGAGACCACCGGGCGGGCACAGATCAGCGCCGTCTGGCGGGCCTTCGGGGTCGAGGGCGACATCGAGGCCCTCGACGCGGTCACGGAGGACACCCTCCCCGCCGGGCTGCTGCGCCGCGACGAGATCCTCACCCACCCCGTCTTCCACCAGCACCGCTCCGAGACCGCGATGCTGCGCTACCTGCGCAGGCTGGCCGACCGCGACTACGCGCTCGACCGGGGCATGATCCCGCTGGGCTCCTGCACGATGAAGCTGAACGCGACCACCGAGATGGAGCCGGTCACCTGGCCCGAGTTCGGGCAGCTGCACCCCTTCGCGCCCGCCGAGCAGGCGCGGGGCTACCTCACGCTCATCCACGAACTGGAGGAGCGGCTCGCCGAGGTCACCGGGTACGACAAGGTGTCCCTCCAGCCGAACGCCGGGTCGCAGGGCGAGTTCGCCGGACTGCTCGCCGTACGCGGATACCACCGGGCCAACGGGGACGAGCAGCGGACCGTGTGCCTGATCCCCTCGTCGGCGCACGGCACGAACGCTGCGAGCGCCGTGATGGCCGGGATGAAGGTCGTCGTCGTGAACACCGCCGGGGACGGCGAGATCGACGTCGAGGACCTGCGGGCGAAGATCGAGAAGCACCGCGACGAGCTGGCGGTCCTGATGATCACCTACCCGTCGACGCACGGGGTGTTCGAGGAGCACGTCGCCGACATCTGCGCGCAGGTGCACGAGGCCGGCGGCCAGGTGTACGTGGACGGCGCCAACCTCAACGCGCTCGTCGGGCTCGCCAAGCCCGGGCACTTCGGCGGCGACGTCTCGCACCTGAACCTGCACAAGACGTTCTGCATCCCGCACGGCGGCGGCGGTCCTGGAGTCGGCCCCGTGGCCGTACGGTCGCACCTGGCGCCGTACCTGCCCAACCACCCGCTCCAGCCCGAGGCCGGGCCCGCGACGGGGGTGGGACCGATCTCGGCCGCGCCGTGGGGTTCCGCGGGGATCCTGCCGATCTCGTGGGCCTACGTGCGGCTCATGGGCGGGGAGGGGCTGAAGCGGGCCACGCAGGTGGCCGTGCTGTCCGCCAACTACGTCGCCAAGCGGCTCGAAGCGCACTACCCCGTGCTCTACACCGGCCCCGGCGGGCTGGTCGCGCACGAGTGCATCATCGACCTGCGTCCGCTGACGAAGGCGACCGGCGTCAGCGTGGACGACGTGGCCAAGCGGCTCATCGACTACGGCTTCCACGCGCCGACGATGTCGTTCCCCGTGGCCGGCACGCTGATGATCGAGCCGACCGAGTCGGAGGACCTGGCGGAGCTGGACCGGTTCTGCGAGGCGATGATCGCGATCCGCGGGGAGATCGAGAAGGTCGGCGCCGGTGAGTGGCCCGCCGAGGACAACCCGCTGCGGGGCGCTCCGCACACGGCGGCCGCGCTGGGCGGCGAGTGGGACCACGCCTACACGCGCGAGGAGGCCGTCTTCCCGGCCGGGGTGTCCGCCGCCGACAAGTACTGGCCGCCGGTGCGCCGGATCGACCAGGCGTTCGGCGACCGCAACCTGGTCTGCTCGTGCCCGCCGCTGGACGCGTACCAGGACTGATCCGACAGCCGTACGGCATCGCCGGCCCCCGTCTGCGCAGGGCGGGGGCCGGCGATGTGTCAGGGGGTGGTTCAGGCCGGGTAGGCGTGCGTCTGGGTCGCCTTGACCGTGGCCCACACGGTGGCGCCGGGACGCAGGTCGAGTTCCGCGGCGGCGACCGTGGTGAGGTCGGCGGCCAGGGGGAGTTCACCGGTGAGGTCGGCGCGGATCTGGTCGCCGTGGGTCTCCAGGCCCGCGACCTCGCAGCGCCAGAGGTTGCGGGCGCTGGAGCCGGTGGGGCGGTCGCGGTGGAGGGTGACCGCGCCGGGCGGGAACGCGACGAAGACCGGCCCGGTGAGGACCTCCGTGGTGGTGAGCGCGGGGCCCGTGTCGAGGCGCACCGTGTGACCGTCGGCCCGGCCGCGGTAGAGGTTCAGGCCGACGAGCCGGGCGATGTAGTCCGTGCGCGGGTGGCGGGCGATGTCGGAGGGGGCGCCTTCCTGGACGACCGTGCCGTTCTCGACGACGACCAGGCGGTCCGCGAGGACCATGGCGTCGAGCGGGTCGTGCGTGACGAGGACGGCGACCGCCTCGAAGTCGGCCAGGTGACGGCGGAGCTGGGCGCGCACCTCCAGGCGGGTGCGGGCGTCCAGGGCGGCGAGCGGCTCGTCGAGCAGCAGCAGCCGGGGACGGGTGGCGAGGGCGCGGGCCAGGGCGACCCGCTGGGCCTGGCCGCCGGAGAGACGGCGGGGCTTGGCGCCGGCGTGCTCGGCGAGGCCCATCCGCTCCAGCCACTTCGCCGCCAGGGCACGTGCCTCGGCCTTGCTCGCGCCGTGGCAGCGCGGGCCGAACGCCACGTTGTCCAGGGCGCTCAGGTGGGGGAACAGCAGGTAGTCCTGGAAGACCACGCCGACCGGGCGGGATTCCGGCGGCGTACGGTCCAGCACGCTGCCGTCCAGGTGGAGACGGCCGCCGGTGAGCGGGACGAGGCCGGCGAGGGCGCGCAGGGCCGTCGTCTTGCCGGCGCCGTTCGGGCCGAGCAGGGCGACGACGTCGCCGGGGGCGGCGCGCAGCGCGATGTCGAGGCGGAAGGCGCCCCGGTCGACGACGAGACGGGCGTCGAGACCCTCGGCGGTGGTGTGCGGTGTGACGCGGTCGGGGGTGTCCGCCGCGGAGCGGGGCGGGAGGGTGTCCGCCGGGGGGCCGGGGGCATCCTTCGCGCGGTCGGGGGTGTTCATGAGGCGGTCGTCCAGCGGTCGCGCAGGCCCGCCAGCACGGCGATGGAGACGGCCAGCAGCACGAGGCTGAGGGCGATGGCGGCCTCCGGGTCGTTCTGCAGGGCGAGGTAGACGGCGAGCGGCATGGTCTGGGTGCGGCCGGGGAAGTTGCCCGCGAAGGTGATCGTCGCGCCGAACTCGCCCAGCGCGCGTGCCCAGGCCAGCACGGCGCCCGCCGCGATGCCCGGCGCGATCAGGGGCAGCGTGACCCGGCGGAACGCGGTGAAGCGGGAGGCGCCCAGGGTGGTGGCCGCCTCCTCGTAGCGGGGGTCGGCGGCGCGCAGCGTGCCCTCGACGCTGATGACGAGGAACGGCATCGCCACGAACGTCTCGGCGAGCACGACGCCGGCCGTGGTGAACGGCAGGGTGATGCCGAACCAGGAGTCCAGCCACTGCCCGACCACGCCGTTGCGGCCCAGGGCGAGCAGCAGGGCCACCCCGCCCACGACCGGCGGCAGCACCAGGGGGAGCGTCACCAGGGCGCGCACGAGACCGCGGCCGGGGAAGTCGGTGCGGGCCAGCAGCCAGGCCAGCGGTACGCCGACGACGAGACTCAGGGCGGTCGCCGACGTGGCGCAGATCAGGGACAGCCGCAGGGCCTGCCACACCTCGGGGCTGGTCAGCTGCCCGGGGAGGCTGTGCCAGGGCGCCCGGATCAACAGGGCGGCCAGGGGCAGCAGCAGGAAGGCCAGGCCCAGCAGGGCGGGCAGCAGCAGGGCGAAGGGGACGCCGGTGCGGATCCGGCCCGGTCGCCGGTCGCGCTCGCGGAGGTCGGAGGCGAAGGGCGTCACGGCTTCAGGAACCCGGCCTCGGTCAGCGCCTTCCGGCCCTCCGCGGAGCGCACGAGGGCGACGAAGGCCTGGGCGGTCGCGGCGTTTTGGGAGTCCTTGAGCGGAACGATGGGGTAGTCGTTGACGGCGTCGGCCGACTCGGGGAAGTCCACGCCCTCCACCTTGTCACCGGCCGCCCGTACATCGGTCCTGTACACCACCGCGGCGTCGGCCTCCTTCAGTTCCACCTTCGTCAGGGCGCTCTTGACGTCCTGCTCGTAGGAGACCGGGGTGAGGTCGAGCCCGCTCGCGTCGAGGGCCTTGCGGGCGCTGGCGCCGCACGGGACCGCCTTGTCGCACAGGACGACCTTGAGGCCGGACTTCGTGAGGTCCTTCAGGGAGGCGATCTCGTCGGGGTTGCCCGGCAGGGTGGCGATCTCCAGCCGGTTGCGGGCGAAGGTGACCGGGGCGGAGGCGTTGTCCCCGGCGTCCGTCACGACCGCCATGGTCTTGGTGCTGGCGGCGGCGAACACGTCGGCCGGGGCGCCGCCGGTGATGCTCGCGGCCAGGGTGTCGCTGCCGCCGAAGTTGAAGACGACCTTCGTCCCGGGGTACGTCCTCTCGAACTCCTCGCCCAGGGCCGTGAAGCTCTCCTGGAGGGAGGCCGCCGCGAAGACGGTCACCGTGCCGGACGGCCGCGCCGGGTCCGACGTGGCGGACCCGGCCCCGGAGGAGGTGCCGTCCGACGAGGAGCAGGCGCTCAGCACCAGCAGCGCGGCGGCCCCGGCGCCCGTCAGGCGCAGTGTCCGGCGGGCCCGGCGGGCGGTTCGGGTCGTCACGGTGCGCTCCTCGGTGTCGTCGCGGTCCCTCGAACGGGCCCACGCCGAGATGATACTGCCGCAGGTGCCAGGTGTGACCCGGCTTTCATTTCGTATGAGCGGCACCGAAGCGGCTTGGAGGGCCGCATGTGCGAGACCCCGGTCCGCGTTGGGCTCGCCTCAGGTGCGGTCGATGTGGACGTTGGTCGACTTCACGCGGGCCGTGGCCTCCATGCCCACCTCCAGGCCGAGTTCCTCGACGGCCTCGCGGGTCAGGAGGGAGACGAGGCGGTGCGGGCCAGCCTGGATGTCGACCTGGGCGGCGACGTCGCCCAGCTTGATCGCGGTGACGATGCCGGGGAACGCGTTGCGGGCCGAGGTGTAGGAGGCGCTGCCCTCCTCGCCGCCGGATCCGGCGAGTTCGACCGAGAAGGCGGCGAGATCCTCGCCGTCGATGAGGCGTCGTCCGGTGTCGTCGCGGTGCGTCGGTACCCGGCCCGCGTCCGCCCAGCGGCGTGCGGTGTCGGGGCTCACGCCGAGCAGGCGCGCGGCCTGGCCGATGGTGTAGGACTGCATGCCGGTCACGATAGGGGCAGGCGGGGCCGGGGGAGGGGCCGGGCCGCCGGGTGACGCGGTACGGGGACGACGGGGTGTACCGGTCAGGGGTTGGTGCCGCCGGTGGCGGGCCGGGCGGGGTGAGCGGGGTGAGCGGTGCCGGCCGGCGAAAGGGGAGTCGGCGGGCCGGGCGCGGGCCGGGCCGACGGCTCCGAGATCACGGCGGACGGCAGGGTCGTCGGATCCTCGCTCATCGGCCGGCAGGGCCACGGCCCGGACTGCTTCCAGCCGCGCCCGGCGAACGGTCTGGGCGAGAACTCGGTCAACACCCGGTACCGCCTGCTGCTCTCCGGCGCCACCAACCGCTCCGCCGACGACCCCGAACCGATCGCGTGGGTGACGAAGACGCGGGCGAGGGTCGTCGAGCAGAACTCCACGGCCGATTTCACGGTCGAACCCTCCCGGATCCCCGCCGACGCGGTCACCTCCTCCGGCTCGGGCCTCGACCCCGACATCTCCCCGGCGTACGCCGAACTCCGGGTCCACCGGGTCGCCGAGCGCAACGGCCTGCCCGTCGCCCGCGTCGAGGGGCTGGTGGAGGAGCACACCGAGGGCCGCACCCTCGGATTCCTCGGCGAGCCGCGCGTCGACGTCCTCGAACTCGACGTCGCGCTCAGGAGTCTGATCGACCGCGGGTGAGGCGGTTCTCCCGCGCCGTCCGGGAAGCTGACGCGCGGTCTTGTCGCTGTCCGGACGGCCTTCTACAGTCCCCTCCGTAATGTTCGTCGCACGAGCCGAATGTTTCGGAGGGTTCGATCTGTCACCTGCTGACGGACGTGCGGAAATTTCTCTGTGTTCAAGGGGTTGCCACCCGTAGAAGGCTGTCTCTAGGGTGCGGCAGCAGCGAAGCTTTCTGGATTACGACCGAAACTTTCGATATCGCGAACGGCCTGTCCGGCCGTTCCGTACCCAAGGAGCGCATGATGGGCGACCCGGGACTCTCCCGACGAGGCTTCCTGGCGGCCTCCGCCGCGGCCGGACTCGGCATGACGGCACTGAGCGCCTGCGGCGGCGACTCGGACGGAGGATCGTCGGGGACGACCACCATCGAGTGGTGGAACATCTCCACCACGCAGCCGACCAAGGACGTCTGGGCCGCCCTGGCCAAGCAGTTCGAGGCCCAGAACCCCAAGGTGAAGGTCAAGATCGTCCAACTGGAGAACGACGCCTACAAGTCGAAGATGACCGCGCTGATCGCCTCCGGGAAGCTGCCGGACATCTTCCACACCTGGGGCGGCGGCGTCCTGAAGCAGCAGGTCGACGCCGGGCTCGTCGAGGACCTCACCGACCGCACCGGGGACTGGGCCGCCGGCATGCTGCCGGTCGCCAAGGAGCCGTACCTGGTGGACGACAAGGTCTACGGCATACCGTTCGACATCGGCATGATCGGCTTCTGGTACAACAAGGCCCTCTTCAAGCAGGCCGGCGTCAGCGCGCCGCCCACCACCTGGAGCGGATTCCTCGACGCCGTGAGGAAGTTGAAGTCCGCCGGCATCACTCCGCTCGCCCTGGCCGGCAAGGAGAAGTGGCCCGGCATGTACTACTGGGCCTACCTCGCGATGCGCACCGCCGGGGTCGACGCCCTGCGGAAGGCCGACGACGACAAGGACTTCACCGGGGACGGCTTCGTCCAGGCGGGACAGCACCTCCAGGACCTGGTCGACCTCCAGCCGTTCCAGAAGGGCTTCCTCGGCGCCGCCTACTCCAGCCCCACCGGACAGGCCGCCACCGTCGGCAACGGCAAGGCCGCCATGGAACTCATGGGCCAGTGGGCCCCGGTGGTGGAGGCCGACGCCGGCAAGGGACTCGGCGCCGACCTCGGGTTCTTCCCGTTCCCCGAGGTCGAGGGCGGGCAGGGCAAGCTCACCGAGGTGTTCGGCGGAGGAGGTGGACACGCCCTGCGCGCCGGTGCCCCGCAGGCCGCCGTCGACTTCCTGAAGTTCTTCGCCTCCGCCGCCACCGACACCGAACTGGTCAAGAAGACCGGTGTGCTGCCCGTGGTGCCGGCCGCCGAGAGCGCGCTGGCCGACCCCAACCTCAAGGCCGTGCAGACGCAGTTGAAGGCGGCCACCGGCTTCCAGCTCTACCTCGACCAGGCCTACGCGCCGGCCCTTGGCCAGGAGATCAACGACAGTGTCGCCGCCCTCATCGCCGGCTCCAAGTCACCCGCGCAGGTCGCCCAGTCGATCACCAAGATCGCGAAGGAAGAGCAGTAGCCGGCGATGACCTCGACCTACCTCCCGGACAAGCGCAGCGGCCCGCCCGTCGGTTCCCCGCCCCCGGCCGCCGAAACGGCCCGGGGGCGGGCCCGGCGGCGCGCACGCCACTGGTTCACCGCCGTCGTCTTCCAGGTGCCCGCCCTGGTGCTGTTCGGCGTGCTGGTGCTGCTGCCGATGCTGTTCGCGCTGTACGCCTCGTTCTTCCGCTGGGGCGGCTTCGGCATGCCCGAGGACTACATCGGCGTCGACAACTTCACCCGCCTCCTCGACGACCCGGTCTTCCTCGGCGACCTCTGGCGCTGCCTGCTCCTGGTCGTGCTCTCGCTCGTGGTCCAGCTGCCGTTCGCGCTCGCCCTCGCGGTCGCGCTCAACCAGCGCATCCGCGGGCGGGCCGTCTACCGGATGCTGTTCTTCGCGCCGTACATCCTCTCCGAGGCGATCACCGGCGTGCTGTTCGCCATGATCTTCGCGCCCGACCAGGGCCTCGCCGACCACGTGCTCGGCGCGGTCGGTCTGGACGGCCTGGGCGGGGAGTGGTTCGCCGACCCGTCCACCGTCATGGCCACCCTGTTCCTCGTCATGACGTGGAAGTACTTCGGCTTCCACATGATGCTCTACCTGGCCGGACTCCAGTCGATCCCGGCCGAGTTGACCGAGGCCGCGCTCATCGACGGCGCCGGCCCCTGGCAGCGCTTCCGCCACGTCACCCTGCCGCTGCTCGCGCCGACCCTGCGGATCAGCGTCTTCCTGTCCGTCATCGGCGCGGTCCAGCTGTTCGACCTGGTGTGGGTCACCACCGCGGGCGGCCCCGACCACCACTCCGAGACGATGGCCGTGACCCTGTTCCAGTACGGCTTCAAGCGCTACCAGGTCGGCTACGCCAGCGCGATCAGTGTGGCCATGTTCGTCATCAGCCTCGTCTTCGCCCTCGCCTACCAGAGGTTCGTGCTCCGCCGCGATCTGGAGGGGGCCACCACGACCCTGAGAGGAGGCGGCTCGTGAACGCCCGCAGGACAGGCCGCACCTTCCCGCTGCACATCGTCCTCGTCGCCGTCGGCACGGCCATGGCCGTCCCCCTCGTCTACGCCGTCCTGTCCGGCTTCAAGTCGACCGACGAACTGTCCCGCAACCCCATCGGCCTGCCCGAGTCGTGGGTGACCTCCAACTACACCGACATCCTGGGCTCCGGCTCCTTCTGGCAACTGGTCGGCAGCAGCACCCTGATCGCGATCGGTACGACGGTGGTGGTGGTCGCGGTGTCCGCGCTCGCCGCGTTCTCCTTCGCCCGGTTCGCCTTCCGCGGCCGGGAGGCGCTGTTCACCCTGTTCACGCTGGGGCTGATGTTCCCCTTCGCGGTGGCGGCCCTGCCGCTGTTCCTGCTGCTGCGCCAGCTCGGCCTGCTGGACAACCCGCTCGGCGTGATCCTGCCGCAGGCCGCCTTCGGGCTGCCGATGACGATCGTCATCCTGCGCGGCTTCTTCCGGGAGATCCCCGCCGAACTGGAGGAGGCCGCCACCCTCGACGGCTGCGGCCCCCTCGGCTTCTTCTGGCGGATCCTGCTGCCCATGGCCCGCCCCGCCCTCGGCACGGTCTCCGTACTGGCGGTGGTGGGGAGCTGGAACAACTTCTTCCTGCCGCTGCTGGTGTTCACCGACTCCACCTGGTGGACGATCCCCATCGGCGTGCAGCAGTTCCAGGGCCAGTACTCGGCCGAGTACGCCCGTGTCTTCGCGTACCTCGTCCTCGCCATGGTCCCCGCCCTGGCCTTCTACTCCGTCGCCGAGCGCCAGCTCGTCGGCGGCCTCACCGCCGGCGCCACGAAGGGATGACGCGCGCCCCCGCGGCCGTACGACTCGACGACATCACCGATCGCCCAGGAGTCGCCCCATGCCCCGCACCTCCCGTACCCGGCTCGGACTCGCCGGAGTGCTCACCGCTGTCCTGGTCGGCGCCGGTGCCGTCACCGGCCCGGCCGCACAGGCGCACGAGAAGCCCCGGACGCTCGCCGACCTCGCCGAGCGCCACGGCCGCTACTTCGGCAGCGCCACCGACAACCCCGAACTCACCGACACCGCCTACACGGGGATCCTCGGCGACGAGTTCGACATGATCACCCCGGGCAACGGCATGAAGTGGTACGCCACCGAGCCGCAGCAAGGCGTCTTCGACTTCTCCGCCGGCGACGAGATCGTGAACCTCGCCCGCGCGCACCACCAGAAGATCCGGGCCCACACCCTCGTCTGGCACAGCCAGCTGCCCGGCTGGCTCACCGACCGGGAGTGGACGGCCCCCGAGCTGCGGGCCGTCCTCAAGAACCACATCCAGACCGAGGTGCGGCACTACCGCGGCAAGGTCTACTCCTGGGACGTCGTCAACGAGGCGTTCAACGAGGACGGCACCTACCGCGAGACGGTCTTCTACAAGACGCTCGGCCCCGGTTACATCGCCGACGCCCTGCGCTGGGCCCACCAGGCCGACCCCAAGGCCAGGCTCTACCTCAACGACTACAACGTCGAGGCCGTCGGCCCCAAGAGCGACGCCTACTACGCCCTCGCCAAGGAGCTGAAGGCGCAAGGGGTCCCGCTGCACGGCTTCGGCCTCCAGGCCCACCTCGCCCTCCAGTACGGCTATCCGGCGAGCCTGGAGGACAACCTCCGCCGCTTCGGCCGCCTCGGCCTGGACACCGCGCTCACCGAGGTCGACGTGCGGATGCAACTGCCCGCGACCGAGGAGAAGCTCGCCCAGCAGGCCGACTGGTACCGGGACCTGACGAAGGCGTGCCTCGCGGTGCGGCGGTGCGCGGGGGTGACCGTCTGGGACTACACGGACAAGTACTCGTGGATCCCCGACTTCTTCCCGGGCGAGGGGGCGGCCCTGCCGTGGGACGAGCAGCTCGCGCCGAAGCCGGCGTACCACGCGATCCGGGAGGCGCTGAAGTAGGGCGGCGGCGCGGGCACGGCCCGGCGGGAGCGTACCGGGGGGCGCGACGTCCGGGAGTCCCGCGGACCTCGCGCACCCGTGGGCGAGGAGGCGGGAGGGCGACCGTGGGGGTCCACGAGGGCGACCACGGGGTCACCGGGAGTGAGCGGCCGCGGACGCGCGTCGGGGCCGGCGCGCGGCGGCGGCCGCGGTCCGGCCCCTCGGGTCGGTGGACGGCACTCGACGGTGCCGTCCGGGTGGTGCCGAGGCGGTGCTGCTCAGGCCGCCGTCACGATGCGGCCGCCGGCCAGCGGGCGGTGCGGTGCGATGATCCGGCCGTCCGGCAGGATCTCGCCGGTGTCCTCGAAGAGCAGGACGCCGTTGCACAGCAGGCTCCAGCCCTGCTCCGGGTGGTGCGCCACGAGGCGGGCGGATTCCCGGTCGGCGGAGTCGGCTGTCGGGCACGATGGCTGGTGCTGGCACATGGAGGGGATCTCTCGCTCAGGCGTGGTGTGTGGAAGGTGCGTCGTGTCTGTCCCGCGGCGTGAAACGTCGTTCATGGCCGCCCCCCGTTGTGATAAGTCGGTCGGAACCCAGTGTTGCCCCACGGGCGTCGATCCGCAGGGATTTCGCAGCACCGCTCCTCACAGGTTCATGACGCGTCACCCGCGCGGGGGGTTCATTCCCCCTGCACCGTCAGTTCGGGTGGTTCCGGCTGGTCAAATGGGGCTAGTCCGCAGGGGCCGACGTCCTCGGACCGGGCCGGAGAGCGCGCCGGACCGGAGAGCGCGCCGTACCCCGCCACCGGGGCCGCGGTGGCGGGGTACGGCGCGCCGTGGGCGGACGGTCAGGCCGGCGAGCCGAGCAGCGGCGGCCGGGTCACCCGGAGGCTGAGCACCGGCAGCAACTCGGCGACCCGGTGCGGGCGGTGCGCGGCGATGCCGGGCGGCGCCGGGGCCAGCGGCACCAGGATGTCGGTCGCCGCCGGATGCCCGGAGGTGCCGTCCGAGGCGCAGTCGCCGTGCAGCCACAGGGTGAGCATGTACAGGCTGGGCAGGGACAGCAGGCGCGCCTGGTACGGCTGTGTCGTCGACTCGGCCTGGCGCAGGGCCAGTTCGGTGGAGGCGAGGTACGGGCCCTCGAAGAAGTGCGAGAAGGCCCAGCCGTCCGGGGTCAGTCGGGTCTCGGCCGCGGCCAGCGACCGGTCTCCGCAGCGGATCAGGAAGCGCCAGCCGGCCAGCCTGGTCGCGGACATGCCCTCGGGGGCGATCGGGTCCAGGACGTGCACGGGCAGCGGGAGTTCGGGGGTGACGGGCCCCTGGGCGGTGCGCAGGGAGGGGGTCCTCGCCTCGCGGACCGCGGTGGGAGAACCCAGTGCCGTGAGGACGGAGCGCAGGGCGGGCGCGGGAGCCGGGGGGACATGCAGCGGCATGGTGGGTCGCCTCTCATTGGACAGGCACGGTGGCACGAGGGCGTGGTGGGGCGGACAGCGCTGTCAGCTCTCAGGGTGAGGTCGGAGAGGCAGGGGGCCGGGGTCTGGGAACGGAGGCTGCGCCTGCGGCCCGCCGTCCGTCTCGTAGACGACGACAGGCTCCTTCGACCGCGGATGTCCACCTTCTCCGCCTTGTCCGCGGAGTTTATACGACACGTGTTCAGACTGTGTTTCGCCTAGCCGCTCCCGGGATACCCGTCAAGATTCCATTCGGACGGCGGTACGCGTGAATCATCCCGATTCGGAGTGGGGTGCGCCCCGATGACCTCAGGATATGCGGGCGCAGCGGTCGGCTTATTTCCGTCGGCTTTTTTCACGAGATCCCGAGTTCGTGAATCGGCCCTTTGCCTCATGCCCCGTGAATGTGCCTCCGGTCACCTCCGGCGACTCCGGTCAGAGTAGCGGGTGTGATGCCGGGTAGGTGACGTTATCGATCGACGGGGTTGGGCATCATCCCACCTGACCCCGGCACACCGGCGGCCGGATCCTCGGACCGCCCACGCGAGGAGGGACGCCCGATGGGGGAGAAGGTCGTGGCGGGCGGGTTCGACCTGTCCGATCGCCAGCGCTACCGAGACAAGCTCCGCCAGTGCCTGTCGGTGCTGGAGCGACTGCTGGCCCAGCAGCGCTTCGACCGCCCCAAGAATCTCATGGGGCTGGAGATCGAACTGAATCTCGCCGGCGCGGACGGGCTGCCGAAAATGCTGAACGGGGAAGTGCTGGAGCGGATCGCCAGCCGAGACTTCCAAACGGAACTCGCCATGTTCAATCTGGAAGTGAACATAGCTCCACACCGCCTGGGCGGCCGGGTATTCGACCGGCTCGCGGAGGAACTCCGTACGTCACTGGCATATGCCCACCGAAAGGCCGGGGAGGTCGACGCGGGAATCGTGATGATCGGTATTCTCCCGACTCTCGACCGTGACGACCTGGTCTCCTCCAACCTTTCCGACGTCGACCGCTACGCTCTCCTCAACGACCAGATCGTGGCCGCCCGCGGCGAGGACTTCACCCTCGACATCGACGGCGTCGAGCATCTGTCCTGCACCTCGAAGTCGATCGTCCCCGAGGCCGCCTGCACGTCCGTGCAGCTGCACCTCCAGGTCACGCCGGGCCGCTTCGCCGACGTGTGGAACGCCGCGCAGGCCGTCGCCGCGGCCCAGATCGCCATCGGCGCCAACTCGCCGTTCCTCTTCGGCCACGAACTGTGGCGCGAGTCCCGGCCGCCGCTGTTCCAGCAGGCCACCGACACCCGGCCGCCGGAACTGCAGGCCCAGGGAGTGCGCCCGCGGACCTGGTTCGGCGAACGCTGGATCAGCTCCGCGTACGAGCTGTTCGAGGAGAACCTGCGCTACTACCCCGCCCTGCTGCCCATCTGCGACGACGAGGACCCGGCGCAGGTCCTGGCGGCGGGCGGCACCCCCAAGCTCGCCGAGCTGGTCCTGCACAACGGCACCGTGTACCGCTGGAACCGCCCCGTCTACGACGTCGCCGACGGCGTTCCGCACCTGCGCGTCGAGAACCGCGTCCTGCCCGCCGGCCCGACCGTCACCGACGTCGTCGCCAACGCGGCCTTCTACTACGGCGTGGTCCGGGCCCTGGCCGAGGAGTCACGACCGGTGTGGACCCGGATGCCCTTCGAGACCGCCGCCGAGAACTTCGACGCGGCCTGCCGCCACGGCATCGACGCCCGGCTGCGCTGGCCCCGGCGCGGCCGGCTCGGCGGCGTCGCGGAGATCGACGCGGTGAGCCTCGTACGCGACGAGCTGCTGCCGCTGGCCGAGGCCGGACTGGACGCGTGGGGAGTGGAACCGGCCGACCGCGACCTCTACCTGGGAGTCATCGAGGAGCGGTGCCGGCTGCGGACCAACGGCGCGAGCTGGCAGGTGGCGACCTTCCGTGCCGCGCTGGAGGCGGGGCTGCCGAGGGACGCGGCCCTGGCGGCGACGACCCGGCGGTACGCGGAGCTGAGCCGTCGGGGAGAGCCCGCGCACACCTGGCCGGTGGGACTGCCGGAGCCCGTCCCCGCGGGGTGACGGTCCCGGGGTGTCGCGGTTCCGCGCGGCCCCGGGCGGACGGGCCGTGGGCGCGGGTCGCCGCGGCCCGGGGCCGCCGCCGGTCGCACCGTGGGGATCGGGCAAGCTGTGACGTCCGATGGTGGTGCGGCAGGTGTGAAGGTGGAGGCCCCGCAGGTGGCTGATTCTTTTCCGCAGGAGCGGTTCTCCCGGCGGATCCTCCGGGACGAGACGCTGCTCGTGCTGGGCGTCTCGCTGGGCGCGAGCGGGGTGTCCGCCCTGATCAGTTTCGTCGGATCGGTCACGAAGCCGGGCGGCCTCAAGGACCAGGCGGCCACTCTCAACGCCTCGGCCGCGCCGGGCCGTCCCTGGCTCGACCTCGCCTGGCAGCTGTTCGGGATCGCCAGTGCGCTCGTCCCCGTCGCGCTCGTCGCACACCTGCTGCTGCGCGAGGGGCAGGGCCTGCGCACCCTCGGCTTCGACCGCACCCGCCCCTGGTCCGACCTCGGCCGCGGCGCCGCGATCGCCGCGGTCATCGGCAGCTCCGGCATCGCCTTCTACCTCGCCGCCCGCGGCCTCGGCTTCAACCTCACGGTGGTTCCCGAGGCCCTGCCCGACGTGTGGTGGAAGTACCCGGTGCTGATCCTGTCGGCGCTGCAGAACGCGATCCTCGAAGAGGTCGTCGTGGTCGGCTATCTGCTGCGCCGCCTCGGACAGCTGGGATGGACACCGGTCGGGGCGCTGGCGGCCAGTTCCGTGCTGCGCGGCTCGTACCACCTCTACCAGGGCATCGGCGGGTTCGTCGGCAACATGGTGATGGGCGTGGTGTTCGTGTACCTCTACCGGCGTTGGGGCCGGGTGGGGCCCCTGGTCGTCGCGCACTCCCTGCTCGACATCGGCGCCTTCGTCGGATACGCGCTGCTGGCGGGCAAGGTCGACTGGCTGCCCACGGCATGAGCGCGGGCCCTGCGTCCCCTGGCCGGAGGGTCCTGGGCGAGCAGGTCTAGGGCCTCTCGTTGGGATCGTGCCGGGCTCGCGGGCCCTGGCACCGGACCTCGCCGCGTTGTCGTCGGTCGCCAGGGCTCCGCCCTGACTCCCTCCTCCGCCTTGCGATGCTCCCCCACTGCCCGAAAGCCGTGGGAGGTGCCCCCAGCACCGGACCCCGCTCCCTGATCCGGCCTGATCCGGCCTGATCCGAACGAAAGACCCTAGGCGAGCAGGTCGCCGTCGATGACGGTGACCGCGCGGCCCCTGAGCAGGGTGCGCGGGCCGCGCAGTCCGGTGCGGACGTGACCGGAGCGCGGTGAGGCCTGCAGACCGGTCAGTTCGGCACGGCCGAGGCGCTCCGACCAGAAGGGGGCCAGGGCCGTGTGGGCACTGCCGGTGACCGGGTCCTCGTCGATGCCCACGTTGGGGAAGAAGCAGCGGGAGACGAAGTCGTGGCCCAGTCCGGGGCGTTCGGCACGGGCGGTGGCGATGACGCCGCGCGCGGAGTGGGCGCGCAGGGCCCGGTGATCGGGGCGCAGGGCGCGGACGGTGTGCTCGTCGGCGAGTTCGACCAGCAGGTCGCCCACGTCCGGGCCGGTGTCGAAGGCCGTGAGCGGTTCGGCGCCCAGGGCCTCGGCGACCCCCTCCGGGACCTCCACGCGGGTGAGAGGGGCGGTCGGGAAGTCCAGGGTGATCGAACCGTCCTCGGCGGGCGTCGCCACGAGCAACCCGCTGCGGGTCGCGAACCGCACCGGTCCCGTGTGGGTGCCCGTGCTGTGCAGGACGTGGGCGGTGGCCAGCGTGGCGTGACCGCACATCGCCACCTCGGTGACGGGGGTGAACCAGCGCAGCGCCCAGTCGGCCTCGCCGCCCGCGGGCAGCGGGTGCGCGAAGGCCGTCTCGGCGTGGTTGACCTCGAGGGCCACGTTCTGGAGCCGGTCGTCGCCGGGGAAGGCGTCGAGGAGCAGGACCCCGGCGGGGTTCCCGGCGAAGGGACGGTCGGTGAAGGCGTCGACGATACGAATCCGCATGCGGCGACGGTAGGCGCCGCGAGCGTCGGCGGGCCAAGGCCAATCGGCGAGTGCTGGACCGGTCGGGGAACCGGCCGCGCCCGCCCGGACGTTGATCGCGGTGGGGCGGACGGCCCCGGCAGCCACGACGACCGGCGGAAGGACACTGCCCTGAACGGCACCACGGCAAGGAGCGGCGAGGGCCCCCTCGTGCTGACGGGGGCGACCGGCTTCATCGGGTCCCATGTGCTCGGCGCGCTGCTGGACCGGGGAACCCGGGTGCGTGCCCTGGTCCGCACGGTTCCCGGCGACGAGGGGGAGGCCGGGGCCGTCGAGTGGGTGCGCGGCGATCTGACCGACGCGGACGCCGTGCGTGGTCTGTGCGAGGGGGCGCGGACGGTCGTCCACCTGGCCTCGTACGTCGGCGCGGACGAGCGGCTGTGCGAGGCGGTCAACGTCGTTGGCACCCGGGCGCTGATGGCGGAGGCCCGGCGGGCCGGCGCCCGCCGCGTGGTGCACCTGTCGACGGCCGCGGTGTACGGCGCCGGCCCGCACCGCGGTATCGCTGTGGACGAGACACCGGCCGAGCCGGTCTCCGCCGTGAGCCGGACCCGGCTGGCGGGGGAGGCGCCCGCCCGGGAGGCCGGCGCCGTCGTCCTGCGGCCGGGGCTCGTGCTCGGGGCCGGGGACCGGTGGGTGGTGCCGGGCCTGCGGGAACTGGTCGATCGGGTGCCGGCCGAGTGGGACGGCGGCCGTGCCCTGCTGTCGGTGATCGACGTCGGCGACCTCGCCCGCCTGATCGCCGCGGTCGCCGTCGGCCCCCACCCGGTTCCGCCCGGCGTGTACCACGCGGGCCACCCCGACCCCGTGCGCGTCGGCGACCTGCTGGCCGCGCTCGCGCGGTACGGCGTGCTGCCGCCCCGGCCCGACGCCGACTGGCCGTGGGCCACCTGCCTGGAGCGCCTGCGGGCCACCCCCGGCCGGGCCTCGGAACGCCAGTTCGCCCTGGTCGGCCGCGACCACTGGTACCGCGCCGACGAGATCTGGGAACTGACGGCCGAGCCACCTGGCCCCGGCCCGCTGAGTCGCATCCCGGACGCGGCCGAGTGGTACCGGGAGCGGCTGGGGCGGGGCGCCTGAGGCACCGCGGGGCACGGACCGGGGGCCCGGGACATGGCCCGCGGGCCGGTACGGAGGGTCCGTCCCGCGCACCCCGGGGAGCTCTCGGCGGGTCGTCCCGGCCGAGGCCCGTCCGCGGACGGCGCGTCCCGTGCGCGCCGTCCGCGGACGATGGCGTACGGCACGGGGTGCTGACCCGATGGTGGGGAGGCTCTCCACCGCGCGGACTCACCGGCACGCTGGGATGCTGGGGGGAGCGTTGCCCAAGGCCTGACGAGAAGCGGCGGTGAACGCCGTGCCGGGCTCGAGGAGGGTGATGCGGGTCGGTCCCGTGTCACATCCGCCGTAGCGCGTGACGGAATTGGCCCCGACCGCCCTGCCCCCGGTCCTGTGGCCTCCGCCTCCTTCCCGGGCCGCTGACCATCCACGACATCCGAATCGAGGCGACGGTATGAGCGCGACGCACTCTTCGCACACCGGGACCGCAAAGCAGCAGTGGGCCGAGGGACTGACGGTCTTCGCCGCCGTGACGCTCATGCTCGCGGGGATCCTGGACATCTTCCGCGGCATCAT
The DNA here is from genome assembly GCF_044331705.1 of Streptomyces sp. NPDC017202. NCBI lineage: Bacteria > Bacillati > Actinomycetota > Actinomycetes > Kitasatosporales > Streptomycetaceae > Streptomyces > Streptomyces sp. NPDC017202. The sequence goes on along the minus strand of NZ_JBIRNP010000027.1, from coordinate 46,390 downwards.
GGGCATCGCCGAGGACGACGTCTTCGTCACGACCCGCAGCTACGTCTTCAAGTTCGACCTGACCGGCTGGGGCTGGATCCACCTGGCGCTCGGCGTGGTGGCCGTGCTCGTCAGCATGGGGCTCTTCCGGGGGTCGATGTGGGCACGCGTCTCCGGCGTGGCCATCGCGGGACTCATCATCATCGCCAACTTCCTGTCGCTGCCGTACTACCCGGTCTGGTCCGTCGTGATGATCGCCTTCTCCGGGTTCGTCATCTGGGCTCTGTGCATGCCGCGGTCGGACACTGCCTCGCTGCGCTAGCGATCCGCCCGCGCGCGGGCACGACGGCCGCCCGCGCGCGTCCGAACGGCCAGGAAGGCGGCGCGCGATGTGCCGATGGCTCGCCTACTCGGGTACGCCCGTCCTGCTCGAGACGATCCTCTACAAGCCGACGCACTCACTGATCGACCAGAGCCTGCACTCCCGGATGGGCGTCGAGACGACCAACGGCGACGGCTTCGGAGTGGGCTGGTACGGGCCGGACCTGAGCACCCCCGCGGTCGTCCGCGACATCGGACCGGCCTGGAGCAACCGCAATCTGCGGGAGATCGCGGGCCACGTCCGCTCCTCCCTCTTCTTCGCCCACATCCGCGCCTCCACGGGGTCCGCGGTGCAGCAGACCAACTGCCATCCGTTCCGCCACGGCCGCTGGATGTGGATGCACAACGGCGCGATCGCCGAGTTCCACCGGATGCGGCGGGACCTGGCGCTGGCCGTCGACCCGGCGCTGTTCCTCGACATGGAGGGCTCCACGGACTCCGAGATGATGTTCTACCTGGCGCTCACCCTCGGCCTGGAGCAGGACCCGCCGAGCGCCGTCGCGCGGATGGCGGGCCTGGTGGAGCGGACCGGCCACGAGCACGGGGTGGAGTTCCCGCTGCAGATGACGGTGGCCGTGACGGACGGGGAGCGGCTGTGGGCGTTCCGCTACTCCAGCCAGAAGGCCTCGCGCTCGTTGTTCTACAGCACCCGGGTGGACACCCTGCGTGCCCTCCACCCCGATGTGGAGTTCCTGCAAGAGGTCTCCGACACCACACGCCTCATCGTGTCCGAGCCCCTCGGTGACCTCCCCGGCGCCTGGAACGCGGTCCCCGAGGGCACGGGCGGCGTGGTGCAGCCCGACGGCGACGAGATGTTCTCCTTCACACCGCTGGAGCCGGCCCTGGCCTGATCCCGTGGGACGGGACGGGGGCCCGTCCCACGGGATCAGGCGCACCGAAGCCCTGCCGTGCCGGACGTTGTCGTGCCGGACGTTGTCGTGCGGGCCTTGTCATGCGAACTGTTCCGATATATCGTTGACGCATCGCGATCGATCAACGAACGAATGAATGGAGTGATGGCGATGCGTACCCACGGATACGAGCGTGGACATGGGCAGGACGGCTTCTCCCGACGTGGCCGGGGCGGCCGGGATGGCTTCGACGGGCGCCGGGCGGCCTTCGGGCCCTTCGGTCCGGGTGGTCCGGGATTCGGTCCCGGCGGCCCCGGCGGTCCCGGTGGTGGCTTCGGGCCGGGACCCTGGGGCGGCCGGGGCCGCGGCGGACCCAGGGGGAGGGCGCGGCGCGGCGACGTGCGGGCCTCGATCCTGGCGCTGCTGAAGGACCGGCCCATGCACGGCTACGAGATGATCCAGGAGATCGCCGAGCGCAGCGGCGGCGCGTGGAAGCCGAGCCCCGGCTCGGTGTACCCCACCCTCCAGCTGCTGGAGGACGAGGGTCTGATCAGCAGTGCGTCGGAGGGCGGCAAGAAGTTGTTCTCGCTCACCGACGCTGGCCGTACGGCGGCCGAGGAGGGGCCCGAGGCCCCCTGGGAGGAAGCCTCCCGCGGGGTCGACTGGGAGGCCCTCGGGGAGATCCGGCAGGCCGGGTTCGGTCTGATGGAGGCCTTCGGGCAGGTCTGGAAGACCGGCAGCAAGGAACAGCGCGAGAAGGCGCTCACGGTCGTCAACGACGCCCGCAAGAAGCTGTACCTGATCCTTGCCGACGAGGACTGACGGCCGTTCCGCACGAGAACGAAGGCGCCTGGCGGAGGACTCCGCGGGGCGCCTTCGCTCTCTCCGCCGGGAGGCCCGCCGTCAAAGACGTCGGTGGAGGCCACCGGGTGGCACCCGTTCCCCGTGTCCCTGTGAGGCGGGACGACGTGCGCCGCCGGTGCGAAAACGGCCTGATCTCCTCCGTGAGGAGGAGATCGCGGCGTCCGCCGTCGGCTCTGCGTGGGACGCGAAGATGGTTCCCTCCGTGGATGTCCCGGCCGGCCGGGGCTGATGGGATGGAGGACGTGCAACCCCGTATCCCCCGGCAGCCGGTCCGCGACCACGCGTTCCGGGCCATGGAAGACGACGCCGGGCTCAGTGTCGAGCTGGCGGCGGCGGTCGGGGGCGCGCGCCGGCGTGCCGTCCGGGACGGCGACCGGCAGATCGACACCGCGCACCTGCTGCACTCCCTCCTGGAGAGCGACCCCGAGGTGCGCGCCGCCTTCGGCGGGGGTCCCCGGCTCGCCCGTCTCTTCGGCTACCTCGTCCAGCGCAGCATCGGCTACGGCCTGCGCTGGCAGGGCGGCGTCGAGGACTCCGGCGCCCTGTCCGTCGGCACGGCCGTCGAGGGCTTCTCTCCCCTCGCCTCCGCGGCGCTGTGGCACGCGCGGGTCCGTGCCGCCGGGCGCTCCGGACTTCGCGCCCCCGACGCCGGCCTGCCCTCCTGCGCGCGCGGCACCGCCCGCGGTGTCGACCTGCTCGCCGCGATCCTCGCCGACCCGCAGGCCCGTGCCGTCGAGGTGCTGGGCCGGGCCGGCATCGAGCCACTGGCCGTGTGTGCCCGGATCGACGGCGGCCTCGACGAGTACGCCGTCGACGGCGACGTGCCCTGACCGGGCTCCTTCCCCGTCCAACGACTGAGACAGGTGTCAACCAGGGTGACGGTCATGTCGTGGCCTGTCATCATGTGCCGGTGCGTACGTCTGTGAGCAGTCAGGTCAGTCGCGGAAAGGGCATCGGGCTCTCTCTCGCGGTCGGGTCGGCCATCGCCTTCGGCGGATCAGGAGTGGCGGCGAAACCGCTGATCGAGGCGGGACTCGACCCGCTGCACGTGGTGTGGCTGCGCGTGACGGGCGCGGCCCTGGTCATGCTGCCCCTGGCGGTGCGCCACCGCGCACTGGCGCGCCGCCGTCCCGCGCTGCTCGCCGGGTTCGGGCTGCTCGGCGTGGCCGGCGTCCAGGCGTTCTACTTCGCCTCCCTCTCCCGCATCCCCGTCGGCGTCGCCCTGCTCGTCGAGTACCTGGCGCCCGCCCTCGTGCTCGGCTGGGTACGGTTCGTGCAGCGGCGGCCGGTGACGCGGGCCGCCGCGCTCGGCGTGGTCCTCGCGGTGGGCGGGCTCGCCTGTGTCGTCGAGATCTGGTCGGGGCTCGGCTTCGACGCCCTCGGTCTGGCCCTGGCGCTGGCCGCCGCCTGCTGCCAGGTCGGCTACTTCGTCCTCTCCGACCAGGGCGGCGACTCCGGCGACGACGCCCCCGACCCGCTCGGCGTGATCGCCTACGGCCTCCTCGTCGGCGCCGTCGTCCTGACGGCGGTGGCCCGCCCGTGGGGCATGGACTGGTCGGTGCTCGCGGGCACCGCCGCCCTGGACGGCACCGAGGTCCCGGCCTGGCTGCTGCTCGGCTGGATCGTCCTGATCGCCACGGTCGTCGCGTACGTCACCGGCGTGGTCTCCGTGCGCCGGCTCTCCCCGCAGGTGGCGGGTGTCGTGGCCTGCCTGGAGGCGGTCATCGCCACCGTGCTGGCCTGGGTCCTGCTCGGCGAGCACCTCTCGGCACCGCAGATCGTCGGGGGCACGGTCGTCCTGCTCGGCGCGTTCATCGCCCAGTCGTCCGCTCCCGCCAAGGGCTCCCCGGACCCGGTGGCCGCCGGCGGCCCGGAGCGGGAGCTGTCCGCCCGCGGGACGGCGACCTGACAGGGGCCCGGGAGGGCCGGGCGGGCGCCGGGCGGGCTGTGCGGCCCCAGCACACTGCCCGATCCGGCCGGTGCGCCGGGAGAGCCGGCCCGGACGCGGCCCCGCCGCCCCGCGGTCACGTCCCGGGGCCGCGACGCAGCAGGTGCTCGCGTGCCGCCGCGTCCCCCGGACCGCCGCGCGCCGCGAGGCCCGCCGCGATGCGCTCCCGGGTCTCGGCCGGGCGGTGGTTCGCGTACTTGAACTTGGCCCGTACGCCCGTCACCTCCAGCCGGATCCCGCGGATCCCGGGGAGCAGGCGGCCGTACGGCACCTCGCCCACCGCGACCCGCGCGGAGCCGCCCTCCGGCTGGAAGTGGCCCATCTGCCGGTTCAGCAGGTCTGCCTTGGCCTCGGGGTCGTCGACCGGGTGGGCCGTGCAGCGCAGCTGGACGGCCGTGTAGAAACTCGTCGGGGTGCCGTGCTCGGCCGGTCCCTCCGGCGGCGCCTGCCAGGGGCCGGGAACGTACGCGTAGTCGTCGACCACGCTGAGCACGACCTCGGGGTCGGCCTCCAGCGCCGCCCACAGGGGGTTCGGCCGGGCGAGGTGGGTGACGGCCTCGCCGCGGTCGGCGTCGTAGGCGAAGTGCAGGGGCTGGACCCACGGGGGGTCGCCCGGAAGGCCGTTGACGGCGAGCTGGCCGAAGTCGCGCCCGGCCAGCCACCGCTGCCACTCGGCGTCGTCGCGGGGTGCGTCCCAGGGGTGGATCAGCATCACAGGGCCCCGAGGTAGGCGGGGAGTCCGGTGCCGGGCGCCAGGTCGGCCTCCGGGACCGGGGTGCCGTAGCCCTTGCGGAGGGGGACCACGCCGGCCCAGTGCGGGAGGGCGAGGTCCTCGGGCTCGTCGTTCACGCCGCCGGTGCGGGTCTTGGCCGAGACCTCGTTCAGGTCGATGCGGATGACCGCGGTGGCGGCCAGTTCCTTCTTGTTCGCGGGCCGGGAGTCGGCGGCACGGCCGGGGACGACGTGGTTCACCAGGGCGTCCAGGGCCATGAGCTTCTCCTCGCGGTCGGTCACGTCGTGGGCGAGGCCGTGCACGACGACGGAGCGGTAGTTGACCGAGTGGTGGAAGGCCGAGCGGGCCAGGACCAGTCCGTCGACATGCGTCACCGTCAGGCACACCGGCAGGCCCGGGTCGGCCTGTCCCGTCATCCGCAGCGGGCGCGAGCCCGTCGACCCGTGCACGTAGAGCGTCTCGCCGACCCGGCCGTAGAGCGTGGGCAGCACCACCGGCGCGCCGTCGCGGACGAAGCCCAGGTGGCAGACGTAACCCTCGTCGAGTATCGCGTGCACCAGGTCCTTGTCGTAGGAGGCCCTCTCGGCGGACCGGGTGGGGACCGTGCGGTCGCTCGGGGCGTAGGCGGCGGGTGGCGTCGTCGACGGTGCGGTCCCCTGCGGCTGCGTGGTCCCCTGCATGGCGTCCTCCATTGCACTAGTGCATAATCGTGTTTGTGCTAGGAGAGTATCCGATCAAAGGGCGGCGCGCAGCCGACATCTCCGCGAGCGTCGAGCGTGCGGTGGGCGCCGGTGAGCTGGAACCGGGGCGACTTCTGCCCCCGATGCGGGAGTTGGCCGAGCGGCTCGGGGTGAACCCGAACACCGTCGCGGCCGCCTACCGCACCCTGCGCGAGCGCGGGGTGATCGAGACCGACGGCCGGCGGGGCAGCAGGGTGCGGTCCAAGCCCGCCACGACCGGCCGCGAGTTCATCCGGGTCGACGTGCCGGAGGGGGTGCGGGACGCGTCGGAGGGCAATCCGGACCCCGGGCTGCTGCCGCCGCTCGGGCCGGCGTTCGCCTGGGCCGCCGACCGGGGCGACCGGGAACCGGTCCTCTACGGAGACGAGCCGGTCGAGCCCGAACTGGCGCGGCTGGCCCGCGCCGAGCTGGACGCCGACGGCGTCCCGGCCGGGCCGGTGGCCGTCACCTCCGGCTCGCTCGACGCCATCGAGCGGGTGCTCGCCGCGCACATCAGGCCCGGCGACACGGTGGCCGTCGAGGACCCCGGCTGGGGTTCGCTCCTCGACCTCGTCCCGGCACTCGGCCTGCGCACGGTCCCGGTCGGCGTCGACGACGACGGACCGCTCCCGGAGGACGTCGACCGTGCCCTGGAGGCCGGCGCGCGCGCCCTGATCGTGACCGACCGGGCACAGAACCCGACCGGCGCCACGCTCGGCGCCGTACGCGCGCGTACCCTGCGGGCCGTGCTGCGCAGGCATCCGGGCACCCTGCTCATCGAGGACGACCACGGGCACCGGATCGTCGACCTGCCCCTGCACCCCCTCGCGGGCGTCACCCGGCACTGGGCCCTCGTCCGCTCCGTCGCCAAGGCCTACGGCCCCGATCTGCGGCTCGCCGTCCTCACCGGTGACGAGGTCACCCTCGACCGGGTCCGCGGGCGCCAGCGGCTCGGGCCCGGCTGGGTCAGCAGGATCACTCAGCGGGCCGTCGTGCGGCTGTGGACCGACGGCGCGGTGGACACCGCGGCGGTCGCGGGGGCGTACGGCAGGCGCCGGGACGCGCTGATCGGCGCGCTGGCCGAGCGGGGGGTCGCGGCGCGGGGCCGCAGCGGGATGAACGTGTGGATCCCGGTCCCCGACGAGACCGGGGCGGTGGCGCGGCTGCTGCACGCGGGGTGGGCGGTCGCGCCCGGCGCGCGGTTCCGGCTCGCGGCTCCGCCCGGCATCCGGATCACCGTGTCGACGCTGGAGGAGGGGGAGGTGGAGGCGCTGGCGGACGCGGTGGCCTCAGCGGTACGGGTGGGGAGCGGGCGGGGGGTCGTCTAGGGCCTCTCGTTGGGATCAGGCCGGGCTGGAGCCGGGGCCCGGTCCAGCGGGGAGCAGGCCGTCGAAGTGGTGGGCGAGGGCGAGGTCCACGCAGCCCTCGATGCCGGTGCCACCCTTGTCGACACCGCTGACAGCTACCACTGCCACGCCGACGGGGCGGGCCACGACGAGCTGCTGATCACCCGCGCCCTGGCCCACTGTGGCGGCGACACCTCCCCTGTCCTGGTGGCTGCCCAGGGCGGCCGCGGCCGCCCTGACGACGGCAGCTGAACCGTCACCGCCGCCCCCGCCCACCTCGAGCAAGCCGCTGAGGCCTCCGCCGAGCGCCTGGGCGTCGACGCGATCTGCCTGTACCAGCACCAAGTCCCCGTCCCCGTCGACCAGGGTCCAGCACGCCACCACGGCTTCCGGCGACCACTCCTGCCGCGCGCCCCGCCCCTTCGCGGTCGGCCACTCCGGGCATTCACACGGACGGCTCAACGACGCGCCCGGCGTACGGCAACGGCGGCGCGGGCCCGTCGTCACCTACCGGCGGGCTGTCCGTTCCCCGGTGTCCGGGCCGGTTCCCCGGTGCCCGGGCCAGGACTTCGGGGCCGTACCCCGCTGCTACGCCTTGCCCCGCACCTGTGTCAGTGCCGCTCCCGCCAGGACGATCACCGCTCCCACCGGTGTCGACCAGCTCAGGGACTCGCCGAGCAGGGCCACGCCCGCCGCCGTCGCGATGACCGGGATGAAGTACGTGACCATCTGGGCGGTCGTCGGGCCGACCTCGGTGACCAGGCCGTACTGGATGAGGAGGGCCAGGCCGGTGCCCAGGGCGCCCAGGGCGGCGACCGCCAGCAGCGGCAGCAGCGGGAAGCGTGCCGGGAACGTGGTGAACAGCGCGGTGACCACGGCGAGTTGCAGGGTGGCCAGGAACAGTTGGGCGCCCGTCATCGACAGGGCCGAGCTGCCGGTGCCGGCCAGGGTGCGGCGGACGTAGATCCACCCGATCGGGTAGCTCAGCGAGGCCAGCAGCGCCAGCACCGTGCCGCGGGCGTCGAGCCCGCTGAAGCCCTGCCAGGCGCCCAGGACCGTCAGCACGCCGAGGAAGCCGAGCCCCAGGCCCGCCACCCTGACCCGGGTGGGCCGGTCCTCGGAGAGGGCCACCAGGGACAGGGCCATGCCCCACAGCGGCGAGGTCGCGTTGCAGATACCCGCCAGGGTGGACGGGATGGTCAGTTCCGCGTAGGCGAACAGGGAGAACGGCAGCGCGTTCAGGAGCAGCGCGGCGACGGTCAGGTGCGCCCAGGTGCGGGCGCCTCGCGGCAGCCGGTCCCGCTTCACGGCGATGGCGACGGCCAGCACCGCCGTCCCGAACGCCAGCCGGCCGAGCGTGACCTGGAACGGCGCGTAGCTCCCCGTGCCCACCTTGATGAGCAGGAAGCTGAAGCCCCAGATCAGCGAGAGGAACCCGAAGCGCAGCCGCCAGTCCAGGGCGCGGCGGGGCGGGGCGGACGGCCGGACGTCCCCGGACGTGGAGATGGCCCCGGACGCGGAGGTGGCTTCGGGTGCGGAGGTCGCCTCGGGTGCGGGCGTGGACGGAGAACCCGTGGTGGTGGCGGTGGTCATGGTCCTCACCGTCCCCGACAACAACGTCGTAGCACAAGCGAGAATTCGCGAGCGATATCTCGTAGCATCGCTTACATGTTGAATCTGGAGCGCCTGCGCACCCTCGACGCCCTCGCCCGGCACGGCTCGGTCAGCGGCGCCGCCGCGGGGCTGCACATCACCACATCGGCCGTCTCGCAGCAGATGGCCAAGCTGGAACGGGAGGTCGGCCAGCAGCTCCTCGCCAAGAACGGGCGGGGCGTCCGGCTCACGGACGCGGGCCGGCTGCTCGCCGACCACGCGGCCCGCATCCTGTCCCAGGTCGAGCTGGCCCAGTCGGACCTGGAGGCCCAGCGCGGCCAGGTGGTGGGGGAGCTGAGACTGTCGGCGTTCCCGACCGCCGCGCGCGGCCTGTTCCCCACCGCGCTCGCCGGGCTGCGCGGGGAGCACCCCGGGCTCCGCGTGCGCTCCTGCGAGCTGGAGCCGGAGCGCGGCATCGCCGGGGTGATCCGCGGCGACCTCGATCTCGCCGTCGTCCTGGACTGGTACAACAAGCCGATGCCGGTGCCGGACGGGCTCGTCAAGGCGCCGATCCTGGACGATCCCGCCGACGTGGCGATGCCGGCCGGGCATCCGCTCGCGGGACGGGACGAGGTGGACCTCGCGGAGTTCGCCGGGGACGAGTGGATCACCTGGGGCGACGGCGAGTTCTGCCACGAGTGGCTGATGTTCACGCTCCGCTCGCGGGGCGTCGAGCCGATCGTCGGCCACCGGGCGGCCGAGACGCACACCCAACTCGGCCTGGTGGCCGCCGGTCTGGGGGTGTGCATCGCCCCGCTTCTCGGACGCCACCCGGTCCCGGAGGGAATCGTCATGGTCCCGCTCCGGCAGCGGCTGCGGCGGCACGTCTACGCCCTGTGGCGGGCGGACGCCGACCGCCGCCCGTCGATCAGGGCGGCGGTGCGGGCACTGAAGTCGGCCGCCGACAACCTCGGCTGACACCGGCCGCCCGCCGACGGCCCGGGTCTGCACCGGCCGGCCGCCGGCCGACGCGACGGACGCCGGCTTCCGCCTCCGCAGGCCCTACAGGCCCTACAGGTCGGCCAGTTTGCGGAAGTCCCACGACACGATCTTCTCCGGGCGCAGCCGCACCCACGCGTGCCGTCCGTCGTGCGGTATGGCGTCCAGACCGAAGTTCTTGCGGGCGAACAGCGTCTCCACGGAGTCGAGTTCGGCGCACAGTTCCCCGGTGCGCGGGATCTCGCCCACGAACTCCACGGTGCCGGACAGCTCCACACCCCGCAGCGACTCGTACTCCTCGCCACTGTCGATCACGATCGCGACCCGCGGGTCCCGGCGCAGGTCCGCCCAGCGTCTGCTGCGCACCACGGAGTACAGCCACAGTGCGGAGCCGTCCCACAGGAACCACAGGGCGCTCACGTGCGGGGCGCCGTCGGCGGACACGGTGGCCACCCGGCAGGTGCGCTGGGTGGTGAGGAACGCGCTCACCTCGCCCGGCGACATCATGATCTTCCGGCCCCTGCGCTGGGCGACGGTCATCCATCCCTCTTCTCTCTCGGCTTCTCTCACGTCACGCACGTCACGCACGTCGTGCCGCAGGCATCTCCGGCGTCACGTCGCAAAAGGACGGCCCGCCCGCACAGGATGAGTTCTCCTCCCCGCTCGCGCAACGGTGGCCGTCCCCGCGTGCCGGGGCGGTCGCGTCAGGCCAGCGTGATGGAGTCGCCGCTCACGCTGATCGGCACCTCGGGCAGGGACTTCGTCGCCGGGCCGCTCTTGACGCTGCCGTCGGTGATGGAGAAGTTGCTGTTGTGGCAGGGGCAGTTGATGACCCCGTCGGCGATGCTCTTCACCGCGCACCCCTGGTGCGTGCACACCGCCGAGTAGGCCTTGTACTCACCCGCCGTCGGCTGTACGACGACCACCTTCTGATCGGCGAACACCTTCCCCCCGCCCTCGGGGATGTCCGCGGTCGTCGTCAGGGCCGCACCCGCCGCGGCTCCGCCGCCGGTGCTCGCGGACCCGGAACCGCCGGTGGCGCCGGCCGCACCCGAGGAGTCCGCCGAGGCGGACGAGTCGTCGTCGGAGCCTCCGCACGCGGTCAGCGCGACGGCGAGCCCCGCGGCTCCGGCGGCCGCCACGACGGTGCGGCGGGCGGGTCCCGGGGCGGGGTGGAACGATGCGCTGGTCATGCTGGGGTTCCCTTCGGGCGGATTCGACGGTGTGCCGAGAGGTACGGACCACGGGTGCCGCCCGTTCAGCGGCGGTCGAGCCCGTTCGGACGGTGTCGACATCCTGACCCGTTCGGGATCAGCGGGGCGTGAGCCACAGCTGTCGCGGAGCTGTCGGCCGGGCCCCGCGGGCCCGCGCGACCCCAGTAGCCTGGGGCGATGCTGAAGGAAGTCATCGCGACCCGTTTCATCACGCCCCTGCGTGAGGGCGGCTCGCTGCCGGGCCTCGTCGAGGCCGACGACCTCGCCGCCTACGTCCTGAAGTTCACCGGTGCCGGACAGGGCCGCAAGACACTCGTCGCCGAGGTCGTCTGCGGAGAACTCGCCCGCCGCCTGGGACTGAGGGTGCCGCGCCTGGTCACCGTGGAGCTGGACGCCGTGCTGGGCCTCGGCGAACCCGAACAGCAGGTGCAGGACCTGCTCCGGTCCAGCGGCGGCACCAACCTCGGCATGGACTTCCTGTCCGGAGCCCTCGGCTTCGACCCGCTCGCCTTCCCGGTCGACCCCGCCGAAGCCGGGCGGATCGTCTGGTTCGACGCGCTGGTCAACAACGTCGACCGTTCCTGGCGCAACCCCAACCTGCTGGTGCACCGCGGCGACCTGTGGCTCATCGACCACGGCGCCACCATGATCTGGCACCACAACTGGCCTTCCGCCGAGGCCTCCGCGGCCCGCCCCTACGACGCCACCGACCACGCCCTCGCCCGCTTCCGCCCGGACGTCGAGGCCGCCGCGACCGAGCTGGCCCCCCTGATCACCGCCGATCTCCTCACCGAGGTCACCGCCGAGATCCCCGACGTCTGGCTGACCGACGAGCCCGGCTTCGACACTCCGGACGCGCTCCGGCGTGCCTACGCGGCGCCCCTCCTCGCGCGCGCCGCCGTCATCCACGAACGCATCGAGAGGAACCGGTGAACGAGCGCCACATCATCAGGGCCGGCGAGGCCAACGAGCGGGACGTCTACGAGTACGCCCTGCTGCGGATCGTGCCCCGCGTCGAGCGCGGCGAGCGCATCAACGCCGGCGTGCTCGTCTACTGCCGGGCCCAGGGCTACGTCGGCGCCCGCACCCACCTCGACGAGGCCCGGCTGCTGGCGCTGGACCCGGACGCGGACGTGGCCGGGGTGCGCGCCGCGCTGCGCGCCGTGGAGAGTGTGTGCGGCGGCGGCGAGGCGGCCGGACAGGCGGCGCACGACGACGCCGGGCGGCGGTTCCGCTGGCTGATCGCCCCCCGCTCGACGGTCGTCCGGCCGGGGCCCGTGCACACCGGGCTCACCACCGATCCCGCGGCCGAGACCGACCGCCTGCTGGAGCTCCTGGTGAGGTGAGCGGCCGGGTGATGAATCACACCGCCCCCGTGTGGCGTTGACACCGGATGCCAAGGCTTCTAGCGTCACGTCTGCCGAAGGTACTAAGCGGTCGCTCACCGAGTCGACGGTGATCAGGACGGTCGCTCCCCACACGGACGTACATTCTCGAGGGCGAGGAGAAGCAGCAATGTCCACCACAGAGCAGCGGGTCGCAGTAGTCACGGGCGCGGCGCGCGGCATCGGTGCCGCCACCGCCGTACGGCTGGCCGCCGAGGGCCGCGCGGTCGCGGTGATCGACCTCGACGAGGCCGCCTGCAAGGACACCGTCGAGAAGATCACCGCGGCGGGCGGCCGGGCGATCGCGGTCGGTGCCGACGTCTCCGACGAGGCCCAGGTCGAGGCGGCCGTCGCACGCGTCGCCGAGGAACTGGGCGCCCCGACGATCCTCGTCAACAACGCGGGTGTGCTCCGCGACAACCTGCTGTTCAAGATGAGCGCCGGCGACTGGGACACGGTGCTCAACGTGCACCTGCGCGGCTCGTTCCTGATGACCAAGGCGGTCCAGAAGCACATGGTCGACGCCGGCTTCGGCCGCATCGTCAACCTCTCCTCGTCCTCCGCGCTCGGCAACCGGGGCCAGGCCAACTACTCCGCCGCCAAGGCCGGTCTGCAGGGCTTCACCAAGACCCTCGCCATCGAGCTGGGCAAGTTCGGCATCACCGCCAACGCCGTCGCCCCGGGCTTCATCGCCACCGACATGACGGCCGCGACCGCCGCCCGCGTCGGCATGGGCTTCGAGGAGTTCAAGGCCGCCGCCGCCACCCAGATCCCGGTGGCGCGCGTCGGCGAGCCCGACGACATCGCCAACGCGATCGCCTTCTTCACGGGCGAGGCCGCCGGTTTCGTCTCTGGCCAGGTGCTGTACGTCGCCGGCGGACCGCTCAACTAGACCACCAGGGATCACGGACATGACTGAACTGCCCGCACTCTCCGGCAAGGTCGCCCTCGTCACGGGCGCCAGCCGCGGCATCGGCTACGGCATCGCCGAGGCGCTCCTCGCCCGCGGCGACCGGGTCTGCATCACCGGACGCAACGAGGACGCCCTCAAGGAGGCCGTCGACAGGCTCGGCGCCGACCGCGTCATCGGTGTCGCCGGCAAGGCCCACGACGAGGCGCACCAGGCGATCGCCGTCGAGCGCACGATGGAGGCCTTCGGCCGCGTCGACCACCTGATCAACAACGCCGGTACGAACCCGGTGTTCGGGCCGATCGCCGACCTCGACCTGAACGTGGCGCGCAAGGTGTTCGAGACCAACGTGATCTCGGCGCTCGGCTTCGCCCAGCGCACCTGGCACGCCTGGCAGAAGGACAACGGCGGCGCCATCGTCAACATCGCCTCCGTCGCGGGCCTCGCGCCCTCGCCCTTCATCGGGGCGTACGGCGTGAGCAAGGCCGCGATGATCAACCTGACGCAGCAGCTGGCGCACGAGTTCGCGCCGAAGGTGCGGGTCAACGCCATCGCCCCGGCCGTGGTGAAGACCAAGTTCGCGCAGGCCCTGTACGAGGGCCGGGAGGCCGAGGCGGCCGCCGCCTACCCGCTGGCCCGGCTCGGCGTGCCCTCCGACATCGGGGGCGCCGCCGCGTTCCTCACCTCGGAGCAGTCGGACTGGGTCACCGGTCAGACCCTCGTCGTCGACGGCGGCATGTTCCTCAACGCCGGCGTGGCCTGACGAGACCCCGCCGTACCCGCCGTACGGGCGCCGCCTCCGACACCGGAAGCGGCGCCCGTACGGCCGTGAAAACGTCGCACAGTGTCATGACAACGTCGTCATTCACCGTGATCCATAACGTGATGTTTGGAGCGGGTTCAGCCGGCGTGGCGCTGCGGTATGGTCTGCCAACCCTTGGCATGGCAGATCGAGGAGCGTGCGCGTGTTCAACCGGAACCGATCCTTGCAGCAGGTCGCGGCGATCGTGTCCATATCCCTGGTGGCCGGATGCAGCCTCCTGGGAGAGGAAGGCTCCGACGATGCCGGGCCGATCGTCGTGGGCACCACCAGTGCCCCCAGCACGCTGGACCCCGCCGCCGCCTGGGACGGCTCCTGGGAGCTGTTCCGCAACGTCTACCAGACGCTGCTGTCGTACCCCAACGGCGCGACGACGCCCCAGCCCGACGCCGCCACCTGCGAGTTCACCGACGGCACCAGCCGGACGTACCGCTGCAAGCTGCAGGAGGGCCTCTCCTTCTCCAACGGGGACAAGCTCGACGCGGAGGCCGTGAAGTACACCTTCGACCGGATCCTCGCCATCAACGCGCCCACCGGCCCCGCGGGACTGCTCGGCAGCCTCGACCGGGTCGAGGCCGTCGGCGACCGCGAGGTCGTCTTCCGGCTGAACAAGGCCGACGCCACCTTCCCGTTCGTGCTCGCCACCCCCGGCATGTCCCTCGTCGCCCCGGACGACTACCCGGCCAAGGCGGTGCGCGAGGGCGACGGCATCGTCGGCTCCGGCCCGTACGACCTGAAGGCCTACAAGGAGGGCGACCGGGCGGAGCTCGTCCGCAACGACCGCTACAAGGGTGCCGCCGACCGCAAGAACGGCGCCGTGACCATCCGCTACTTCCAGGACTCCGCCGAGATGGTCAAGGCCCTGCGGGGCAAGCAGATCGACATCACCTACCAGGGTCTCGCCGCCGACGACATCGTCACCCTGGAGAACAAGAGCGACGAGAACGAGGGCCTCCAGCTCGTCGAGGGTGCCGCCAGCAACATCAACTACCTGGTGTTCAACCCCAAGGACAAGTGGTCGAACAAGCTGGCCGTGCGCCGGGCCGTCGCCCAGGTCGTCGACCGGGCCGCGCTCGCCCACAAGGTCTACAAGGACACCGTCGACCCGCTGTACTCGATGGTCCCCAAGGGCCTGACCGGCCACACCACCGGCTTCTTCGACGACTTCGGCGACCCCGACCCGGACAAGGCCCGCTCGATCCTCGACGACGCCGGCATCACCGCCCCCGTGCCGCTCACCCTCTGGTACACCACCGACCGCTACGGCTCCGACACGGCCCTGGAGTTCAAGGAGATCAAGACCCAGCTGGAGGCCTCGGGCCTGTTCGAGGTCACCCTCAAGAGCCGCCCCTGGAAGACCTACGTGGTGGGCTACCAGAAGGGCGAGTACCCCGTGTTCGGGCGCGGCTGGGCCCCCGACTTCCCGGACGCCGACAACTTCATCGCCCCCTTCGTCGGCGAGCAGAACGCGCTCGGCACGCCCTACCCGGCGAAGGAGATCACCCAGGTGCTGCTGCCCCGCTCGCGCCAGGAGAGCGACCGCGCCAACGTGGTGAAGGACTTCCAGGAGGCCCAGCAGATCCTCGTCGACGACGCCCGGCTGCTGCCGCTGTGGCAGGGCAAGCAGTACATCGCCGCGAACGAGGACGTCTCCGGCGGCGAGCGGGCGCTGGACCCGTCGACGATCATGATGGTGTGGGAGCTGTCCCGCAAGACCAGCTGGTAGGCGCACCGCGGACGCCGTTGTCAGTGGTCACCTGTAGGTTCTGTGCCCGGTAAGTGACCGCACGACGGAGGACGTTGACGTGACCGACATCGCCATGCTGCCCGAGACCTGGCGCGGGGTCCTGGGCGACGAGCTGGAGCAGCCCTACTTCAAGGAGCTGACGGAGTTCGTCGAGGAGGAGCGGGCGAAGGGGCCCGTCTACCCTCCGCGCGAGGAGGTCTTCGCCGCGCTCGACGCGACGCCCTACGACCGGGTGAAGGTCCTGATCCTCGGCCAGGACCCCTACCACGGCGAGGGCCAGGGACACGGCCTGTGCTTCTCGGTGCGGCCCGGGGTGAAGATCCCGCCGTCGCTGCGCAACATCTACAAGGAGATGCACGCCGAGCTGGGCACCCCGATCCCGGACAACGGCTATCTGATGCCGTGGGCCGAGCAGGGCGTGCTGCTGCTCAACGCGGTCCTCACGGTCCGCGCCGGTGAGGCCAACTCGCACAAGGGCAAGGGCTGGGAGAGGTTCACCGACGCGGTGATCCGGGCCGTGGCCGAGCGGCCCGACCCGGCGGTCTTCGTCCTGTGGGGGAACTACGCGCAGAAGAAGCTGCCCCTGATCGACGAGACCCGGCACGTGGTGGTGAAGGGCGCGCACCCCTCACCGCTGTCGGCGAAGAAGTTCTTCGGCTCCCGTCCGTTCACGCAGATCAACGAGGCGGTGGCCCGGCAGGGCCACGAGCCGATCGACTGGACGGTGCCGAACCTGACCTGACCCGCACCGGGCCGGTCCCCCCGGCGGACCGGCCCGGTGCCGCCTGACCGGGATCCCCGGTGCCTGCGGTTAGCGTCTTCGCAACAACGCAAGGAGGGTTCGTGGCGGAGCATCGGCAGGAACAGGCGGCGCCGGACGCCGTGCTGACCCGGATCGGGCAGCTGGTGATGCTGCACCACGGGGGAGACCGGGAGGAGGCCAGGCGGCGTCTGCTGGAGCTGTGGGAGGAGCTGGGCGAGGAGGGCGACGCGCTGCACCGCTGCACCGTCGCCCACTACCTCGCCGACACCCAGGACGACCCCTTCGACGAACTGGCCTGGGACCTGAGAGCGCTGACCGCGGCCGAGGAGCACGAGCGGGCGCCCGCCGTGCGGGCGCTGTACCCCTCGCTCCACCTCAACCTCGCGGCGGACTACGTCAAACTCGGCCGTACGGAAGCCGCCCGCACCCACGTGCGCAAGGCCCGCAGAGCGGCCCGGGGACTCGGCGACGACACCTACGGCGACGGCGTGCGGGCGGCCATCAGCCGGATGGAGCTGCGGCTGGGGGAGGGCGGTCAGGACCACCTCTGGTCCGAGTAGGCGGGGCGGCAGGGCCTCAACGCCCGTAGGTGCCCTCGCAGATCACGGACTCCGGGCTGCCCGGCCGCCAGCCCCCGTACTTCCGGCCGAGGTCGCACAGATCGGCGTTCCCGCGCGCCCCCTCCTTCCCGTCGGGGACCTCGCCGCGCGGCTGCGTGGGGCGGCGGCGTTCCGGCCGGGCCGGTCCCGGGCGCGCCGGGGCCGGTGGGCGGTGGCGGGCGGACGGAGGCTGCGCGGCGGGCGCGGCCCGTCGGGGTGACGCCGGTGTGCTCGGCTCCCGCCCGGGCTCCGTCCCGACCATCTCCAGAGCCTCCTGGGCCGGTGCCTGCACCACCTGTGCCCCGGTCCGTCCGTCGGGCCGCGGCAGGGACGGCTGGGCCGGGGCCGTGGGCGGGCGGGGCACGGGCGGGTGCCGGACGGTCACGCATCCGGCGAGGGCCGTGACGGCCACGGTCACCAGAAGCGTCGCGGTAGTCGTCGTTCGCTGCACCCGCGCCACTTTGCTGGCTCCGGCCCGCCGAGGCACGGCGCACCGGCGGAGGATCCCCCACGCGGGTGATCCCATACCCCCCAGGGAGGGCGCGCGGCGGCCGGGGGTGACGTGACGTCAGTCGCCGGTGACGCCGTCGATCCGCTCGCGCAGCAGATCGGCGTGGCCGTTGTGCCGCGCGTACTCCTCGATCATGTGCGTGTAGATCCAGCGCAGGCTGAACGGATCCTCGGTGAACCGGCTCCTGCCACGGGAGAGGTCGTCCAGCCCGAAACCGGCCGCGTTGCGCCGGGCGATCGCGATCTCGGCCTGCCAGTCGGCGTACGCCTCCTGCCAGGTGTCCTGCTCGGTGAGGTGGAACTCGCCGTCGGGGTCCTCGTCGCCGTAGTGGATCGGGCCGGCCTCGTCGCCCACGAGGATCCGGCGGAACCAGTTGCGCTCGACCTCCGCCATGTGCCGCACCAGCCCCATCAGGGACAGTTCGGAGGGCGGCACGGAAGCGGTGCGGAGCTGGGCGTCGGTGAGGCCCTCGCACTTCCACGCGAGGGTCTGCCGGTGGTAGTCCAGCCAGCCTTCCAGCATGGTGCGTTCGCCGGCGTTCTGGGCGGGTTCGGTGCGCTCGGTCGTCATGCCCGCATGGTCGCCCGGCCGGCCCCTCCGCCACCACGTGTTTTCCGCCGGGCGGAGGCCGGCGAGCGAGGGTCCGGCCGGCGGTTCCCGCAGCCCGGACCGGTCTCTCCAGGCCGGGGACCCGGCGCCCGCGCGGCTCGGAAGGCCCGCGGCCCGGCCCGCCGGGCCGCTCGCCGGGCCCGCGGCCGACGCTGCCCACCTCCCCGCCATGGCCACCTCCCCGCCACGGCCACCTCCACGCCGCGGCCGCCTCTCTGCCGCGGCTGCACGATGCTGCCGCGGCTCGTCCGGCTCGTCCGGCTCGTCCGGCTCGTCCGGCCCGTCCGGCCCGGCGGCCAGGCCGGGCGAGTGCGCCGTCGTCCCCGCCCGGCGTCACACCGGCCGCCCCGCCCCGCCCGCCCGGCTGCCTCTCAGGGCGCGTCCCGCGCCCGTCCGGCCGTCGTCGCCGTGCGCAACGGCGACCCGGCGACCCGACCCGGGCTCCCGCCGCGCGGGCCTCGGCGGGAGCGCCCGCCGGACGCCGCCGCGGGCCCCGTATGCTGCCGTGCAGGCAGGCGCGGACCAGCAGTGAAGGAGCCCCCGTGAAGGTCGGCTGCATCGGACTCGGCGACATCGCGCAGAAGGCGTATCTGCCGGTGCTCGGCGCGCTGCCCGGCATCGAACTCCATCTCCAGACGCGCACCCCGGCCACCCTCGACCGGATCGCCGACGGCCTGCGCCTGCCGGCCGGGCAGCGCCACCGCGACCTCGACGCGCTGCTCGCCCAGGGCCTGGACGCCGCTTTCGTGCACGCCCCCACCGCCGTCCACCCCGAGATCGTCACACGGCTCCTGGAAGCGGGTGTCCCGACCTACGTCGACAAGCCGCTGGCGTACGACCTCGCCGACTCCGAGCGGCTCGTCGCGCTCGCGGAGGAGCGCGGGACCAGCCTGGCCGTGGGCTTCAACCGTCGGTTCGCCCCCGGGTACGCGCAGTGCGCCGACCACCCGCGCGAGCTGATCCTGATGCAGAAGAACCGCGTCGGCCTGCCCGAGGAGGCGCGGGCGATGATCCTCGACGACTTCATCCACGTCGTCGACACCCTGCGCTTCCTCGCCCCGGGACCGGTCGAGGACGTGACCGTGCGGGCCCGCGTCGAGGCCGGGCTGCTGCACCACGTCGTCCTCCAGCTCTCCGGTGACGGCTTCACCGCGCTCGGGGTGATGAACCGGCTCAGCGGGTCCAACGAGGAGATCCTGGAGGTGTCCGGCCAGGACACCAAGCGCCAGGTGGTCAACCTCGCCGAGGTGATCGACCACAAGGGGCAGCCGACCGTGCGGCGGCGCGGCGACTGGGTGCCGGTGGCCCGCCAGCGCGGCATCGAGCAGGCGGCGGGGGCCTTCCTCGACGCCGTCCGCGCGGGAAGGACGCTCAGTGCCCGGGACGCGCTGGCGACTCACGAACTGTGCGAGCGGGTGGTCCGAGCGGTGCGGGAGCGTTCCGGCGCGGCCTGACCGCCCGCGCCCCCTCCACCAGGCCGAGTACGAGGAGGACGAGCAGGGCGGCGTGGACCGGCCAGTCGCCGAAGCGGACGTACGGGGTGACACCGTCCGCGAGCGGCACCTCGTAGACGGCGGCGGTGCTCGCGTCCGTCCCCAGCCGCGGGCCGAGCCGCGCGCCGCTCGCGTCGTACACCGCCGAGACACCCGTCAGCGTCGCGTGCACGAAGGGGCGGCCGGTCTCCGCGGCCCGCAGGGCGCCCAGCGAGGCGTGCTGCGCGGGGGCCCAGCTGTTCTGGAACGTCGACGTCGACGACTCGCCGACCAGGACGTCGGTGCCGTCCTCGACGAGATGGCGGCTCATGTCGGGGAACGCCGTCTCGAAGCACACCAGCGGGCCGATGCGCAGGCCCGCCCCGGTGTTCATCACGACCTGCTCCGTGCCGCGCCGCCGGTCCTCGCCGGCCGCCTTGCCGACGGACGTGGCCCAGCCCAGCAACGACCGGGCGGGGACGTACTCACCGAACGGCACCAGCCGCATCTTGTCGTACCGGTCGCCGGTCGGTCCGTCCGGTCCGACCAGGACCGAACTCTTGTAGATGCCGGGCCGGTCGGACCGGCGGGCGTCCACGTTGACCAGGATGTCGGCGCCGGTCGCGCGCGACAGCGCGGCCAGCCGGCGCGCCAGGTCGGGACGGTCGGCCAGGTCGTGGCCGACGCTGCTCTCGCCCCAGACGATCAGATCGACGTCCTGCCCGACGAGCCGGCGGGTCAGCTGCTCCTCCCGGTCGAAACGGCGCTCGGGCCCGTCGACGACACCGGCCTGGACGACGGCTATCCGCGCCTGCCCGCCGGTCTCCGGCCGCGGCGACCACACCCATGCGGCGGAGGCCGCGGCGGCCGTCGCCACCAGGCCGGCGACGGCCGGCACCCGGTGCGCCGGCACCGCGACGAGCAGGGCGAGGGCGACGTTCACCACCACCACCAGGAAGCTCAGCAGCCACACCCCGCCGACGGACGCCAGCCGCAGCGCCGGCTCCACCTGCCACTGGCCGGCCCCGAGCACACCCCACGGCCCGCCCAGCCCCTGCCAGGAACGGACCAGCTCCACGGCCAGCCAGCCCGAGGGCAGCACCAGCAGCGCGGCGCAGGCCCGGCCCCGCGAGGGCACCCCGCCGAGGAACCGCCGCGCCAGCCAGCCCCACGGCGCCCACAGCGCGCCCAGCAGGGCGGCGAGGACCAGTGTGAAGACGTGCAGGCTCGGCAGCAGCCACACGTGCATGGACAGCATGAACCCGAACCCGCCGGCCCAGCCGTCGTACAGGGCCCGCCGGCCCGTGGGCGCCGAACGCGCCAGCAGGAGCCAGGGGACCAGCGCGGCGTACGCCCACCACCACAGGCCGGGCGCCGGGAAGGACGGGACGGGCAGCGCGCCTGCCAGGGCCACGAGGGCCGAGCGCCGCCACGGGGAGGAGAGCCAGTGACCGAACGTCTTCATACGGCACCTCCCTACCCCGTGGTCGCTCCAGTGTGCGCGTCCGGGGCGATCTCCGACCAGATGGTCTCCGGCGGACGGGGAGTCCTCCGGTCAGCCGGCGATGTCCCGGCCCGGCAGCCGGCGCCACTTCTCCCGCACCACCACCTCGCGCACCCGCCAGCCGTCCTCCGTCCGCAGCAGTTCGAAGGCGTACCGGCCGCCGCACACGAGGTCCGGTGCCCCGGCGGCCCCCTCCTCCCCGCCCGCCCGCCGCATCGGGCTCACGTAGTCGGCCTGGAGCCGGGCGGTGTCGCCCGGGTCCTGTTCCAGGATCCCGAAGCGCAGCCGGCGGTTGACGATCAGGTGCTGGCGCATCGAGAACGGCCGCATGCTCTCCTCCAGCCAGGCGGCGACCTTTCCCGCCTCTCCCTCGATGCCGCCGGCCGAGCGGTAGTCCGCCCGCCCGTCGGAAGTGAACAAGGCCCGGTAGGCCGCCCAGTCGCCGTCGTCGACGGCGACCGCGTAGTCGGTGATCAGACCGTCGACGGCCAGGCGGTCCATCACGGCCGCGAGCTCCACACGCTGCGTCATGGCCCGAGTGTTGGGCATGGCGGGCGTGGCGCCAAGGGCCGTGCGGGTACGTCCGCCCGATCGGCGCGGCCGGAGGGCCGAAGTCCTTCCGGCAGGAACCGGGCCGGGCGGGTCCGGGTTCACGCGCAACCCTGACCGGCGTATCCCCGACCGACGTATCCCCGAGCGGCGTACCCATAGGGTGAGCCCCATGTCTGCCACGTTGAGTTCCACGAGGACCCGCGCCGCGCTCCGCGCGTCGGCGCGCATATCCGTCGAGTTGTTGCTGCTCCTCGTGGGGCTCGCGGTCGCACTGTGGCTGTTGGGACAGATGTGGTCGATCGTGTGGCCCCTCGTCGTCGGCCTGTTCCTGACCACCCTGACCTGGCCCCCGACGCGCTACCTGCGCCGGCGCGGCTGGCCGCCCGCCCTCGCCGCGTCGCTGGTGACCGTCCTGTTCCTGCTGGTCGCCGCGGGCACCGTGGCGCTGATCGCGATACCGGTGGCCTCCCAGTCCGGGGAGCTGACCGACGGGGTGGTCGAAGGCCTGCAGCGGGTGCGCGAATGGGCCGCCGGGCCGCCCCTGAACATCGGCGACGACCAGATCAACAAGGCCTTCGACACCGGGGTCGCCCGTGCCCAGGACGGCCTGGGGAGCATGGTCACCGCCGTCGTCACGGGAGTGAGCACGGTGGTCGACGGCCTGGTCACCGCGGTCCTGGCGATCTTCCTGATGTTCTTCTTCCTCAAGGACGGCCCCCGGTTCCTGCCCTGGCTGGCCCGCCAGCTGCCCGGTCGGTTCGCCACGGACGTCCCGACGGTGGCCGCCCGCAGCTGGGACACGCTGGGCGCGTTCGTCCGGTCGCAGGCGGTCGTCGGTCTGCTCGACGCGGTGCTCATCGGCCTCGGGCTGTGGATCCTGGACGTGCCGCTGGTGCTTCCGCTGGCGGTGCTGACCTTCGTCTCCGCGTTCGTGCCGATCGTGGGCGCGCTGTTCGCCGGATTCGTCGCCGTCCTCATCGCGCTGGTCTCCAACGGTCTGACGGACGCGCTGATCGTGCTGGCCATCATCGTCGTGGTGCAGCAGCTGGAGGGCAACGTCTTCCAGCCGATGATCCAGAGCCGGGGGCTCGGCCTGCACGCGGCGGTGGTCCTGCTGGCGGTGACGCTCGGCGGCAGCCTCGCCGGGATCGTCGGCAGTCTGCTCGCGGTACCGGTCGCGGCACTGCTCGCGGTGATCTGGAACTACGTGCGCGAGCAACTCACCGACCCGGCCGAGGGGCCGGGGGCGGACGAGGTGCACGACGGGGTCGTGGTGCCGTCGTAGCACTCCTGCCGGGGAAGGCGCCGGCGGATGGGGTGGCGCGGCGCGGCGCGGCGCGGCGCCGACCTGGTCGGGGGCGCGCCCGGCCGGGTCGGGCGGGGATCAGGGCGAGGGCCCGGCCGGGAGACGTGCCGCGGCGGGGCCGGCCTCAGGCCGCCCTGACGACCTCTCCGCGGATGGCCGCGGCCCACTCGACCACCAACAGCTCGTACTCCGCCCGCTCCTGGGCCGACAGCGACCCGCCCGCGCGCAGCCACAGAGCCCGGATCTGCTCGTTCAACTCGGCGGCAGACCGCACGGAACCAGGGGCTAATGAACTCGGGGACATGCGCAACAGCCTAGGCGCAAGCACTGACACTGCGCTACCGGGTGGCTACGCAATCCCTATGGGCTTGGTCACGGGCCGAGTTCACCGCACGGGGGCGGCGTTGTCGGCCGGGCGAAGGGGCGAAGGGGCGAGGGGGTGAAGGGGTGAAGGGGTGAAGGGGTGAAGTAGCGAAGAGGTGGCGGCCTGCCGGTGCCCGGCCCGGCAACTTCACGCGTAGTACTCTCGCCGAAGTGGTCTGATGACGCACCGGGAGGGTGTCCATGGCGAGACGGAACGACGAGCGGCGCGCCGCCCTGGTGGATGCCGCGATCGAGGTGCTGGCCCGGGAGGGAGCCCGAGGCCTGACCTTCCGGGCGGTGGACGCCGAGGCCGCTGTGCCCGTCGGCACCGCGTCCAACTACTTCGCCAATCGCGACGACCTGCTCACCCAGGCCGGCGCCCGCGTCTACGAGCGGCTCCAGCCGGACGAGGCCACGCTCGTCCGGCAGCGCACGGCAGGCCGCGACCGGGAGACGTACGCGGAGCTGATGCGTGAACTGGTCGGCCGCGTCGCCTCGTTCCGCACCGGCTACCTCGCCCTGCTCGAACTGCGCCTCGAGGCCACCCGCCGCCCCGAACTGCGCAAGGTCCTCACCGAACGGGTCCGGGCCGACATCGAGGGGAACGTCGCCTATCACGAGGCCTCCGGGCTCCCCGGGGACGCCATGGCCGTCAAGCTGCTCATCCTGGCGCTGAACTGGCTGATCGTGGAGCAGCTCACCCTGCCGGACGTCTTCACGGCGGCGGAGCGCGAAGAACTGGTGGCGGCGGCGGTCGACCGGATCGTGGTGGCCGAGTAAGCCGGTCCCGCTGCCCGCTGCCCGCTGCCCGCGGACGGGACCGCCCCGGCCGGTCGCGGAACGGCCGTGCCGGGGCGGTGCGGGTCGACTGCCGCCCGAGCGGGATCAGCCCGCCGACTCCGCCGCGTGCGGGCTCAGGACGCCCATCGCGACGAGGGCGATGATCACGATGCCGAGGACCACCCGGTAGTACACGAACGGCATGAACGACTTGGTGCTGATGAACTTCATGAACGGGTTCATAGGTCGAGGTCCTGAGTGCTTTGACCTGCTGTTTCCGCCACTCTTCAAGATTGAATGGGAGAGAGGGGGCACCGTCCAGCGTTCTCCTCGCTCGCCACGAAGCGCAGCCACCGGGTTTGCAGCGAATCGGCAATCTCCTGCTCCATGCGTCACCTGTGCGAACGCGGTCTGACCGGGGTCCGGCTCGTCATCGGCGATCACCACCTGGGCCTGGGCAAGGCCATCCGCAAGGTCACTGGCGGCCTGTGCCACCCAGGAGGCGGTCGGGTGGGCTGTCGCGCCCAGGATGCGGATGCGCCGGCCGGCGTGCCCGATCACCGCGAACACGTACAGCCGCGCCCCGGACAGAAGGAAGGCTGAGATCTGACTTCGGACCGTATCCGGAGGTCGAATCTGGCGCACGCACTCCGCGGCCCCCACTGGACTTCCGAATACGTTCCGAATGCTATGGATCCATGACCATCGCAGCAGACCTCCCCGCGGCGACTCGACGCTCCTCGGACCTGAGCAAGCGCTCTGCCGAGGTCTTCGCCGAGGCCGAGGACCACCCCGTGACGGTGACCCGGCGCGACGGAGAGGCTCTGGTCCTGATGTCGCAGCGCGAGGCCGAGGGCCGTGCCCGTTTGCTGAACTTTGCCGCGCAGCTCATCACCGTCACCCTCGACGACCGCGGCTCGCTCGCCGAGCGGATGTCCAAGGCCTTTCCTTGGATGCTCGCGCTGTCGCCGGCCGACCAGGAGTCCTGTGCGCAGGACCGCGTCGATGCGGCGCGCGCGTCGTTCTCCACCGACCAGCCGCACCTCGCGATCGCAGAGCTGACCTCCTGGAAGGAGACGGCCACCGCGCCGTCGCGGCCGGGCTCAGCAGCGGCAGCGCCGGTCTGGAGTGGCTCGACGACGATGAGACCATGGAGCGTCCCTAACCGTGGCGGCCGCCAGGAAGGGCGAGCTGGTTCCTTGAGGCTGATCCTCTGGAGTGGACACCCTGATAATGGATCTTGATGGTCCAGGGAGGGGTGTCCAGGTGGGACGCAAGTCTCCGTACCCGGAGGAGTTCCGGAAGGACGCCGTCGCGCTCTACCGCGCCGCGGCGGGCAAGCAGACGTAGGCGGCGGTGGCCGCGGATCTCGGCATCACCGCGGAGTCGCTGCGGACGTGGGTCCGTAAGGACGACGCCGAGGCCGTGCCCGGGAGCGGACCTGGCGACGGTGGTCTCGCCGTTCAGGATTCAAGGCGGCGGCGGTCCTCTTCGTCCCATTTTCGGGTGTCGCGGGGCTGGACGTAGGGCTCCTTGCCGACCGGGTGGCCGCCCGCGGCGGCGCGCTGCCGGTGCATCTCGGCGTCGAACTCCAGGCCCAGGAGGACCGCCAGGTTCGTGATCCACAGCCACACCAGGAAAATGATCACGCCGGCGAGGGCGCCGTAGGTCTTGTTGTAGGAGGCGAAGTTCGCCACGTACAGCGCGAACCCGGCGGAGGCGATCATCCAGATCACCAGGGCCAGGAAGCTGCCCGGTGTGATCCAGCGGAAGCCGCGGACCTTCGCGTTCGGCGTCGCCCAGTACAAGATTGCGATCATGACCGTGACCAGGACGACGAGCACTGGCCACTTGGCGATCGACCACACCGTCAGGAACGTGTCCCCTATGCCTAGCGCGGTGCCGACCTGCCGGGCCAGGCCGCCGGTGAAGACGACGATCAGCGCACTGACAACTGCCAGGATCATCAGCACAACGGTCATACCGACCCGGACCGGTATCACCTTCCATATCGGACGGCCCTCGGGAATGTCGTAGATGGCGTTCGCGCTGCGGATGAACGCCGCGACATAGCCGGAGGCTGACCACACGGCGAGCGCCAGACCGACGATCGCCATGATCGAGCCGAGCCCGCCGTTGCCCTGCATCTGCTTCACCGCGTTGCTCAGGACGTCGCGCGCCGCGCCCGGGGCGAGCTTCTGGATGTTGTCCAGCACCTGCTTCGTCACGTTCTGGCCGACGATCCCCAGTAGCGAGACCAGCGCCAGCAGGGCCGGGAACAGCGCCAGGATCCCGTAGTAGGTCAGCGCCGCGGCCCGGTCGGCCAGCTCATCCTTCTTGAACTCCTTCAGAGTGCCTTTCAGCGCCGCCCGCCGGGAGCCCTTGGGCAGGTCCGCCGGAGTGTCCGGCGCCTGCCGCTCCACTTGCTCATCCGGTCCGGCACCCGCCCCCCGCCCGGCCTCGACTTTCTGGCCGGCCGCGGCGTGCCCGTCATACCTTCCATGCCGTCCGGGTATCCGGATGAATGTAGCTCATACACGGAATTCATTACAAAATGCTATTTTTTATATTTTTTGCGGCTAGTCGGGCAGAGAGGTTGCCGAGGCGGTCCGCTGCCACATCGACTTCACGTACGCCATGGCCATGGAGCCGGCCGACCCTGGCTTTCACCACAGCGTGCCGGCCGACTTCCGCGACCGTCTCGCCGAGGGAGATCGTGCCGACCGTC
Organism: Streptomyces sp. NPDC017202; assembly: GCF_044331705.1. Taxonomy (NCBI): domain Bacteria; kingdom Bacillati; phylum Actinomycetota; class Actinomycetes; order Kitasatosporales; family Streptomycetaceae; genus Streptomyces; species Streptomyces sp. NPDC017202. The sequence continues at coordinate 19,714 of NZ_JBIRNP010000027.1, read as the reverse complement.
TCCTCGACCTCGCGTCGGGTCCGCCTCAAGGAGGCCAGCCTGATGCGCGAATGCGCCACCCAGCGCACCGACTCCACCCATGTCCTGGCCGCGGTGCGTGACCTGACCCGCCTGGAGCTGATCACCGAGGCGGTCCGCGCCGTGCTGGAAGAGGTCGCTGGCCTCGCCGGGCACCTGCTGGACGAGCTGGTCGATGAGGACTGGGCGCGTCGCTATGACCGTCCAGTCCGCCTGGGCACAAACCCCACCAAGCCCAAGACCAGAACCCTCACCACCGGAAACGATGCAGTCCGGCTCCTGGAGCACCTCTACCGGCACGGAGCGGACTGCACGTGCGGCCCTAGCCTCGCGCTTTCATGAAGCGGGCTGTCCGGCAGGCGGTCAGGAAAGCAGGAAGTGCCTCTGACCAGCAAGAATGAGGATTGTCGAGGTCCTTGTTCCTGCCCCTGTCGGAGGCACTTTCCAGGTGAAGCAGCCTATCGGGGCCTATCCCCATGTCCTTGTCCGAGATGACGGCCGGGCCGTGGTCTCGCAGGCCGGTTCGGTCCTGTTGGTCGAAACGGTCCGCAAGATCGGCCTTGACCAGGCGATATCCGCAGCCCTGACCCCGTGGCGGAGACCGCGAGCCGTCCATGACCCCGGCAAGATGCTCGTGGACCTCGCACTGGCGGTCGCACTCGGCGGCGACTGCCTGGCCGACGTCGCCATGCTGCGGGCCGAGCCGGGTGTGTTCGGCCCGGTTGCCTCCGATCCGACGGTCTCCCGTTTGATCGGCACCCTCGCCACCTCCGGCGAGAAGGCGCTGACCGCGATCCGCGCTGCACGTTCCGAAGTCCGCAAAAAAGTATGGGAGTTGGCCCCGGCGAGCGGGCTCCGGATGCCGGCGGACAGGTGACCGTGGACCTGGACGGGGTCCTGGTCGTCGCACACTCGGACAAGCAGGACGCGGCCCCGACCTGGAAGAAGACCTACGGACACCATCCACTCATGGGCTTCGTCGACCACGGCCCGGGAGGAACCGGCGAACCTGTCGCAGCGCACCTCCGGCCCGGCAACGCGGGCTCGAACACGGCCGCCGACCACATCACCGTCGCTCGCCTCGCCCTCGCTCAACTGCCCAAGAAATACCGGCGGGGACGGCGGACACTGATCCGCTGTGATTCCGCGGGCGGCACCCACGAGCTCGTGGCCTGGCTCGCCCAGCGCGGACGCTGGCTGTCCTACTCGGTCGGCATGGTGATCACCGAGGCGATCCACGAGCACGTTCTGAAGATCCCCGCATCGGCCTGGACGCCTGCGGTCGAATCGGACGGCGAGGTCCGTGACGGGACCTGGGTCGCCGAACTCACCGGTGACCCGCTCGACGGCTGGCCGCAGGGCACTCGGTTGATCGTCCGCAAGGAACGGCCCCATCCCGGAGCCCAGTTGAGGATCACGGACGCCGACGGCATGCGGATCACCTGCTTCGCCACCAGCACCCTCAACCAGCCGATCGCCGGACTCGAACTCCGCCACCGGTTGCGAGCCCGCGCGGAGGACCGCATCCGGGCCGCGCGAGCGACCGGACTGCGCAACCTGCCCCTGCACCACACCGCGCAGAACCAGCTCTGGCTGGAGATCGTCCAGATCGCCCTCGACCTGCTGGCCTGGATGCCCATGCTCGCCCTGACCGGCCAGACCCGGCTCTGGGAACCCCGCCGCCTGCGACTCCGCCTGTTCTCCGCGGCCGGCCAGCTCGTCACCACCGGCCGACGCCGCATCCTCCGCCTCGCCCGCCACTGGCCCTGGACCTGCCCTCGCGCGGCTCGCACCCCTGCCAAACCCTGGCTGACCAGCCAACTCACCTGTCCCTGCAAGACAACGTGCCAGCCCGGAGCAGTGGAACCCGGCGTCCACCCGAGACGACACCCGGGCACTCAACCTGCCCGGTCTCAGCCACCGACAACGAAATGGGCCCCCGACTCCCTCGGCGGCCCATCACGAAAGATCGAGGCTAGGCCGGGATCACCCGAGTGCCACCTGCTCAACATCAGCGGTGCGGCCGAACTCTACGTCCGCACCGGAATGGTGGACGTAGCGGTGGACGCCTACATGAGCGGCCGGACAGCCGGAGCCAACGGACTGGAGCTGCTCACCCCCTTGTTCGAGACCTCTGGCCGGGTGTTCGCCCGCCCGGGGTGGCAGTCCGAACCCAAGGACATCACACGGGCTCTGGAAGTCCTTGCCGACATCAATTAGCAGGGCCCTGTGCCAGTAGCTGATCATCAGTCGGATGCACTCCGGTGCGGGGACTGAATTCCGCCCATGGGCCGAGGGCAAACCCGTCGCCGTCCCGTCGGATCTCCACGGCGCCCGCGCCACCGAAGTGCGCGGGGACGAGCAACTCTCGTTCGTCGGCCGCCCGCCCGAGAATCCGACGGCGACTGGCCGCCGCCTGCCCCGGGTCGAGACAGGAACTGCTGTTGCAGCAGGGGTGCAGGATCTGCGCCGGGTTATGCAGCAGGTCTCCGGCGAAGACCGCCCGGTCGCTCCCGGACGCCAGTCGCAGCACGGAGGCACCGGGAGTGTGGCCAGGTGCGGACTCCAGGGTGAGGTGTTCGTCGATGTGGTGGAGGCCGTCCCACAGCACGGCCTGTCCGGCCTGGTGGATGGGGGCGATGCTGTCCTCGTAGATCAGGCGGTCGACCTCCTGCACGCCGCCTCCGTACGCGTTGACCGGACCGTAGTGGAAGTCGTCGGCGGCCGGAATGAGGTATTGGGCGTTGGGAAACATCGGTACCCACTGCCCGTCCGCGTCGACGGTGTTCCAGCCGACGTGATCGACATGAAGGTGGGTGTTGACGACGACATCGACATCCTGCGGACGGACACCGGCCCTCGCCAGGAGCTCGGGGAAATCTCCCTGCCTCTGGTCGAAATAAGGTGCCATGCCCGGCCGATCGCGCCCGTTACCCGCTCCTGTGTCGACCAGGACAGTCCGGCCCGCGCTGCGCAGTACCCACGACTGCAACGCGATCACCGTCCTGTCACTGTCCGGCCTCCAGTGGTCCGGTGCCAGCCAGTGCTCGTTGTCCTTCCACGCGCCGGCATTCACCTCCGGAAGAAACTCGGAGGTGGTCAGGAACGGTTCGTGCCACTCAATGACCCGGATGACCTCCACATCCCCCAGCATCATGTTCTGCACACGCTCGTTCTCGTTCATCATGAGTCGACGTTAAGAGAGATCGAAAGATTCTCTCAATGCGCTTCCAGCTCAATAAGATACGCAACCGTCTCACGCTTCATACAGGGGATACGCTGGACGAATGGATGTGGTGAGCGATGCGATCTCCGTGGCGCACATCGGGCACCCCTGGTCCCACCGAGTACGGACGAGGGCGAGCTGGTGCGCGCGGTTGGACTCGTACGAAGGGGCGGGCTTCTATGTCGTACTCAAGGGAAACTGCTGGCTGCTGACCGACGGCGGTGCGCCAGTGTCTCTCGGCGTGGGTGACGCGGTGCTGCTGCCTCACGGCACAGGCCATGTGATCGCCGATTCCGCCGTCGACGCGACCGCGGCCAGGGAGAGGGCAGTGCCATTCGAGCAGTGGCTCGCGGAGACAGGGCCGCCAGCCCGGCCTGATCGCGACGAGACGGAGATACTCTGCGGCAAGTACTGGCTCGACTGCACCCGCATGCACCCCCTCATGGCGGAGCTGCCCGAGGTCGTCCACCTTCCCAGCCGAGTGGGAAGCCACCTCGAACTTCGTGCCGCGATCGACCTACTCGCCGGCGAGCTGGACGAGATCCGGCCCGGCTCCTGCGTGGCGCTACCGAGCCTGCTCGACCTCCTCCTCGTCTACATGATCCGCTCCTGGATGACCGAGACCACCTGCGGAGCCTGGCCCGGCGCGCTGGGCGACCCGGTGACGGCCGCCGCCCTGCGGGCGCTGCACTCGGCACCGGCCGCACCGTGGAGCAATGACCGTCTGGCCGCGGAGGCGGGCGTCTCCCGTCCCACCCTGGCGCGCCGGTTCACCACTCTGGTCGGTCGTCCTCCGATGGCGTACCTCACATGGTGGCGCGTGATCCTTGCCGCGGCCCTGCTCCGCGACACCCAGGAAACCCTGGCCACCATCGCTGGCCGAGTCGGCTACGGCAGCCCGTACGCGCTTTCTCACGCCTTCGAGAGGGAGTTCGGCACTACACCAGGGCGGTATCGGGCGCAGGTCACGGGACGGCCCGCTTCCGCCACAAACACTCGACTCGGCCGTTACCGGTAGTTCGTTGAATCCGGTGGGCAGGTCATACAAGGGGCGTCGGGGGCCATGCTGGCGGTGTGGGAGACGTGTGTCTACGGTCGTGGAGTTGGAGCCGGGGAGCTGTTGAACTCTGCTGCGAGCAGGTCGAGCAGGCCCGGAAGTCGGCGGTCGACATCTGCCCTCCGCAACCTGACCCCCTTCTTGTTGCCGTAGTCGATCTCGCAGAGGAGTCCGGAGTCGACAAGCGTTCGGAAGTGGTAGGTCCGGGTCTGCTTGGCGACCGGCAGGTCGAAGGAGTGGCAGGCGCGCTCGCCGTCGTTCGGATCGGCGGCGAGCTCCATGATCACAGCTCGGCGGTGCTCGTCGGCGAGGGCGCGAAGTACGACGCCCAGGTCGATGCCATCGGCGCCTGTACGTCCTGTGTGGGTGTCTGTCACTGAAGCCGCCTCCCTGTTGGTACGACTTGTATCGTACCTCGGAGTGTGATTCACTCAAGGTACTAGATTAATGGTACCTAGGAAGGGGCATGGCTTCGCTCGCGCCGTCGGAGTGACCGGCGTGAGCGCTTCGCGAGCCGTGCCCTGACGTCTTCCCGCGCTTTCCGCTTTCCGCTCGCCGCGCTCATTGCCGGGTCGGGGCGGATATTCCGGCGCGCAACGGCGTATCTCCCCGGTCCCGTCGACGGTGACCATGCAGCACATCCGGAATGCGTCGTCATCAGCCGGTGAAAAGCGAAAGGTGTGAACATGCGAAAGCGTCTGGGTTTTCTCTCCTTCGGCCACTACCAGGACATCCCGGGATCGGGGACTCGTGGTGCGGCCGATGCCCTGACCCAGGGAATCGACATTGCCGTCGGTGCCGAGCAACTTGGTTTCGATGGCGCATGGAGCCGGATCCACCACTATCAGAAGCAATTCTCCAGTCCGTGGGCACTGATGTCCGCGACAGCGGTCAGGACGGAACGCATCGAGATCGGCACCGCGGTCATAGACATGCGGTATGAGAACCCGCTCATCATGGCTGAACTGGCCGCCGCTGCGGATCTCATCAGTGGGGGCCGTCTGCAACTCGGTCTGAGCAGGGGGTCCCAGGAACCCGCTCTCCGCGGCTACGAATCCTTCGGTTTCCGCCCCTCTCCTGACGACGAGCCGAAAGCGCCGGGCATGGCGAGGGAGCACACGGACCGCTTCAGGGCTGCGATCGCGGGAACCCCCATGGCAGCGAGCGACCCGGTCGAGACCGGCATGAGTGTGCCTCTCACGATCGAACCGCGATCGCGCACCCTGCCGCAACGGATCTGGTGGGGGTCGTCCACGCGGCAGAGTGCGCGGTGGGCCGGCGAGCAAGGACTCCACCTGTTGAGCAGCACGCTGCTGTCCGAGGACACCGGAATACCGTTCGCGGAACTTCAGGCGGAACAGATCAGTGTGTTCCATGAAACCTGGCGGGCGGCAGGTCATCCCGGAACACCCCGTGTCGCGGTGGTGCGCAGTGTCCTGCCCATCGTGTCCGAGCGCGACCGCGCCCTTTTCGGCGCATCCGCGGTATACGGGTCGCAGGAGCATGTCGGCGTGCTCGGTGGAGCCGTATCGCGCTTCGGAAAGAGCTTCATAGGTGAGCCCGACGCCATTGTGGAAAACCTGCGGAAGGACGAAGCGGTCGCCGCCGCCGACACCCTGTTGGTCACCATCCCCAATCTTCTCGGTGTCACCGAGAACCTCCGGCTACTGGACAACATTGCCGAACATGTCGCACCGGCCATCGGCTGGTCCAAAAGCTGAAGAAGCGCGCGTAAAAAATGATTCGGTGAATATCACCGCTCTCTTGCTTTCCTCAATTTCCTCATTCGTTTATTTTGAAAGGTAGTTGGCATGGCTCCTCCGCGCGTCATGATCCTCGGCGCCGGCATCGCCGGACCCGCACTCGCCTACTGGCTGGCCCGGCACGGGTTCCGGCCCACAGTCGTGGAGTTGGCCAAAGAACTACGCTCCGGCGGCAGCGCCATAGTCGTCAAGGGGCCGGCGATTCCGGCCGCCGAGAAGATGGGCATCATGCCGCAGCTGCGCGAGGTCGCCACCCACGCGACCTCAGTCTCCCTCCTCGACCCCGACGGCCGGCGGATCCTCCGGCTCCCGCTGACGTCCGAACGGTCACCGTCCGTCGAGCTGACCCGCTCCGACCTGTCGGCGGTCCTCCACCGGACGGCCGCCGACGACGCGGAGTTCCTTTTCGACGAGACGATCACGGCCATCGCGCAGGACGAGTCGGGTATCGACGTCACCTTCCGCCACGCCACGCCACGCCGCTTCGACCTGGTGATCGGTGCGGACGGCGTACACTCCACGGTGCGCCGGCTGGTCTTCGGACCAGAGGAGCAGTTCACCAACGACCTGGGCATGTACGGAGCGACAGTGCCCTTGGAGCCCGGCGCCCTCGACGACCCGCACGAGATGGTCATGCTGAACGCGCCCGGCCGGATGCTGGCCGTACATCCATCGCGAGGAAAGCCGCTCGCGATGTTTACGTTCCGCGGCCCGCGTGTAGTCGGGTACGACCGCCATGACACCGCACTCCACAAGCGCCTCGTGGCCGAGGCGTACGCCGAAGTGGGCTGGCGGGTGCCCGAGTTGGTTGACGCGTACCGGAACCATCCGGCGCCCTTCTTCGACCCGCTGAACAACGTGCGGGTGGACACCTGGTCGCGCGGCAGGGTGGCACTGCTCGGTGACGCGGCGTCCGCCGTAGCACTGCTCGGCGACGGGTCCAGCATGGCGATGGCGGGCGCGCATACACTCGCCCAGGCACTCGCGGACCATCCCGGCGACCATGCCCGCGCCTTCCAGGTCTACGAGGCGAAACACCGACGTCAGGTGGACCCGCGGCACCGGCGCACCAACCTGATCGCCACGCTGATGATCCCGCGCACCCGCCGCGGGCTCGCGGTACGCAATGCCGTCGGTCGCGCTGTGGGCCACGCCACGCGCACGGCCGTGCGGGAGACGCCGAGAACGCGCGTCTGAGCGTGTGGGACTGGTGGAGCGGCGCCTCCCGGCCGGCGATCGGCCCCTCGGCGGTCGGTGCGGTGACCCGCCGACACCGTGGGGATTTGGTCCGACCACGGGCTCGCCTGCTCACGTCGGGCGGCGAGCCCGCCCTCCTCGCCCTGACCTACGAGAAGGGGCGCCCGATCCGGATCGCCGCCGACCGTAGGGCCTGCCATGTGTGGCAGAGGGCACAAAAGTGTGCTGACAGCCAGCAGGTCGAATTTTTGAACCTCAGGCCGATCGAGACGGTGAGTAAAGGCCCTGCCACGGAGGAGCACCATGGAGAGGACGCGCCGTTGAGGTCGAGGGCGGGGGAAGCCGGCCAGTGTTGTCGACAGTGTCAGCCTGCTCGTGCCGTGACGGGGGTGTGCTTGGTCTGAGGTTCCCCCGCTGCGCGGGAGTGGCTGACTAGCAGTCAGGGCGGGTTGACGTGGTTTCAGGTTCACTGGTTCGGCCGCTGCCTGGTCGGCGTAGTGCTTCTCTTCGAACTCGATGGGACTGAGGTAGCCGAGGCAAGAGTGCCGAGCACGAACAGCACCAGTAGCCCGACCACCAGACGCTTGCGGGGCATCCGGGCGGTGAGTGCCGCTATCAGCGGCGCGCCCACCACCACGCCCAGCGCGTATGCGGTGATCATCCAGCCGGCGTGCCCCTCTGCCCGGGAGTGCGAGCCGACGTACTCGGCACCCAGCATTCCGTCGGCGATCTGCGGCAGCAGTCCGGCCGGTACGAACTCGGTCAGACCGATCGCGACCGCACCGAGAGTCAGCGCCAGCAGTGCCGGCCAAGGGCGGCGGGCGGATTAGCAGCCATGACGGCGACTTTAGCAAGGCTCTTGCGTTAGTAGAAGCGGTTCCGCAAAGCTTTTGCATTACTTGTACGGTGTCCTCGTGCAGCAGAGTTTCCTGCGGGACTACCACGAGTCACTCGTCCTGGCCCTGGCGCGGACCACGCCGACGATCGAACGCGGTACGATCGCCGATCTCACCGGCCTGACACCACAGGCCGTCTCCAACGTGCTGGCACGCATGGTCGAGGAAGGCGTGATCGCACCGGCCGGAGTGCGCCGCCCCCGCCTCGGCAAACCGGCCGCTGTGTACCGGCTGGTGCCCGACCGTCGCTGGGCCGTCGGCGCCCACGTCACTCGCCGGGAGCTGCGCCTGGTCCTGGTCGATCTGGCCGGCGTGGTCCACGCCTCCACCACTACGCCACTGCCGGCCGACTTCACCCCGGAACAGTTGCTGAATCTCCTCGTGCCCGGCGTTGGCCGGATGATCGACGAGCACCGGCTGGAACGGATCAAGGCGGAGACTGTTGTCGCCCGTGAACTGATCGGGCTGGGCATCGGCATGATGGGACCGCTTGAGCAGGCCGGCGGCAGGATCCGCGACGCGCACCGCCTTCATCACTGGCACGATGTCCCGCTGGCGGAGCTCGCCGCATCCGAGCTCGGACTGCCCGTGGTCGTGGACAAGGACGTCACCGCCGGAGTGACCGCCGAAGCCTGGCTCCGTGGCGCCGGCTTCCGCGACGCGGCACTGATCCTGGTCGAAGCCGGCGTCGGCGCCGGACTGTGGCTGAACGGCACGGCACACCGCGGCGCCCACACCAACGCCAGCGAGTTCGGACACACCGTCATTCAGCTTGGCGGACCGCTGTGCGTCTGCGGCCGGCACGGCTGCCTGGAGGTCGTCCACGAGCGGGCCGCCGACCCCGCCTCAGCCGCGGACGTTCTCGCCACCGGTGTGGTGAATCTGATCCAGACTCTCGACCTCGGCCACATCATCCTCGCCGGCGCGGATCTGCTGTGCCACGGTGACCTCTATCTCAGGGCCGTCGAACGAGCCGTGGAAACCCAGCTCCCGGGGGCCGACTGGCTCGATGTCGACGTCACGCTGACCACCCTGGGCACCGACGTGATCGCGGCCGGAGCAGCCATGCAGGTGGTCAACCTGCGGCACGGCGTACCCGCTCCAACCACGTCCCGCAGGCACCCGCGAACATGAGACGTCATGTCGTCCAGGGACAGTCGCCCGTCCCACGGTGAAGCAACCGCCCAGATGGATGGCGACCACCGCGGGATCACCGCGGGACCACCGTGGTTAAGGCCTTCAACAGGATCAGGCGGAAGGTCGCGCGCTGTGGCGGGTCAGGCCTGTTCTCCAACGGCCCTGCCACTCCCAACCGCACAGGGCGATGTCCTGCCTGATCATGCCGGGGGTAGGCGGCAGCGGGTCTGGTTGCCCGGAGTACCCGGCTCCAGGATGAGTGCAACGGCCGACGGCACGGGCTGAGCGGGTCGACGAAGGACCGCATCGAGGCGGTCATACCTGCTTCGCCGTGCCGGTTGGCAGGTACTCCATCCCCATCGTCCAATCCTGGAGACAACGTGAAACATCGGCTGAGCCGCCGATCCGTCATGGTGGGCGCGTCCGCGGCCGTCGCCGCCGCCGGCGTGGCCTCCGTCCCGGTCACCGCCAGAGGGGAGACGACCGGCCGAGGTCGTCGCGGGCCCCTTCCGACGATCGTCCTCGTGCATGGCGCCTGGGCCGACGCGTCGAGCTGGTCCGGCGTCATCGGCACTCTGCAGCGCCAGGGGTACACCGTGCGAGCGATACCCAACATGCTGCGCGGGCCTCGGACCGACGCGGCCGGCGTGCGTGCCTTCCTCGCCGCTACAGACGGTCCCGTCGTGCTGGTGGCGCATTCCTACGGCGGCAACGTCATCACTGACGCCGCTGCCGGCCTTCCGGTGGTCAAGGCCCTCGTGTACATCGCGGGGTTCGTTCCGGCCGAGGGAGAGAGCCTGGGTGAGCTGGCGTCCCGGCCGGTGAGCAAGCCCCTTCCCGAGCTGCCCACCGTGACGGTGCCGACCGTCCTGCCGGACGGGACCGCAAGCAGCGACATCTATCTGGACCCCGCGAGGTTCCGCGAGATCTTCGCCGCTGACGTATCCGCCGAGCGGACCGCGGTCCTGGCGGCCGTCCAGCGACCTGCGGCGGCTGAGGCGTTGACCGGGACCACGCAGAAGGCCGCCTGGCGAGACATTCCTTCGTGGTACCTGGTGACTCAGGACGACCAATCCCTTTCGCCGGAGACCCAGCGTTTCATGGCGAAGCGTGCCGGGGCCTCGATCGTGGAGATCAAGTCGTCCCACGCCGCTCCCGTCGCCCACCCCGGGGCCGTGGCCCGTCTGATCACACAAGCGGCACGGGCGACCGGCTGACACGCGCCTCGGTGAAGGCGTCCGCCCGTGCCTCACGAGCGGACGCCGCCCACGACCACGTACTTCCGACTGCCCGCTCGCGCAGAGAACCAAGAAAGAAGTCATGCGTACTCGATTGCACCGCATCATCGTCGGGGCGTCTGTCGCCTCGGCGCTCCTGGGCACGCTCACCGTGGGTACGGCCGAAGCCGCGACGCCACGGGGCGGCAGGTCCTCCGTGCTCCATCTGGACCTGCAGACAGGCCAGATGCCAGAGAACATCGTGCTCGACCGGCACGGCAGTGTCGTCGTCACCTTCGCCGGAGCCCGGCAGGTGGCCCGCATCACGGCGGCGGGCAGGACCGAGGTGCTAGCCACTCTGCCGGCTCCCGCGGACGCCACGGCCAAGACGCCGCTGCTGGGATTTCCGCTGACGACTGGTCTGGCCCGTCAAGGTCACACGTTCTATGTCCTGTACGCAACCGGCACCGAGGCGGAAACCGGTGTCTGGAGCTTCACCGAAGGGCGTGAACCCCGGAAGTTCGCCGACCTGCCCCCCGACGGCCTTCCCAACGGCCTGGTCATGGACCCCGGGACCGGCACGCTCTACATCACCGAGTCCGCGAAGGGCACCGTCTACACGGTGCCCACCAGGGGCCCCGCGGCCGGACGGGCCACCCTCTTCAGCGACAGCGAGGCCCTTGCCCCCGCCGGCTTCTTCGGCGTGAACGGAGCCAAGATCCGTAACGGGGACCTGTACGTGTCCAACACCGACAAGGGCACTGTTTCCCGTACGCCGCTGCGAGGACCCCGCGCCGGTACGTTCACGACCTTCGCCGACGGGCTGACCGGCATCGACGACTTCGAGTTCACCGGCAGGGGCGACGAGTTCCTGGCGAGCCTCGTCACGGAGAACACGGTGGTGCTGGCCGACGGCAAGGGAGCCCGCAGGGTCGTACTGACCCGGGCCGACGGTCTGTCCAATCCCACGTCGGTCGCGATCCGTGGCACCAAGGTCTACGTACCGAGCGCCGCGTACACGACGCAGAGCGACCCGAACCTGCTGCTGGCTCACCTGGCCCGGCACTGACACGGCGAGCCGTGCCCCGTGCGGTGCAGACCGCGCGGGGCACGGCTCCGTTGTCGGTGATCATTTTGGCGGCTGACACCGCCACGCCCGAGGCCGCTCGGCGCACGTGAACAGCTACGCGAGCGGCAGAGCACAGGCCTCTTCTTCACCGACCGGTTCGGTACCCGGTCTGTGAAGAAGAGGCCTGACGGGGATGCGCGATGCGGCGACGCGAGCGCAGCTTCAGACGTGGTCCGCAGGGCGTTCCAGACGGGTCGATGGGGCTGTCGCCTGGGCGAGGAGGTGGAGTGCGGCCTGCGAGGGGGAGCCGGGTGCGGCGACGGCGAGCACGATGTGCCGTTCCTCGTCCTGCGGAGGCCGCAGGCTCTGCTGCGTCACGGTGAGGCTGCCGACCAGCGGGTGGTGCATCTCGTACACGGTGGAGTCGCAGGGGCTGACACCGTGGTCGGCCCACATGGCCGCGAACTCCTGACTCATCATGGTCAACTCGCCGACGAGCGAGGTGAGCAGCGCGTCGTCGGGGTGCCGGCCGGCCGTCATACGAAGGTTCTCGACGACAGCCCTCGCCTTGCCCGGCCAGTCGGCGTAGAGGGCGCGGGTGTGGGGGTCGAGGAAGATCAGGCGGGCCAGGTTGGGGCGGTTGCCGGGATCCGCCGGGCCGGCCGGGTCGATGTGGGAGGCGAACAGTGCGTGTCCCATCCGGTTCCAGGCCAGTACGTCACTGCGCCGCCCGCTGACCAGGGCCGGAACGTCACCGAAGGCCTCCAGCAGGTTGAAGGTCGTCGCGTCGACGTGCTCGGCGGGCGGGCGGTGGACGACCGTGCGCCGCTTCACGCTGCCCGCCAGGTCGTGGAGGTGACGCTGCTCGGCCCCATCCAGGTGCAGCGCCCTGGCGATGGCGTCGAGGACCTCCGGTGAGGCGCCCACGGACTGGCCCTGTTCCAGACGCGTGTAGTACGAGGAGCTCACGCCGGCCAGCAGTGCCAGTTCCTCACGGCGCAGGCCGGGTACCCGGCGCCGGTCACCGTAGTCCGGCAGGCCGACGTCCTCGGGACGCAGCTGAGCCCGCCGGGTCTGCAGGAAGTTCCCGAGTTCTCGCTGTCCGCTCACGAGACCCAGTATGCGAGCCCCGCCGACCGGCAACCTGCCCCGCTCAGGGGTAGGCACGGCCCGGTCTGGCTCGGCCGCCGCGATGCCGCTGACATGGGTTCAGCACCGTTCACCCCTGGCGACGGAGGGCACGCCCCGTCGCCACGTACGTCTCGTGAGGACGACCACATGACTGAGCTCTCCGATGCCGCCGCTTTGTCCACCGCGCCCTCCGGGAGCTTCCGCATCGGCGGTGATCTCGAAGTCAACCGGCTCGGTTACGGCACGATGCAGATCATCGGCCCGGGGTACTGGGGCCCGGCCCGCGACGAGGCCGAGGCCGTGCGGGTACTGCGCCGGGCCGTCGAACTCGGAGTCAACCTGATCGACACCGCCGACGCGTATGGCCCCTTCCACGCCGAACAGCTCATCGCCAAGGCCGTGCGCCCCTACCGCGACGATCTCGTCATCGCGACGAAGGGCGGCGTGGTGCGTCCCCGTCCCGGTGAGTGGCAGCCGGTGGGACGCCCGGAGTACCTGCGGCACGCGCTCGAACTCTCCCTGCGCCACCTGAGGTTGGAGCGGATCGATCTCTACCAGCTGCACCGTGTCGACCCCGCCGTCCCGCTGGAGGAATCGCTCGGCGAGCTGCGTCAGTTGCAGCAGGAGGGCAAGATCCGGCACATCGGGCTGTCCGAGGTGAGCGTGGAGGAGATCGAGCGCGCCCGCCTCGTGGTGGACATCGTGTCGGTCCAGAACATGTACAACCTGGTCGAACGCTCCGCCCAGGACGTCCTGGACCACACGACCCGCGAGAACATCGCCTTCATCCCCTGGTTCCCCGTCGCCACCGGCCGACTTGCGGCGCCGGGCGGCCCGCTGGACGCCCTGGCCAAGGAATACGACGCCAGTCCCGCACAACTGGCTCTGGCCTGGCTGCTGCACAGGGCTCCGAACGTGCTGCCGATCCCGGGCACCTCGCAGGTGGCCCACCTGGAGGAGAACATCGCCGCCGCCTCCGTCCGCCTCGGCGCGGCCGACATCGAAGCACTGAACCGCGCGGTGACGGCCTGACGCGACCGTGTCCCGGCCGCCCGGCCGCCCGGCCGCCCGTCGGCCGCGCCACAGGCAGCGGACCGGAGCCCTGGGCGGCTCCCCGGCCCGCGCAGCCTCCAGCCCCCCCGAGCGACTGTCCGCCGACCGTCCGACCCAGGAGCAGACCTTGCACACCACCGCACACCGGACCGACTCCGCCCCCGCGCCCGAGGCGGCCGAGTACGCGTTCACCCGCAGCACGTGGGCCCACGCTGCCCCGGCGACCCTGTTCGAGCTGATCAGCGATGTCTCGATGATCAGCACGTGGAGCCCCAGCGCTCACGACGTCGCCTACGACGACGGTGACGGCCCCTGGCCGGGCGCTCGCTTCCAGGGACGCAACCGCAGGGGCGAGCGTGAGTGGAGCAGCCGCTCCCAGGTCGTCGAGTGCCTGCCCGGCAAGGCCTTCGCCTTCGTCGTCGACGACATCGTCCGATGGCGCTGGACCTTTCGCGCCGACGGCACGGGGACCGTCGTGGAGCAGTCCTGGCAACTCCTGCGCCTGGACCCGGTGCTCGGCCACACTCGCCGAGACCTCGACGCCCTCCGCGACCACATGGCCACCAGCGTCGAGCACACCCTCCTCGCCCTGGCCCGCTGGATTGCGGAGCGAGGCGACAACAGCCGTCCCACCGGACGGACCGACCGGATGAGACAAGACACCTGATGAGACAACACAAGGGAGACCGGCCATGAACACCATCACCTTGGGTGACATCTCACTCACCCGCGTCTGGGAGTACTCCGGGCCCGTGGACATGACTCCCGAGACGTTCTTCCCGAACAGCCCCGTGAAGGCATGGGAAGAGAACCGCGGCATGCTGGTCCCGGACTTCCTGGACGACGACACCCGCATCGTCAACTCGGCGATCCAGACCTGGCTGCTGCGCAGCGAGGGCAGGACCATCCTCGTCGACACCGGAGTGGGCAATCACAAGGAGCGCCCGTACGCGCCTGTGTGGAGCCGGATGGGCACCGGATTCCTCGACAACCTCGCCCGCGCCGGTGTCCGTCCCGAGGATGTAGACATCGTGATCAACACGCACCTGCACATCGATCACGTCGGCTGGAACACCTGCCTCGACGGGCGTACCTGGGTCCCCACTTTTCCCAACGCGACCTATCTGATGCCGAAGGACGACTTCGACTTCTGGAACCCGGAGAACGGCCACAGGACCGTACTCGGCCGCGGCAACCAGAACGTGTTCGAGGACAGTGTCGCCCCGGTGCACCAGGCCGACCAGACCCTGCTGTGGGAGGACAGCCACCAGATCGACGCCGGTCTGCGTCTGGACACCGCCCCGGGGCACACGCCGGGATCCTCCGTACTCACCCTCACTTCCGGGACGGACCGGGCGGTCTTCGTCGGCGACCTGCTGCACAGTCCGGTGCAGATCCTCGAACCGGACTCCAACAGCTGCTTCTGCGAGGACCCCGCGCAGGCGCGCGCCACCCGCCGCAAGGTACTGGGCTGGGCGGCGGACAACAACGCCCTCGTCGTTCCAGCGCACCTGGGCGGCCACGGCGCCGCGGAAGTGGAGCGCGACGGCAGCAGGTTCGCCATCAGGGGCTGGGCCCCTTTCGCCCCGTACACCGAGCAGGGCTGAGCCCTGCGGAGAGGCACATCAGTGAACCCTCGCATCGACCCCGTCGTGACCACGACGCGGGGATCCGTCCGCGGCCTGCGCCAGGGCGGCACCACCGCCTTCCTGAACATCCCCTACGCCGCTCCGCCCCGTGGCGCCGGCCGGTTCGCGCCGCCGCAACCGCACGAACCGTGGGACGGCGTACGGGACGCCACGGCGCCGGGTCCCAACGCGCCGCAGTCCGAACGCAGGCTCGGCAGCGTGGACATGTCCCCCTACTTCGGAGACGGCTGGAGCCGCGGGGAGGACTACCTCACGGTCAACGTCTGGACACCCGCCGCCGCGGACGGTGACCTGCCCGTCATGGTGTTCGTCCACGGCGGTGGATTCGTCGCGGGGTCGACACGGTCCGCGCTGTATGACGGATCCGCCTTCGCCCGCGACGGTGTCGTCCTCGTCACCCTCAACTACCGCCTCGGCATAGGGGGGTTCCTGGACATTCCCGGAGCACCCGCGAACCGCGGCCTGCTCGACGTCGTAGCCGCGCTGCGCTGGGTGCAGGACAACATCGCCGCCTTCGGTGGTTCCCCGCACAACGTCACTCTCTTCGGCCAGTCGGCCGGAGCGACCGTCGTCGGCGGGGTCCTGGCCACTCCGGAGGCCGCGGGCCTCTTCCGCCGGGCGATCGTCCAGAGCGGCAACGGCCTGGGCGCGTTCACGACCGAGCAGGCCGCCCGCGTCACCGGGGCCGCGGCCCGGCACCTGAACATCGAGCCGCACGTCGACGCCTTCGCCAAGATGCCGGACGACCGCCTGGTCGAGGCGGCCTCCGCACTCGCCGGCATAGACCTGCGGACAGCGACCCACCACGACCCGCTGGTCGGGCTCAGCCCCTTCAGCCTGGTCCTGGACACCCAGCCCGCCGAAACCGTCGCCGCGGGCCTCGGCGCCGACGTCGACCTACTCGTCGGGACCAATACGGAGGAGGGCAACCTCTACCTGGTCCCGGTGGGTGCCTACGCCACCTCGACGAGCGAGGACGTTGAAACCGCCGCGGTACGTGCCCATCACGATCCGGCCCGACTCGTGGACACGTACCGAAGGACCCGCCCGGGAGCGACCTTCGGCGAGCTGCGGTCCGCCATCATGGGCGACGCGCTGTTCGGCGCGGGCAGCCGGGCCCTGGCGGACGCCCACGCCGGCCGGTCCGGATCCGCCACTTTCGGCTATGAGTTCGCGTGGCGTTCGCACGCTCTGGACGGCGAGCTTGGGGCCACCCACGCGGTGGAGCTGCCCTTCGTCTTCGATCTCACGCACCTGCCGCGGTTGCGCGGTGCCCATGCCCTGCTCGGCCCCGACAAGCCACCCTCGGGCCTTGCCACCCGCGTCCACGAGGCATGGATCCGGTTCGCCTCGACCGGCGATCCCGGGTGGGACCCGTACGACCCCGAGCGCCGGACCACCATGCGTATCGACACGGAGTGGACCCAGAACGACGACCCTCGCGGCCAGGAACGACAGGCGTGGACCCGACCCGACGCGCACATGGGTCGCCACCCTTCATGAGGTGCGCTGCCGGGAGTGTCCAACCAACGGCGGATCTGTTGATTGGACACTCCCGTTGCCAGGCGCCGTGCGGACCGGCGCAGTGTCGAGCTGGGACCGGCGGTTATCCCTTGGGGAGTTTCAGCATGCGCTCGCTTTCGTCCCACAGTTGCCGGGCGACGTTCGAGTCGCGCGTCTGTGGGTGGGTGCGCTTGGCGGGTTTGCGCCTTTCGTAGTAGACGCCGGATTCCCAGTCGGTGCCGGGTCGGCCCTCGGCGAGCCACACAAGCTGCCCGGCGGCCTTCTGCGGTGTGGTCATCAGCAGTCGGGTGAGGCGGCTGCCGTACAGGCGCTGCACGAAGTTGCCAGAGCTGGAGGCGAAGTTGGAGGCGACGGTGCCGGGGTGGAAGGCGGCCGCGGAGATGCCCTGGTCGTGGAAGCGGCGGTGCAGCTCCTGGGTGAAGAGGATGTTGTCCAGCTTGGCGGTGCCGTAGGCGCGCTGAGGGGTGAAGTCCCGGTCGTGTGCGAGGTCGTCGAAGGTGATGTTGTCGAACAGGCGTGCGCCGGCACTGGAGGTCTGGATGACCGATGCCCTGCTGGTGGTGAGGGTGTCCAGGAGAAGGTGGGTGAGGAGGAAGGGGGCGAGGTGGTTGACCTGGAAGGTCAGGTCGAATCCGTCTCCCGTCCTGATGCGGTCGCCGAAGATACCGCCGGCGTTGTTGGCCAGGACGTCGATGCGGGGGTGGGCGGCGCGCAGGTCGGCGGCGAGGCGGCGGACGTCGGCGAGGCGGGAAAAGTCTGCGATGTGGCGGTCGGCGCCGAGTTCGTCGCCGACGGCGTTCGTCTTGCCGGCGGAGCGTCCGACCACGACGACTTGGTGGCCGTGGTGATGCAACTGACGGACGGCCTCGGCGCCGACGCCGTCGCTCGCGCCGGTGATGACGATGGTCTTCGCTTCCACGTGTGCTCCTGGGGTCGGGGATACTGAGCGCGCTGCCCCGGTGCGGTCGTCTGGCCCGGGAGCCCGGGACCACGCCGAGGGCCATGCCGGGGGCCAGTCAGGAGGCGCCGTGCGGGGCGATCTGTTCTACGCGGTCGCGCGCGGTGAACAGGTCGAAGTGGACGTCGGCGAGGTCGGCCGGCGAGACGGTGGAGATGGCGCTCAGGTCGACGCCGAGCCGGACGGCCTCGCGTTGTCCATGGCTGCCGTCGACGACTGCCGCCACCAGGAGCAGGCCAACGTAGACGCCCTTGCCGGCGAGGTCCTGGTACAGGGCGTGCACCCAGTGCCGGGTGGCGGCAGCGACACTGGGGGCGCCGCTCATGCCGGGCGTGACCGAGGCGTCGAGGGCGGAGGATCCCAGGCCGAACAGGAAGCAGCCGTCTCCCCGCTCGGCCATCTGCGGGGCGAGGGCGCGCACGATCTCGACCGGAGTGTTCAGTAGCAGGTCGACGTGCCTCTGCAGGAACTCGGCGCTCATCTGCGACGCCGGCCGCATGAACTGGGCCATGGAGCCGACCGGAGCGTACTCCACGGCGTCGACGCGGCCGAAGCGGGCGGTGATCCGCGCCAGGAGCGCGGGCGCCGTGGCCGGGTCGGAAAGGTCCGCGGTGAAGGGCTAGGCCTCGATCCCCTCCTTGCCGAGCTGCGCCGCCAGCTCGGCAAGCGGCTCGGGGCGGCGGGCGACGAGCGCCACCCGGTACCCCTCATGGCCGAACCGCCGGGCAGTCGCCACGCCCAGCCCCGAACCGGCTCCAAAGACAGCGATCGTCTCCGCCATAACCTGCACCACCTAATTTGAGGAGCCCATCAAGTTATCTCCGGATCGGACCGTAAGTTATCCTGATGGTGCCGTCAAATTATGGCGGCGGTGTGGGAGCCGAGGATGGGGACGTGACGACGACCGTGCGGAGCGACGCCAGGCGCAGCATCGAGAAGATCACCGTCGCGGCCGTCGAACTGTTCGCCGAGCAGGGACTGGACTGTCCACTGGAGGAGATCGCCCGGCGCGCCGGGGTCAGCCCGGGCACCATCTACCACCGCTTCGGCGGGCGTGCCGGGCTTGTCGACGCCGTCGCCCCGCAGGTGGCGGCCGAGAAGGTCAGCGCGGTCATCGACGCCGCAGAAGGTGAGGAGACCGCCTGGGGTCGCTTCACCGCATACGTCGAAGGGCTGAGCATGCTGGGCAGCAGCGACGCGGTTCTGCGCGAGGCGCTCACCGGGTGCTCGGAGCCGACCCCGTCTGTGCACGAGGTCTGCCGACAGGGGTTGGAGCGAGGCTTTCGCCTGATCGAGGAAGCGCGCCGCGACGGCGCCCTGCGAGCGGACTTCGGTCCCGACGACCTGCACCCTCTACTGCTTTCCATGATCGGCGTTGCGCACGCCGCCCCCGAGGCCCGGAGCAGAATGCTGGGGTTCACCCTCGACGGACTGCGCGGCCAACGCCGCGAATGAACCTCGGCACCCGCCCTCCCGGTGCGGGCCCGACCGCGACATCGGCGGACCCTGGGGCTTCCGGAGTCCGCCACGCTCTCCCGACGCAGCACCGCGTAGCACGAAGTGGTGATCGTCGCGCCCGGTGACTCCCGCACATGACCGGTCTGCGGGAGTTCCGCGACGATCCCTCCGTGATCACGTTTCCACGGGTCGTCGTTCGCAAGAGGCCTCTCGGAACCTGCATCCTGTGCGAGGCACTTCCGAGAGGCCCCTGCCCTGTGCGACTCGCGCTAGGCGGTGTCTTCAAATGTCACGCCCACATCAGGAGCGATGCGAGGGTGACGGCTGCTTGGTAGGACTCGGCGGTCTTGTCGTAGCGGGT
>NZ_JBIRNP010000026.1:0-92117 GCF_044331705.1 Streptomyces sp. NPDC017202 | reverse complement strand
GCCACCCGCTACGACAAGACCGCCGAGTCCTACCAAGCAGCCGTCACCCTCGCATCGCTCCTGATGTGGGCGTGACATTTGAAGACACCGCCTAGATCCGGACGCCGCTCCCGCGCGCGGCCGGCGCGGGGGCGGGGCGCTGCTGGTGGTCGGGGACGTCGTGACGGACGTCGTCGCGCGCCACCGGGGGCCGCTGGCCTCGGGGACGGACACGGCCGCGGTGGTCCGGACGCTGCCGGGGGGCGCGGGCGCCAACGTGGCGTGCTGGGCGGCGCACCGGGGCTGTGCGGACGTACGGCTGCTCGGCCGGGTGGGGGCGGAGGCGGCGGCCTGGCACGAACGCGAGCTGGTCGCGTGCGGGGTGCGGCCCTTGCTCGTCGTCGATCCCGAGGCGCCGACGGGGACGGTGGTCTGCCTGGTCGACACCGGGGCGGCGGCCGAGCGGACGTTCCTCACCGACAGCGGCGCCTCCCTGCGGCTCGGACCGGACGACTGGTCGGACGCGCTGCTCGACGGGGTCGGCCGACTGCATCTGTCGGGCTACCTGTTGTTCTCCGCGTCGGGACGGGCGCTGGTGCGGGCGGTGCTGGCGTCGGCACGTGCGCGCGGGGTGCCGGTGAGCCTGGATCCGGCGTCGGCGGGTTTCCTGGCGGAGCTGGGCGCCGACCGGTTCCTGGCCCTGGTGCGGGGCGTGGACGTGCTGCTGCCCAGCCGGGACGAGGCCTGTCTGCTGACCGGATCGGCCGATGGGGCGGACGCGGCCGCCGAACTCAGCCGACGCGTGCCGCTGGTGGTGGCCAAGCAGGGAGCGGACGGAGCCGTGGTGGCCCAGGGCGGCGCCGTCGTCGCCCGTGTTCGGGCCGTCCCGGCGACACCGCGCGACACGACGGGCGCGGGCGACGCCTTCACCGGCGCGTTCCTCGCCGCCCTGCTCGGGGGCGCGGAGCCCGCGAAGGCCGCGGTCGAGGGGTGCGGGGCGGGCGCGCTGGCGGTGGAGCAGGTGGGCGGCAGACCGGGACGGCCCACCGGGGCGGTGGGGTCGGCCGGCGCTCGGTGAGGGCGTGGAGCCGCCACATGCGACGAAGGGCGGGCCCCGGCGACTCCGTCGACGTCAGGCACCGCCGGTCGCACGGCGGGTCCCGGCGGGCCGCTGTCGGCGGTGGTGGTGGCGGTGGCGGTGGCCGAGCCTGCTGTCGGCGGCTGTGCCTTCCTCCCCCAGGCCGAGATCATCGGGGCCGTCGCGAGGTCCATGTCGCCTGAGGCGACGTCGGCGAGGTGGCGGCCGATGTCCTCGTCGGTCGTGAGGCCGGCGGTCACGCGGAGCGGACGACGTGACCGGGACACGGCGGCCGGGGCAGCCCCGACACGATGCGGAAGGGGAGGGGAAGCCGTCTCCGGGGCAGACCCACTTCAGGTTGTCCACAGGCGGGAACCAAGCGGAACGTCCCCTTTTCCACAGGCTTGCCCGGGCTTTGCGCGGGCCTGGCAGACTGACGCGCCACGGCGTGAGATCACGCGGGGGGATCCGAGAAGGAGGTCGGGATGACCATGGCGGGGAATCTGCGGAAGGTCACTGGCCTGGGCGGGGTGGGTGGCCTGCGCAGGGTGGCGCGCCTGGCCCGGCGGCGGGCCCGGGTCGATCTGAGCCATCCCGCGCGGTCGCCGCTGGGTTCCTCTGTGGTGAACTGCGTGACCTACCGCGAGGGCGCGCGCGTCCCGGCCGGCGACGACCTGGCCGACACCGTGGAGCGGGTACGCAAGAGCGGGAACGGATTCGTCTGGCTCGGCCTCCACGAACCGACGAACGCGGAGTTCGCGGACATCGCCGACCTCTTCGACCTCCATCCGCTGGCGGTCGAGGACGCGGTCGAAGCCCATCAGCGCCCGAAGGTGGAGCGGTACGGCGAGACGCTGTTCGCGGTGTTCAAGACGGTCTGTTACGTCGAGCACGAGCAGCTCACGGCGACGAGCGAGGTGGTCGACACCGGCGAGATCATGGTGTTCGTCGGCCAGGACTTCGTCGTCACCGTCCGCCACGGGCGGCACGGCTCACTGGGCCCGCTGCGCGAGGGGCTGGAGTCCGATCCCGACCAGCTCGCCAAGGGACCGTCAGCGGTGCTGCACGCGGTCGCGGACCAGGTGGTCGACGAGTACCTCAACGTCATCGACGCCGCACAGATGGACATCGACCAGGTCGAGACGGACGTCTTCGCGGAGAACGGGGCGCGGGCCGACCCCGGGCGCATCTACCAGCTCAAGCGGGAACTGCTGGAGCTGAAGCGGGCGGTGGTGCCGCTGAGCCGGCCGCTCCAGGATCTGGCGGCCCGGCCGATGCGGGTGGTCGACCCCGAGATACAGGCCTACTTCCGGGACGTCTCCGACCATCTGCTGCGCGCCACGGAACAGATCGCGGCCTTCGACGAACTGCTCAACTCGATCCTCCAGGCGCACCTCGCCCAGGTCACCGTCGCGCAGAACGAGGACATGCGGAAGATCACCGCCTGGGCCGCGATCGTCGCCGTACCGACCATGATCTGCGGGGTCTACGGCATGAACTTCGACCACATGCCGGAGCTGCACTGGAAGTACGGCTACGGCATGGCCGTCGGACTGATAACCGTCGCCTGTCTGGCGTTGTACCGCGGCTTCCGCCGCAACGGCTGGCTCTGAGGGAGCCGCTCACGGCGGCCGCGGTCAGGAGGGGGCGGTGCCCGTCCTGGCGTAGACGCTCTCCGCCCAGGACGCCATCTGGTCGTCGGTCAGGTGCCGGGCGAGGTCGGCCTCGCTGATCATGCCCACCAGGCGCTTGTTCTCGATCACCGGCAGCCGCTTGATCTGGTGCCCCTGCATCTCCTGGAGCACCTCACTGACATCGGCGTCGGCATCGACCCAGCGTGGGGTCCCCTTGGCCATCTGACCGGCGGTGACCTTGGCGGGGTCGTGCCCCATGGCCACACAGCCGACGACGATGTCACGGTCGGTGAGTATGCCGCAGAGCCGCTCGTTCTCGTCGCTGATGGGGAGGGCTCCGACGTTGAGGTCGCGCATCAGCTGGGCGGCGCGGTCGAGGGTCTCGTGGGCGGGGATCCACTGGGCGCCCCGGTGCATGATCTGGCCGGCGGTGGTCATGGCGTACCTCCCGGTGCGGGACGGCCGGCGCGACGCGGTGCGCGCCACTGTCCCGGTGCCCTGCACTCTGGTGTCCCGGCGTCCCATTCTCTCCGGGCCTTTCACCGACCGCATGTCCGGCGGGAGACAGGGGGCGACGGGCAGCGGGTCAGCGGTCGTCCGCGGGGCCCCCGCTCCACGCCGGGCGGCGCGGGTCGTCCGCGCGGACCAGGACGTCCGCCGTGGCCGCCGGGTCGGTCTCCTGGTCGTAGCGCTCGAAGGCGGGCAGCGTCCACCGGTCGGCCTCGGCGGTACGGCGGCGCAGGGCGGGTGGGGAGAGGAGGACGTGGACGGTCAGGTCGAAGGGGAACCAGTGGCGCAGCAGGAGGGGGCCGTGCAGCAACAGGATTCCGCCCTGCGGGAGTTGGACGTAGGGGCTGCGGGTGGCACGGTCGGTGACCGGGTCCCACAGGTCGGGCAGGATCCGCCCGCTGCCGCCGGGTTCGAGGGGGCCGAACACCTCGCGCCACAGGGCACCGGTGTCGAACCAGCCGTCGTAGTAGGCCTCGACGTCGCGGTGGCCGTACTCCAGGCGGACGGAGGCCGGTCGCAGGAAGCCCTGGGTGCCGATGGCGCGGGAGGGGCGTCCGCGTATCCGCAGCGCCTCGGCGACGCGTTCGGCGAGGTCTCCTGGTCGGGCCGCCGGGGCGCCGTCGAAGGCGATGCGCGGCCAGGGGCTGCCGTCCTCCGGCTTCAGGTCGAGCAGGCGGTCGGCGAGGAGGTCGCCGAGACGTTCCCACGTGATCGCTTCGAGTCGCACACGGCCCATGATGCGACAGGTCGCGATCAGGGACGACCATGCAGCTGCACAGGCCGGCCACGCGGAGGAGGGGCACGGCGGAGGCGGTCCGGTCCGGTCGAGGCTGCGGTGTCCTACCGCGCCGGGTGTCCGTGTACACGCCGCGCGGGGCGGGTGGGGCGCGTGGCGACGCGGCGCGGTGATCGGGTGGGGCAGGCGCGGGAGGGGGAATGCAGCAGGTATGCGGGTCCTCCCCCCCAACTCCACCATTCGGTACCGGACTTGTCGCGGTCCAGCCGTCGCGTCGGCGGCACTGTGCCGGATGCCGGCGAGGGCCGCTGCGGCTGCTCGTCGTCGAGGACGGCGCGCCGCGCTGCCTCGGCTGCGCGGACCTCGGGCATCTCGTCTTCCTGCCGCGCGGCGACACGGCGCTCACGCGCAGGGCGCGGGAGGAGAGCACCCTCTGCGTGGTCGTCGTGCGGTTCAACCGCCGCAGGGGCCGCTACGAGCGGCAGGGCGTCCTCGTCGAGGAGGCGGGGCTGGCGCGGGCGGAGGCACGATGCCTGGCGGACGCCGAGGCGCGCGGGCGGCGCCGGGCGCGGGACGCCCGTCGGCGGGCGGCGCAGGACGCGCGGTTCGCGGAGGCGTTCGCGGAGGAGATCCTGCGGCTGTTCCCCCGCTGCCCGCGGGACCGGGCCCGCACGATCGCCGCGCACGCGTCGGAGCGGGGCAGCGGGCGGGTGGGACGCAGTGCCGCCGGGCGGCTGTTGTCCGGGGGCGCGGTGGTGTCGGCGGTCGTGGCGTCCGTACGGCATCTGGACACCCCGTACGACGAATTGCTGATGTGTGGGGTGCCGCGGCGGGAGGCCCGGCAGCGGATCACGGCGGGCGTGGCGGCGGTGCTGCGGGAGTGGGGGTGGGAGGAGGCCGGTGCCGCCGGTCGCTGAGGTGGGCGGGCGGCACCGGCCACGTCGGCACCCGGCCACGTCGGCACCCGGCCACACCGGCCTCCGAGCAGGCCGGCCTCCGAACGGGGCAGCGGCCGAGCGGGCCGGTCTCCGAGACCGGGCTGGTCTCCGAGACCGGGCTGGTGGCGGGGGCCTTCTTCGGGTTCTCGACCTTCGTGAGGAGAGGACCGGCCGCGCCGCCGCGCCCGCCCTCGGGCCGGCGCCGGCCCGGCGGCCGGGCCTGCTCGCGACAGACGCCGACCTGACGGCCGGGCCCGCTCCCGGCAGGCGCTGCCCGGCGCCCTGCGCGGGGCGCGGAGCGGACGTATCGTGGCCGCAAGAGTGCCGCCCGATGCCGCACGGCCCCGTCGCAAGCGCACGCAAGGAAGACGGCCATGGCCGATCTCAAGGGATTCCTTACCACACCCCGCCAGGACTGGCCGCGCCGGCCGGTCGGAGAGCGGGTCCGCGACTGGGACGAGGTGTACGTCCCCGGGGCGCTGCTCCCCCTCATCAGCGCACAGGCCGACCGCTGCATGGACTGCGGCGTCCCGTTCTGCCACGATGCCTGCCCGCTCGGCAACCTGATCCCCGAGTGGAACGACCTGGTCTCCCGCGAGGACTGGCGGGCGGCGAGCGACCGGCTGCACGCGACGAACAATTTCCCGGAGTTCACCGGGCGGTTGTGCCCTGCTCCGTGCGAGGCGGGTTGCGTGCTCGCCATCAACCAGCCCGCCGTCACGATCAAGAACGTCGAGGCCGCCATCGCGGACCGGGCCTGGGCGGACGGGCTCACCCCGCCCCGGCCACCGGACCGGCTGTCCGGGCGGACGGTGGCGGTGATCGGCTCCGGGCCGACCGGACTGGCCGCCGCCCAGCAGCTGACGCGGGCCGGGCACACGGTCGCCGTCTACGAGAAGGACGACCGGATCGGCGGGCTGATGCGGTACGGCATCCCCGAGTTCAAGATGGAGAAGCGGCAGCTGGACCGCCGGATCGAGCAGATGCGGGCGGAGGGCACGAAGTTCCGTACGTCGACCACGGTCGGGCGGGATGTCATGGCCGACGATCTGCGGACGCGTTACGACGCCGTGGTGATCGCCACCGGAGCGACCGAGTGGCGGGAACTGCACGTACCGGGGCGGGAGTTGACCGGCATCCAGCAGGCGATGGAGTATCTGCCGCTGGCCAACCGGGTGTGCGAGGGCGACCTGGAGCGGTCCCCGATGTCCGCCGCCGGCAAGCACGTCGTCATCGTCGGCGGCGGCGACACGGGCGCCGACTGTCTGGGCACGGCGATCCGGGAGGGTGCCGCGTCCGTGACGCAACTGGACATCTACGCCCAGCCGGGCGCGGAGCGTGACGAGGACACCGATCCCTGGCCGACGTACCCGAAGATCTACCGGCTGTCCGCCGCGCACGAGGAGGCGCGCGACCTCGGCGTCGCGCCGGCGTCGGACGCGGACGCGCGCCTGTTCGCGGCGTCCACGCTCCGCTTCACCGGCGACGAGAACGGGCACGTCCGGGCGCTGCACCTCGTCGAGGTCGACGCGAAGCGGCGGCCGGTGGAGGGCACCGCGCGGGCGCTTCCCGCCGACCTCGTCCTGCTCGCCCTCGGTTTCTCCGGTCCCGACCGGGACGACGGGCTCACCGAACAGCTGGGGCTGGCGCTGGAGCCGCGCGGCACGATCGCGCGGGACGCGGGTTTCGCGACGAACGTGCCCGCTGTGTTCGCCGCCGGGGACGCCGCCCGCGGGCAGTCGCTGATCGTGTGGGCGATCGCGGAGGGCCGGGCGGTCGCCGCGGCCGTCGACCGCCGTCTGACGGGAAGCTCACGGCTGCCGGCACCGATCGGGCCGTACGACCGGCCGATGAGCGTGCAGGAACCGGCGGCCGGTGAGACGCGCGGCCGGTGAGGTGCGCAGCCGGTGAGGTGCGCAGCCGGTGACCGTGCGGTGCCGCCGGCCCGTGGGTGGTCGCTTCAGCGCTCGTCGGTGCCCGCCACCTTGGCGGTGGCCAGGGCGACCCGGTTCCAGGTGTTGATCGTGCAGATGAGGGCCAGCACCCGGGCGAGTTCGGTGTCGTCGAAACAGGCCGCGGCCTGTGCGTAGACGTCGTCCGGGACCCCTTCGTCGGCCACCAGCGTGACCGCTTCGGTCAGGGCCAGGGCGGCCTGCTCCTTCTCGGTGTAGAAGTGCCGGGCCTCGCGCCAGACGGCGACCATGTGCAGCCGGTCCTCGCTCTCACCGGCCTTGCGCGCGTCGTTCGTGTGCATGTGCAGGCAGTACGCGCAGTGGTTGAGGTGGGAGGCGCGGATCTGGATCAGTTCGACGAGGGCGGGATCGAGTCCTTCGCGGGCGGCGGCGTCGAAGCCGACGAGCGCGCGGAACGCCGTGCGGGCGGACTTCGCGAAGTCCAGACGGCTCGCGCCGATCGTGTCCCTCGTATTCGTCGCGTTCTTCGTGCTCGTCGCGTTCGCCGCGTTCGCCGCGCTCGCCGCGCTCGCCGCGCTCGCCGTGCTCGCCGCAGGGGCCCCGTTCGTCGTGGGGGCCGCGTTCGCCGTGGGGACTGCGTTCGCCGTGTCGGCCGGGCTCGTCGCGTTCGCCGTGTTCGTCGTCATGCAGATCAATCTACGAGCCGGAAAGACCCTCTGTAGGGTGCATTTCCATGGAGGAATCGTGGGTCAATTCCGCTGAGCGGGTCGGCGCCGACCTGCATCTGGAGCTGTCCGGTCCGGGCGGACGGCGGGCCGCGCTGATCCGGGCGCTGCGCGAGGCCGTGCGCGGCGGACGGCTCGCTCCGGGCACCCGGCTGCCGCCCTACCGTTCCCTCGCCGCCGATCTCGGGGTCGCGCGCAACACGGTGGCCGACGCCTACGCCGAGCTGGTGGCGGAGGGCTGGCTGACGGCGCGGCAGGGGTCCGGTACGCGGGTCGCCGACCGCGCGGAGCCCTTGCGACACGCCGTGCGAAGGCCCGTTGAAGCACCTCCACACGCGCGTGGTGCGCGGCACGACCTGCGCCAGGGCACCCCGGACGCGTCGGCGTTCCCGCGTGCGGCCTGGCTGGCGTCCTACCGGCGGGCGCTCCAGCAGGCACCCGACGAGGTGTTCGGGCCCGGTGACCCCGCCGGGCGCCGCGAGTTGCGCGAGGCGCTCACGGAGTACCTGGCACGCGCGCGCGGCGTGCGCACCGAGCCCGACCGCATCGTGATCTGCTCCGGCTTCGCGCACGCGCTGCGGCTGCTGTTCGGCCAGGGCGGGGGCGGGGCGCTGTGCGGCCCGCTGGCGGTGGAGGCGTACGGGCTGCGGTTCCACCGGGAGTTGCTGGCCGCGGCGGGCGCGCGGACGGTGCCGCTCCCGCTCGACGAGGAGGGGGCGCGCGTCGACCTGCTGGGGCGCGAGCGGGGTGTGCTGCTCACTCCCGCCCACCAGTTCCCGACCGGCGGCCCGCTGCACGCGAGCCGCCGGGCCGCCGTGATCGACTGGGCACGCGCGCGGGGCAGCGTGGTGCTGGAGGACGACTACGACGGCGAGTTCCGCTACGACCGCAAGCCCGTCGGCGCGCTCCAGGGCCTGGACCCCGAGCACGTGATCCACCTCGGCTCGGTCAGCAAGAGCCTGTCACCGGCCCTGCGGCTGGGCTGGATGGTGCTGCCGGAGCGGTACGTCGGCGACGTGCTCGCGGCCAAGGGCGACCGGGAGGCCTGGGCGAGCGTGCCGGACCAGCTGGGGCTGGCCGACCTCATCGTCTCCGGGGCCTACGACCGCCATGTGCGGCGTATGCGACAGCGGTACCGGGGGCGCCGGGACCTTCTGGTGGCGGCGCTCGCCGAGCACGCGCCGCGGGTCGGCGTCACCGGGGTCGCGGCCGGACTGCACGCGGTGCTGCGGCTGCCGTCGGGCACCGAGCGGGCCACGGTCGAGGCGGCCGTCCGGCGGGGCATCGCGCTGGACGGCCTGGCCGGCTTCCGGCACCCGGAGACGGACATGACGGCGCACGACGGACTGGTCGTGGGATACGCCACGCCCTCCGAGAGCGCCTACGGGGCGGCGCTGGACGCACTGCTCGGCGTCCTGCCCTGAGCTTCCGCTCCCCGGACCGCCCCCCCCCTCGTGCCCCGCCTCCCGTCTCGTGCCCCGCCTCACGCGCCCTGCCTCCCGCGCCCCGCCTCCGAGGAGGTGCCGGACGCCGCGTCCCGCGCCCGGCTGCCGCCCCCTCCCCGGGGCCGAGGGACGGAGGACGGAGCCCCGGCGCCGGAGGCTCGGGGCCGAGGGACGGCGCGACGGACTTCGTCCCGAGCGAACTGCCCCGGACGCCGACCGTTGCGCTACGCGGTCGGCCCCGGACGCCGACCGTTGCCCTACGCGGTCGGCCCCGGACGCCGACCGCCGCCCCACGTGGTCGAACCCGGACGCCGACCGCTGCCCCACAAAATCCCGTCCCGGCGCACCGGGCGCCTACGGCTTGCGTGCCACCGCGCCGTAGCCGGGGATGACGCCGTCGTCCTGGCCCGGCACCGGCTCGCCGAGCTCGGGGTGCCACTCGGGCACCACCGCGACACCGGGTTCGACCAGTTCCAGTCCGTCGAAGAAGCGGCCGAACTCGTCGCGCGAGCGCAGTGCCAGCGTGACGCCCGCCGCCTTCAGCTTCGCCGTGGCCGCCGCGGACTCCTCCGGGGTGAAGTCGGCGGTGGCGTGGGTCATCATCAGGTAGCTGCCCGAGGGGACTTCGGCGAGCAGCCGGTCGACCAGTTCGTGGGCCCCGTCCTCGTCGGAGACGAAGTGCAGCAGGGCGATGAGCGACAACGCCACGGGCCGGTCGAAGTCCAGGATCTTCCTGGCGCCTTCGATGATGGTGGCCGGGTCCCGGACGTCCGCCTGGAGGTACTCGGTGACGCCCTCGGGGGTGCTGCGCAGCAGGGCGGCCGCGTGGGCCAGGACGATCGGGTCGTTGTCGCAGTAGACGACGGTGGTGTCGGGCGCGACCTGCTGGGCGACCTGGTGGAGGTTCGGCTCGGTCGGGATGCCCGTGCCGATGTCCAGGAACTGCCGGATGCCGTGGCCCGCGAGCCAGCGTGTGGCGCGGTGCATGAACGCCCGGTTGACCCGGGCCATCACCGGGACGCGGGGATCGAGGGCCAGCATCTGGCGGCCCATCTCCTCGTCCACGGGGTAGTTGTCCTTGCCTCCGAGGTACCAGTCGTACATCCGCGCGGGGTGTGGCTTGCTGGTGTCGATCTCGACGGCGCCGGCGGGGTCCTGCCCGGTCATGAGGAACTCCATAAGCATGTGACACGAATAATGATCAAGTCAGTACCAAGATAAGGAAGTTGAGCAAAGGGTGCACAGGAAGAAGGAACAGGCGGGTCGGTTCAGGACAGCAGGAAGTCCGCCTCTCCCGCCTTCGCTCCCTGGATGAAGGCCGTCATCTCGTCGGAGGTGTAGATCAGCGCCGGACCGTCGGGGTCGGTGGACTGGCGGACGGCGATCCGGCCGTCGGCGAGCTTCATGGCCTCCAGACAGTTGCCTCCGTTGCCGCCGCTCCACGGCTTGTGCCAGCCCTCGCTGCCCAGTTCCCTCGCGGGCATGCCGTTGTAGATCCGCTGAGCGCGGCCACGCGGCCTGGTGGGGGACTTGATGCGTTCCATTCACAGCTCCTTGCGGAGATCCCGGAGGATCTCCTTCGTGCGATGTGCCGTAGCGGCCTGTGCCGCCATGCGGTCCATGACCTCGAGGTGGGTCGCCACCTCGGTGCGCGCGTCCAGGTAGACGGCGCCGGTCAGGTACTCGCTGTAGACCATGTCCGGAAGTTCGGGCATGGCGAATCGGAACAGCACGAAGGGCCCGTACGTGCCGGGGTGCGGCCCCGAGGAGAACGGGGCGATCTGCAGCGTCACGTTGGGCAGCTTCGTGGCGTCGAGCAGTTTGTCGATCTGCGCGCGCATCACCTCCGGGCCGCCCACCGGGCGGCGCAGTACGGTCTCGTCCATGACGACCCACAGCCGGGGCGCGTCCTCACGCGTGAGCAGTCCCTGGCGTTGCATGCGCAGGTCGACGTGGCGCTCGATGTCCTCCGGCCGGGTCTGGCCGATGGCTCCGGACCTCAGCACCCCGCGCGCGTAGTCCTCGGTCTGCAGCAGGCCGGGGACGAAGTGCGGTTCGTACTGGCGGATCAGGGCGGCCGCGCCCTCGAGGCTGACGTGCATCGAGAACCAGCCGGGCAGCACGTCGTGGAAGCGCTGCCACCAGCCGGGCCTGTTGGCCTCCTCGGCGAGCTGGACGAAGCCCTCGGCATCCGCGTCGGTGACGCCGTACGCCTTCAGCAGCAACTGGAGGTAGGGGATCTTGAGGGAGACCTCGGCCATCTCCATACGGCGGACCGTTGCGGGTGCGACGCGGAGGATGCGGGCGGCCTCCTCACGCTTGAGTCCCGCGCGTTCCCGCAGGTCCAGCAGGCGCCGGCCGAGGACGACCTGCCCGACCGTCGGCGCGGACCGCGGTTCGCTCACGCTCCACCTCCACGAAGAGCCCGGCCGACGGCTCACTTGGCCCGGCCGGGCGGTCACGAAAACTTCCCAACAGCCCTGCGGCGCCACGTGAAGACCTCATTCGAAGAGACGTACGAATAAGTACGGGTCTCCGTGATCCCAACTGGCGCCGCTCGACATGCTGTTGCGAGCAGTGTGCCACGGCCCTTCACCGCGTCACACAGCACTCTGCATTTTTCAGAGTGACACTTGCCAAGTGTTCACGGCGGGGCGATAGTGGCAAGCGTGATTCCGTCCGCGCCCTTAGGAACAGACGCCGCCGCAGGCCACCCCCAGGGTCTCGGTGCCGATGCGGGTTCCCCCGGTCGAGCGCATTCGAGAGTGGGGAAGGAAGCGGGCCTCGACCAGGCCGCTGCCGAGCGCCGGTTCCGATTCGAACTGGCCGCGCATCCGGGTTCCCCGGCGCAGGCCAGACGCCTGGCACGGGCCCGGCTGACCGGCTGGTCGGTGTGCGAGGACACCTGCGACACGGCCGCCCTGGTCATATCCGAGCTGGTCACCAACGCCATCGTGCACACCGCGAGCGGCGTGGTCGTCTGCGAGCTGTACGACGGTGACGACCTCGTGCGCATAGCCGTGCGCGACGAGGGCTGCGCGCCGGGCGAGCCGCATCCCTCGCCGCAGCGCCCCGAGGAGGAACACGGGCGGGGCCTGTTCCTCGTCGACGCCCTCTCCCACTCCTGGGGCGCCCAGGAACACGGCCCCGGACTGCTGGTCTGGGCGGACCTGCCCCGACGGGCCGTCTCCGAGGACTCCGGAGAACCCGCTTCCCCCGAGCACGCCGGACCTTCCGGGAACGCCGCCCCCCGCGAGCACACCGGCCACCTCGAGCACTCGGCCGGGCAGCGCGACGACCTCGCCGCCCATGACGCCTCCGACGTCTCCGACGCCGACCGGATCCCCGCGCCGCGCGCCGACCTCGGCTGGGGCGCCCGCCCGAAGCCGGACCCGGCAGGCGGCTCGGACGACGAGGACGAGACCCCCACCGAGCACAGTGAT
The DNA here is from genome assembly GCF_044331705.1 of Streptomyces sp. NPDC017202. Classification (NCBI taxonomy): domain Bacteria; kingdom Bacillati; phylum Actinomycetota; class Actinomycetes; order Kitasatosporales; family Streptomycetaceae; genus Streptomyces; species Streptomyces sp. NPDC017202. The sequence goes on along the minus strand of NZ_JBIRNP010000026.1, from coordinate 79,716 downwards.
CACGCGGACGCACGGCACGCGGGCTCACGGCACGCGGGCTCACGGCACGCGGGCGCGCGACTCGAAGACGCCCGGCACGAAAACGCGCACCCCGAAGACGCCCGGCACGCAGATGCCAGACACGGCGACCTCCGGCACGGAGACGCCCGGTACGGACACCCGGTGCACGGGGACGTCCGGCACGGACACGACGCGCACGGTGACTCCGAGCCCGCCGAACAGGCGCACAGGACGCATCCCGCGGAAAGCCGTGCGGAAGCCCGTGCCCTCGGCCAGACGCACCGGCCCCATCACACCCCCGCCACCGACGGCCGGGCCGACCCCCGGCCGGGCGGCCCTCTCGGCCGGCTCCCGCACCCGGCCGACGGTCTGCTGCCCCGCGTCGTGCCGCAGTGGCACCGCGGCCCGGGGACCGGTGAGCCGCCCAGGCCGATCGACCGCACCGATCGCACCGACCACGCGTTCGACACGACGAGCGGGGCGCCCGCCCGGCGCCCGCACCCCGGCGCGGGTTCTGCGGGCTTCCCCCCGCGCGGCCGGGACACGGCGTGAGCGCGGCTCCCGGCCGGATCGGGGTGCTCAACCTGGACACGCTCGTCCGCCTGGGGCGCGGCCCCGGCGGCGACACCCCGCGGGCCCCGCACCGGATCGCGGTTCCCGAGGGGATGACGGCCCCGCTGGGCTGCGACGCCGTGGCCGTCCCGGCGCGGCTGGGCCCGCTGGTCATGCCCCGCCTCCCGCGTGTGGGCTGCGTGTACGCCGACGAGGCGCACTGGTGGTGGCTGGTCCCGTCGGACTCCGACTACGCCCTGGACTGGCCCGCCCCCGCGCGGTACGCCACGGGCGCGGTCGTGCCGGACTCCCGGCAGGCTCCCGGCCTCATCCACCGGCCGGACGGCACGCTGCCGTACACCCCGCCCATCCCCCTCTATCTGACGCTGTGCCGCCTCACGGACACACCGCCCACCTGGTCGCGGCCGATCAGCGCGTGACGCGCGTCCGGGTGCTCGGCGGCGCTCAGCTCCGATCGGCCCGCTGGGCCGGGCCGGAGGCCTTCGAGGAGATCCGCGCGCCGGCCGGGAGTGGAGGTACCCGGAGCCGCACGCGCTGCGGGCGGAGCCGTTCACCGGCCGCCGACGGGCGCGGTGCCCGCCGCGAAAGCGGGCCGACCGCGGCGTCAGTCGATGGCCTCGCCGCCCCGGACGACCACGAGGAACGTATCGGTCGCGAGGTCCATGACAACCTCGGCGGCCAGTCCCTCCATGCGTCGTTCCTGCGCGAACTCCTCCGCGGGCCACGATCCGCGCGGCCCGCCCGCGGGAAAGCGTTCGAGCACTGTTCGCCCGTTCACCATCTCGCACACCTCCGATAAGCGTTGTACCTGTAGGAGTTAACGCTCTTCGGAGAGGGAACGCCCCGGTCAGTGACGTTACTGAGACGCAGTTGACACAAGTTCAACGCGGAGTGTGAGGATCAGGTCACCTTCCGAACGCTTCGGCTACCCTGCGCGTCGAAAATCGCACGCATCGTGGCGTCACCCATCGCTTCCCCGCGCGCACTTCAGGACACCGTGGGGTCGCACCGTGGCGCCCCGCGTCCCGGACCACCGGACCGGACCGAGGCAGAACGGGGTGGAACGCGGTGGAACGGGGCAGACAGTGCCGCACCTGGGCAGACCAGGCCGCGACAGCCCGTCCCGGCTCGCGGTCACACCGCGACGGCCAGGCCCGTGACGCGGGCCGGCAGCCCCACCCGCTCCCGGTGGGCGGCCAGCTCTCCGAGGATTTCGGTGAGCCGGTCGCGGTGGCGGCGGTCGAGCCGTCCGGTGTCGTCGAGGTGGACGGCGGCGGCGGTGGTCGTGTCGACGAGGCGTTCGAGGAGGGCGGCGACCTCGTCGGTGCCCTCGGTGTGCCGGGCGAGCGCGGGCAGTTCGGCCGCCGAGAGGGCGATGGCGGCGCGGGCCTCGGCGAGCGCCCGGTAGGCCTCGCGGCGCAGGGTCCAGCGGGTGGCGTGGTCGTCGGAGCCGTCCAGGCCGTCCAGTACGTGTACGAGGTAGGCGTGCGCGGCGTCCGCGGCGGACGTGAGCCGGGCGCGCACCTGCCCGCCGCGTTCCCCCGGCATCGGCAGGTGTCCGACGACCAGGACGAGCGCGCAGGCCAGCAGCGTCTCACCGATGCGTCCGACGGAGGCCTGGGGCTCCCCGCCGACCATGACGAGCGACAGGACCAGGACGGTGACGACGGCGGTCTGGGCGGCGAAGTGGCGCGTGGCGACGGGGATCAGCGCCCCGCACACGGCGACCAGGGCGACCAGCCCCTCCGGACGCGGCAGCACGGCGGCGAACCCGGCGAAGAGCAGCGCCCCCAGAACCGTCCCGGCGGCTCGGCACAGCACGCGGGAGACCAGCGGCCCGAGGTCGGGCTTGACGAGGAAGACGGCGGTGGCGGGCAGCCAGTACCAGTGCGTGTGCTGCCCGTACCAGCGCGAGTGGTGCAGCGCCTGGGCGATGGCGGCGCTGGCGCCGAAGCAGAGGGCGACCCGCAGCCCGTACTCCCGCCCGCCGGCCCCGAACGCGGTCCGCAGCAGGTCCCGGGCGCCGCGCCGACGCGTGTGCAGGTCCGACCCGACGCCCTGGTCGAAGGCGTCGGCGGCCCGGAGCAGGGCGTCGTCGAGAGCCCGCAGCGCGGGCGCGGACCGGGCGGGCGCGGGCAACGGCCCGGTGGCCGCGCTCTCCCGTACGGCGGCGGCGAGGCGCCGGGGTCCCTCGGCGGCCCGGCCGGTGAGGGGGGCGCCGGCCCAGGCGAGGGCGGTGGCGGCCTCGGCGAGCGGCAGGGCGGCGGCGTACTGGGCGTGCAGCCGGCGTTCGGCCGCGGAACTGGCGTAGCGGCGCAGCCGGGGCCCGGCGAGGGCGTCCTGGGCGTGGTCGAGAGCGGCGGTGAGGGCGGCACGGCGGGCGGTGGCGTGCTCGGTGCCGGCGGCGTCGAGGAGAGCGGCGACGGCCTCGTACACGCCGGCCACGGCCGCCCGCTCCCCGTCGAAGCGGAAGTCTCCGGCCAGCGCGCCCGGCGTGGGCAGGGCGAGCCGCAGCACGATCAGCCATCCCGCGCCGGTGAGGAAGGCGAGGGCCCGTGCCCCGCCGCTGTCGGGCAACGGCATCCCGGCGCCGATCGCCGCGGCGACGAGGAGCTGGGTCCCGCCCCCGGAGGCGACGGGCCCGATGGCGCTCGCACCGCCGGCCAGGAGGCCCAGACCGGTGAGGAGGAACGTCAGCGCGACCGGGCCGGCGTGGTCGCCGGCGTACGTCCCGACGAGGAGTCCGGCCGCTCCGGCGAGGGCGGGCGCCCCGAGCCGCCGGACGGCGGCGCGCCGGCTGCCGGGGCGGTCGTTGATCCCGGCGAGCATGGCGGCGATGGCGGCGACGACCCCGAGGGAGGTGTGCCCGGCTAGGACCGCGGTGAGCAGCAACGGCCCGGCGGCGAGCGCGCCGCGCACGACCGCGCTCCACGGGACGGGCCCGCGCTGGGCGCGCAGGGCGTGCGCGAGCCAGGGCGGCAGGGCGGTGAGTGTGCGAACGGCAACGGCGGAACGCGGGGACACAGGGCTCCGTTCGGGCGAGGGCGGGGGTGTGCCTTCGGGCGACGGTGGCCGGGGCTGGTGCTCGGGCTGCGTCTCCACGGTACGCGTCGATCGGGGAGAAGGTGGGACGGCCGCGTTTCGGAAAGGTGACACCTGGGCCGGAACCCGGGTTCTTCATGAACGCAACCGCTGTGAACGCGACCGCTCGGACGGCTGCCGGGGACCGGCTCCTCACCGGCCGCGGCTCCTTGCGCGCGCGTGGCCGCGACCACCGTCTCCGCGAACAGCGTGCGGGCCCGTTCGAGCGCCTCCGGGACGCCGCCGTGGACGATCCGCCCGACAAGCTCGTCGACGTCTCTCGGCCCGGCCCGCTCCAGCAGCCGCTTCTCGTTCGTCACCCGCTCCCCGCGCGCGGCGAGCACCGCGTGGCCGGCCTGCGTGGCGGCGACGGCCAGGGCCCCCGCGGCCTCCGTGCGCCGGTCCTGCGCCGCGTGGTGGGCGGCCGGTCCCGCGCCGCGTGGTGGGCGGCCGGTCCTGCGCCGCGTGGTGGGCGGCCGCGTAGGCGAGGGTGGCACTCGCGGTGCCGTACCAGCGGTCGCGCGCCGTCCGACGGAGCCTGTCGGGGTACGCGGCAGGGCGCGGCAGCTCTCCGTGCAGCACATGGTTGATCGCCGGCTCGGCGACGACCGGACAGCTCGGGATACCCGCCAGGTGGAACAGCAGGGATTCCACCCGGAACCGGCCCTGTTCCGCCTCCGCCAGTTCGTGGACGACGACGTCCAGGTCGCGGTGGTGGACGTCGACGCGCCGTCCGTCGACGGTGAGCCAGGCGCAGCCGTTGAAGACGCCGCCGCCCCAGCCGATGGCGCGCAGGCCGGCCGGGTCGAAGGTGCCCCGGTAGGAGACGGCGACGTCCCCGTCGCTGTCGGGGCGGTGGGTGCCCCGGCCCGGGAGCCGCCGAGGGCGACGGCGCGGACGCCGGGAAGGGCGGCCAGGCGGTCGGTGGTGGCGCGGAGGGAGGCGGCGTCCATCAGAAGTCCCAGATGTTCCGATGGCGGTGGCGGGTCGGCGGATGGTCCAGGTCCTCGGCAACATCGAGGAGAGTGCCGGGCGGGGCGGCTCGCAGGCGGTTGCGGGCGGCCGTGCGGAAGACGGCCAGTGCGGCTCGGGCCCGTGACTCGTACGGGCCATCGACTCCCGCGTTCAGGGAGCGCGGCCAGGTGTGGGCGGTGAAGGCGCGGTGGACGGGGACGGGACGCGGACGGCGTCCCTCGCGCCGCGCGCGGGCCGACTCCTCGAAGGTGACACGGAGCTGGACGAGGCGGTGCCCGGAGCGCAGCACGGCCCGGCTGCCCGATCCAGGAGCCGGGTGGTGGTTGCGGTGTCGGGGACGGATGTGGTGGACGGTGCGGGACATGAGGGACCTCCGCGGGCCCGCCGGCACTTCCGGCGCGGCCCGCTAGAAGTCCGCCGCCGTGAAACGGCCCAGGTGCTTGGTACGCATGGGAGCAAGGCTGGCGTCCGCGGCCCGCGCCCGTCCAGCGGTTATCGACGGCGAGGGCGATCACCGGCAGGGGCGGCGGCAGGCACGCAGGCGCGGGCCGGCAGGGCTGGACCTGCCGGGCCGGACCGGCAGCGGCGGCGGCAGGCCGACCGGGCCGGGCCGGTCGGCAGCGGCACGTCGGCAGGAGCAGGCCGACGGCGCCGGGGCGGTCAGCCCAGTCCCGCCGTCGTCGCCGCCGTGTGCAGTACCTCCCGCAGCATCTGCGGGGTGAGGCGCCCGGTGAAGGTGTTGCGCTGGCTGACGTGGAAGCAGCCGAAGAGGTCCAGGCCGTCGAGCGGTACCCGCGCCCCGTGCGCGAAGGCCGGCCGGGGCCGGGGCACGGCCCATCCCGCCTCGGCGAACGCGGGCAGCGCGGCCTGCCAGCCGAACGCCCCCAGCACGACGACCGCCCGCAACGTCGGCCGCAGCAGCCGCAGTTCCCGGACGAGCCACGGCCGGCAGGTGTCCCGCTCCCGCGGGGTCGGCTTGTTGGCGGGCGGTGCGCAGTGCACCGGGGAGGTGACCCGCACGCCGTGCAGGGCGAGGCCGTCGTCGGCGGACACGGAGGTCGGCTGCGAGGCGAGCCCCACGTCGTACAGCGCCTGGTACAGCACGTCCCCGGAACGGTCGCCCGTGAACATCCGACCGGTGCGGTTCCCGCCGTGCGCCGCCGGAGCCAGTCCCACGATCAGCAACCGCGCGTCGGCCGGACCGAACCCCGGCACCGGCCGCCCCCAGTAGGTCCGGTCGGCGAAGGCCGCCCGCTTCGTGCGGGCCACCTCCTCCCGCCACTCCACCAGCCTGGGGCAGGCCCGGCACCCCGCGACCCGCCGGTCCAGGGCGGGAAGGGGGGCGCGGTCCAGCGGTTCGTCGGGGTCCATGGGTCCACGGTAAGGCGGGGTCGCCGGGTCACGGGACCGGACGGTCCGGTCACCGCGTGCGCCGCACCAGCCGCAGCAGGTCCTGCACGGAGTCGCGGCGGACCCAGGCGATCAGGGCCAGCGGGACGAGCAGGATGAGCGGTGTCGCCGCGTTCTGCCCGTCCATGGCCACGATCGTCACGATGAACGCGCCCACCATGAGCGCTCCCAGGCAGACCGCGGCCACCGACCGGAGCACCGGGACCAGCAGGGCGATCGCGCCGGCCAGTTCGAGGACACCGACGGCGTACATGCCGGTGCTGCCCCAGCCCAGCTTGTCGAAGCCCTCGGCCGCCGACGGGTGGGCGATCAGCTTCGGCAGTGCGCTGGCGATCCCGTAGAAAAGAGCGAGCAGCACCTCCAGTCCGCGCAGTGCGATGCGGGCGCGCCTGCGTCCGGCGGTCGTCGGCTCGAACGGGGCGGAGGGGGCGGAGGGGGCGGAAGCGGCGGAGGGGAGCGGTGCCGTGGTCTCGGACATGGAGGTCTTCTCCCGGGGGATGTGGTCCGTGGTGCTGTCGGAAGGACAGACCGCTCCCCCGCCGTGAACTCATCGCTCCGCGCCGGACCTCATCGTTTCACCGCCCGCACCCAGACCCGGTCCTCCGTCAGATACCGGTCCACTCCCAGTCCCGCTTCCGCCAGTGCCTCCTCGAACTCTTCCTCGCCCATGGGCCGGGCACGGAACGTCTGGGTCCATGTCGCGTCCGGGAACACGTACTCCGCGCGCACCGAGTTGACGCCGTCGCCGATGGGTTCCGACGACAGGATCCGCAAGGTGAAGCCGCTCGGATGGACCCGCTCCCTGGGCAGGTCGGTGTGGTAGCTCTCGCCCTCCCGCTGGATCAGCACACATCCGTCCTGCGTCACGTGCCGCGCGCAGGTGCGCAGCATGCCGCGCCGGACCTCCTCGTCCCCGGCGTGGACGAGGAACGACGCGAGCATCACCGCGTCGAAGGTCTCGCGCAGGTCCAGGTCCTCGATGGGGCCGCACACGGTGCGTGCCCCTCGGACGCGGTCGAGCATCTCGGCGGACTCGTCCACCGCCGTGATCGTGAACCCGCGCTCCAGGAGGGGGTGGGTCATGCGGCCGACGCCGCAGCCCAGCTCCAGGATGCGCGCGCCCGCGGGTACGGCGGCGGTGACGATGTCGGGTTCCTCGCCCATCGGGAGGCGGCTGTACAGCTCGACCGCGCAGCCGTCCGGGGTGATGGCACCGGGGCCCGTCCCCTCGTGCCCCTCTCGCATTTCACGCCTCATGCCCTCCCAACGGCCGGTGCCCGCAAGGCCGTTCCACCACTTCCCGGGTTCATTCGTTCGAGTGAAGGAAGTCTTTTCGACGAAGGCGCGGCCGACGGTGAGCACGCCCCCTCCAGCCCCGGCCCCCGGCACCGGATCTCCCTGGCTCCCTGGCTCCCTGGCTCCCTGGCTCCCTGGCTCCCTGGAGAACGTCCGGCCCGGGGAGTACGTTGCAGGAAGGAGTGATGACCCGATGCGTACGGGCAGTGAGCCGGTGACGGCGCGCAGTGCACTCAGGATGCGGCTGTGGCTGAGTGTGTGGGGGCTGCTCTGGGCGATCTTCGGGACGGTCGCGTTCGCGCTCGTGGGGCGTCCCGGGTGGGCGGTGGCCTGCGGGGCGCTGTGGCTCGTGATCACCGTCGACATGTCGGTGATCACCAAGCACCTGCGCGAGGGGTCCCACTTCCAGCCGGGCCCGGACGTCCCGCCGTACCGGCCGCCGGAGCAGCATCGTCCCTGAGGCGGCGACCGCCCGGGATCCGGCCTGATCCGGACGAGAGGCCCTAGGACTCGAACCGTGCCGCTTTCAGGTACTGCGGGTTCGGGTCCAGGGCGGCGGCCAGGCGGAAATGCCTCTTCGCCTGGTCGGCACGGCCCTGCCGCTCGTAGGTGCGGGCGAGCGCGAAGTGGGCGAACGCGTTGTCCGGCTCGCGCTCCAGGACGATCGTGAACTCCAGCTCGGCGGGTCGCAGTTGCGCGGCGGCGAAGAAGGCTCGCGCGCGCAGCAGCCGGGCGGCGGTGTTCTCGGGGTACGCGGCGATGACACCGTCGAGCAGTTTCACCGCGCCCCGCGGATCCCGTGCGGCGAGCAGTTGCTCGGCGGCACGGAAGTCGATGACGTGCGTCTCCGGAGTACGTCCGGTCGAACCGCTGGTTTCGGGCACGGAAAATTCCTTCCCTCACTCGTGGCGTTCAACGCGCGCGGCGCGGGCCGCTATTCCTCGGACCGCTCACCGGACCGCTCACGGGGCCCTGCGCCGTCCCGCTCCGCCGTCCGCGCCCGGCGGACCAGGTCGGTCCACACGTCCTTCACGCGTCGCTCCAGGTCGGGCAGGGGTACGTCGTTGTCGATGACGATGTCGGCGATCCCGCGACGCTGCTCGCGGGTGGCCTGCGCCGCCATCCGCGCGCGGGCGTCGTCCTCGGTCATCCCGCGCAGCCGCACGAGCCGGTCGAGCTGGGTGGCGGGGTCGGCGTCGACGACCACGACCACGTCGTAGAGGGGGGCGAGGCCGTTCTCGGTGAGGAGGGGGACGTCGTGGACGACGACGGCGTCCTCGGGTGCGGCGGTCTCCAGGTCGCGGGACCGGGCGCCGACCAGCGGGTGCACGATCGCGTTGAGCGCGGCGAGCTTGTCGGGGTCGGCGAAGACGAGCGAGCCGAGCCCGGGCCGGTCGAGGCTGCCGTCCGCGGCGAGGATCCCCTCGCCGAAGGTCTCGACGACCGCCGCGAGACCGGGCGTGCCCGGCGCGACGACCTCGCGCGCGATGCGGTCCGCGTCGATCAGCACGGCGCCGCACTCGACGAGCAGCCGGGACACCTCGCTCTTGCCGGCGCCGATCCCGCCGGTCAGGCCCACCTTCAGCATGACGGGAAGCTTAGGCCCTGTCGTCACCTTCCCGCCTGCCCCGTGACGCCGTGCACGCTCCCCGGAGGGGCCCCGCTCCGCCGCACCGGGCCCTGATCCTCGTACGGGACGTACGCGGGTCAGGGCCCGGCACCCCGAGGACACGCGCCTGACGCCACCGGGCCCGCCCTCAGGGCGGACGGGCGGACGGCGGGAAGGTGACGACAGGGTCCGGGGCCTGCCGTCGGTGAGACGCGCGGCAGGCCCCGGGGGGCGCTCAGCCCTCGCCCTCCCGCTCGGCCAGGAACTTCTCGAACTCCCGCCCGATCTCGTCGGCGGACGGGATGTCGACCGGCTCGGCGAGCATGTTGCCGCGGGTCTCGGCGCCCGCGGCGGCGTCGTACTGGTGCTCCAGGCCCTGGACGAGGGCCGTCAGTTCCTCGTCGCCCTCCTGGATCTGGCGGTCGATCTCGGTCTGCGTGCGATGCGCGTCGGTGCGAAGGGTGTGCGCGATGCTCGGCAGGACGAGTCCGGTGGCGGACGTGATGGCTTCCAGGACGGTCAGGGCGGCGTCCGGGTAGGCGGAGCGCGCGATGTAGTGCGGGACGTGCGCGGCGACGCCCAGGATGTCGTGTCCGGCCTCCATGAGGCGGTACTCGACGAGGGCCTCGGCGCTGCCCGGGACCTGGGCCTCTTCGAAGGGGCTGCGCTGGCCGGGGACGAGATCGGTGCGGTTGCCGTGCGGGGTGAGGCCCACCGGGCGGGTGTGCGGCACACCCATGGGGATGCCGTGGAAGTTCACCGACAGGCGGACGCCGAGGCGCTCCACGATCTGCTTCACGGCCGCGGCGAAGCGCTCCCACTCGACGTCCGGCTCGGGACCGGACAGCAGCAGGAAGGGCGCTCCGGTGGCGTCCTGGACGAGCCTGACCTCGATGCCGGGCTCCTCGTAGTCCGTCCACCGGTCGCGCTGGAAGGTCAGCAGCGGGCGGCGGGCGCGGTAGTCCACCAGTCGGTCGTGGTCGAAGCGGGCGACGACCTGGTGGGGCAGCGAGTCGAGGAGCCGGTCGACGATCTGGTCGCCGGTCTCACCCGCGTCGATGTATCCGTCGAAGTGGTAGAGCATGACAAGTCCGGCCGACTCCTGGGCTAGCGCCATGTCGACGACGGCCAGCCCCTTCGGCTCCCATGCGTACAAACCCTGCGGATCAAGCACTTGGACCGCTCCTCCTCGTGTTCGTACTGCACAACGCCCCGGAAGCCAGGGGCATTCCCGGCTCGCGCCCCCTGATCGCCCGGTGTCGTGCGGCCCGCGCGGGACGCTGGATCCGGCCCGGCCGGGCCGGGAAGCGGGCACACGCGCGTGGCGGGCGGTCACGGCCGGCGTGCGGGAGTGAGCGGGTCGGGGTACGGGGGTGGACGGGCCGGGGTGCGGGCCTCGCGACGGCGGCCGGCACGACCGTCCGGCGACGCGCCGTCCGGTGCCCGGGGAAAGCGTCGCACCGTCGGGTTACGGCCCGTCAGCTCCTCGGGTGTCCCGTACGTTTCCGCGCGGGCGCCCCGCCGGGAGGGCGCACCGGCCACCGGCCGGGAACAGCACTGAGGGCCCGCACCTCGAAAGGTGCGGGCCCTCGGTCATGAGCTACTGCTCAGCGGGCGTCAGCTCTGCCCACCGGCCAGCTTCTCGCGGAGCGCGGCGAGCGCCTCGTCCGAAGCGAGGGCACCGGAGGTGTCCGCACCCTCGGAGGAGTACGAACCGCCACCGCCACCACCGGACGCGGCCGGAGCGGCGGCCTCGCCACCCTCGGCGGCAGCAGCGGCGTCGGCCTCGCGGGACTTGATGACCTGCTGCTGGTGCTGCTCGAAGCGGGTCTGGGCCTCGGCGTACTGGTTCTCCCACACCTCACGCTGGGACTCGAAGCCCTCGAGCCAGTCGTTGGTCTCGGGGTCGAAGCCCTCGGGGTAGATGTAGTTGCCCTGGTCGTCGTACGACGCGGCCATGCCGTAGAGCGTCGGGTCGAACTCGACCGAGGCCGGGTCGGCACCGAAGGCCTCGTTGGCCTGCTTCAGCGAGAGGCTGATGCGGCGACGCTCGAGGTCGATGTCGATGACCTTGACGAAGATCTCGTCGTTGACCTGGACGACCTGCTCCGGGATCTCCACGTGGCGCTCGGCCAGCTCGGAGATGTGGACCAGACCCTCGATGCCCTCGTCCACGCGGACGAACGCACCGAACGGAACCAGCTTCGTGACCTTGCCGGGCACGACCTGGCCGATCTGGTGGGTGCGGGCGAACTGCTGCCACGGGTCTTCCTGGGTCGCCTTCAGCGACAGGGAGACACGCTCGCGGTCCATGTCCACGTCGAGGACCTCGACGGTGACTTCCTGGCCGACCTCGACAACCTCGGAGGGGTGGTCGATGTGCTTCCAGGAGAGCTCGGAGACGTGCACGAGACCGTCGACGCCACCCAGGTCCACGAAGGCACCGAAGTTGACGATCGAGGACACGACGCCGGAGCGGACCTGACCCTTCTGGAGGGTGGTGAGGAACGTCTGGCGAACCTCGGACTGGGTCTGCTCCAGCCAGGCGCGGCGGGACAGGACCACGTTGTTGCGGTTCTTGTCCAGCTCGATGATCTTGGCCTCGAGCTCCTTGCCCACGTAGGGCTGGAGGTCGCGGACACGGCGCATCTCGACGAGGGAAGCCGGCAGGAAGCCACGGAGGCCGATGTCGAGGATGAGACCACCCTTGACGACCTCGATGACGGTACCGGTGACGATGCCGTCCTCTTCCTTGATCTTCTCGATGGTGCCCCAGGCGCGCTCGTACTGGGCGCGCTTCTTCGAGAGGATCAGGCGGCCTTCCTTGTCCTCCTTCTGGAGGACGAGGGCCTCGATCTCGTCGCCGACGGCGACCACGTCGTTCGGGTCGACGTCGTGCTTGATCGAGAGCTCGCGGCTCGGGATGACACCTTCGGTCTTGTAACCGATGTCGAGCAGGACCTCGTCCCGGTCGACCTTCACGATGACGCCGTCGACGATGTCGCCGTCGTTGAAGTACTTGATCGTCTCGTCGATCGCGGCGAGGAAAGCTTCCTCGTTACCGATGTCGTTGACCGCTACCTGCGGCGTGGTAGAGGTGGTCTCGGTGCTGCTCGTCATGTGGGAAAGGGCTCCGGTACGGACAGAGAGTCGTAGGTACTGCTTACGCCGGGAGCCCGTTTCGCTCTGCAGAAGGCCGGACAGCCAAGGAAGCGCCCGCCGGAACGGCGACGGCGCCTCGACAACCGAGGGGACATACATACAGATGCGAGCACGACCTGCTACGTCTGAGGTGCGCAGGCCCGCAGCGCAACTTGTAGCATACGGGGGCAGCCGGGCAGGGTCAATGCGCGAAGGCGCACACCCGGGGCAGATCGCCGCAATCCCGGCACACAACCTCTCTTCCGAGGCCACGCAGGCCGCAGGAAGCCCTCCCGGGGACACCGCGAGGGCGCCTCCCGAGTCGGGTTGGACGGAAGAGTACGACGAGGGAGCCGATCATCCAAGAGCCCGTATCGTCCGAGCCGGCGTTCGAGCCGGAAGCCACCCGCCGCGAGGCCGGGGTCGCGGAGAGCGCGCGCGCCAATCGCGGCTGGTGGGACCGCAACGCGGACGAGTACCAGATCGAGCACGGCACGTTCCTCGGCGACGACCGCTTCGTGTGGGGTCCCGAGGGCCTGGACGAGGTGGAGGCCGAGCTGCTCGGCCCGCCGGAGGACCTGAAGGGGAAGGCGGTCCTGGAGATCGGCGCCGGCGCGGCCCAGTGCGCGCGCTGGCTGGCCGCCCAGGGGGCCCGTCCGGTCGCCCTGGACGTCTCCCACCGCCAGCTCCAGCACGCACTGCGGATCGGCGCGGCGTTCCCGCTGGTGTGCGCCGACGCGGCCGTCCTGCCGTTCGCGGACGGCTCCTTCGACCTGGCCTGCTCCGCGTACGGGGCGCTGCCCTTCGTCGCCGACCCGGTGCTGGTCCTGAAGGAGGTGCGCCGGGTGCTGCGGCCGGGCGGGCGCTTCGTCTTCTCGGTGACCCATCCGATCCGCTGGGCCTTCCCCGACGAGCCGGGCCCCGAGGGCCTGTCCGTCGCCTCGTCGTACTTCGACCGCACGCCCTACGTCGAGCAGGACGACGAGGGCCGGGCGGTGTACGTCGAGCACCACCGGACGATCGGCGACCGGGTCCGTGACGTCGTGGCGGGGGGCTTCCGGCTGGTGGACCTGGTCGAGCCGGAGTGGCCGGCCTGGAACACGGCGGAGTGGGGCGGCTGGTCCCCGCTGCGCGGCGGTCTGATCCCGGGCACGGCGATCTTCGTCTGCGAGCGGGACTAGGGCCTCTCGTCTGGATCAGGCCGGGCTCGCGAGGCCTGATCCAGACGAAAGACCCTAGTGACCTGAGTCGGAGATTTTCGGGTAGTTCTCGCGAGCTGCCTGACGTGCCGGAGACCGGACTTCAGCAGGCCGGGCCGGACCTGGCGGCAGCACGGCATCCGGTTGACGGCCGCCCATCTGGCGAAGAACTTCCGACTCAGGTCACTAGCGTCGCGGCAGGCGACGTCTGCCCATCGGGGAGCGGCGTCCGGTGCGTGCTCTGGGGGTGCCCCCGGCCGAAGGCCGGGGGCATGCCGGCCGGAAGTCCTCGTACGGGACGTACTCGGGCTTCCGTCCGGTGCGGCGAGTGGGGTCCCCCTCCGGGGGAGCGTGCCGGGCGTCGCGACGGGGCGAACGCCGCCTGTCGCGGCACCAGCCACCGTCCCCCGCTCCCGGCCCGCACGCGCGTGCGGGGGTGCTTCCCCGGGCGTACGACACTGGGGGCGTGATCCGTGACGACGCCCTGGACGCGCTGCCCGTGCGGGCCGCCCTGCCCGCCCTGCACGACGCCCTGGCCGGGCGGGGTACCGCCGTGCTGGCGGCACCGCCCGGCACCGGGAAGACGACGCTGGTGCCGCTCGCGCTGGCCGGGCTGGTGGGCGGGGGGCCGGTCCGGCGGGTGGTGGTGGCGGAGCCGCGGCGGATCGCGGCGCGCGCGGCGGCCCGGCGGATGGCGTGGCTGCTCGGTGAGCGGACCGGCGGGAGCGTCGGGTTCACCGTGCGCGGCGAGCGCGTCGTCGGGCGGCACACGCGCGTGGAGGTCGTCACCACCGGGGTGCTGCTCCAGCGTCTCCAGCGCGACCAGGAGCTGACCGGGGTCGACGTGGTGGTGCTGGACGAGTGCCACGAGCGGCATCTGGACGCGGACACGGCGGCCGCCTTCCTGTGGGACGTGCGCGAGACGCTCCGTCCCGAGCTGGGGCTGGTGGCCGCGTCGGCGACGACCGACACGGAGGGCTGGTCCCGGCTGCTGGGGGGCGCGCCGGTGGTCGAGGCGCACGGCTCGTCGTACGGCGTCGAGGTGGTGTGGGCGCCTCCGGTCCGGCCGGTGCGGCCGCCGCACGGCATGTCGGTGGACCCCGCGCTGCTCGCGCACGTGGCATCGGTGGTGCGGCGGGCGCTGGCGGAGCGTCCGGGGGACGTCCTGTGCTTCCTGCCCGGGGTCGGCGAGATCACGCGGGTCGCGGGACGGCTCGCGGACCTGGAGGGGGTGGACGTGCTCCAGGTGCACGGGCGGGCGCCCACGGCGGTGCAGGACGCGGTGCTGGCTCCCGGGGAGCGTCGCCGGGTCGTGCTGGCCACGTCCGTCGCCGAGTCGTCGCTGACGGTGCCGGGCGTGCGGGTGGTGGTGGACTCGGGCCTGGCGCGCGAGCCGCGGGTGGACCACGCGCGCGGGCTGAGCGCGCTGGCGACGGTGCGGGCGTCCGTCGCGGCGGGACGGCAGCGGGCCGGGCGGGCCGGGCGGGAGGCGCCGGGCGTCGTGTACCGCTGCTGGGCGGAGGCGGAGAACGCCCGCCTGCCGCGCTTCCCGGCTCCGGAGATCAAGGTGGCCGATCTGACGGCGTTCGCGCTCCAGGCGGCCTGCTGGGGTGATCCCGGGGCGTCGGGGCTCGCCCTGCTGGATCCGCCGCCGGGTGGGGCGATGGCGGCGGCGGGCCGACTGCTGCGGGCGGTCGGGGCGGTGGACGCGGCGGGCCGGGCCACGGAGCGCGGGGTACGGCTGGCGCGCGCGGGGCTGCACCCGCGCCTGGGGCGGGCGCTGCTCGACGGGGCCGCGCTGGTGGGGGCGGAGCGGGCCGCGGAGGTGGTCGCCCTGCTGAGCGAGGAGGCTCCGCGGGAGTACGGCGACGATCTCGCGGGTGCGCTGCGCGCGGCCCGGCGCGGGGGTGACGCGTACGCGGGGCGCTGGCGGGCGGAGGTACGGCGGCTGCGGGCCGTGGCGACGGAGTTCGCCGGCCCCGCGGAGGGGCGCACGGCGACGGGGCCGACCGGTCCGGGAAGGGGATCGGGGGCGGCGCGGCCGACCGGCTCGGTGGGAAGGGCCGTGGTGCCGGAGTCCTCCGTCGGCCCGGTGGAAGGGCCCGTGGCGCCGGCGGGCGTCGCCGGGGGGCCGTCGGTGCCGGCCGGCGAGGACGGCCGCGTCGGTGTCGTGGCCGCGCTCGCCTTCCCCGAGCGGGTCGCCAGGGCGGACGGCGGCTCGTATCTGATGGTGTCCGGGACGCGGGCCGAGGTCCGCGAGGGGTCGGGGCTGCGCGGCGCGCCGTGGATCGCGGTCGCCGTCGCCGACCGGCCCGTCGGCAAGGGGCACGCGCGGGTGCAGCTCGCGGCGGTCGTCGACGAGGAGGTGGCCCGGTTCGCGGCGGGCGCCCTGCTCGATGTGCGCGAGGAGGTCCACTGGGCGGAGGGGGACGTCGTGGCCCGGCGGGTCGAGCGGCTCGGGGCCGTGGAGCTGGCGGCGCGGCCGCTGCGGGAGGCCGCCGCGGGGCTCGTGCGGGAGGCGCTGCTCGAAGGGCTGCGGCAGGAGGGGTGGGGGCTGTTGCGGTGGTCGGCGGAGGCGCGGGGGCTGCGGCAGCGCCTGGCGTTCCTCGGGGCGCGTCTCGGGGAGCCGTGGCCGGACGTCTCCGACACGGCGCTGCACGCGCGCGTGGACGAGTGGCTGGAGCCCGAGTTGAGCCGGGCCAGGCGCCGGGGCGATCTGGCGCGGATCGATGCCGGGGCGGCGCTCGCCCGGCTGCTGCCCTGGGCGTCCGGGGAGGCGGCACGGCTGGACGAGCTGGCGCCGGAGCGGATCACGGTGCCGAGCGGGTCGGGGATCCGGATCGACTACGCCGACCCCGGACAGCCGGTGCTGGCGGTGAAGCTCCAGGAGATGTTCGGACTCCAGGAGACGCCGCGCGTGGCGGGGGTGCCGCTGCTGGTGCACCTGCTCTCCCCCGCCGGGCGGCCCGCGGCCGTGACCGCGGACCTCGCCTCCTTCTGGAAGGACGGCTACCGGGGCGTGCGGGCGGAGCTGCGGGGCCGGTACCCCAGGCATCCGTGGCCGGAGGACCCGGCCGGTGCCGAGCCCACCCGGCACACCAACGCACGGCTCAGGCGGTGACCGGTTCGGCGTCGGCCGCGGGGGCCGGCTCCGGGTCGGCGGGGCGCCGGCCGCGGGCCTGCGGGGACGGCGGCGGGGCGAGCAGCGGGACGCCGAGGGCGAGGAGGCCCCCGGGCGGGGCGGCATCGGCGGGACCGCGGGTGCGCCGGTGGCGGGTTCGCCCCGGAGCCCGCGGACGGTGGTGCGTCGGCGGGTGGTGCCGGGCGCACCCGATCTGACGGTTCGTCAGTCGGGACGTCGTGGCGACGGGCGGGCGGGACGAGCGCGGGTCGTGCGCGACGACGGCGCCCCGCTCGCGTGGAGCGGGGCGCCGTCGGTGGTGCGAGGGCGGGTCCTCAGCCGGTCGTCGCCCCGGAGGGGCTCGGGGAGGTGCTCTCGGAGGGGGTGCCCGACGGAGTTTCCGAGGGGGTGTCCGACGGGGTCGGCGTGGACGACGGTGCCGGCGTGACGGTCAGTTCGACCGTGAGGGTGGCGCCGCCCTCGGTGGTGACGCGCAGCAGGTAGGTGCCGGCGGTGTCGTCCGCGTACAGCTTCGGGAGCGTCAGCAGGCCGTTCGCGTCCGTGCGGAGGTCGGTCAGGGTGCGGACGGGGTTGCCGGCGGCGTCCTTGAAGTAGGGGCCCTTGTCGTTCGCGGTCGGGTCGTCGGCCGCCTTCACGAGGGTGGCGGTGGCCGCGACCCTGTCCGCCACGGCGCCCTTGTAGGTGGCCTTCACCTCGACCCGGTCGGCGAACACGCCGCCCGCGACGCAGGTCGGGGCGGTCGAGCCGGTGCGGACCAGGGCGTCGGCGGCCCGCGCGGTGACCGTGGCCGAGTAGCTCATGGCCGCGACCGTGCGGCCCACGACGGTGGCGCGGACCGTGAAGGCGCCGGTCTCCTCCCCCGCCTGGAGGGCGGGCGCCGTGGCGATGCCCCGGCTGTCGGTGATGACGGTGGCGACGCTCTCGCCCCCCGTGAAGGTGGCGTCGGTGTCGCCGACGATCGTGAAGCGGACCCGGACCTTGGCGACGGCCGTGCCGGACTTGGTCTCGGTGCGGGTGCTGATCCGGTCGCCGAACGCGTCGCCCGCCATGGCGGTGAGCCGCGCCGTGCCCGCGTCCTCCAGGTGGTGCACCGTGTCGGTCGGTGTCGTCGTCGCGGGGGGTGTGGTGGCCGGGGGCGTGGTGGGCTTCGGGGGCTTGGTGGCGGGGGGTGTGGTCGCCGGGGGCGTGGTGGCGGGCGGGGTCGTCCCGGGCGGCGTGGGCGTCGAGGGCGGGGAGGTGGTCGCGCCGCCGCCGTTGTTCTCGTCGCTGCGGTTGTCCGGCAGGGTGCCGGCGCCGTCCGGAACCTCGTGCGTGCCCTTGCGGTAGTACTCCAGCCACGACACGACGGTGTTGTAGTAGTCCGTCGAGTTGTTGTAGCTCAGGATCGCGCTGCGCAGGCCGGCGTCGGTGGACATGTCCCAGCTGTAGCGGCACAGGTAGTGACCGGCGGCGAGCGCGGCGTCGTAGACGTTGTTGGGGTCCTTGCGGCCGTCGCCGTTGCCGTCGCGGCCGGCCCACGCCCAGGTGGAGGGGATGAACTGCATCGGGCCGACGGCGCGGTCGTGCGTGGTGTCGCTGTCGAAGGCGCCGTCGTCGGTGTCGCTGATGTCGGCGAAACCGTTGCCGTCGAGGACCGGGCCGAGGATGGCCGAGCGGGTGGTGCCGTCGGCGTCGACGTTGCCGCCGCGGGCGTGGCCGGACTCCACCTTGCCGATGGCGGCGAGGAGTTCCCAGGGCATGTTGCAGCCGGGCTGGGACTCGGCGAGGGCCGACGCGGCCTTCTTGTAGGCGTCCAGGACGGTCGCGGGGATGCCGGCCTCCGTGACGCCGGTGCCGACCGGGGTGGTGCCGGTGCTCTGGCTGGGCGCCGGGGCGGGGCTCTTCAGCGGCGGCAGGTCCGTGTAGTACGGCGAGTTGCCGGTGGCGCTCTCGCCGGTGGCGGAGCCGCCGTCGGCGGACGGGGTGTTCGCGGCGGCCCGTCCGCCCGCGTCGCCGGCCGTGACGTCGGGTGCCTGGGAGGCGGCCAGAGCCGCGACCGCCAACGCGGCCACGGTGGTGTTGACCGCACCCTTGCGCAGCCTGCTGCCGAAATGCGCCGACATGAAGTGAACCCCTCCCGTGGACACTCGAGCGCCCGTCTTCGTCTGTCCCGCCCGTCCCGTGGGACCCCTTGCCACTCGCCCCTCGGGGGACGACCCGCCGGCCGCGAAGGTTGCGGTCGCGGGCGGTTTGCGCTGATCTGTTCGGTTGTCCGACCGCCATTCGTACGGCGGCGGCCCAGGCGACCCTACGACAACTTCTTTGCGACCGGCACCCGTTCGAACCCGGTGTTCACCGCCCGGCCATGTGCCGTGGGACGCGGGAGGCGTCCCGCATACTGGTCGGGTCGTCGATGTCCGGGCCGGTGGGTCCGGCAACTTCCGCGCCGGGGAGCCTCGTTGCCGTTCACGCTGAGTCACGCGGCGGCCGTGCTGCCCGCCGTGCGCGCCGACGGCACCGGCCGTGGGCGCCTGGTGCCCGCCGTCCTCGTCGCGGGGTCGTTCGCTCCCGACATGACCTACTACGCGGCCAGTGTCCTGTCCGGGGCGATGGAGTTCGGCGACGTCACGCACTCCTTCCCCGGCGTCCTCACCGTCGACGTACTGCTGGCCTGGGCGCTGGTGGGGTTGTGGCTGCTGGTGCGCGAGCCGCTCGTGGCGCTGTTGCCACGGGCACGGCAGGGCCGTACCGCCGTCCTGACGCACTGCGGGGCGCCACGCGCGCGTGTCCGGCCGTCGACGGTGGCGCGGTGGTACGCGTCCGCGGTCCTCGGCGCGCTGACGCACGTCGTCTGGGACGCCTTCACCCACCTCGACCGGTGGGGCATGCGGGTGTTCCCGGTCCTCGGCGAGACGGTCGCGGGCTCGCCGTTGTACTGGTACCTCCAGTACGGCGGTTCGGCCGTCGCGGCGGTCGTGATCGCCGCGTTCGTCCTGCGCGCGCTGCGCCGGACCCCGGCGGCCGAGCCGCTCGGGGTGCCGGTGCTGTCGGCGCGCGACCGCTGGTGGGCGGCGGCCGTGATCGGCGGCTGCGCCCTGACCGCGGCGGCCCGCCGGGCGCTCCGCTGGTGGGACCGGTGGGGACCGGACAGCAAGCCCTACGAGCTGATCCCGACCCTGTGCTTCGGGGCGGGGGCGGGGCTGCTGCTGGGGGTCGTGCTGTACGCCGCAGGGGTGCGGTCGCGGCGCGGAACGGGGCGGCCCTCGCGGGAGAGGGACGAGGTGGGCGTCGGGTGAGCGTCGGTGAACGCCCGCCGGCCCGGATCAGCGCCCGCCGAAACGGTCGGCGCCGGGTGCCGCGGTCACGACGAAGACCGTGATGCGGCGCCCCGCGCGCGGCCGGGGGAGCCGGCGCAGGGCGGCGAGGCCGAGGGCCAGGTAGCCGCGGGCCGTCTCGGTCCCGAGACGCCAGGTGCCGTCCGGGCGGACGAGCAGGGCGAGGACCCGGCGCCGGAGACGTACGGCCGCCTCGCGCAGCGCCTTGAGAGGGGGACCGGGGACGCGGGGCGTCGCGGCGCCGGGCGCGAGGGCGGGAAGCGGTCGCCCCGAGGGCGTCGCGTCGGGGCCGAGCCGCCTTTTCCCGGCGGTGGCCGTGGCGTGAACGCGTGCGGAGGCCTTCCGGCGGTGAAGCATGCGTATACCCATGGCCGCATCCTGGCGGGCCCCCGCCCACGGGGGCCCCTTCTCGGGGGCCACGCGGGTGAGGGCCCTTCGGGGGACGCGGGGCCGTTCGGGGGCTGCGGGGGGGGTGAGGGGGCGCAGAAAAGCCGCGGGCGAACAGGCAGGCCGGTGGCGAGCGGGCAGGGCGCGGGAACCGGTGACGTGAGCGGTGAGCGCGCGAGGGGGTCGTACGGGGACGGGGCCGGTGCGAGCGCCGGGGAGCGGGCGGGCCGGGGAGCGGGCACCCAGGGGAAGGCACCCCGCCGCTGCGGGCGGGGTGCCTTCCCCTGGGTGCCGGTCCTAGTGGGCTGCCGACTCCCAGTCGGGGCCCGCGCCCACCGAGACGTCCAGGGGGGCCCTGAGGTGGACCGCGCCGGCCATTTCCCGGCGGACCAGTTCCTCCACGGCCGGCCGCTCGCCGGGGGCGATCTCCAGGACGATCTCGTCGTGGACCTGGAGGAGCATGCGGGACTTCAGCTCCGCCTCGCGCAGGGCCCCGTCCACCTTCAGCATGGCGATCTTGACGATGTCCGCCGCCGTGCCCTGGATCGGTGCGTTGAGAGCCATGCGCTCGGCCGCCTCGCGGCGCTGGCGGTTGTCGCTGTTGAGGTCGGGGAGGTAGCGGCGGCGACCGAAGAGCGTCGCCGTGTAGCCCGTCGCCCGGGCCTCCTCGACCGCCCGGCGCAGGTAGTCCCGCACTCCGCCGAACCGCTCGAAGTAGGCGTCCATCAGGGCGCGGGCCTCTCCCGCGTCGATGTTCAGCTGCTGGGACAGCCCGAACGCCGACAGGCCGTACGCCAGGCCGTACGACATCGCCTTGATCTTGCGGCGCATCTCCGCGTCCACGGCGTCCCGCTCGACGCCGAAGACCTGGGAGGCGGCCGTGGTGTGCAGGTCCTCGCCGGAGGTGAACGCCTCGATGAGGCCCTCGTCCTCGGAGAGGTGGGCCATCACCCGCAGTTCGATCTGGCTGTAGTCGGCCGTCATCAGGGACTCGAAGCCCTCGCCGACGACGAACCCGCGGCGGATCGCCCGGCCCTCGTCGGTGCGGACCGGGATGTTCTGGAGGTTGGGGTCCGTGGAGGACAGGCGGCCGGTCGCGGCGACCGTCTGGTTGAAGGTGGTGTGGATGCGGCCGTCGGCGGCGATCGTCTTGATCAGGCCCTCGACGGTGACGCGGAGCTTGGCCTGCTCACGGTGGCGGAGCATGATCACCGGGAGTTCGTTGTCCGTCTGGGCGGCGAGCCAGGCCAGAGCGTCGGCGTCCGTGGTGTAACCGGTCTTGGTCTTCTTCGTCTTCGGCAGCCCCAGCTCTCCGAAGAGGACCTCCTGGAGCTGCTTGGGCGAGCCGAGGTTGAACTCGTGCCCGGCGGCGGCGTGCGCCTCCTTCACCGCCTGCTGGACGGCGCCCGCGAACATCTGCTCCATGGCCTCCAGGTGCGCCCGGTCGGCGGCGATGCCGTGCCGCTCCAGGCGGGCGAGGAGGGTGGAGGTGGGCAGCTCCATGTCCTGGAGGAGGTCTGCCGCGCCGACCTCCTCCAGCCGGCCGCGGAAGGCCTCGCCGAGGTCGAGGATCGCGCGGGCCTGCACCATCAGCGCCTCGGCCTCGGCGCCCTCGTCCGCGCCGAAGGCGAGCTGGCCGTCGGCCGCGGCGGGCGGAGCCAGCTCCCGGCCCAGGTACTCCAGCGACAGCGCCTCCAGGTCGAAGGAGCGGCGGCCCGGCTTGACCAGGTAGGCGGCCAAGGCGGTGTCCATGGAGACGCCGGCGACGCTCCAGCCGTGCTCGGCGAGGACGCGCATGGCGCCCTTGGCGTTGTGCAGGACCTTGGGGCGGTCCTCGGCCGCCAGCCAGGCGGCCCAGGTGTTCTCGTCGGTCTCGTCCAGTTCGGCCGGGTCGAACCAGGCGGCGGGTCCGTCCGCCGCGGCGAGCGCGACCTCCGCGACCGCCCCGGTGCCCAGCGCCCAGGTGTCGACGGTGGCCACACCGAGGGGCGCGGCGCCGTGCTCGGTGAGCCAGGCGGTCAGCTCGCCCGTGCCCAGGACCGTGCCGTCCAGTGCCACGCCGGGGGCGACTGCCGGGCTCGCCTCGGCTTCCTGTGCGCCCGGGTCGACGGCGAGCAGCCGCTCGCGCAGCGACGGGTTCCGGATCTCCAGGGTGTCCAGGATCATCGCCAGGGCCGTGCGGTCGTACGGGGCGCGTTCGAGGTCGAGGACGGTGCCGGGCAGCTCGACGGTGCGGACCATCTCCGTGAGGCGGCGGTTGAGCTTGACGGCCTCCAGGTGGTCGCGGAGGTTCTGCCCGGCCTTGCCCTTGACCTCGTCGACCCGCTCGACCAGCTCCGCGAACGAACCGAACTGGTTGATCCACTTCGCGGCGGTCTTCTCGCCGACGCCCGGGATGCCCGGGAGGTTGTCGGACGGGTCGCCGCGCAGGGCCGCGAAGTCGGGGTACTGGGCGGGCGTCAACCCGTACTTCTCGACGACCTTCTCCGGGGTGAAGCGGGTCAGTTCGGAGACGCCCTTCGTGGGATAGAGCACCGTGGTGTGCTCGCTGACGAGCTGGAAGGAGTCGCGGTCGCCCGTGACGATCAGCACCTCGAAGCCCTCGGCCTCGGCCCGGGTGGCCAGCGTGGCGATCACGTCGTCGGCCTCGAAGCCGTCGACCGCGAACCGTGAGACGTGCATCGCGTCGAGCAGCTCGCCGATCAGCTCGACCTGGCCCTTGAACTCGTCCGGGGTCTTGGAACGGTTGGCCTTGTACTCGGTGAACTCCTCGGAGCGCCAGGTCTTGCGGGAGACGTCGAACGCCACCGCGAAGTGCGTGGGCGCCTCGTCACGCAGGGTGTTCGCCAGCATCGACGCGAAGCCGTAGATCGCGTTCGTCGGCTGGCCGGTCGCGGTGGTGAAGTTCTCCGCGGGCAGCGCGAAGAACGCGCGGTAGGCCAGCGAGTGCCCGTCCATGAGCATCAGGCGGGGCCGGCCGGCGCCGGAGGTGTTCTCGGTCGTCTTCGATGCTGTTTCTGCCACGCCCCCGATCCTGCCACGCCCCACCGACACTCCGGCCCCCGTGCGCCTCCGGCGGCCCGGGGCGCGGCCACGGCCCCCCTCCCCCTGCCCCCTGCCCCCTGCCCCCCGCCTCCCCGCCTCCTCACGTCCCCGCGCCCCTTGCTCCCGCACCCCGCCGCGCGCCCGCACGCCCGCCCCGTCGGTGTCGCGTGCAAGGATCGGTGGGAGTGGTCACCCGTGTCAGTGAAGGAGCGCCGCGATGGCAACGAAGCCGCCCAAGGCCGATCCGGTTCAGGACGCGCCGCAGGTCGCCGAGCCGCAGCACGCGGCGGCGGGGCTGCCGGCCATCGGTCACACCCTGCGGGCCGCCCAGCGGCAGATGGGGGTGAGGCGGACCGCGCTGACGCTGCTGCGCGTCAACCAGAAGGACGGTTTCGACTGTCCGGGCTGCGCCTGGCCGGAGCCGGACCACCGGCACGCGGCGGAGTTCTGCGAGAACGGCGCGAAGGCGGTCGCCGAGGAGGCCACCCTGCGCCGGGTCACCCCGGAGTTCTTCGCCGCGCACCCGGTCACCGACCTGGCGGACCGGAGCGGCTACTGGCTGGGCCAGCAGGGCCGGCTCACGCACCCGATGTACCTGCCCGAGGGCGGCGAGCACTACGAGCCGGTCTCCTGGGAGCGGGCCTTCGACATCGTCGCCGAGGAGATGGCGGCCCTGGCCTCCCCCGACGAGGCCGTGTTCTACACCTCGGGGCGCACGAGCAACGAGGCCGCGTTCCTCTACCAGCTGTTCGCGCGCGAGTGGGGCACCAACAACCTTCCCGACTGCTCCAACATGTGCCACGAGTCGTCCGGTTCGGCCCTCGTGGAGACGATCGGCATCGGCAAGGGCAGCGTCCTGCTCGAGGACCTGTACCAGGCCGACCTGATCATCGTCGCCGGCCAGAACCCGGGCACCAACCATCCGCGGATGCTCTCCGCCCTGGAGAAGGCCAAGGCGGGCGGCGCGCGGATCGTGAGCGTGAACCCGCTGCCGGAGGCCGGCCTGGAGCGCTTCAAGAACCCGCAGACCGCGCGGGGCATGCTCAAGGGCGCCGCCCTGACCGACCTGTTCCTCCAGATCCGCCTGGGCGGCGACCAGGCCCTGTTCCGTCTCCTCAACAAGCTGATCATCGAGACCGAGGGCGCGGTCGACGAACGTTTCGTCGCCGAACACACCCACGGCTACGAGGAGTTCGCCGCGGCCGCCCGCGACGCCGACTGGGACGCGACGCTCGCCGCGACCGGGCTCACGCGCGCGGAGATCGAGGAGGCCCTGCGCATGGTGCTGGCCTCGGAGCGCGTCATCGTGTGCTGGGCGATGGGCCTCACCCAGCACAAGCACTCCGTACCGACCATCCGCGAGGTGGTCAACTTCCTGCTGCTGCGCGGCAACATCGGCCGTCCGGGCGCGGGCGTCTGCCCGGTGCGCGGTCATTCGAACGTGCAGGGCGACCGCACCATGGGCATCTTCGAGCGTCCGGCTCCGGCCTTCCTGGACGCCCTGGAGCGGGAGTTCGGCTTCGCGCCGCCGCGCGAGCACGGCTTCGACGTCGTACGGGCCATCCGGGCGCTGCGGGACGGCGAGGCGAAGGTCTTCTTCGCCATGGGCGGCAACTTCGTGTCCGCCTCCCCCGACACGGAGGTCACCGAGGCGGCGATGCGGCGGGCCCGGCTGACGGTGCACGTGTCGACGAAGCTCAACCGCTCGCACGTCGTCACGGGCGCGCGTGCCCTGATCCTGCCGACGCTCGGCCGTACCGAGCGCGACGTGCAGGACGGCGGCGAGCAGTTCGTGACCGTCGAGGACTCCATGGGCATGGTGCACGCCTCCCGCGGGCGGCTGGCGCCCGCGAGCGCGCGGCTGCTGTCCGAGCCGGCCATCGTGTGCCGGCTGGCGCGCCGGGTGCTGGGCGAGGGCAGCCGGGTGCCGTGGGAGGAGTTCGAGAAGGACTACGCGGCGATCCGGGACCGCATCGCGCGCGTGGTCCCCGGTTTCGAGGACTTCAACGCGCGCGTCGCCCGCCCCGGCGGCTTCGCGCTGCCGCACGCCCCGCGCGACGAGCGCCGCTTCCCCACGGCCACCGGCAAGGCCAACTTCACGGCCGCGCCGGTGGAGTTCCCCGAGCTGCCCGCGGGCCGCCTCCTGCTGCAGACGCTGCGCTCGCACGACCAGTACAACACCACCGTCTACGGGCTCGACGACCGCTACCGGGGCATCACGAACGGCCGCCGGGTCGTCCTGGTCAGCCCCGAGGACATCCGGACGCTCGGCCTCGCCGACGGCTCCTACGTGGACCTGGTGAGCGAGTGGCGGGACGGGGTGGAGCGGCGGGCGCCCGGCTTCCGGGTGGTGTCCTACCCGACGGCGCGGGGCTGCGCGGCAGCGTACTACCCGGAGACCAACGTCCTGGTGCCGCTGGACGCCACCGCGGACACCAGCAACACCCCGGCCAGCAAGTCCGTCGTCGTCCGTCTGGAACAATCGGCGACCGACTGAGCGTTTGCTCAGCCGACACGGTCCCCGTACCGGTCACGACACGGGTCACGACGAACGGAGCAGGTCCCGATGGGCGAGCAGCAGCACGTGAAGTTCCCGCAGGAGGTCGTCGACGAGTACGCGGCGCTCGGCATAGACCTGGGCGCCCTCTTCTCCGCCGGGCACCTGGGCACCCGCATGGGCGTGCAGATCGTCGAGGCGTCCGCCGAGCGGGTCGTCGGCACGATGCCCGTCGAGGGCAACACCCAGCCGTACGGACTGCTGCACGGCGGCGCCTCGGCGGTGCTGGCGGAGACCCTCGGTTCGGTCGGCGCCATGCTGCACGGCGGCAGCTCCAAGATCGCCGTCGGTGTCGACCTCAACTGCACCCACCACCGCGGCGTCCGCTCCGGCCTGGTCACGGGCGTGGCCACGCCCGTGCACCGGGGCCGGTCCACGGCGACGTACGAGATCGTGATCAGCGACGAGGCGGACAAGCGGGTGTGCACGGCACGCCTGACGTGTCTGCTGCGGGACCTGAACCCCGGCGACGCCGCGCCCGCGGCCGGCTGACCGCACCGGCGCTGCTCCCCTCCCCCGGCCCTCCCCGCCCGTTGCCCGCCGCCGCCTCCGCGGCCTAGCGTCGGGGGATGGCAACGGGAGGGCCCCTCTGGCCGCGGGCGGCGCGACGGCCCGCGACGGCACGGCGAACCGGAACGGCACGACGGACCGCAACGGCACGACGGACCGGAACGGCACGGCGGCCCGCGGCGCGCCGGTCCGCGCCGGCCCGGCGGTTCGGGGCGCCCCGGTGGGCCGCCACGGCGCGGGGCCTCGGGGCGCTCCTCGGCGCGGGCGTGCTGGCGACGGCCTGCGCCGGTCCCGGCGCCGCCGGGGCCCGGGGCACCCCGGTGCCCTCCGCGACTCCGCCCGAGGTGCTGTGCGCCCGGATCGTCGCCCACTGGTCGCGCGAGGTGCTGGACGGCGGCGGCTACGGGGACTATCAGTCGATGGGGCTCTCCGGCGGCCAGTACGACATCCTGCGGTCGGTCGTGGACGCCGCGCGGGCCGCGAAGGAACGCGAAGGCGCCCGCGCCGCCGACGAGTTGATCGGCCGTCAGGCGCGCGAGGACTGTGTCGCCCGGTACCGCTCCGGTACCCCGGACGGGGGTCCGTGGCGGTGAGCGGCGGGGTCGGCCCCGTCGAGCCGGGTGAGGGCACGCGCGCGCGGGAGGCCGAGGAGGGCCGGGGGGCGGCCGCCTCGCGCCTGCGGCCGGGCCTGCTTCCCGGGCGTCACCGCCGGGCCGTGCTCGGGGCGTTGACGGCCCTCGCCCTGCTGGCCGGCGGCGGTCTGCTCTGGGCGACGCGGCCGCAGGAGCGCCAACGGGCCGTCCCGGCACCGCCGTTCCCGTCCCAGGTCGTGGACGTCGCGTATCTGGGGCCGCTCACGGTGCCGCCGGGCACCCGGCCGCGGACCTTCGCGCTGGAGGTGCTGCTCAGCGTGGAGTCGGGCCCGCCGGTCACGACGACGCGGCTGGCGCAGCCGTACGCGGGGATCCTCCTGACGTCGGCGCCGCGCTCACCTTTCCGCACGAAGGCCGGTTCCGCCCGCAAGATCGTCATCACGATGCATGTGACGGATTGCGGAAATGTGCCGGCGGATGCCGGGCTGCCTTTCCTGGACGTAACTCTGCGTAATGCGCGCGCAATACAGGACCACAGTTTCATCCTCGGCTCCCGGTATGCCCAGGACCTCTCCCAGGCCCTACAAGTCGCCTGTAGCAACGAA
This sequence comes from Streptomyces sp. NPDC017202, assembly GCF_044331705.1. NCBI lineage: Bacteria > Bacillati > Actinomycetota > Actinomycetes > Kitasatosporales > Streptomycetaceae > Streptomyces > Streptomyces sp. NPDC017202. Next base: position 52,279 of record NZ_JBIRNP010000026.1, on the reverse strand, counting down.
TCTTCGTAATCACCAAAACGGCTGAGACGCCTGAAACCATCAAGGTCCGTCCTGCGGATTCTCAGCATGCGGACAGGGCGAATCGGCCTGAATTCCACGGTTCCACCCTCTGAGTACCGCTCTGCATTACCTCGTGTCATAACAAGAGAGTCACAGCATGGGCCAGAGCCTCCTCCGCGTTACCTTCACCCGTTTAGAGTCACGGCCAGTCACCGCGCAGCTGGAATACCCCTTCGGCCCCAGCGCTCGACTCGGCCTCTTCCAGGGGGGAGGGCCGCCCAGGGAAAGGACTGGAACGTGCGTCAACGTTCGCTCATCGCCATCACCGCTGCGCTGTCCGCGGGAGCACTCACCCTCACTGCCTGCGGCTCGCGCGACAGCGACGACAAGGGCTCCGACAGCGGCGGCGGCACCACCGTCACCATCGGCGTCGACGCCCCGCTGACCGGCGACCTGTCCGCGCTGGGCCTCGGCATCAAGAACTCCGTCGACCTGGCCGCCAAGACGGCCAACAAGAAGAAGTACGTCGACGGCGTCACCTTCAAGATCGAGGCGCTCGACGACCAGGCGCAGCCGTCCTCCGGCCAGCAGAACGCCACCAAGCTGGTCGCCGACAAGTCCGTCCTCGGCGTGGTCGGCCCGCTGAACTCCTCCGTCGCCGAGTCGATGCAGAAGGTCTTCGACGACGCCAAGCTGGTCGAGGTCTCCCCGGCCAACACCAACCCGGCGCTGACCCAGGGCACCGACTGGCAGAACTCCAAGAAGCGCGTCTACAACTCGTACTTCCGCACCGCGACCACGGACGCCATCCAGGGCCCGTTCGCCGCCCAGTACCTGTTCAACGACGCCAAGAAGAAGAAGGTCTTCGTCATCGACGACAAGAAGACCTACGGCGCCGGCCTGGCCGCCACCTTCACCAAGGAGTTCCAGAAGCTCGGCGGCGCGGTCGCGGGCACCGAGCACATCAACCCGGACAGCAAGGACTTCTCGGCCATCGCCACGAAGGTCAAGAACTCCGGCGCCGACGTCGTCTACTACGGCGGCGAGTACCCGCAGGCCGGCCCGCTGAGCAAGCAGATCAAGGCCGCCGGCGCCAAGATCCCCGTGGTCGGCGGCGACGGCATCTACAGCGCCGACTTCATCAAGCTGGCCGGCGCCACCGCCGCCGGCGACCTGGCCACCTCGGTCGGCGCGCCGGTCGAGGAGCTGCCCTCCGCCAAGGAGTTCGTGGCCAACTACAAGGCCGAGGGCTACAAGGAGGCCTTCGAGGCCTACGGCGGCTACTCCTACGACTCGGCCTGGGCGATCATCGAGGCCGTGAAGAAGGTCGTCGACGACAACGACGGCAAGCTCCCGGACGACGCCCGCGCCAAGGTCACGGCCGCCATGCAGAACGTCTCCTTCGACGGTGTGACCGGCAAGGTCTCCTTCGACGAGTTCGGTGACGCCACCAACAAGCAGCTCACCGTGTACGCCGTCGAGAACGGCGCCTGGAAGTCGGTGAAGTCCGGCACCTACACCGGCTGACCCACCCGCATCACCGAGCCGCGCGGGGCGCTGTTCCACTGGCGCCCCGCGCGGACCCACATCCGGACACATCCGTCGAAAACATCCGAACGTCTCGGAGGACATGCGGTGAACGAACTGCCGCAGCAGCTGGTCAACGGCCTGCTACTGGGATCCATGTACGGGCTGGTCGCCATTGGCTACACGATGGTCTACGGCATCGTCCAGCTCATCAACTTCGCCCACGGCGAGATCTTCATGACGGGCGCCTTCGGGGCTCTCTCCGTCTACCTCTGGGTACTGCCCAACGGCACGACCATGTGGATAGCCCTGCCGCTCATGCTCATCGGCGCCATGCTGGTCGCCGCCCTCGTCGCCATCGGAGCGGAACGGTTCGCCTACCGCCCCCTGCGCGGCGCACCCCGGCTCGCCCCCCTCATCACCGCCATCGGCCTCTCCCTGGCCCTCCAGCAGGCGGTCTGGGCCTGGTACCCGGAGGCCAAGTCCGCCCGCACCTTCCCCCAGATCGAGGGTGGCCCCTTCCACCTCGGCGACATCACCATCCAGACCGGTGACGTCTTCCTGCTCGCCGCCGCCCCCATCAGCATGGCCGTCCTCGCCTACTTCGTCATGAAGACCCGCACCGGACGCGGCATGCAGGCCACCGCCCAGGACCCCGACACCGCCAAGCTCATGGGCGTCAACACCGACCGCATCATCGTGATCGCCTTCGCCCTCGGCGCGATCTTCGCCGCCGTCGGCGGCGTCGCCTACGGCCTCAAGTACGGCCAGATCGACTACCGCATGGGCTTCATCCTCGGCCTCAAGGCCTTCACCGCGGCAGTCCTCGGCGGCATCGGCAACATCTACGGCGCCATGATCGGCGGCGTCGTCCTCGGCATCGCCGAAACCCTGGCCACCGCCTACATCGCCGACATCCCCGGCATGGACAAGTTCGGCAGCCAGTCCTGGGCCGACGTCTGGGCCTTCGTACTTCTCATCCTCGTACTGCTGTTCAGGCCACAAGGCCTGCTCGGCGAACGCGTCGCGGACAGGGCGTGACACCGATGACCACACAGACCACCGCACCCGGCACCCCCAGCACCCCCGCCGCCGCACCGGCCACCGGCCTCATCGGCATCCCCGAACACCTCGGCCGCGCCCTCGCCACCGGCGGCGGCGCCCTCACCGTCGTCTCCACCTTCCTCGCCTGGACCTGGACGGCCGCCTTCCCCGGCGACCTCACCGTCTACGGCTACCCCGGCGGACTCCAGGTCCTCGCCCTCATCGGCGGCACCCTCACCACCCTCCTCGGCCTGTCCTCCTACGGCGTGAAGGGCCTCGGCTGGCTCACCCCCGCCGGCGCCGACGGCGCCATCAAGTTCGCCGCCCTCGCCGCCTTCGCCACCGTCTGGTACACGGTCGTCGCGATCACCGTCGACCTCGGCGGCGTCGTCAACCTCGAACCCGGCGGCTTCGTCGCCGCCCTCGCCACCCTGATCGCCCTCCTCGGCGCCCTCGCCCTCCCCTTCGAGCGGCCCGCACCCGAACCCCACGACCCCGACGACACCGGCTGGGAACTGTTCCGCCACCGCCTGCGCGCCGCCCGGGACATCACCAAGGCCGCCTTCGCCGGCGGCACCCCCCGCCCCGTCGGCACCCTGCCCCCCTACGCCGAGATCCTCATCATCGTCGCCGTCCTCGGCCTCGGCCTCACCGTCTTCACCTACGGCATCGGCACCGAGTACGACGAACTCTTCATCGGCTTCCTCATCACCGCCGCCTTCGGCTTCGCCGCACTCAACAAGGCCGGACTGGTCAACCAGGCCTCCCAGATCACCGCCCGGCACCAGAACATCACCATCTGCGGCGCCTTCGTCGCAGCCGCGATGTTCCCCTTCACCCAGACCGACGACCAGTACGCCACCGTCGGCGTCTACATCCTGATCTTCGGCACCGTCGCCCTCGGCCTCAACATCGTCGTCGGCCTCGCCGGCCTCCTCGACCTCGGATACGTCGCCTTCCTCGGCGTCGGCGCCTACGCCGCCGCCATGGTCTCCGGCTCCCCCAGCTCCCCCTTCGACGTGCACTTCCCCTTCTGGGCCGCCGTCCTGGTCGGCGCCGCCGCCTCCCTGATCTTCGGCGTCCTCATCGGCGCCCCGACCCTGCGACTGCGCGGCGACTACCTCGCCATCGTCACCCTCGGCTTCGGCGAGATCTTCCGCATCACCGCCAACAACCTCGACGGCACCTCCGGCCCCGACGTCACCAACGGCTCCAACGGCATCTCCTCCATCCCGAACCTCAACATCCTCGGGTTCGACTTCGGAACCGAGCACGCCATCGCCGGATTCACCATCGGCCGCTTCGCCAACTACTTCTTCCTCATGCTCATCATCACGGCAATCGTCGTCCTCGTCTTCCGGCGCAGCGGCGACTCCCGCATCGGACGCGCCTGGGTCGCCATCCGCGAGGACGAGACCGCCGCACTCGCCATGGGCATCAACGGCTTCCGCGTCAAACTCATCGCCTTCGCCGTCGGCGCCTCCCTCGCCGGCCTCGCCGGCACCGTCCAGGCCCACGTCACCTACACCGTGACCCCCGAGCAGTACCTCTTCGCCGGCCCCATCCCGCCCAACTCCGCCTTCCTCCTCGCCGCCGTCGTCCTCGGCGGCATGGGCACCATCAGCGGACCCCTCATCGGCGCCGCACTGCTCTTCCTCATCCCCAACAAACTCCAGTTCCTCGGCGACTACCAGCTCTTCGCCTTCGGCCTCGCACTCATCCTCCTGATGCGCTTCCGCCCCGAGGGCCTCATCCCCAACCGGCGACGTCAGCTCGAGTTCCACGAGGACGCGGAAGCTCCCACCGTCCTGACGAAGGCAGGGGCCTGACCACCATGACCACCGACACCACCACCACGGTCGCCCCCACCGGCGAAAGGGTCCTCGACGCCCGCGGCGTCACCATGCGCTTCGGCGGCCTCACCGCCGTCCGCGACGTCGACCTCCACGTCAACGCCGGAGAAATCGTCGGCCTCATCGGCCCCAACGGCGCCGGAAAAACCACCTTCTTCAACTGCCTCACCGGCCTCTACATCCCCACCGAGGGCGAAGTCCGCTACAAGGGCACCGTCCTACCCCCCAAATCCTTCAAGGTCACCGCCGCCGGCATCGCCCGCACCTTCCAGAACATCCGCCTGTTCGCCAACATGACGGTCCTGGAAAACGTCCTCGTCGGCCGCCACACCCGCACCAAAGAAGGCTTCTGGTCCGCCGTCCTGCGCCTCCCCGGCTTCCACAAGGCCGAAGCCACCTCCCGCGCACGCGCCATGGAACTCCTCGAGTTCGTCGGCCTGGACAAGAAGGCCGACCACCTCGCACGCAACCTGCCCTACGGCGAACAGCGCAAGCTGGAGATCGCCCGAGCACTCGCCAGCGAACCCGGCCTGCTCCTCCTCGACGAACCCACCGCCGGCATGAACCCCCAGGAGACGCGAGCCACCGAAGAACTGGTCTTCGCCATCCGCGACCAGGGCATCGCCGTCCTCGTCATCGAGCACGACATGCGCTTCATCTTCAACCTCTGCGACCGCGTCGCCGTCCTCGTCCAGGGCGAAAAGCTCGTCGAAGGCGACAGCGCCACCGTGCAGGGCGACGACCGCGTCGTCGCCGCCTACCTCGGCGAACCCTACGAGGACGCACCCGGCGCCGAGGAGATCGCCGAAGTCGAGGCCGCCGAAGCGCACGCCGAGACCACGACGGACGCCACGCCCGCCAAGGAGAACGACCGATGACCGCACTGCTCGAAGTCGAGGACCTCCGGGTCGCCTACGGCAAGATCGAAGCCGTCAAGGGCATCTCCTTCAAGGTCGACGCCGGCGAGGTCGTCACCCTCATCGGCACCAACGGCGCCGGCAAGACCACCACCCTGCGCACCCTGTCCGGCCTCCTCAAGCCCGTCGGCGGCCAGATCAAATTCAACGGCAAGTCACTGAAGAAGATCCCCGCCCACGACATCGTCTCGCTGGGACTCGCCCACTCCCCCGAGGGCCGGCACATCTTCCCCCGCATGACGATCGAGGACAACCTCCGCCTCGGCGCCTTCCTCCGCAACGACAAAGCGGGCATCGAGAAGGACATCCAGCGCGCCTACGACCTCTTCCCCATCCTCGGAGAGCGCCGCAAGCAGGCCGCCGGCACCCTCTCCGGCGGAGAACAGCAGATGCTCGCCATGGGCCGCGCCCTCATGTCCCAGCCGAAACTGCTGATGCTCGACGAACCCTCGATGGGCCTGTCCCCCATCATGATGCAGAAGATCATGGCGACCATCGCGGAACTGAAGTCCCAGGGCATGACCATCCTGCTCATCGAGCAGAACGCCCAGGCGGCACTCTCGCTCGCCGACCACGGCCACGTCATGGAGATCGGCAAGATCGTGCTCTCCGGCACCGGCCGGGACCTCCTGCACGACGAGTCCGTCCGCAAGGCCTACCTCGGCGAGGACTGAACCGACCCCGCACACGAAGAGGCCCGCACCCCCGGACCGAACCGGGGGCGCGGGCCTCTCCGCATGTGCGCGGCGACGCCTCAGCCCTTGGACGCCTTCTTCTCGTCCGCGTCCTGGATGACGGCCTCCGCCACCTGCTGCATCGACATCCGCCGGTCCATCGACGTCTTCTGGATCCAGCGGAACGCCGCCGGCTCGGTCAGCCCGTACTCCGTCTGCAGGATCGACTTCGCCCGGTCGACCAGCTTGCGGGTCTCCAGCCGCAGCGTGAGGTCCGCGACCTCGTTCTCCAGCTCACGCAGCTCCGTGAACCGCGAGACGGCCATCTCGATCGCCGGAACCACGTCGCTCTTGCTGAACGGCTTCACCAGGTACGCCATCGCCCCCGCGTCCCGCGCCCGCTCGACGAGGTCGCGCTGCGAGAACGCGGTCAGCATCAGCACCGGCGCGATGCGCTCCTCGGCGATCTTCTCGGCGGCGGAGATGCCGTCCAGCTTCGGCATCTTCACGTCGAGGATGACCAGGTCCGGCTTGTGCTCACGGGCGAGCTCGACGGCCTGCTCGCCGTCACCGGCCTCGCCGACGACGGTGTAGCCCTCCTCCTCCAGCATCTCTTTGAGGTCGAGGCGGATCAGCGCCTCGTCCTCGGCGATGACGACACGGGTCGTCAGCGGAGGCACGTGCGACTTGTCGTCGTCGGGCGCGTCTACGGGCTGGGGCGACTCGGGGGCGGTCACGGGGGCTCCTTGTTACGGGCCGGGCAAGTGCTGCTCCCGTAGAGCCTACCTAGCTGCAGCTCGACGCGGTCACCCGGTACACTCCTCTCTGGCTGGCTAGCCGGGTTGGCGCAACTGGCTGACGCGGAGGTCTCAAACACCTCTGTCCGAAAGGACATGTGGGTTCGAATCCCATACCCGGCACCGATAAGCGGAGGATCACGTTCGCGTGATCTTCCGTTTTTTGCTGCGCACGGTGACGGTGGGCCACGCACCGTATTCACATGAACTTCCACAGCGTCGAGGTTCGACAGGCTGCCGTCACGTTGCTGCGCAACGGCGCCCGGAACGCTGACGTGGCTCGTCAGCTCAACATCCCTCTGGGCACAATCGGCTATTGGAAGCACCTGGACCGCGCCAAACGCGGCGAGTGTCCTGGCTCGCATGACCCGAGGTGCCCCCGGTGCGACGGTCGGGAGCTGGACGAGACGGCATACAGCTACCTCTTGGGGCTCTATCTCGGCGACGGCCACATCAGCCACTATTCAGAGCACCGCGTGCCCAACCTCATGATCACTTGCGCTGAATCGTGGCCCGGCCTCATGGATGAATGTGAGCAGGCCATGCGCGCAGTCTTCCCCGACAACTCCGTCTGCCGGGTGCGCAGGACGGGTTGCCGCAACGTGAAGGTCTACTCGAAGCACCTGCACTGCCTCTTCCCCCAACACGGCCCGGGCAAGAAGCACGAGCGTCGCATCACTCTCGCCCCCTGGCAGCAGGCCATCGTCGATGCGCACCCTTGGGAGTTCATCCGCGGTCTCATCCACTCCGACGGATGTCGCATCACCAACTGGACCGAGAAAACCGTCGGCGGCAAGATCAAGCGCTACGAATATCCTCGTTACTTCTTCGCCAACAAGTCGGACGACATCCGGAAGCTCTTCGCTGACACCCTCGACAAGGTCGGCGTCGAGTGGACCACTCTCGCTCGCGGCAGCGATCCGTTCAACATCTCCGTCGCCCGCAAAGCCTCTGTCGCCCTGCTCGACACCCACGTGGGCCCCAAGCACTGACCCGCCCGGCCCCTACTTGGGCCTGTCGTCCTCCCCGACGTGGTGGACGCGGACCAGGTTCGTCGAGCCGGACACCCCCGGCGGCGAACCGGCCGTGATCACCACCACGTCGCCCTTCTCGCAGCGGCCGTGGCGCAGCAGGAGTTCGTCGACCTGGTCGACCATCGCGTCGGTGGAGCCGACGGGTGGGACGAGGAAGGTCTCGACGCCCCAGGTGAGGTTGAGCTGGGAGCGGGTGGCGGGTTCGGGGGTGAAGGCGAGGAGGGGGATCGGGGAGCGGTAGCGGGAGAGGCGGCGGGCGGTGTCGCCGGTCTGGGTGAAGGCGATGAGGAGTTTGGCGTCGAGGAAGTCGCCGATCTCGGCGGCGGCCCGGGCGACGGCGCCGCCCTGGGTGCGGGGTTTGTTGCGTTCGGTGAGGGGTGGGAGGCCGGCTGCGAGGATGTCTTCTTCGGCGGCTTCGAGGATCTTGGCCATGGTGCGGACGGTCTGGACGGCGTGTTTGCCGACGCTGGTCTCGCCGGAGAGCATGACGGCGTCGGTGCCGTCGATGACGGCGTTGGCGACGTCGGAGGCTTCGGCGCGGGTGGGGCGGGAGTTGTCGATCATGGAGTCGAGCATCTGGGTGGCGACGATCACCGGCTTGGCGTTGCGCCTGGCGAGTTTGACGGCGCGTTTTTGGACGATGGGGACCTGTTCCAGGGGCATCTCGACGCCGAGGTCGCCGCGGGCGACCATGATGCCGTCGAAGGCGGCGACGATGTCGTCGATGTTCTCGACGGCCTGGGGTTTCTCGATCTTGGCGATGACGGGCAGTCGGCGGCCTTCCTCGTCCATGATGCGGTGGACGTCGAGGATGTCGCGGCCGCTGCGGACGAAGGAGAGGGCGATGACGTCGAGGCCGGTGCGCAGGGCCCAGCGGAGGTCTTCTTCGTCCTTCTTGGACAGGGCGGGGACGGAGACGGCGACTCCGGGGAGGTTGAGGCCTTTGTGGTCGGAGATGATGCCGCCTTCGACGACGCGGGTGTGGATGCGGGGGCCGTCGATGTCGGTGACTTCCAGGCAGACCTTGCCGTCGTCGACGAGGATGCGTTCGCCGGGGGAGACGTCGTCGGCGAGGCCGGCGTAGGTGGTTCCGCAGGTGTGGCGGTCGCCTGCCACGCCTTCTTCGACGGTGACGGTGAAGGTGTCGCCGCGTTCGAGGAGGACGGGTCCTTCGGTGAAGTGGCCGAGGCGGATCTTGGGGCCCTGGAGGTCGGCGAGGGTGCCGACGCTGTGGCCGGTCTCGTCGGAGGCCTTGCGGACGTGGTGGTAGCGCTCCTCGTGCTCGGCGTGGTCGCCGTGGCTGAGGTTGAGGCGGGCGATGTCCATTCCGGCTTCGACGAGGGATTTGATCCGGTCGTAGGAGTCGGTGGCGGGGCCCAGGGTGCAGACGATTTTCGCTCGGCGCATGAGTCGAGCCTATGTCTTACCCGGCGGTAGCGAATTCGCGGGACATGGCCGCTCAACAACCTTTGCGTGAAGGGATGTTGACGGGTGCGGCATTGTGCGCCCGGCTGCTCCGATGAGCATCCGCACGGGCGCCCGAATTCCTCGAACGGATGAATTCACAGGTGCGGAGGGAGCATGGTGAATTGCGCTCTCACCTCGGCGCGCACCCGTATCCGCTGCGGTTCGAGGTCGAGGGGTTCGGGCGGTGCGTCCTCCGGGGCGGCGGTTCTGCGGAGGGTCCGGCGTTCGAGGGCGCCCTGCGGGTGTCCGCCTGTGGCTTCGCCGCCGAGGTCGGCCAGCTCGATCAGGGCGGCCAGGGAGGTGTCCAGCGCTTCGGCGTACTCGGTCGCGCGTCGTACGGCGTCCCGTACCGCCTGCCGGCGGGCCTCGCGGTGGACCGGTGAGTCGGGGCGCAGTTCCCACCAGGGGCCGTCGATGCGGGTGAGGTGGAGGTCGGCGAGGCGGGTGGTGAGGTCGCCGAGGGCGGTGAAGTCGGTCAGGGCGGTGGTGACGTGGACGTGGCCGTGGTGGCCGCGGACGCGTTCGCCGCGGCCGTGCGGGGTGAGTTCGGGGGCGAGGGAGAAGGCGCCGGTGGACACCTCGGTGACGGTGTCGCCGTAGGACCTGATCAGGTCGAGGACGTCGGTGTTGCGGCGGGTGAGGTCGTCGAGGGTGGTGCGGCGGTCCCGGCCGCGGGCGGTGACGGTGATGCCGAGGCGGGCGATCTCGGGGTCGGCATCGAGGGTGGTCTCGCCGCGGACGAGGAGGAGGGGGGCATCGGGGGTGCCGTGGGCGGCGGGTGTGGCCATACGTCCCACTCTGGCAGTCCTTACCTGGTTATGGGGTGGCTGCCGGGTGGTTGCGGTCATCAGATCGAAACCTGCGGGGTCTGTTGTCGTTTGCCATGACCGGGTCAGAATCTACGCGCGTCCGGCTGCGCGCGCCCTTCGTTCGCGCGCGTCTGTCTACGCGCGTCATTGGTCGTCGCCCGAGGAGCACAGCATGCCGTTGAACCGCCGGAAGTTCCTGAAGAAGTCCGCCGTGACCGGGGCGGGGGTGGCGGTCGCGGGCGCGGTCGCGGCACCGGCGGCGCAGGCGGCGGTGCCCGGGAAGCCGGCCAGGCCCGCCAAGCGGTACGCGCTGACCGTGCTGGGCACGACGGACCTGCACGGGCACGTCTTCAACTGGGACTACTTCAAGGACGCGGAGTACTCGGACGCCAAGGGCAACGCGCAGGGCCTGGCGCGCGTCTCGACCCTGGTGAACGCGATCCGCAAGGAGCGGGGCCGGGAGAACACGCTGCTCCTGGACGCGGGCGACACGATCCAGGGCACGCCGCTGACGTACTACTACGCCAAGGTGGACCCGATCACCGCCAAGGGTGGTCCGGTGCACCCGATGGCGCAGGCGATGAACGCGATCGGGTACGACGCGGTGGCGCTCGGCAACCACGAGTTCAACTACGGCATCGAGACGCTCCGCAAGTTCGAGGAGCAGTGCGACTTCCCGCTGCTCGGGGCGAACGCGCTGGACGCGAAGACGTTGAAGCCGGCGTTCCCGCCCTACTTCATGAAGACGTTCTGTGTGAAGGGCGCGCCGCCGGTGAAGGTGGCGGTGCTGGGCCTGACCAACCCGGGCATCGCGATCTGGGACAAGGCGTACGTGCAGGGGAAGCTGACCTTCCCGGGTCTGGAGGAGCAGGCGGCGAAGTGGGTGCCGAAGCTGCGGTCGATGGGTGCGGACGTGGTCGTGGTGTCGGCGCACTCGGGTTCCTCGGGCACGTCGTCGTACGGTGACCAGCTGCCGTACGTGGAGAACTCGGCGGCGCTGGTGGCGCAGCGGGTGCCGGGGATCGACGCGATCCTGGTGGGGCACGCGCACGTGGAGATCCCGGAGCTGAAGGTCGTCAACGAGGAGACGGGGAAGACGGTCGTGCTGTCGGAGCCGCTGGCCTACGCGGAGCGGCTGTCGCTGTTCGACATCGAGTTGGTCTTCGCCCGGGGCCGCTGGAGCGTGGAGTCGGTGGCGGCGTCGGTGCTGAACTCCAACACGGTCGCCGACGATCCGAGGATCACCAGGCTGCTGTCGGACGAGCACGCCAAGGTCGTCGAGTACGTCAACCAGGTCGTCGGCACGGCGACGGACACGCTGACCACGGTCGAGGCGCGTTACAAGGACGCCCCGATCATCGATCTGATCACCAAGGTGCAGGAGGATGTGGTGAAGGCGGCTCTGGCGGGCACGTCGTACGCGTCCCTGCCGGTGATCGCGCAGGCGTCGCCGTTCTCGCGGACCTCGGAGATCCCGGCGGGCGAGGTGACGATCCGGGATCTGTCGAGCCTGTACGTGTACGACAACACGCTGGTCGCGAAGCTGATGACGGGCGCCCAGGTGCGGGCGTACCTGGAGTACTCGGCGGAGTACTTCGTGCAGACGGCGGCGGACGCGGTCGTGGACGTGGCGAAGCTGACGAACGCCGGCGGTCGTCCGGACTACAACTACGACTACGTGTCGGGGCTGTCGTACGACATCGACGTCGCGCAGCCGGCCGGTTCGCGGATCAGGAACCTGACGTACGGCGGGGCGGCGCTGGAGGACGACCGGCAGTTCGTGCTGGCGGTGAACAACTACCGGGCCAACGGCGGTGGTGCGTTCCCGCACGTGGCGTCGGCGCGGGAGTTGTGGGCGGAGTCGACGGAGATCCGGACGCGGATCGCGGAGTGGGTGACGGCGAAGGGCGTGCTGGACCCGAAGGACTTCGCGTCGGTGGACTGGAGGCTGACGCGCGACGGTACGCCCGTCTTCTAGGCGGCGGGGAGCGACCACGACGAAGGGCCGTGCGGGCCGGGGCCGCCGCCCCCGGCCCCCGGCCCGCTTCCGGTGCGGACGTGTCGTCCCGCGACCGCGTTGACGGTGCTACGCCGTTGTGCCCTGCCTGATCCGCAGGGCGCGTCGCAGGTCGTCCAGCTGGTCCGCCAGCTTGCGGCGCAGGGACGGGGTGGGGTCCGCCTCGCGCAGGCAGGTCTCGCCCAGGGCCAGGTTCTCGGCGTCGACGGCGTGCGCGGGGAAGGCCCAGCGGCCGACGGCGTCCGCGATGGCGGGGCCGCGGCGGGCCGCCACGGCGACCGCGGCGTCGTAGAAGCGCGGCACGTACTGCCGTACGAGGTCGGCCTGTTCGGGCTGCCAGAAGCCCTGGGCGGTGGCGGTGAAGAGGTAGTTGGACAGGTCGTCGCCGTCGAACATCGCGGCCCAGGCCGTGCGCTTGGCCTCCTCGTCGGGCAGGGCGGCGCGGCATCGGGCGGCGCCTTCGCGGCCGTTGGCGGACGGGTCGCGTTCCTGTTCGGCGGTGATGGCGGCCTCGTCGGCGGCGCCGAGGACGGCGAGCCGGGCGAGGACGCGCCAGCGCAGGTCGGGGTCGAGTTCGGGTCCGCCGGGGACGGTGCCTTCGGAGAGCCAGGCGGCGATGGTCTCCGGGTGGGCGGCGACGTCGATGAAGTGGCGTACGGCGATCAGGCGCAGGCCGGGGTGGTCGCCGTCCTCGGTGCGGCGGATGAGGTCGCGGCACAGCGAGGACAGGGTCGCCAGGGCGGCGGGGCGCTCCTCGGGGGTGAGGTGGCGGTCGGCGATCTGGGTGGACGCGAAGGCGAGGACGCCTTGGACGAGGGCCAGGTCGGTCTCGCGGGGGAGGTGGACGCGGGCGGTCTCCAGGTAGGCGCCGGGGGCGAGTTCGCCGTCGCGGACCGCGTCGCGCAGGGCGTTCCAGACGACGGCGCGGGTCAGCGGGTCGGGCAGCCGGGACAGGCTCGTGCCGACGGACTCGGCGGACGCGGCGTCGAAGCGGACCTTGGTGTAGGTGAGGTCGCCGTCGTTGAGCAGGAGCAGCGCGGGGGGCTTGCCGATGGGCTGCGGCGTGCTCTGCGGGATGTCGATGTCGACGCGTTCGCGCAGGGTGAGGCGGCCCTCGTCGTCGGAGAGGTCGTGGTCGTACAGGCCGACGGCGATGCGGTGCGGGCGGCTGCCGGTGTGCTCGACGGTGAGGGCGCAGGTGCCGGCCTCGGTGGTGACGGTCGGGGTGAGGGTGTCGACGCCGGTGGTGCGCAGCCAGGCGTCGGCCCAGGCGTGGACGTCGCGTTCGGTGGCGGAGGCGAGGGAGTCGATGAAGTCGGCGAGGGTCGCGTTGGCGAACTTGTGGCGCGCGAAGTGGGTGTTGATGCCGGCCAGGAAGTCCTTCTCGCCGAGCCAGGTCACCAGCTGGCGCAGGGCGGAGGCGCCCTTGGCGTAGGAGATGCCGTCGAAGTTGAGGAGCGCGGAGGCGGTGTCGGCGACGTCCTCGGGGGCGACGGGGTGGGTGGAGGGGCGCTGGTCGGCGTCGTAGCCCCAGGCCTTGCGGACGACGCCGAACTCGGTCCAGGTGTCGGTGAAGCGGGTGGCCTCGGCGGTGGTCTGGTAGCCCATGTACTCGGCGAAGGACTCGTTCAGCCAGATGTCGTCCCACCACCTGAGGGTGACGAGGTCGCCGAACCACATGTGGGCCATCTCGTGGGCGATGACCATGGCGCGGGTCTGGCGCTCGGTGTCGGTGACGGCGGAGCGGTAGACGAATTCGTCGCGGAAGGTGACGAGGCCGGGGTTCTCCATGGCGCCGGCGTTGAACTCGGGGACGAACGCCTGGTCGTAGGAGTCGAAGGGGTAGGGCTCGGTGAACTTCTCGTGGTAGCGGTCGAAGCAGGCGCGGGTGACGTCGAGGATCTCGTCGGCGTCGGCGTCGAGGTGGGGTGCGAGGGAGCGGCGGCAGTGGATGCCGAAGGGCAGGTCGCGGTGTTCGGTGCGCACGGAGTGCCAGGGGCCGGCGGCGACGGCGACGAGGTAGGTGGAGATCGGCGGGGTGGTGGCGGCCCGCCAGCGGCCCTCGCCGAGGTGCTCGGTGACGCCGTTGGCGAGGACGGTCCAGCCCGCGGGGGCCTTGACCGACAGGTCGAAGACGGCCTTGAGGTCGGGCTGGTCGAAGGCGGCGAAGACGCGCTGGACGTCGTCCATGAACATCTGCGTGTAGACGTAGGTCTCGCCGTCGGCGGGGTCGGTGAAGCGGTGCATGCCCTCGCCGGTGCGGGAGTAGCGCATGCTCGCGGTGATCCGCAGTTCGTGTTCGCCGGCGGCGAGGTTCTTCAGGGGCAGCCGGTTGTCGTCCAGGGTCTGCGGGTCGAGGGTCTCGCCGTCGAGGACGGCGGAGCGCAGCTCGGCAGGCTTCAGCTCGACGAAGGTGTCGGCGCCCGTGCGCGCGGTGAACCGGATCACGGTGCGGGACTCGAAGGTCTCGTCTCCGGTGGTCAGGTCCAGTTCGATGGTGTAGCGGTGGACGTCGAGGTGCTGGGCACGGGTCTGCGCTTCGTCGCGCGTCAGTACGGACATGCAGGCCATGCTGCCCGATGCCGCAGGCCGGGCACAGGGGCGGATCGGTACGCGCCGTTTGTCCCCCGTCCGCGCGTGCGCCGGGAGGGTGGGATTCCGGTGCCGACGGCGCGGGGGCGGGCGTTGCGCCGGCCGCGGGAGCCGGGTGTCGACGGCGCGGCGGGGCCGGGCCTGTGTCCGCCGGGCGGCGCCTGCGTCCGCCGGGCCCGGCCCATGTGTGCCGGGGCCTGGCCCATGTGCGCCGGGCCCGGCCCATGTGCGCCGGGCCCGGCCTATGTCGCCGTGGGAGTCCGCGGGCCCGCCGGACGGGTCTCGGTGTCGCGCTGGGGCGGCAGCCGTGCGTCCGAGGCGTCCGGGGCCCCGGCGCCCAGGCCCTCCACCCGGGCCCGCAGCGCGCGCGTCTCCTCCTGGAGGGCGAGGTAGCGCTGGTGGGCGTCGTAGAGGTAGCGGACCTTGGTGCGCAGGGCCAGCGGGTCGACCGGTTTCATGACCAGGTCGGCCACGCCGAGGCCGAAGGCGGTGGCGGTCAGTTCCTGGTCGGGGCCGAAGCCGGTGAGGAGGATGACGGGGATGTGCTGGGTCTGTTCGAGGCGCCGCAGGTAGCGGACCACGTCCAGGCCGCTGACGCCGGGCATCCGCACGTCGAGGACGAGGAGGCCGACCCGGCCTCGCAGCACCTGCTTGAGGGCCTCGTCGCCGCTGGTGGCGCGCGTTATCCGGTGGCCCAGCGGGGCCAGGACGTTCTCCAGCGCGTACAGCGTGTCCTGGTGGTCGTCCACGATCAGGATCCTGGCATCCGGCGGCATGACCGACGTCCCTCCCGCGATGGGACCACCAGCTTATGCCCGAACCCTGACGCGCCGTGTCCGTCGGCTGACGCCCGGTGCCCGCCGGGGCGTACGCGGTGCCGTCCGCGCCGGGTCCCGGTCCGCCGCGGACGGGGGCCGTTCGTGGAGGTCAGGCGCCGTTGACGGCGTCCTCGGCGATGCGCTCGTGGTGGCGGATCACCTCGGCGATGATGAAGTTGAGAAGTTTCTCGGCGAACGCCGGGTCGAGCTTGGCGCTCTCGGCGAGGGCGCGCAGGCGGGCGATCTGGCGGGCCTCGCGGGCCGGGTCGGCGGCCGGCAGCTGGTGGCGGGCCTTGAGGTGGCCGACCTGCTGGGTGGCCTTGAAGCGCTCGGCGAGCATGTGGATGACGGCCGCGTCGATGTTGTCGATGCTGTCGCGCAGCCGGGCGAGTTCCTCGTGGACGGCGGGGTCGACGTCACCGGTTCCGGTGTTGCTGGTGGTCATGGGCGTTCACCCTAGTGCGTCGCGGTCCGGGGCCGGCGGCCGCGGGACCACGGTCGCCGGGGCCCTCGCCCGGTGCGCGCCCCGGTTCTCCCCCGGTTCCCGCCGGGGCCGCTTGCGGCGGTTGCTCGTACAGTGGAAGCGGGTGCACGGCGTCTTGGGGGTACGGGCGTGGCGAACGGCGGACCGGTCGAGCACGGTTATCCCCACCTGGACACGGTGCGGGACGCCGTCACCGCGCTGTACCGGCGGCTGTCGTACGACACCGTCCACCAGTTCCCCGTCAGCGTGGCCCCCGCGGACGTCGCGTTCTGCGACACCGACGACCTGCATCTCGGGGCGCAGCGGGTGGCGCGGGAGCTGGTGCGGCACTTCCGCCTGCCGGACGCCCGGGTGATCGTCGGCTTCCGGGAGATGCAGCACGCCGCCGACGTCGAACTGACGGCGGGGCCCGAGTACTTCATCGAGCTGAACGACCGGTTCCGCACCCACCGGCGGGACATCGGCGCGGCCCTGGCGCACGAGATCATGCACGTCTTCCTGCACCGCGTGGACCTGGCGTTCCCCGGCACGCGTGACAACGAGATCCTCACGGACACGGCCACCGCCTATCTGGGGGCGGGGTGGCTGCTGCTCGACGCCTACCGGGAGGACGCGGTCTCCTCGCAGAAGCTGGGGTACCTGACGCCGGAGGAGTTCGGGTACGTGCTGGCCAAGCGGGCGCTGGTCTTCGGCGAGGACCCGTCGACGTGGTTCACCAGTGCGCAGGCGTACACGGCGTACGTCGAGGGGCGGGAGCGGGCCCGCCTCGACGGACGGCAGCCGCCGTTGACGGCCGCGGGGTGGGCGGGGCGGCGGCGCTACGCGCGTGACCGGCGGCACGCGCGGGACACTCCGGTGCCGGCCGTCTCGCCGGCCGCTCCGTACGCCTTCGTGCCGGACGGGCAGGGGCCGCTGCGGGTGACGTTCCCGTGTCCCACCTGTCTGCAGCGGATCAGGGTGCCGGTGCGGGGGCGGGTGCGGGCGCGGTGCGGGCTCTGCCGGACGGTGCTGGAGTGCGACACCTGAGGCGCCCGGCCGTGGGCGGCGCGATCGGCTGCACCGCGGAGCACGGTCTGTCGCCGTGGCGCACCGAGGTCCGTGCCCCGCGCACCGCCCGGGGGCACCCGGCGGGAGTGCGGTGCGGCTCAGACGTCCCGGACGCCGTGCGGCTCAGACGTCCCGGACGCCGTGCGGCTCAGCGGCCGGGGCCGACGATCCCCCGCGCCCGCGCCGCCACCAGCCACTTGGGGAACTCGCCGACCAGACGGTCGTACAGCTCCGCGTCCGGCATCCTGCGCGGATCGGCGCCCGCGTGGAAGAAACCGGCGTTGTCGACGACCCGTTTTCCCGGCACGGGCAGCTCGTCGAGCCTGCGCAGGAAGTCGAACTGCTTGCTGTCCTTGTCCCCGAAGCCGATGAACTGCCAGAACAGCGGCAGGGTGGAGGCCTTGCACAGATGGCGTTCGGCGGCGAGCTTGTTGATCGGCCCGCCGTCGGTCTGGAAGACGACGAGGGCGGGCTCGCGCGAGCCGCTGTCGAGGTGGTGGTCGATGACGGCATCCATCGCCAGGTGGTAGCTGGTCCTGCCCATGTGCCCGAGACCGGCCACGATCCGCTCCACCCGCCCCTGGTGGTCGGCGAGCGCGATGTCGGTGACGGCGTCCACGTCGGTGGAGAAGAACACCACCGGCACCCGCCCGTCGTCGTCGAGGTGCGCCGAGAGCCCCAGCACCCGGTCGGCGAGCGCCTGCACGCTGCCGTCCCGGTAGTACGGCTTCATCGACCCCGAGTAGTCCACGACGAGGTAGACGGCGGCCCGCTGCCCGTCCAGGCCGTGCTTCGCGAGGGACACCCCGGCGCTCTTGTACAGGCTGACCAGCGCGGGTGCCGTCTCCTGGACCTTGCTGAGACTGATCGCGACCATGGGCCACACCTTCCCACACCGGGACGTGCGGCGGCGCCTGCCCGGTCGTCCGGTCGGGGACAGTGGGGCAGACGCCGTCTCGGGGGGTGTCCGGGGGCGGTGCCCCGGACCTCCCGCCCGTACGCCTTTGTACGGGACGCTTGGTGACGGTCCGTCAGGCGGAGCGTGGGACGATCCGCCGGCCGGTCCGTCGGGGACTGGACCGTCAGACCATCAGGGACCGGTCGGTCGGCCGGATCGGGGCCGGCAGTTCGCTGGCGCCGGTCAGGAAGCGGTCGACGCCGCGGGCGGCCGAGCGGCCCTCCGCGATCGCCCACACGATGAGGGACTGGCCGCGGCCGGCGTCACCGGCGACGTACACGCCCGGCACGTTGGTCCGGAAGTCGGCGTCGCGGGCGATGTTGCCGCGCTCGTCCAGCTCCAGGCCGAACTGCTCCACGAGGCCGTTCTCGCGGTCGGTGCCGGTGAAGCCCATCGCGAGGGTGACCAGCTGGGCGGGGATCTTGCGCTCCGTGCCCGGCTTCTGGGTCAGCCTGCCCTCGACGAACTCGACCTCGGTGAGGTGCAGCCACTGGACGTTGCCGTCCTCGTCGCCCTCGAAGTGGGTGGTGGAGACGGAGTAGACCCGCTCGCCGCCCTCCTCGTGCGCGCTGGTGACCTTGTAGAGCATCGGGAACGTCGGCCACGGCTGGGCGACCGGGTTCCGCTCCTCGCCGGGGCGGGGCATGATCTCCAGCTGCGTGACCGAGGCCGCGCCCTGGCGGTGGGCGGTGCCCACGCAGTCGGCGCCGGTGTCGCCACCGCCGATGACCACGACGTGCTTGCCCTCGGCCGAGATGGGGGGCGCCACGAAGTCGCCCTCCTGCACCTTGTTGGCCAGCGGCAGGTACTCCATGGCCTGGTGGACGCCCTTGAGTTCGCGGCCGGGGACCGGCAGATCACGGGCGGTCGTGGCGCCGGCGGCGATGACGACGGCGTCGTAGCGCTTCTTCAGGTCCGTGGCCTTGAGGTCGCGGCCGATCTCGATGCCCGTGCGGAAGCGGGTGCCCTCCGCGCGCATCTGCTCGATACGGCGGTTGATGTGCCGCTTCTCCATCTTGAACTCGGGGATGCCGTACCGCAGGAGGCCTCCGATGCGGTCCGCGCGCTCGTAGACGGCGACGGTGTGACCCGCCCGGGTCAGCTGCTGGGCGGCGGCCAGGCCCGCCGGGCCCGAGCCGATGACCGCGACCGTCTTGCCGGACAGCCGCTCGGGGATCTGCGGGGCGACGTCACCGGTCTCCCACGCCTTGTCGATGATCGAGACCTCGACGTTCTTGATGGTGACCGGCGGCTGGTTGATGCCGAGCACGCACGCCGACTCGCACGGGGCGGGGCACAGCCGGCCCGTGAACTCCGGGAAGTTGTTCGTGGCGTGCAGGCGCTCGGAGGCCGCCGACCAGTCCTCGCGGTAGGCGAAGTCGTTCCACTCGGGGATCAGGTTCCCCAGCGGACAGCCGTTGTGGCAGAACGGGATGCCGCAGTCCATGCACCGGCTGGCCTGCTTGCCGATGATCGGCAGCAGCGAGCCGGGGACGTAGACCTCGTTCCAGTCCCTGACGCGCTCCTCGACGGGGCGGGACCTGGCGACCTCGCGGCCGTGGTTGAGAAAGCCCTTGGGATCAGCCATTGGTCGCCGCCTCCATCATCTTCTCGGTGATCTCGGTCTCGGAGAGACCGGCTCGCTCGGCGGCGTCCTTGGCGGCGAGCACTGCCTTGTACGTGCTGGGGATGATCTTGCTGAAGCGCTCCACGGAGACGTCCCAGTCGGCGAGCAGCTTCTCGGCGACCGTCGAGCCGGTCTCCTCGGCGTGGCGGCGCACCACGTCGTGCAGCCACGCCTTGTCGGTGTCGTCGAGCGCCTCGACGGCGCCGAGGTTGCCGGCGTTGACGTTGTCGCGGTTCAGGTCGATCACGTAGGCGACGCCGCCGGACATGCCGGCCGCGAAGTTGCGGCCCGTCTCGCCGAGGACCACCGCGTGACCGCCGGTCATGTACTCGCAGCCGTGGTCGCCCACGCCCTCGGAGACGACCGTCGCGCCGGAGTTGCGGACGCAGAACCGCTCGCCCGTCCGGCCGCGCAGGAAGAGCTCGCCGCCGGTCGCGCCGTAGGCGATGGTGTTGCCCGCGATCGTCGAGTACTCGGCGAGGTGGTCGGCGCCCCGGTCCGGGCGGACGACGATCCGGCCGCCGGAGAGGCCCTTGCCGACGTAGTCGTTGGCGTCGCCCTCCAGGCGCAGCGTGACTCCGCGCGGGAGGAAGGCGCCGAAGGACTGGCCGGCCGAGCCGGTGAAGGTGATGTCGATGGTGTCGTCGGGCAGGCCCGCGCCACCGAACTTCTTCGTCACCTCGTGGCCGAGCATGGTGCCGACCGTGCGGTTGATGTTGCGGATCGCGACCTGGGCGCGCACCGGGTGGGCGTCGGCCTGGGAGTCCGCGGCCAGCGCGTCGGCGGCGAGCCTGATCAGCTCGTTGTCGAGCGCCTTCTCCAGACCGTGGTCCTGCTCGACGACCTGGTGGAGCGAGGCGCCCTCGGGCAGCGCCGGCACGTGGAACAGCGGCTCCAGGTTCAGGCCCTGGGCCTTCCAGTGGTCGACGGCGCGCTCGACGTCGAGGACCTCGGCGTGACCGACGGCCTCCTCGATCGAGCGGAAGCCCAGCTCGGCCAGCAGCTCGCGGACCTCCTGCGCGATGAACGTGAAGAAGTTCACCACGTACTCGGCCTTGCCGTTGAACCGGTCGCGCAGCACCGGGTTCTGGGTGGCGATGCCGACCGGGCAGGTGTCCAGGTGGCAGACGCGCATCATGACGCAGCCGGAGACGACGAGCGGCGCGGTGGCGAAACCGAACTCCTCGGCGCCGAGCAGCGCGGCGATGACCACGTCGCGGCCGGTCTTGAGCTGGCCGTCGGTCTGCACGACGATGCGGTCGCGCAGGCCGTTGAGCAGCAGGGTCTGCTGGGTCTCGGCGAGGCCCAGCTCCCAGGGGCCGCCCGCGTGCTTGAGGGAGGTCAGAGGGGAGGCGCCCGTGCCGCCGTCGTGGCCGGAGATGAGGACGACGTCCGCGTGGGCCTTGGAGACACCGGCGGCGACCGTGCCGACGCCGACCTCGGAGACCAGCTTCACGTGGATGCGGGCCTGCGGGTTGGCGTTCTTGAGGTCGTGGATGAGCTGGGCCAGGTCCTCGATGGAGTAGATGTCGTGGTGCGGCGGCGGGGAGATCAGGCCGACGCCCGGCGTCGAGTGACGCGTCTTTGCGACCCACGGGTAGACCTTGTGGCCGGGCAGCTGGCCGCCCTCGCCGGGCTTGGCGCCCTGGGCCATCTTGATCTGGATGTCGTCCGCGTTGACCAGGTACTCGGAGGTGACGCCGAAGCGGCCGGAGGCGACCTGCTTGATCGACGAACGCCGCGCCGGGTCGTACAGACGGTCCGCGTCCTCGCCGCCCTCACCGGTGTTGGACTTGCCGCCCAGCTGGTTCATGGCGATGGCGAGGGTCTCGTGCGCCTCCTTGGAGATGGAGCCGTACGACATGGCGCCGGTGGAGAAGCGCTTGACGATCTCGCTGACCGGCTCGACCTCGTCGAGGGGGATCGGCTGCCGGCCGGAGCTGAAGCCGAACAGTCCGCGCAGCGTCATGAGGCGCTCGGACTGCTCGTTCACGCGGTCCGTGTACTTCTTGAAGATGTCGTAGCGGCCCGCGCGCGTGGAGTGCTGGAGGCGGAAGACCGTCTCCGGGTCGAACAGGTGCGGTTCGCCCTCGCGGCGCCACTGGTACTCGCCGCCTATGTCCAGCGCGCGGTGGGCCGGCGCGATGCCGCTGGCCGGGTAGGCCTTGGCGTGGCGGGCGGCGACCTCCTTGGCGACGACGTCGATGCCGACGCCGCCGATCTTGGTGGCGGTGCCGTTGAAGTACTTCGCGACGAAGGCGTCGTCGAGGCCGACGGCCTCGAACACCTGGGCGCCGCGGTAGGAGGCGACGGTCGAGATGCCCATCTTGGACATGACCTTCAGGACGCCCTTGCCGAGGGCGTAGATCAGGTTGCGGATCGCCTGCTCGGGCTCCATGCCGTCCAGGAAGGTGCCGGCGCGCAGCAGGTCCTCGACGGACTCCATCGCCAGGTACGGGTTGACGGCGGCGGCGCCGAAGCCGATCAGCAGGGCGACGTGGTGCACCTCGCGGACGTCGCCGGCCTCCACCAGCAGGCCCACCTGGGTGCGCTGCTTGGTGCGGATGAGGTGGTGGTGGACGGCCGCGGTGAGCAGCAGCGACGGGATGGGCGCGTGCTCGGCGTCGGAGTGGCGGTCGGACAGCACGATGAGGCGGGCGCCGTTGGCGATGGCCTCGTCGGCCTCGGCGCAGATCTCCTCGATCCGCGCGGCCAGCGCGTCGCCGCCGCCGTGCACCCGGTACAGGCCGGAGAGGGTGGCGGCCTTGAAGCCGGGCATGTCGCCGTCGGCGTTGATGTGGATGAGCTTGGCCAGCTCGTCGTTGTCGATCACCGGGAAGGGCAGCACGACGGAGCGGCAGGACGCGGCGCTCGGGTCGAGCAGGTTGCCCTGCGGGCCGAGCGAGGAGCGCAGGGAGGTGACCAGTTCCTCGCGGATCGCGTCCAGCGGCGGGTTGGTGACCTGCGCGAACAGCTGGGTGAAGTAGTCGAAGAGCAGGCGCGGGCGCGACGACAGCGCGGCGATCGGCGAGTCGGTGCCCATGGAGCCGATCGGCTCGGCGGCCGACTTGGCCATCGGCGCGAGCAGGATGCGCAGCTCCTCCTCGGTGTAGCCGAAGGTCTGCTGGCGGCGGGTGACCGAGGCGTGGGTGTGCACGATGTGCTCGCGCTCGGGCAGGTCGCTCAGCTCGATCTCGCCGGCTTCCAGCCACTCCGCGTAGGGGTTCTCGGCGGCGAGCTGGGCCTTGATCTCGTCGTCCTCGATGATGCGGTGCTCGGCGGTGTCGACGAGGAACATCCGGCCGGGCTGGAGGCGGCCCTTGCGGACGACCTTCGCCGGGTCGATGTCGAGGACGCCGACCTCGGAGCCGAGGACGACGAGGCCGTCGTCGGTGACCCAGTAGCGGCCGGGGCGCAGACCGTTGCGGTCGAGGACCGCGCCGACCTGGACGCCGTCGGTGAAGGTGACGCAGGCGGGACCGTCCCAGGGCTCCATCAGGTTGGAGTGGAACTGGTAGAAGGCGCGGCGGGCCGGGTCCATGGAGTCGTGGTTCTCCCACGCCTCCGGGATCATCATCAGCACGGAGTGCGGCAGCGAGCGGCCACCGAGGTGGAGCAGCTCGAGCACCTCGTCGAAGGAGGCCGAGTCGGAGGCGTCCGGCGTGCAGATGGGGAAGACGCGGTCGATGCGCCCCTGGTCCCCGCTGTGCCCGTTGCCGGCGGAGCCGAACGCGTCGGAGGCGAGCTGGGACTCGCGGGCCGCCATCCAGTTGCGGTTGCCCTTGACGGTGTTGATCTCACCGTTGTGCGCGACGAAGCGGTACGGGTGGGCGAGCGGCCACGACGGGAAGGTGTTCGTCGAGAAGCGCGAGTGGACGAGCGACACGGCCGAGGCGAAGCGGCGGTCGGACAGGTCCGGGAAGAAGGGTTCGAGCTGGCCGGTGGTCAGCATGCCCTTGTAGACGATGGTCCGCGCGGACAGCGAGGGGAAGTAGACGCCGGCCTCGCGCTCGGCGCGCTTGCGCAGCACGAAGGCGCGGCGGTCGAGGTCGATGCCCTTCGAGGCGCCGTCGGTGACGAAGATCTGCCGGAAGGCGGGCATCGTCGAGCGGGCGGTGGCGCCGAGGAGCTCGGGGGCGACCGGGACCTCGCGCCAGCCGAGGACGGTGAGGCCCTCTTCGGCGGCGATCGTCTCGATGCGCGAGACGGCGTCCGTCAGGCCGTCCTGCGGCAGGAAGGCGATGCCGACGGCGTAACCGCCGGCCTCGGGCAGCTCGAATCCGGTGACCTCGCGCAGGAACGCGTCGGGGACCTGGGTGAGGATGCCCGCGCCGTCGCCGGAGTCGGGCTCGGAGCCGGTGGCACCACGGTGCTCGAGGTTGCGCAGAACGGTCAGCGCCTGCTCGACCAGCGTGTGGCTCGCCTCGCCGGTGAGGTTGGCCACGAAGCCGACGCCGCAGGCGTCGTGCTCGTTGCGGGGGTCGTACATACCCTGCGCAGCAGGGCGAGCATCCATGAAGGACCAGTTCTGGCCATTCGCGGAATGCTGGGACGGCTGGCGCGGCGTACGCATCGGCTCTCCCGTCGTCGTCTCAAGTGGCATGTCTGCTGGCGAAGGGACGACGTTGGCCCTCTGCGTAAGTGCAAAATTTCGTGCAGGTTACATGATGGAGCGGTTCTCGGGAACCGGATACTCCGTTCCAACATGCGGACGCCGTGGGGGTGGCGGCGGGGTGCCGCACGAGCGGCTGAAAGTGTGTGGGGGGACTTGACCGGACACCATCGGTCGGACCGGTGCCCGTCAGTCCGCAGGGGGGGCGGAGGGGGTCGTACCCCGCTCCGCGGGTGCGCCGCGGGCGTCATTGCCCACAGCGCTTACGGCTCATGCCCGGTGGTCAAGCGCGCGAAACCAGCGGGTAACGACTACTTATACGGCCCATCGCATAAGTAGCATCCGATCTATCCTACGGCCGTTCCGAAGAAACTGCCCAGGGCGTACGTCACACCGGCCGCCGCACCACCGAGGGCGAGCTGCCGCAGCCCGCTGTACCACCAGGTCCGCGCGGTCACCCTGGCCACCACCGCACCGCACAGGAACAGCCCGAGCAGCGCGAGCAGGACGGCCGGCCAGAGCACGGTCGCGCCCAGCAGGTAGGGCAGGACGGGCAGCAGGGCGCCCAGCGCGAAGGCGCCGAAGCTGGAGACGGCGGCGACCAGCGGCGAGGGCAGGTCGAAGGGGTCGATGCCCAGTTCCTCGCGGGCGTGTATCTCCAGCGCCTGCTCGGGGTCGCGCGACAGCTGCGAGGCGACCTGCCGGGCGAGCTCCGGCTCGACGCCGCGGGACTCGTAGAGCGCGGCCAGTTCGGCCTCCTCGTCCTTCGGGTGCTTCCTCAGCTCGCGCCGCTCGACGTCGAGTTCGGCCTCGACGAGTTCGCGCTGCGAGGCGACGGAGGTGTACTCTCCGGCGGCCATCGAGAAGGCGCCGGCGGCGAGACCCGCGAGCCCGGTGAGCACGATGGTCTGCCGCTCGACCGCCCCGCCGGCGACGCCGGTCATCAGGGCGAGGTTGGAGACGAGGCCGTCCATCGCACCGAAGACGGCCGGCCGCAGCCAGCCGCCGTTCACGTCCCGGTGGGTGTGGTTGTCCCGGTGCGCCTCGTGCAGCGCCGCCTCGTTCTCGATGAGAGCCATGCCGATCTCCAGCCGTACGTCTCCGCGCCGCCCGGCGTGACCCCCGGACAGCCCTCTTTGGACTCATTCCATATTTTGACAACGCTGAGAATACGCCCGCCCTTCCCTCCTCGCCAGCAAGGAAAGGCTCCGCTAACCTGCGGCTTTACCCTGGATCGCTCATTCGATCGGGAGCGTGCACAGATGTCGACCGGGTGACATGGCGGCTCGGGAGGCTCAGGTCAACCGCCGACGGTGGGACACATCCGCAAAGGGCTCCGCACCCCTGCGCGGCCCCCGGAGGGAAGGCCCCGTATGGCATCGATCGCCTGCATGCCCCCGGTCCCGGCGCCCGAGGACGCCACCGGCCTCCGCGACCGGGCCCGCGGCGCACTGCTCGGCCTGGCCGTGGGAGACGCCCTCGGCGCACCGGCCGAGAACCTCAAACCGTCCGAGATCCGCGCCCGCTGGGGCCGGGTCACGGGCTACGTCACCGACCACCCGGCAGGCACCGACGACACCGAGTACGCGATCTTCTCGGGCCTCCTGCTGGCCCGGCACGGCTCCGCGCTGACCCCCGCCGACGTGGAGGCGGCCTGGCACCGGTGGATCACCGGCCGCCACGAGGGCCCCTTCCGCGGGGCGGGCTTCAGCGAACGCGGCACCCTGGAGAACCTCCGCCGGGGCCTGGCCGCCCCCGTCTCCGCCCAGCACCGGCACGCCTGGAGCGACGGCCTCGCGATGCGCGCGGCCCCCTTCGGCGTCTTCGCCGCGGGCCGCCCGGCCGAGGCCGCCCGCCTGGTCGCCGTCGACGGCTCGGTCAGCCACGACGGCGAGGGCATCTACGGCGGCCAGGCGGTCGCGGCGGGCGTCGCGGCCGCGATGGCGGGAGCGCCGACGGTCGCCGTGGTCGCCGCCGCCCTGGCCGTGATCCCCGACGACTCCTGGACGGCCCGCTCCCTGCGCCGCGCGGTCGCGGTCGCCCACCGCGGCGAACGCGCCGTCCGCTCCGCCGTCGTCATCGGCGGCTACCCCTGGACCGACCTGGCCCCCGAGGCGGTCGCCCTCGCCTTCGGCGCGTACGCGGCGGCCGACGGCGACTTCGCCCGGTCCGTCCTCACGGCCGTCAACATGGGCCGCGACGCCGACACGACGGCCGCGGTGGCGGGCGCCCTGGCCGGCGCCGGCCAGGGCGTCTCGGCGATCCCCCCGGCCTGGGCGGCCGCCATCGGCCCGGCCCTCGGCAGCTGCCTCCCCTCGGTCCGCGGCCACCACGTCCTGGACGTGGCCGACCTCCTGGCTCCGGCGGCCACCTCATGAGGCCGCCGGGCCCGTGGGACGAGGGGGCGGCGGGCGGCCCGGTGGCCCTGGCGCCGCCCGCGGACGCCGCCACCGCCGGCGGCACGGCCACGGCGGAGCCGCCCGCACCCGCGGCCGCCGACGCGGTGGACATCACCGGCCGCACCACCCCGGCGGAGCCGCTCGCACCCGCCGGCGACGGCGAACCCGCCACGCCCCGCACCGCCCCGACGAGGCCGACCAGGCCCGCGACCACCGACGACGGCGACGGCGACGGCGACGACGGGAGCGCCGGCGCCGGTGCCGATGCCGACATCGACGCCCCGGACGCCACCGACCCCACCGACCCCACCGACCCCACCGACCCCACGATCACGAGGGAGTCCGGCGGACGCGCGGCCGCCGACGGCGGGGACCCCCCGCCGGGGCCGCCCGCACCCGCCGGCGATGCCCGCACGGACGGTGCGGGTGGGAAACCCTCCCCGGCCGCCGGCGGAGCCGAGGCCGGACCGGCCCCGCGCCGGACCGAGGGCCTTTTCCTCGGCCTCGCCGCGGGCGACGCCGCAGGCTGGCCCGCCGCCCGTCACCGCGCCGCCCGCATGCCGGAGTGGACCCGCCGCCTCACCCGCGAACTGGACACCTTCGCCGAGCAGAACGCGACGACGACCCTCCCCGTCCCCATCGCCCTGAACCAGTCCCCCGAACCCCTCCGCCTGGGCCCCTCCGACGACGCCGAGTGGGCGGCCTTCGCCGCGGAGGCGGTCCTGCGGGCGGGCGACGACACCGTCCTCGGCGACCTCAGCCGCCAGCGCCGTATGCGCGCCGCCATCGATCTCACCTGGAACGCCGCCGCCAGTGAGGTCGCGGCGGCGGCGGACCGCGCGCCCGAGGTGGAGTCGGCCGTGCTCCCCCTGCGTGCCCGCATCTCGGTCCGGGCCGGGCTCGGCAACCTGGCCACCGGTCTGCGCCCGCCCGCCACCGGCCACGACAACCCGCACTACTTCGACGACGCGGCCTGCGTCCGCGCCTGCGTGCTCGCGGTGGCGCACCCCGGCAACCCCCGACTCGCCGCCGAACTGGCCGAGTTCGACGCCCGCTACACACAGGACGGCGACGGCGTGCACGGCGCCCGCGCGATGGCGGCGGCCCTCTCCCTGGCCCTGGCCGGCGCGGACACCGGGACCTGCGTGGCCGCGGCGCTCGCCGAACTCCCCGAGGAGACGGAGATCGGCCGCAACGCCCGTCACGCGCTCGTCCTCGCGCGGGCCGCGGAGAGCACGTTCGCCCTGGTGCCGCTGCTGGAGCACCAGATCGTCGACCACGTCTACAGCTACGGCGTCGCCGCCGCCGAGACCGTGCCCGTAGCCCTCGCCCTGGCCGTCGCGTCGGGCGGGCGGATCGCGGAGGCCGTACCGGCGGCGGCCTGTCTGTCGCGGGTCGCGGACTCCGCCCCCGCGCTCGCGGGCGCGCTGACCGGGGCGCTGGGCGGTGCCGCGTCGATCCCGGCGACCTGGCGCGCCGCCTGCCGCACCCTCTCCGGCTGCGCCCTGCCCCGCCTCACCGGCACCGACCTGGTGGAACTCGCCGGACTGCTGGAAGCCGCACAACCGGCCGCACCAGGAGGATGATTCGGCCCATGACACCCAAAACGGAAGAAGGCGGCGTCGGGTACGGGGGAATCCCCGAGCGGCAGACCCCGGCGGGGCGGCTCCCGGAAGGCGGGACGCTGGAGGAACGCGTCACGGGCGCCCTCGTCGGCGCGGCCGTCGGCGACGCCCTCGGCGGCCCGGTGGAGGGCTACTCCCCCGACCAGATCCGCCGGCGCCACGGCGGCCGCGTGCACGGCGTCGTGGGTCCCTGGAACGGCGACGACTGGCGCACGGCCCGCCCCATCGCGCCGTACCACAAGGGCGACGGCCACGTCACCGACGACACGTTGATGACCCACGCGCTGATCAGGGTCTACACCACGGTCCGCGACCACCTGGACGCGTACGCGCTCGCCGGTCACCTGGTCCCCGACCTGATGACGAACCCGCGCTGGATCCCGGAGCTGGAGGCCGAGGCGCTCCCCCTCCAGCGCGTCTTCCTGGCGGAGAAGTGGCTGGTCGCGAGGCTCCACTACGGCCATGTCGACCCGCGCGAGGCGGGCGTCGGCAACATCGTCAACTGCGGTGCGGCGATGTACATGGCCCCGGTGGGGCTGGTCAACGCGGCCGACCCGGCGGCCGCCTACGCCGAGGCGATCGACCTGGCGGGCGCCCACCAGTCGTCGTACGGCCGTGAGGCGGCGGGCGTCCTCGCGGCGGCGGTGGCCGCGGCCTGCGCACCGGGCGCGACGCCCGACTCGGTGGTGGCGGCGTGCCTGTCCCTGGCCAAGGACGGCACCCGGACCGCGATCGAGCGGGTCTGTGAAGTGGCCTCCCGCCACCGGGACTTCGAGTCGGCACTGGCCCCGCTCCGGGAGGCGGTGGCGCCGTACGACACCGTCGGCCCCGACTACCGGCAGCCCTCCCTGGCCGCCCGCCGCCCCTCCCGCCTGCACGCCGTCGAGGAACTCCCCGTCGCGCTGGGCATGGTGGTGGTGGCCGGCGGCGACCACCGTCACGCCGTGCTGGGCGCGGTGAACTACGGCCGCGACTGCGACTCGATCGCGACGATGGCCGGCGCGGTGACCGGCGCCCTCGGTTCCCCCGTGCCGGACGAGTGGTCCAAGCAGATCGCAAAGGCCAGCCGCCTGGACCTGTGGGCGCCGGCGACCGCCCTCGCCGAGGTCGCACGGGAGATCTTCGAGAAGGACGTCCGCCGCCGCCGTGCGCACGAACGGGCGTTCGCCGCCCTCGGGGGCCGGTGATGCTCCGCCTGACCTGGGTCCAGCCCGAGGACCTCGTCGGCCACGAACTGCGGCAGGCGGCCCAGGACGGCCGCGAACCCTCGGCGGTGGCGGCCCGCTGGCGGGCGGCGGGCGGCGGGGAGGCCCCGGAGCGCGCCGGCGCGTCCCCCCGGCGCGCGTCGCGCTACCTGCGCCTGCTGGCGGAGGACCTGCTGGACGAACTGGCGGACCTGCCGAGCGCCTTGGCGGAGGACGAGCCGACGGACCTGCCGGGCATCAGGGCCGCCTGCCCGGCGTGGCCCGCCGGTCCCGCGGGCGGGCGCGGCCCGGCCCCCACCCGGGCCGGCCTGGAAGCCGCCTGGCTGGGCCGGGCGGTGGGCTGCCTCCTGGGCAAGCCCGTGGAGAAGCTTCCCCTGCACGCCGTCCGCGCCCTGGCCGGCGCCACCGGCAACTGGCCCCTCACCACCTACTTCACGGCCCGGGGCGTCCCGCGGGACCTGCTGGAGGCGCACCCCTGGAACCGCCGCTCGGCAGCCACCTCCCTCGCCGAGAACATCGACGGCATGCCCGAGGACGACGACCTCAACTACCCCCTGCTCAACCTGCTCCTGCTCCAGCGTCACGGCAGGACCTTCACCACCGCCGACGTGGCACGCCTCTGGCTGGACGAACTCCCCGCCGGGCGCACCTTCACGGCCGAACGCGTCGCCTACCGCAACCTGCTCTGCGGCGTCGAACCCCCGCACACCGCCCGCCACCGCAACCCCTTCCGCGAGTGGATCGGCGCGCTGATCCGCGCCGACGTCCACGGCTGGACCAACCCCGGGGACCCCGCCGCCGCCGCCGAGCAGGCGCACCGCGACGCCACGCTCACCCACACCGCGAACGGCGTCTACGCGGCGATGTTCGCGGCGGCCGCCATCGCCACCGCCGCGACGGGCGGGCACGACGTCCACGCCTGCCTGCGCACCGGCCTCACCGTGGTCCCGCCCCGCTCGCGCCTGTTCCGGGCCGTCACGCACGCGATCGGACTCGCCCGCGAGCACGCCGACTTCGACACGGTCGTGGACGAACTCCACGCCGCGCACGGCGCGACCCACCACTGGGTCCACGCCGTCCCCAACACCGCCCTGATCGCCGCCGCCCTCACCCACGCCGACGGCGACTTCACCGGCTCCGTCTGCCGTGCCGTGTCCGGCGGCCTGGACACCGACTCCGACGGCGCCACCGCCGGCGGCGTCGCCGCGCTGCTCGCCGGCGACCCGGCCGCCCTCCCCGACCGCTGGACGGCCCCGCTCAAGAACCGTCTGACCACCTCCGTCTCAGACTTCGACGGCACCGGATTCGACACCCTCGCCCACCTCACCCACCGGGAGGCTGCACGCCCATGACCGACATCGTCGTGCTCGGCAGCACGCACACGGACCTCGTCGCCCCCGTCGAGCAGGCCCCGCGGCGCGGGAAGGGCGTGCGGGGACCGGACCTCCGTCCGGACGCCTCCGCGTCGACGCCGTACCGCTCCGGGACCGAGGAGCGGCACACGTCATGACCGGACCGGACAACACCCGCACCGCGACCGGGACGGGCGGCGCGCCCCTCGCCGGTCTGCGCGTCCTGGACCTGGCCACCCTCTTCGCCGGCCCCCTCGCCGCCACCATGCTCGGCGACTTCGGCGCGGAGGTCGTCAAGGTCGAGCACCCGTCGAGACCCGACCCGTCGCGGGGCCACGGACCCTCCAAGAACGGCGTCGGCCTGTGGTGGAAGCTCCTCGGCCGCAACAAGCGCGCCATCACCCTGGACCTGTCCAGGCCCGGCGGCCGCGCCACCCTGCTCCGCCTCGCCGCCACCGCCGACGTGATCATCGAGAACTTCCGCCCCGGCACCCTGGAGAAGTGGGACCTCGGCTGGGAGGAGCTGTCGGCGGCCAACCCCCGGCTGGTCCTCACCCGCGTCACCGGCTTCGGCCAGTTCGGCCCGTACGCCCACCGCCCCGGCTTCGGCACCCTCGCCGAGGCGATGAGCGGCTTCGCCTCCATCACCGGCGAACCCGACGCGCCCCCGACCCTGCCGCCGTTCGGCCTCGCCGACTCCATCGCGGCACTCGCCACGTCCTACGCCGTCATGACGGCCCTCGCCGCCCGCGACCGCACGGGCGAGGGCCAGGTCGTCGACATGGCGATCATCGAACCGATCCTGACCGTCCTCGGCCCGCAGCCCCTCTGGTACGACCAGCTCGGATACGTCCAGGAGCGCACCGGGAACCGCTCCGCGAACAACGCCCCGCGCAACACCTACCGCACGGCCGACGGCACCTGGGTCGCCGTGTCCACGTCGGCCCAGTCGGTGGCGGAGCGGGTGATGCGGCTGGTCGGCCGCCCCGACCTGATCGACGAGCCCTGGTTCGCGACGGGCGCCGAACGGGCCGCCCACGCCGACGTCCTCGACACGGCGGTCGGCACCTGGATCGCCGCCCGCACCCGCACCGACGTCCTCGCCGCCTTCGAGAAGGCGGAAGCGGCCGTCGCCCCGATCCAGGACGTACGGGACGTGCTGACCGACCCCCAGTACCAGGCCCTCGACACCGTCACCACGGTCGACGACCCCGAACTGGGCCCGATCCGCATGCAGAACGTCCTCTTCCGCCTCTCCTCCACCCCCGGTGCGATCCGCTGGGCCGGACGCCCGCACGGCGCGGACACCGAGGCGGTCCTCACCGAGCTGGGCCTCACCCCGGCCGACCTGGAGGCCCTGCGGACGGAGGGCGCCCTGTGACCTTCCCGCTCACCTGGCTGTACGTCCCCGGCGACCGCCCGCACGTCGTCGCCAAGGCCCTGCGCTGCGGAGCGGACGTCGTCGTGATCGACCTGGAGGACGCGGTCGCCCCCGACCGCAAGGAGTACGCCCGCGAGGCCACCGCCGAGCTGCTCTGCGAGGAACAGCCGGTCCCGGTCCACGTCCGGGTCAACGCCCTGGACGGGCCCCTCGCCGCCCCCGATCTCCGGGCGGTGGCGGCCCTCCCCGGTGTCCGCGGCCTCCGCCTGCCCAAGGTGACCTCACCCGCCCAGATCACCCGGATCGCCGGCCGCGTCGCGGAGCACGGCCCGCGCCCCCTCTACGCCCTCCTGGAGACGGCCCTCGGCGTCGAACACGCCTATGCCATCGCCGCCGCCCACCCCGACCTGCGCGGCATCTCCCTGGGCGAGTCCGACCTGCGGGCCGACCTCGGCGTACGGGCGGACGCGGGCCTCGACTGGTCCCGCTCCCGGGTGATCGTCGCCGCGCGGGCGGCGGGGCTGGCCCCGCCGCCGCAGTCGGTCCACCCCGACACCCGCGACCTCGAAGGCCTGGCGTCCTCCTGTGCGCACGGTCGCAGTCTGGGCTTCCTGGGCCGGTCGGCGATCCATCCCCGCCAGCTCCCGATCATCGAACGGGCCTACCTGCCCACGGAACGGGAGATCGAGGAGGCGGAGACGATCGTGAAGGCGGCGGCGGCCGAGCCGGGTGCCCAGGCCCTGCCGGACGGCCGGTTCATCGACGCGGCCGTGGTGGCGACGGCCCGGCGGACGCTGTCGCTGGCGCGTCGCACCTGAGCCGTCGCACACGACGAGGGCGCCCGGAGATTCCGGGCGCCCTCGTCGTCGTGGACGTCGCCGTCAGCTCTTCTTGCCCGCCGAGCCGGACTCGGCGGCGTCCTTCGCCCGGTCCCCCGCCTGGTCCTCGCCGTCCTTCGCGCCGGCCTCGGCGTCCTCGTCGGTCTTCGCGCCGGCCTCGCCGTCGTCGCCGTCCCGCACGGGCTCGGCCTTCGCCCCGGCCTCGGAGCCGCCGTCGGCCTCGGAGCCGGCGGCGGTCTCACCGCCGGTGGGGTCGTCCGCGCCCGGTTCCACCACGGCCTCCCGTCCCGGCCGCTTCCTGGCCGAGATCACGAGGTACGCCACGGCCAGCAGGAACACGACGAGCGCGGTCCAGTTGTTCAGCCGCAGACCGAGAATGTGGTGGGCGTCGTCGACGCGCATGTACTCGATCCAGAAGCGGCCGGCGCAGTACGCGGCGACGTACAGGGCGAACGCCCGTCCGTGACCCAGTTTGAAGCGGCGGTCGGCCCAGATGACGAGGAGGGCGACGCCGACGCACCACAGCGACTCGTACAGGAACGTCGGGTGGTAGTAACCCGGTTCCCGGCCGTCCACGGAGGACGTGATGTGCAGGGCCCACGGCAGGTCGGTCTCCTTGCCGTACAGCTCCTGGTTGAACCAGTTGCCCCAGCGGCCGATCGCCTGCGCGAGGGCGATGCCCGGCGCGATGGCGTCGGCGTACGCGGGCAGCGGGATGCCCCGGCGGCGACAGCCGATCCAGGCGCCCACCGCGCCGAGCGCGATCGCGCCCCAGATGCCGAGGCCGCCCTCCCAGATCTTGAAGGCGTCCACCCAGTCGCGGCCCTCGCTGAAGTACAGCTCGTAGTCCGTGATCACGTGGTAGAGCCGGCCGCCGATCAGGCCGAAGGGCACGGCCCAGACGGCGATGTCGGCCACCGTGCCGGCCCGCCCGCCCCGGGCGATCCAGCGCTTGTTGCCGAGCCAGACGGCGACGAAGACACCGATGATGATGCAGAAGGCATAGCCGCGCAGCGGAATGGGGCCGAGGTGGATCACTCCGCGCGACGGGCTGGGAATGTAGGCAAGTTCCATGGCAGGGTCGACGCTACCGTGCCGGGCCGGGCCCACGGCGGGCAGCCCGGCTACGGCTCCATAACGGGCCGGTGAGCGGGGCTCACCCCTAGGGCGTGTCTGACAATTCCCGTCGGGTGCGCGACGCCTGGCACGGCACCTCGCCGCGTTGTCGGATCACCCGAGTACATCCAGTACACGGGCGATCCTCCGCCTTGCGATGCACCGCACCAGACGCCGCGCACTGATCCGACGCGAATTGTCAGACACGCCCTAGTCGGCCTCCTCCACCATCTTCTTCAGCTTGGCCGGCGTCATCGTCCGGTCCTGGTAGATGTTCTTGCCGTTGAACAGGACGGTCGGGGTGCCGGTGAAACCACCGGTGCGGAAGGCCTGGTTGGACTTCTCGACCCAGCCGTCGTGGGTGCCCTTCGCCACGCAGGTGCGGAAGGCGGGGGTGTCGAGGCCGTCGACCTTGCCGGCGAGTTCGAGGAGCTTGTCGTCGTCGGCGAAGGCGTCGTCGGTCTCCTCCGGCTGGTTCACGTACAGCACGTCGTGGTAGGCGGGGAACTTGCCGGCGTTCTGCGCGCAGGCCGCGGCGTTGGCCGCGGTGCGGGACCCACTGCCGCCCATGTTGCCGTCGATGATGGTGGCCAGGTGGTACTCCACCTTCAGCTTTCCGGCGTCGGTCAGCTCGTGGATCGTCGAACGGTAGGTGTCCTCGAAGGACTTGCAGGCCGGGCAGCGGAAGTCCTCCCACACGGTGAGCGTGGACTTCGCGCCCTCCTTCCCGACCGGGATCGCGAGGGCGTCCTTGCCCTGCGCGCCCGAGGGCGCCACGACCGGGCCCGCGCTGTCGCCGCCGTCGTCCTTTCCGGCGTTCGCCGCGACGATGCCGATGACCGCGGCCAGGCCCAGTACACAGACGACGCTCGCGGCGACGATCAGTGTCCGCCGCCGTCGCTCCGCGGCCTTCTGCCTGTCCCGCTCGACCGCCAGCCGCTCCCGGGCGGTGCGCTTCCTGTCACGATTCTTCTCGCTCACACCCCGGAAACGAACCGGGGAGGCGCCCAGCGCCTCCCCGGTCCCAGGTCCACCCGTTCGAGTGACCGCTTCCTCCCGTGCCCGGCGTGCTCCGCCCGGCCGCGTGTCAGGCCTGGCCGCGCACGCCCTTCGCCAGCTCGCCCGCGAGTTCGCGCACGGCCGCGACGCCGGCCGCCTCGTCCGGGGCGTCGAGCATCCGCTTGACGAAGGCCGAGCCGACGATCACCCCGTCGGCGAAGCCGGCGACCTCGGCGGCCTGCCGGGGGTCGGACACCCCGAGGCCCACGCAGACGGGCAGTCCGGTGCCGGTCGCGCGGGTGCGCTCGACCAGGGTGCGGGCCTGCGTGCCCACCGACTCGCGGGTGCCGGTGACCCCCATCAGCGAGGCGGCGTAGACGAATCCGCTGCCCGCGCGGGTGATCGTGGCCAGCCGCTCGTCCTGGCTGCTGGGCGCCACGACGAAGACCGTCGCGAGGCCGTGCTTGTCGGCGTGCTCCCTCCACAGCGCCGACTCCTGCACGGGCAGGTCGGGCAGGATGCAGCCCGCCCCGCCCGCCTCGGCCAGTTCGGCGGTGAAGCGCTCGACGCCGTAGCGGTCGATGGGGTTCCAGTACGTCATGACGAGGACCGGCTTGCCGGTGGCCTCGGTCGCCTCCCGGACGGTGCGCATGACGTCCGCGATCCGTACGCCGCCGCGCAGGGCGATGTCGTCGGCGGTCTGGATGACCGGGCCGTCGAGGACGGGGTCGCTGTGCGGCAGCCCCACCTCGACGACGTCGGCGCCGCCGTCGAGTGCGGCCTTGACCGCCTCGATGCCGCCGTCGACGGTCGGGAAGCCGGCCGGCAGGTAGGCGATGAGTGCGGCCCGGTCCTCGGCCTTCGCAGCGGCGAGGGTGTCCGACAGCAGTTGGATGTTCCCGCTCACTTGGCGTCCCCCTCGATCTCGGCGGTGTCGGCCGCGTCGGCGGCGACCTCGGCGTCGGTGTCGTACAGGCCGAAGTAGCGGGCGGCCGTGTCCATGTCCTTGTCGCCGCGGCCGGAGAGGTTGACGACGATCAGCCCGTCCGGGCCCAGCTCCCTGCCGACCTCCAGCGCGCCGGCGAGGGCGTGCGCGGACTCGATGGCCGGGATGATGCCCTCGGTGCGCGACAGCAGGCGCAGCGCCTGCATCGCCGCGTCGTCGGTGACCGCGCGGTACTCGCCGCGGCCGCTGTCCTTGAGGTAGGAGTGCTCGGGGCCGATGCCCGGGTAGTCCAGGCCGGCCGAGATCGAGTACGGCTCGGTGATCTGGCCCTCGTCGTCCTGGAGGACGTAGGAGCGGGAGCCGTGCAGGATGCCGGGCTCGCCCGCGGTGAGGGTGGCGGCGTGCTCGCCGGTCTCGACGCCGTGCCCGGCCGGCTCGCAGCCGATGAGGCGTACGCCGGTGTCCGGGATGAAGGCGTGGAAGAGGCCGATGGCGTTGGAACCGCCGCCGACGCAGGCGACGGCCGCGTCGGGCAGGCGTCCGGTGCGCTCCAGGATCTGGCGGCGGGCCTCGACGCCGATGACGCGGTGGAAGTCGCGCACCATCGCCGGGAAGGGGTGCGGTCCGGCGACCGTGCCGAACAGGTAGTGGGTGCGGTCGACGTTGGCGACCCAGTCGCGGAAGGCCTCGTTGATGGCGTCCTTCAGCGTGCGGCTGCCGGACTTCACCGCGACGACCTCGGCGCCGAGCATGCGCATCCGGGCCACGTTGAGGGCCTGCCGCCGGGTGTCGATCTCGCCCATGTAGATGGTGCATTCGAGGCCGAACAGCGCGCAGGCGGTGGCGGTGGCGACGCCGTGCTGGCCGGCGCCGGTCTCCGCGATGACGCGCGTCTTGCCCATGCGCCTGGTGAGCAGCGCCTGGCCGAGCACGTTGTTGATCTTGTGGGAGCCGGTGTGGTTGAGGTCCTCGCGCTTGAGGAACACCCGTGCGCCACCGGCGTGTTCGGCGAACCGCGGCACCTCGGTGAGGGAGCTGGGCCGGCCGGTGTAGTTGACGAGCAGGTCGTCGAGCTCGCGGGCGAACTCGGGGTCGTGCTTGGCCTTGTCGTACTCGACGGCGACCTCGTCCACGGCGGCGACCAGGGCCTCCGGGATGAACTTGCCGCCGAAGGCGCCGAAGTAGCCTTCGGCGGTGGGGACCCGACCCTCGGGGTCGGGAATGAAGAACTCGCTGGGCATGCGGAAACCTCACGGTGAGTTGGGGAGAAACCGATCGCCGTGGGGCGGAGCTGGTGCGACGACCTCAGGCCGGGTGCGGCCGGTCGTGCCCGGGCGGCGAAGCCGCGTGGGCGGACACTGCGCTGCGCCCCTCGGGGGCGCGCTGCCATCGACGTCCGTTCACCTGGCCCGGCTCGTCTCCGATGACGTACCGCACTCTGCGGCCGTGCACCCTGCGGGCGGGCGCGCGGCAGCCACGGGGGCGGCAGCCGCGCGCGAGGCGGGCGTACCGGTCCGTGGCCGTGAGGGTGATCGGGAGCGTCATCGTGCCCAGCCTAGCGGGGTCAGCCCCGGCCGTGCCGCAGTGCGGGGTGCTCGCCCGCCGCCACCAGGTCGGCGACCGCCGTCTTCGGGTCGCGGCCGGTGACGAGGGACTCGCCGACCAGGACCGCGTCGGCGCCGGCGTTGGCGTAGGCGATCAGGTCGTGCGGGCCGCGGACGCCGGACTCGGCGATCTTGACGAGGTGGTCCGGGATCTCGGGGGCGACCCGCTCGAACGTGCCCCGGTCGACCTCGAGGGTCTTGAGGTTGCGGGCGTTGACGCCGATCACCTTGGCGCCCGCGTCCACGGCGCGCTCGACCTCGTCCTCGTCGTGCACCTCGACGAGCGGGGTGAGGCCGATGGAGACGGCGCGCTCGATCAGCGACTCCAGGGCCGACTGGTCGAGGGCGGCGACGATCAGCAGGGCGAGGTCGGCGCCGTACGCGCGGGCCTCCCACAGCTGGTACGACGTGACGATGAAGTCCTTGCGCAGCACCGGGATGTCGACGCGCGCGCGGACCGCTTCGAGGTCGGCGAGCGAGCCGCCGAAGCGGCGTTCCTCGGTGAGGACGGAGATGACGGCGGCGCCGCCCGCCTCGTAGTCGGCGGCGAGGCCCGCCGGGTCGGCGATCGCGGCCAGCGCGCCCTTGGAGGGGCTGGAGCGCTTGACCTCGCAGATCACCTTGACGCCGTCGCCCTTGAGCGCGGCGACCCCGTCCTTGGCCGCGGGTGCCTTGGCGGCGCGCTCCTTGAGCTCGTCGAGGCTGACGCGCGCCTGCCGCTCCGCGAGGTCGGCACGGACTCCGTCGATGATCTCGTCGAGCACACTCACGCGAGCGGCCCCCTTCCAGACGGTTGCGGTTCCAGCGACCAGAGGAGATGGATGGTCACTGCGATGGTATCCGGACGAGGGCGGTGGCCTCGCATCCGGTGGAGGGAGGTCCCTTCCTCACCCTCGGACCAGCTTCGCACGGCTCGGGCGGGAGGTGCCCCCGGGCCGGACGTTCGCCGGTGGTCAGGGAAGCAGCCAGGCGCCGGACGGCAGGTTCCGGACCACCGTGAAGACCAGCAGCAACGCGCCCAGCGTCCACATCGGGACCGGTCCGGGATCGATGCGGACCGGGCGGCCCCGTGCCGCGCGGACCACCCAGACGGTCCACAGCACGGCGAAGCCCGCGTAGGCGGCCACGGCCATGGCGTTGGCGTGCAGCGCGGTCACCAGGTCGCCGTGCGCGAAGGCGTGGGCGCTGCGCAGACCGCCGCAGCCGGGACAGGACAGGCCCGTGACCCGCAGCAGCGGGCAGACCGGGTAGTGGCCCGGCTCGTTGGGGTCGACGGCGGCCACGTACGCGAAGGCGCCCACGACGGCCGCGAGGATCCCGGCGGGCACCGCGAGCCGGGCCGGGACGGTCGCGGGAGCGGGTGGCGTCACGCTGCGGCTGTCTGCGTTCACGCCTCGTATTGTGCCCCGCGGCACGTCCGCGCGCGCGTGAGAGGCGGCCGGTCGCACACCGGCCGCCCCTCACGCGAGGTCGTTCGCTGGTGTCAGCCCTCGGCGCCGGCCGGCTCGCGCGTCGCCGTGACCTGGTGCACCGGGTGGGCGTCCTTCGGCATGCCGAGGCCCATGGCGCTCATGGCGGCGCCGACGACACCGCCGAGGACCACGATCACCATGCCGGCCCAGAAGCCGAGCGGCTCGGCCATCACCATGAACGCGCCCGCGACGCAGAAACCGATGAAGGCGATGGTGACACCGGTCCAGGCGGCCGGGGTGTGTCCGTGGCTGCTGCCCGCCATGACTTGCTCCTCGTTGCTGTCTATGTGGCGTACGGGTCGTACGTGTCCGAGCCGGGGGCTCGTCCTCCATTGTCCCGTACGCGCGCGTGTGCAGAAGTGCTGGGGTGGCTTCCGGTCGAGTCTGGTTCGCCACACCGGGGAACCGGACGCGGAGGCGGATCAGGCCGGGTCCGCGCCCGTGGGGTCCTCGCCGCGGTCCAGGGCCTTCCAGATGTCCTCGGGACGGTCGGGGTCGACGACCGGGGCCCTGCGCCGGGCCCGGGGGGTGCCGTCGCGCTCGTAGCGGCCCGACATGGCGGGCCACAGGCGGCCGTAGCGCAGGGCGAGCAGGCCCGCCAGGAGGATCAGGGCGCCGCCCGCCGCGGCGGCGTACGGCCAGGCCGTGTGGGTGAGGGAGGCGACGGCCGCGGCGGTGTCCCCGGAGGCCTTGGCCGCCTTGTCGTCGAGCGCGGAGCTGTCGGAGGCGCCGAGCAGCGCGGCGACGACGATGCCGGCGCCGGAGAGCGCGAGGAGGGCGGAGACGGCGAGGCGGCCCGCCCGGCGGACGGCGAAGACGGCGACGAGCGCGGCGAGGCCCACTATGGCGAGCGCCGCGGGGACGCCCGTGACGTCGCTGCCCTTGGCGGTCAGGGGGAAGGCTCCGCCGGCCACCGTCGCCGTGCCCTGCGACCAGCGCTGCCGGGTCGCGAGCAGGGCCAGGGCCGCGCCCAGCGCACCGCACATCAGGGCGAGCGCGAGGCTCCGGCGGCCGGACCGGGCGGGAGCGGCGGCTTCGGAACGGGGGTGAGGAACGGCAGTCACGTGCTCCACTATCGCCTGAACCCCGGGCGAACCGTCACCCGGGGCTCACGTGAGCCTCGTCCTACTTCGCGCGCGGCGCCCCTGCTTGACCGGTCAGCCGGTTGGCGGTGTGGACCGCGCGGAGCACGGCCGCCGCCTTGTTGCGGCACTCCTGGTCCTCGGCGACCGGGTCGGAGTCGGCGACGACGCCGGCGCCGGCCTGGACGTAGGCGGTGCCGTCGCGCAGCAGGGCGGTGCGGATGGCGATGGCGGTGTCGGAGTCGCCGGCGAAGTCCAGGTAGCCGACGCAGCCGCCGTACAGGCCGCGGCGGGACGGTTCCAGTTCGTCGATGATCTGCATGGCGCGGGGTTTGGGGGCGCCGGAGAGGGTGCCCGCCGGGAAGCAGGCGGTGAGGACGTCGAAGGCGGTGCGGTCCGCCGCGACCCGGCCCGTGACCGTCGAGACGATGTGCATGACGTGGGAGTAGCGCTCGACGGACATGAAGTCGACGACCTCGACGGAGCCGGGTTCGCAGACCCGTCCCAGGTCGTTGCGGCCCAGGTCGACGAGCATGAGGTGCTCGGCGCGCTCCTTGGGGTCGGCCAGCAGCTCGTCGGCGAGCGCCTGGTCCTCCTGCGGGGTCGCCCCGCGGTGCCGGGTGCCGGCGATGGGGTGCACCATGGCCCGCCCGTCCTCGACCTTGACCAGCGCCTCCGGGGAGGAGCCCACGACGTCGAAGCCGTCGAAGCGGAACAGGTACATGTAGGGCGAGGGGTTGGTGGCCCTGAGGACCCGGTAGACGTCCAGCGCGCTCGCCGTGCACGGCGTCTCGAAGCGCTGGGAGGGGACGACCTGGAAGGCCTCGCCCGCGCGGATGCGCTCCTTGACGTCCTCGACGGCCCGCCGGAAGTCGGGGCCGCCCCAGCGGGCCGTGTACTCCGGCAGCTCGGAGGGGGGCAGGACGGCGGGCGGCTGGGCCACGGCGCGCGAGAGGTCCGCCTCCATGGCGTCGAGGCGGGCGACGGCGTCCGCGTGGGCCTCGTCCACGCCGGTGTCGAGGTCGTTGTGGTTGATCGCGTTGGCGATCAGCAGGACGGAGCCCTCCCAGTGGTCCATCACGGCGAGGTCGCTGGTGAGGAGCATGGTCAGCTCGGGCAGCCGGAGGTCGTCGCGCTCGCCGGGGCCGATCTTCTCCAGCCGGCGGACGATGTCGTAGCCCAGGTAGCCGACCATGCCGCCGGTGAAGGGCGGCAGGCCCTCCTGGTGGGGGGTGTGCAGGGCCTCGATGGTGGCGCGCAGGGCGGCCAGCGGGTCGCCGTCGACGGGGACGCCGACGGGCGGCGTGCCGAGCCAGTGGGCCTGTCCGTCGCGCGCGGTGAGCGTGGCCGCCGAGCGCACGCCGACGAACGAGTACCGGGACCAGGAACGGCCGTTCTCCGCGGACTCCAGCAGGAAGGTGCCGGGGCGCTCGGCGGCCAGCTTGCGGTAGAGCGCGACCGGGGTGTCGCCGTCCGCGAGGAGCTTGCGGGTGACCGGAACGACGCGGCGGTCGGTGGCCAGCTTGCGGAACGTCTCGAGATCCATGACGGCTGACCTTACTGATCCGGGTCGGAGGTGCCGGAACCGGCGCTCCCGGCGTCCTCGAGGAGCACGTCGGCGTCGAAGCAGGTGCGGGCGCCGGTGTGGCAGGCGGCGCCGACCTGGTCGACCTTGACCAGCAGGGTGTCGGCGTCGCAGTCCAGGGCGACCGCCTTGACCCACTGGAAGTGGCCGGAGGTGTCGCCCTTGACCCAGTACTCGCGGCGGCTGCGCGACCAGTACGTGCACCGGCCGGTCGTCAGGGTGCGGTGCAGCGCCTCGTCGTCCATCCAGCCGAGCATGAGCACCTCTCCGGTGTCGTACTGCTGGGCGATGGCCGGCACGAGGCCGTCGGGGCTGCGCCTGAGGCGCGCGGCGATGTCCGGGGCGAGACCGCGGGGCGGGGAACCGTGGGGCGAGGCGTCTCGCTCGGGGGCGGTGGCCGGGTGACGGACGGGCTTGCTGGTCATGGGGCCATTGTGCCGCGCGGTGGCGGCACTCCCGGGCCGATGTCCACTGGGCGGACCCGACGGACGGTCGTAGGCTGACGGCATGTCGACCTTCGCCAAGCGTGAACGACTTCTGCTCGCCGAGCTCTTGGAGACTCTGGGGCCCGAGGCGCCGACCCTCTGCGAGGGCTGGCGGACCC
This sequence comes from Streptomyces sp. NPDC017202, assembly GCF_044331705.1. NCBI lineage: Bacteria > Bacillati > Actinomycetota > Actinomycetes > Kitasatosporales > Streptomycetaceae > Streptomyces > Streptomyces sp. NPDC017202. The sequence continues at coordinate 9,793 of NZ_JBIRNP010000026.1, read as the reverse complement.
GCGACCTGGCCGCGCACGTGGTGGTGCGCGAGCGACGGCCCGACGCGGCCGGCGGCATCCTCGTCAAGCAGCTCGCGTCCCGGCTGGACAGGACGATGGAGGAGTTCGCCGCCAAGCCGTACGAGGAGCTGATCCAGCTGATCCGTACCGGCCCGCCGCGGTTCTCCCCCTTCCGGATCAAACAGCTCGACGAGGCGTCGAACACCGTCGAGTTCTACATCCACGGCGAGGACGTGCGCCGCGCCCAGCCCGACTGGACGCCCCGTGAGCTGGACCCGGTCTTCCAGGACGCCCTGTGGTCGCGCCTGGAGCGCACCGCCCGGCTGATGGGCCGTGGCACCCCGACCGGCCTGGTGCTGCGCCGCCCGGACGGGCGTACGGCGGTCGCCAACCGCGGCACCCCGGTGGTCACGGCGACCGGCGAGCCCTCGGAGCTGCTGCTGTTCCTGTACGGCCGGCAGAGCGCCGCCACGGTGGGCCTGGTCGGCGACGAGGACGCCATCACCGCACTGCGCGGCGGCAAGCAGCTCGGCATCTGAGAGGACGCCGCAGTGATCAAGGTCGCTGTGACCAGCGTGTACGTCGACGACGTCACCAGGGCCCATGCCTTCTACACCGACGTCCTCGGCTTCGAGACCCGCGTCCACCTGGACCTGGGCGGCGGCGCGCAGTACGTCACCGTGGGCGCGGCCGAGGGCGCCCAGCGGGACCTCCAGCTGCTGCTGGAACCCGGCCACGGTCCGGTCGTGGCGCCGTACCGCGCGGCGCTGCGGGAGGCCGAGCTGCCCTGCATCGTGTTGTCCGTGGACGACATGCGGGCGGAGTTCGAGCGGCTGAGCGGCCTCGGCGTGCGCTTCCCGCAGGAGCCCCGGGAGCGGGGTCCGGTGATCACCGCGGTGCTGGACGACACGGTCGGCAACTACGTCCAACTGGCGCAGGCCAGGGGGTAGTCGGGTCTTCGTGTCCGCTCACGCGTGCGCCCCGGCCACCAGGTGAGGTGGCCGGGGCTGACGCCGGGGGGCGCCTCAGCGGACCGGGTGGCCCGCCGCTCGCAGCGCCTGCTTGACCTCGCCGATGCGCAGGTCGCCGAAGTGGAAGACCGACGCGGCCAGGACCGCGTCCGCGCCCGCCTCGACGGCCGGGGGGAAGTCGGAGAGCTTGCCGGCACCGCCGGAGGCGATGACCGGCACCGAGACGTGCCCCCGGACGGCGGCGATCATCTCCAGGTCGTAGCCGTCCTTGGTGCCGTCCGCGTCCATCGAGTTGAGCAGGATCTCGCCGGCGCCCAGCTCGGCGGCGCGGTGGGCCCACTCGACGGCGTCGATGCCGGTGCCGCGGCGGCCGCCGTGGGTGGTGACCTCGAAGGAGCCCGACCCGGTGCGGCGGGCGTCCACGGAGAGCACCAGGACCTGGCTGCCGAAGCGCTCGGCGATCTCCCTGATCAGCTCCGGGCGGGCGATCGCGGCGGTGTTGACGCCGACCTTGTCGGCGCCGGCCCGCAGCAGCTTGTCGACGTCCCCGGGGGTGCGCACCCCGCCGCCGACGGTGAGCGGGATGAACACCTGCTCGGCCGTGCGCCGGACCACGTCGTAGGTGGTCTCGCGGTTGCCCGACGAGGCGGTGATGTCCAGGAACGTCAGCTCGTCGGCGCCCTCGGCGTCGTACACCTTGGCCATCTCGACGGGGTCGCCCGCGTCGCGCAGGTTCTGGAAGTTGACGCCCTTGACGACCCGGCCGTTGTCCACGTCCAGGCAGGGGATGACTCGGACCGCCAGGGTCATGAATCCACGGCTCCTCTGATTGCCTCTAGTTGCCTGTGTTGCGCGTGTTGCCTCTGAATGCTTCCAGCTCCACGGAGACCAGGACGCGCGGGTCGATGAACCCCTCCACGACCAGCAGGGTCGCGGCCGGGCGCACGGTGTCGAAGAGTTCCTTGTGGGCCCGGCCCACCTCGTCGACGTCCCGTGGATGCGCCAGGTGCATCCGGGTCCTGACCACCGACTCGGGTCCCAGCCCGAACTCGGCGATCGCCTCCAGGGCGCTGGCGAAGGCCACCTTGGCCTGTTCGTAGGGGTCGCCCTCCCCGTACAGCACGCTGCCCTTGAAGGACGTCGTGCCCGCCACCAGCACCATGTCGCCCGCCGCCACGGCGCGCGCGAAGCCGAGAGTCTCTTCCCAGGGATTTCCGCTCTGCACGCGCCGTACGGTTCCGGACGTCATGACGACACTGCCTCCAGGGCCTCTTCCAGGGTGAACGCCTTCGCGTAGAGCGCCTTCCCGACGATGGAGCCCTCCACACCGAGGGGGACCAGTTCGGCGATGGCGCGCAGGTCGTCGAGGGAGGAGACCCCGCCGGAGGCGACGACCGGACGGTCCGTGGCGGCGCACACGGTGCGCAGCAGCTCCAGGTTGGGGCCCTGGAGGGTGCCGTCCTTGGCGATGTCGGTGACGACGTACCGCGCGCAGCCCTCCTTGTTCAGGCGCTCCAGCGTCTCGTAGAGGTCGCCGCCGTCCCGGGTCCAGCCGCGGCCGCGCAGGGTGGTGCCGCGGACGTCGAGACCGACGGCGATCTTGTCGCCGTGCTCGGCGATGACCCGGGCGACCCACTCGGGGGTCTCCAGGGCGGCCGTGCCCAGGTTGACGCGGGTGCAGCCGGTGGCGAGGGCGGCGGCGAGGGTGTCGTCGTCGCGGATGCCGCCGGACAGCTCCACCTTGATGTCCATGGCGCCCGCGACCTCGGCGATCAGCGCGCGGTTGTCGCCGGTGCCGAACGCGGCGTCCAGGTCGACCAGGTGCAGCCACTCGGCGCCCGAGCGCTGCCAGGCGAGGGCGGCCTCCAGGGGCGAACCGTAAGAAGTTTCCGTCCCCGACTCGCCGTGCACGAGCCGGACGGCCTGGCCGTCGCGGACGTCGACGGCGGGGAGGAGTTCGAGCTTGCTCACAGGGTTCCGATCCAGTTGGTGAGGAGCTGGGCTCCGGCGTCGCCGGACTTCTCGGGGTGGAACTGGGTGGCCCACAGCGGACCGTTCTCCACGGCGGCCACGAACGGCTTGCCGTGCGTCGACCAGGTCACCCTGGGCGCCTGCATGGTGGGGTTGTGCTCGTCGAAGGACCAGTCCTGGACGGCGTAGGAGTGCACGAAGTAGAAGCGCGCGTCCGCGTCCAGGCCGGCGAACAGCTGGGAGTCGGCCGGGGCGTCCACGGTGTTCCAGCCCATGTGGGGCACGATCTCCGCCTGGAGCGGCTCGACCGTGCCGGGCCACTCGTCGAGGCCCTCGGTCTGGACGCCGTGCTCGATGCCGCGGGCGAACAGGATCTGCATGCCGACGCAGATGCCCATCACCGGGCGGCCGCCGGACAGCCGGCGGCCGACGATCCAGTCCCCGCGGGCGGCCCGCAGGCCCTTCATGCAGGCGGCGAAGGCGCCGACGCCCGGCACCAGCAGCCCGTCGGCGTTCATCGCCGTGTCGAAGTCACGCGTGATCTCGACGTCGGCCCCGGTGCGCGCGAGGGCGCGCTCGGCGGAGCGGACGTTGCCGAAGCCGTAGTCGAAGACGACGACCTTCTTGGATGCGGCGGTCAACTCCACACCTCCAGCCTCATCACTCCGGCGACCAGACACATCGCGGCGCCGATGGAGAGGAGCACGATCAGGCTCCTCGGCATGTCCTGCTTGACGAAGGAGTAGATGCCGCCGGCCAGGAAGAGGCCGACGACGATCAGGATGGTGGACAGGCCGGTCACAGCGCGCCCTTCGTGGAGGGGAGGATGCCGGCCGCGCGCGGGTCGCGCTCACAGGCGTAACGCAGGGCCCGGGCGAGCGCCTTGAACTGGCATTCCACGATGTGGTGCGCGTTGCGTCCGTAGGGCACGTGCACGTGCAGCGCGATCTGGGCCTGGGCGACGAAGGACTCCAGGATGTGCCGGGTCATCGTGGTGTCGTACTCGCCGATCATCGGCGCCATGTTCTCGGGCTCGGTGTGCACGAGGTAGGGGCGGCCGCTCAGGTCCACCGTCACCTGGGCGAGGGACTCGTCCAGCGGGACCGTGCAGTTGCCGAAGCGGTAGATGCCCACCTTGTCGCCGAGCGCCTGCTTGAAGGCGGCGCCCAGCGCGAGGGCGGTGTCCTCGATGGTGTGGTGGGAGTCGATGTGCAGGTCGCCGTCGGTCTTCACGGTCAGGTCGAACAGACCGTGCCGGCCGAGCTGGTCGAGCATGTGGTCGTAGAAGCCGACGCCGGTCGCCACATCGACCTTGCCGGTGCCGTCGAGGTCGATCTCGACCAGGACGGACGTCTCCTTGGTCGTGCGCTCCACGCGTCCGACACGGCTCATGAACCCTGCTCCTTCTTGATCTCACGGACCGCGTCGAGGAACGCGTCGTTCTCTTCGGGGGTCCCGGCGGTGACCCGCAGCCATCCCGGTACGCCGTTGTCGCGGACCAGGACGCCCCGGTCGAGGATCCTCCGCCACATCGCGTGCGCGTCCTCGAACCGGCCGAACTGCACGAAGTTGGCGTCGGAGGCGGTCACCTCGTAGCCGAGCGCCGGCAGTTCGGCCACCAGACGGTCCCGCTCCGCCTTGAGCTGCTCGACGTACTGCAGCAGCGTGCCGGTGTGTTCCAGGGCGGCCAGGGCGGTCGCCTGGGTGACGGCGGACAGGTGGTAGGGCAGCCGGACGAGCTGGACGGCGTCCACGACGGCCGGGTGGGCGGCGAGGTAGCCGAGGCGCAGGCCGGCCGCGCCGAAGGCCTTCGACATCGTCCGCGAGACGACGAGATTCGGCCGACCTTCGAGCAGCGGCAGCAGCGAGTCGCCGTGGCTGAACTCGACGTAGGCCTCGTCCACGATCACCATGGACGGCTTGGCGGCCTGCGCGGCCTCGTACAGCGCGAGGACGGTCGGGGCCGGGACGGCGGTGCCGGTGGGGTTGTTGGGGGTGGTGACGAAGACGACGTCCGGCCGGTTCTCCGCGATGGCCTTCTCGGCGGCCGCGAGGTCGATGGTGAAGTCCTCGTTGCGCGGCCCGGAGATCCATCCGGTGCCGGTGCCGCGCGCGATGAGGCCGTGCATCGAGTACGACGGTTCGAAACCGATCGCGGTGCGGCCCGGTCCGCCGAAGGTCTGGAGGAGTTGCTGGATGACCTCGTTGGAGCCGTTGGCGGCCCAGACGTTCGCCGGACCGACCTCGTACCCGGAGGTGTCCGTCAGGTACGCGGCGAGCCGGGTGCGCAGCTCGACGGCGTCCCGGTCGGGGTAGCGGTTGAGGTCACGGGCGGCCGCGCGGACGCGCTCGGTGATCCGCTCGACGAGCGCCTCGGGCAGCGGGTAGGGGCTCTCGTTGGTGTTCAGCCGTACCGGCACGTCCAACTGGGGCGCGCCGTAGGGGGACTTGCCGCGCAGCTCGTCCCGTACGGGGAGATCGTCAATGCCGGTCACTTGCCCTCGGGTACCTTCCAGTCGAACCGTGCCTTGATCGCCGCGCCGTGCGCGGGCAGGTCCTCCGCCTCCGCCAGCGTGACCACGTGGTGCGCGATGTCGGCCAGCGCGTCCTTCGTGTAGTCGACGATGTGGATGCCGCGCAGGAAGGACTGGACGGACAGGCCGGAGGAGTGGCAGGCGCAGCCGCCGGTGGGCAGGACGTGGTTGGACCCGGCGGCGTAGTCGCCGAGCGACACGGGCGCCCAGGGCCCGACGAAGATCGCGCCCGCGTTGCGCACCCGGTCGGCGACCGCGGCGGCGTCGGCCGTCTGGATCTCCAGGTGCTCGGCGCCGTAGGCGTCGACCACCCGCAGGCCCTCGTCGATGCCGTCGACCAGGACGATCGCGGACTGCCTGCCCTTGAGGGCCGGGACGATCCGGTCGTCGATGTGCCGGGTGGCCGCGACCTGCGGCTCCAGCTCCCGCTCGACCGCGTCCGCCAGCTCGGCGGAGTCGGTGACCAGGACGGCGGCGGCCAGCGGGTCGTGCTCGGCCTGGCTGATCAGGTCGGCGGCGACGTGGACGGGGTCGGCGGTGGAGTCGGCCAGGACGGCGATCTCGGTCGGGCCGGCCTCGGCGTCGATGCCGATCCTGCCGGTGAAGTAGCGCTTGGCGGCGGCGACCCAGATGTTGCCGGGGCCGGTGACCATGTCGGCGGGCGGGCAGGACTCGGTGCCGTGGGCGAACATCGCGACGGCGGTGGCGCCGCCGGCCGCGTAGACCTCGTCGACGCCGAGCAGCGCGCACGCGGCGAGGATCGTCGGGTGCGGCAGTCCGCCGAAGTCGGCCTGGGCCGGGGAGGCGAGCGCGATCGACTCGACGCCGGCCTCCTGGGCCGGGACCACGTTCATGATCACGGAGGACGGGTAGACCGACCGGCCGCCGGGCGCGTACAGCCCGACGCGGTCGACGGGGATCCACTTCTCGGTCACCGAGCCGCCGGGCACGACCTGCGTCGTGTGGTTCGTGCGGCGCTGCTCGCGGTGGACGGCGCGGGTGCGGCGGACGGACTCCTCCAGGGCCGCGCGCACGGCGGGGTCGAGTTCGGCGAGGGCGCGGGTGAGGGCCTCGGCCGGGACCCGCACCTGGTCGAGCCGGACGCCGTCGAACTTCTCGGCGAAGTCGATCAGTGCCGCGTCGCCACGATGGTGCACGGCCTCGCAGATCGGACGCACCTTCTCCAGGGCGGCCGAGACGTCGAAGTCGGCTCGGGGCAGCAGGTCGCGCAGGGCGGGCCCCTCGGGGAGGGCGTCGCCGCGCAGATCGATTCGAGAGATCACGTGGTCAATTCTCTCAGACCGGGATCAGTGGCCGTCCGCGCGTATCAATGGCTGATACAGAACGTGGCCGGAAACGGAAGATCCCCCTCACGGTTAGCGTTCGGGGCGTCACCCACCGGGCATGAACGGTCGTACGAAACGTGTGCGAGAGCGAAGGGACCGAAGCAGCGTGACGGAAGGGACCGGGACACCGACCGGGGACCTGCCGGACGACCTGACCGCCGCCGAGGCCGGCATGTGGCAGGCCTTCCGCAACGGCAGCGTGTACGACCTCAGCAGTGGCGACGGCGTCGTCGACGACCCGCACGGCGGTCACCCCTGGGGCGAGTCCCGCACGGTACGGGCGCGGATCGTGGCCTGGCTGCTGCTGGACGGGCCGGCCGCCCTCGCCGGCCGGGTGGCCTCGCTCAAGCTGGTCGGCGTGCAGATCAGCGACAGCCTCGACCTGGCGGGCGGCACCGTGGAGCCGTACGTCGAGATGAAGCGCTGCCGCTTCGAGCGGGACGTGCTGCTGCCCGAGGCGAGGGTGTCCACGCTGCGGATGGTGGACTGCTCGGTGCCGCGGCTGGAGGCCGCCCGGCTGCAGACGGAGGGGGATCTGCACCTGCCCCGCTGCCGCTTCCACAACGGCGTCCGGCTCACCGACGCGCAGATAGGCACCGACCTGATGCTGAACATGGCGATCGTCTACCGCGACCGCAGCGGCCGTTCGATCACCGCCGACGGCCTGAGCGTCGGCCAGGACCTCCAGGCCGAGATGCTGGAGTCGCACGGCGAGCTGCGGCTGCGCAGCGCCAAGATCGGGGTCTCGCTGAGCCTGCGCGGGGCGCGGCTGACCAATCCGTACACCCGGTTCGCGCTGAACGCGCCCCAGCTCACCGTCGAACGCTCCCTCTACCTGACCCCGGCCGGCCTCGGCGGCCAGGCGCTGAGCGGCACCACTCCCGCGCGCGGGACCCGCGTCCAGCGCTTCGAGTGCCGGGGCGGGGTGCGCCTGGACGACGGGCGGTTCGGGGACGCCGTCGACCTGGAGCAGGCCCGGTTCGGCTTCACCGACGACCAGGAGCTGTCGCTGCGCCGGGTGCAGACGCCCGAGCTGCGCTTCCTCGGGGAGCGGCCGCAGCGCGGCAAGGTGGTGCTGTCGGGGGCGCGGGTGGTCAACCTGGTGGACCGCGCGGGCGCCTGGCCGGGCCCCGGCAACCTGCACATGGGCGGTTTCGCGTACGAGAACCTGGTGCCGCAGGGGCCGTTCCCGCTGAACGAGCGCCTGGGCTGGGTGGCCGCGGCGACCGCCGAGTACAACCCGGAGCCGTACGAGCGGCTGGCGGCGGTGCTGCGGGCCGGCGGGGAGGACGAGGACGCCCGCGAGGTGCTGCTCGCCAAGCAGCGCAGGCGCCGCGAGACGCTGCCGCCGGCCGCGAAGCTCTGGGGGTACGCCCAGGACTGGACGGTGGCCTACGGCTACCGGCCGGGCCGGGCGGCCGTGTGGATGGCGGTGCTGTGGGCGGCGAGTTCCCTGGCGTTCGCGCACGCGGACCATCCGCCGGTCAACCGCGACGGGCACCCGCCGTGGAATCCGGCGCTGTTCGCCCTCGACCTGCTGCTGCCCGTGATCGACCTGGGCCAGGCGGGCCAGTGGCGGCTGCACGACGGCTGGCAGTGGGTGCAGACGGCGATGATCCTGCTGGGCTGGGTGCTGGCCACGACGGTCGCGGCGGGCGTGACCCGGGCGCTGCGACGCGGCTGACGGCGGCCGGGCCCGGTGCGCCCCGCCCGGAAGGCCGGCCCACCGGAACGGGACGTTCACCTTTTACCCGGCCTTGACCCGGCGGCGTACAACTTTCCGGAGGTTCGCGCCGCCCCCTGGCGCGGGGTCGGCCGATCGCTTTTCAATGGCAAAACCATGGCTCTGCTGCCCCCGTTCATCCGCGCCCCGCGGACGGTCGCGTCCCGGCGCGCGCGGACCGCCGCCCCCCACCCCGCGGCCGGACTCCCGGCCGACGACGAGGTGCTCCTCGACGTGCCCGACGACCGCCTGGGCCCCGCGCTGGTCGCGGCCGGGCGGGGCGCGTACGGGACGGCCGCCGCGCTGCTGGCCGGTACCAGGGAGCGGGCCGAGTGGGAGTACCGCGACCGGTACGTCACCCGCCTCGCGTCCTTCGCCCGGTCCCGCCCGGAGTGGTTCGAGGACTGGCGGGGGGCCGCCGCCCCGCACGACCCCGACGTGCTGCTGGTGGCCGCCCAGCTCGCGGTGGCGCGTGCCTGGGGGTCGCCCGCCCGGGCCGAGCTGCTGCGCGAGGTGAGTCCGCTGATCACGGCCGCCGCGCAGGGCGACCACCGCGACCCGGTGCCGTGCCGGATCGCCCTGGACCACGCGCGCGGCTCGAACGCCGGGCCCGCGTACTTCGAGGAGCTGTGGGCGGCCGCCGTCCGCCGCGCCCCGCACCACTACGGCTGTCACGTGGCCGCCGAACGCTATCTGGCCGAGTCCTGGCACGGCTCCCACCGCGAGTGCTTCGACTTCGCCGACCGTGCCGCGCAGGACGCCCCGGCCGGCTCGCTCGTCCAGGCGCTGCCGGTACGGGCCGCCTTCTCCTACCTGACCGACGGCTGCGGGCCCGAGGTGCCCCGCGAGCGCCTCGACGCGGCCGCCGACCGCGCGATCGTGCTCTCCGCCCGTTTCCCGGGGTCGGACCCGTGGACGGCCGAGATCCGCAACCTCCTGACGTACGTCCTGGTCCGGCTCGGCCGCCGGGCCGACGCCCTCGCCCAGCTGCGTCTGGTCGGCCCGTACGCCACGTCCTTCCCGTGGGGCCGGCTGTCCGACGACCCGCTGGGACACTTCCTGGCGGTGCGCGAGAGCGTGTGCGCGGGATCCTCCGGAGAGCCCCCGGACCATCCACGGAACGGGCACGGGGAACGCGCGTACCCCACGGACCACTAGGTGGTGTCTTCAAATGATCTTGAGTGGTGGATCATGGTCGGGTGATACGTCGCCATGAACTGTCCGATGCGGAGTGGGAGTTCGTCCGGC
>NZ_JBIRNP010000025.1:84270-95435 GCF_044331705.1 Streptomyces sp. NPDC017202 | reverse complement strand
CACGACCCGGCGCACGCCCGCGCTCCGGTTCCTGGTCTCCGAAGCCCGCGGCCCCCCCCCCCCCCGGGGGGGGGGGGCCCCCCACCCCGACAACGCGGCTGGGGGCGCCCCCTCCGGGGGAGTGCGTGCCAGGCGTCGCCGGGCTGGGGGCACCCCCTCTGGGGGAGGGACTTTCGAAACACGCCCTAGTCGTCCGTCCCGTCCTCCCTGAGTTCCGTCACGCGTTCCAGCAGGATCGCCTCCCAGGCCCGGCGCAGCTGGGTGCGCAGCAGGGCCGGGGGCTCGGCGCCGTGGCCGGTCAGGCGTTCGGCGAGGCGTACGACGGTGTCGCAGCGGGCCAGCCACAGGCCGCGCAGGCAGGCGCGGGCGCCGTACCCGGTGAAGGTGGCGGCGCGGACGGCGGCGCCGGAGCCGACGGCGAGGGCGAGCCCGGCGATGTCCTCGGCGGGGTCGCCGACGACCGCGCCGGTCCAGTCGAGGACGCCGCGCACCCGGCCGTCGGCGCTGACCACGAGGTGCTCGCCCCGCAGGGCGTGGTGGACGAGGACGGCGGTGGCGGGCTGTGCGGCGAGCTGGGCCGCGCCGGGCGGGGTGAGCTGGTGGAGCCGGGCGGGGTCGAACTCGTCGGCGGCGGCGAGGCGTTCGCCGGCGGCGACGGCCATGCGGCGCAGTGCCTCCAGGGAGCGCGGGGCGACGCGCGGCACGCCGGTCGTCTCGGCCTGCCGGGCCGGCACCTCGCGCAGTCCGCCGAGCAGCGCGGCCAGGTCGGCCTCGCCGACGGCGGACACGTCGTGGTCCTCGGCGGTGCCGCCGGGCACCTTGGTGTCGAGGGTGTAGGCGAGGCCGGGTGACCACTCGCCGTGCGCGACGGCGATCGGCACGGTGACCGGCACGTGCGGTCGGACGAGGTCGCGCAGCCGCAGCTCACGGCGCATGCGGACGGTCGCCTCACGATCGGGGGCGAGCCGCAGGACGTGGCGGGTGCCGACCCACCAGGTGTCGTGCCCGCCCTCCTCGGAGACGGGCCGCACCTCGGGGCCGGGACCGCCGTCGCCGGTGTTGTCGAGGAGCGTTCGGACCAGCCGGCGGACGGTGTCCGCGGTGGGTGTGGGTGCTGGGGTCATGGTCGCGCCGTAGCCGTTCGGTGGGTTCCGGGACTCTCCTGTGGGTGTCAGCCGACCACGACCATCTCGCGGGTGGTGTCGTTGAGCCGGCGGCCGCCGTCCGCGGTGACGGTGACGATGTCCTCGATGCGCACCCCGAACCGGCCGGGGAGGTAGACGCCCGGTTCGACGGAGAAGCACATGCCGGGGACGAGGGGCTGCTCCTCGCCCTCGATCATGTACGGCGGCTCGTGGGTGGTGACGCCGATGCCGTGGCCGGTGCGGTGGATGAAGTACTCGCCGTACCCGGCGTCGGCGATGACGGCGCGGGCGGCCCGGTCGACCTCCTGGCAGGCGACGCCGGGCCGTACGGCGCAAAAGCCCGCCTCCTGGGCCTCGCGCACGAGGTCGTGGACGCGGCGCTCCTCGTCGGTGGGTTCGCCGACGTGGACCGTGCGGGAGGTGTCGGAGCCGTAGCCGTCCTTCAGGCCGCCGAAGTCGAGGACGACCATGTCGCCGTGCTCGATGACGCGGTCGCCGACCTCGTGGTGCGGGTCGGCGCCGTTCGGGCCCGAGGCGACGATGGTGAAGTCGACCTGGGAGTGGCCGAAGCGGCGGAGCAGGTCGGCGAGGTCGGCGCCGACCTCGGACTCCCTGCGTCCGGCGAAGGGAACCCCGCGGATCTCCTCGAACGTCGCGTCGGCGGCGGCTCCGGCGGCGGCCATCAGCTCCAGTTCGGCCGCGTCCTTGACGGCGCGCAGCATCGGCAGGGCCTCGGTGAGGGAGGCGTAGGAACTGTCCGGGAGCGCCTTCTGCAGGTTGAGCAGGTGCATCGCCCAGGTGTTGTCGCTGACGCCGAACCGCCCGCCGGTGTCCAGGAGCGCGGTGGTGGCGGCGTAGGGGTCCTTGCCGTCGGTCCAGTCCCGCAGGGTGAGCGCGGGGGCCCCGGCCGCCTTGGCCGCGTCGGGGGCCTCGAGGGCCGGGACGACGAGGACGGGGTCCCGTTCGGGCGTGAGGACGAGCAGGGTGAGCCGTTCGGTGGCCGCGGGGGGCGCGTAGCCGGTGAGCCAGACCAGGTCCGGGCCCGGTGCCACGAGCAGCCCGGCCAGCCCCGCGTCGCCGGCCGCGTGCACGGCCCGCTCCATGCGGGCCCGGTAGTCGTCGGCGGTGAAGCGCGCGGGCGTACGGCCGGTCATCCGGGCCTCCCTGTCAGGACGTGGTGACTACGGGCAGCATCCTGCCCGGTCGGCAGGGGCGGCGCGACCCGATCGGCGGGGATTTCGCGGGGAATGCCGCCCCGGCGTTCCCCGGGCAAGTGGATTGCCCGGCCACCGGATCTAATGGTTGGATCCTGATCAAGCATTAATCCACTTCGGGAGGCCGGCACCGTGCTCGTACTCGCTCACCTCAGTGATCTGCACCTGGACGGCAGCGCCCGTGCCACCGAGCGCGCCGAGCGGGCGTGCGGGCGGCTCCGGAACCTGCCGGGGCGGGTGGACGCGCTGCTGGTCACCGGAGACATCGCGGACCACGGGGCGGAGGCCGAGTACGAGGAGGCCGCCCGCATCCTCGGGACACAGGGCTCCGACACTCCCTGGCCGGTGCTCACCTGCCCCGGCAACCACGACCGCCGCGCCCCCTACCGCAAGGCCTTCCTCGGCCTGCCGGCCGCCGACGGACCGGTGAACAGCGTCCAGGTGTTCGACGGCGGGGCGGTCCTGATGTGCGACTCCAGCATCCCGGGCGAGGACGAGGGGGCGCTGGCGGACGAGACGTACGCCTGGATCGAGGAGACCCTCGACGAGCTGGACGGGGACCTGCCCGCGCTGCTCGCCTTCCACCATCCGCCGGTGGCGGTGCACCACCCGCTGCCCGACTCCTACCGGTTGGGCGACCCCGGCCGGCTGGCCGCGCTGCTGGGGCGGCGGCCGGAGATCGCCGGGATCATCACGGGCCATGCCCACACCCCGGCCGCCACCACCTTCGCCGGGCGGCCGCTGGTGGTGGGCCCCGGCGTGACGTGGACGCTTCGGCTGCCCTGGGAGGGCGACGAGATCGCCGACCGGGAGGCGCCGGTCGGGCTCGCGTTCCACGTCCTGGACGACGAGCGACGGCTCACGAGCCACTTCCGCGTGGTCGTCTGACGCGGGCGTGCGGACGTCGTGCGGGCGTGCGGACGTCGTGCGGGCGTGCGGACGTACGGTCCGGGCCGCCGGGTGCCGCCCCGCGGCACCCGCGCGCACGGACGGGACCGCCGGGTCACGACCCGCGGCTCTCGCGCGTCCGGGCCGATCGTCAGGTGACGATCCCCGGCACCACGGACAACTGCCGGTAGGCACCGCTCTTGTGACGCAACGTCACCTTCGTCTCCCGGCCCGGCTTCGCCTCGTCGACCGCCCGCGCGAGGTCGGCCGCGGAGTCGATCCGGGTCCTGCCGAAGTGCAGGACGACGTCCCCGCGGACCAGACCGGCCGAATAGCCGGGGCCGGGCACATGGACGGCGACGATCTCGGCGCCCGCCTTCTTCCCGTCCACGATCTCCAGGCCCAGGGTGGCGTCGGCGGGCGCGGGTGCCGGGGAGCCCGGTGCGGCGAGGCTGTGGCCGGCCGCCGGGGGCGCGGCGTCCGCCTCGGCCCCGCCCGCCCGCCGTTGCAGCTCGGCCGGTTCGCCCGCGCCGATCACGGCGGCGCCCACGGCGCCGAGGCCGACGCCGGACAGCACCAGGACGGCACCGACGAACAGGCCGGCCAGCAGGGTCGTCGGACGCCGGCCACGACGGCGGGCGGCGGGCGGCCGGCAGGGCCGGCCGCACGCCGGTACGTCGCAGGACGGGCTTCCGCCGGGCTCCTGGCCGGGCATGGGCTTGGGACGCAACGCGGTCTGTTCCATGGATCTCCTCCGACTGGTGCTCTACCCGCCGCACCGGAGCGCCACGAGCCACGAACGAGTGAGACTGACCGGCGGCCGACGGCGGTACGCGTGCGGGCGCGGGGCTCACCGGCCCGGGGACAGCGCCGCGGCCAGGGCCCGTGCGGCACCCGTCGGGGTGCCGACGTGGACGAGTTCCACCCGGTGGACGATCCGCGGTCCGGTGAGCGGGACGACCTCCGCGCCCGGGGCGCCGGCCGTCGCCGAGCGGGGCAGGAGGGCGAGACCGTGGCCGGCGGCGGCGAGCGCGGTCAGGACGCGGACGCCGGTGCCCTCGTGGCGCGGGGCCGGCCGGAAGCCGCGACCGCCGTTCGCGGCGCGCAACCGGTGCGGCGGCAGGCCCGTGCCGGGGGCACCGGTCCAGCGGGCGTCGGCGAGGTCGCCGAGGCGCAGTCCGGCGCGGCGGGCCAGGGGTGGGCGGTCGGCCGGCGGCAACGAGGTGAGCCGTCGGCCGACCGGTGGCGCGGGGCGGTCGGCGCGGCCGTCAGCCGACCGGCAGCGCGGGGACGGCCGGCAGGCGGCCGGGCAGGAAGCCGTGGGACCGGCGGGCCAGGTAGGCGGATGTGTAACGGTCCACCTTCCGGTGCCAGTTGAGGATGCCGGCCAGCCAGTTCCGGAGGTCCGCCACATATCCGCGCATGGCGTCGCGGGCCTGCGCCGACAGGCCGAAGTCGTCGTACAGGATGGGCAGTTCGTGGGTGACCACGTGTTCGAACTGCTGCATGCGCTGGGTCATCAGGTCGTGGACGACGCCGAGCGCGGTCGGGTAGTCGCAGCCGAAGAAGTTCTGCACGACGAGGATCGCGTTGTGGATCTCGCCCTCGTACTCGATCTCCTTCTGGTACGAGAAGACGTCGTTGAGCAGGCAGGCGTAGTCGACGGCCGCGTTCTCCAGTGAGCGGACGGGGCCGCTGGCGTACACCTCCGGGGGGACGGCCGGGCCCTGGCCCATGCGGCACAGGCTCAGGGTGAGGTCGGAGCCGAAGGTGGCGCGCCGCATCTCCAGGTAGTCGACGGGGTCGGGGATGCGGTTCTGGAGCTGGTTGGCCAGCTCCCACACCCAGCTCTCCGTCATGCTGTCGACCGCCGCGCGCAGAGTGCGCCGCTGGTCGGGGGTCATGCCGGCGGTCGTGCGCGCCCACAGGTCGATCAGCGACCGTTCCATGGCGTTCAGGGGGACGGGGGTCTCCTCGCCGTCGACGGGCATGCAGGCCGAGAGGCGGGCGGTGGTGGCCCTGGCCGCGGCCAGGTCACGGCGGTGGCCGTACACCAGCGGGTAGTAGTCGTCGCCGTAGGTGCCGAACGCCAGCCACCCGGCGCTGAGGTCGAGGGCCTCGGGGGTGGCGTCGGGGTCCAGGCCCGCCGAGCACAACGCCAGGTCGCACGAGGCGAGCTTGTCCTCGTCCCACACCCCTTCGGACAGCATGCCCATGCGGCGCGTCCACTCGACCAGGTGGTGGCGGGCCCGGTCCAGGTGCGGGCTCAGCTCCACCTGGAAGGGCATGTGGAACTCGGGCAGCCGGGACGGGCCGACCTTCTGGAACGGCACGTGCGTGTACGGGCGCAGCCTCCCCTCCTGCCCGAAGGGCGTGGGAGATGCCCCCGTCGCGGCGGCCGAGGCGAGCAGGGCGCCGACGTCGGCGGCGGAGGTGCCGGGGTGGGTCAGCCTCTCCCAGGGCGAGGAGGAGGTCGCCTTCCCGTTCATGTAGCGGCTGGAGCGCAGGTGCCACTCGTGGCCGCCGGACTGCCAGTCCTGGAGCCCCTTGGTGTAGGCGGCGACGGCGGCCACCTCGTCCGGGCGCAGGCCCCTCTCCAGGGCCAGCGCCGGCACTTCGGTCAGGGCGGTGTGCTCGAACTGGTGGAGCCGGGACGTGAGGATGTCGTTGACGGTGTCCGCGGCCTGCTGGGTGGTGCAGCCGAAGAACGTCTCCAGGACGAGCACCCCGTTGCTCAGCTCGCCCTCGTCCTCGACCTCGCGCTGGTAGGAGAACAGGTCGTTGCGCAGGTGCACGCCGTCGGAGAAGGTCTCCATCAGCACCCTGAGCGGCCTCGATCCGGCCACGGCGGCCGGCACCTCGGCGGTGGCGTACTCCACGAGCCCCGCCGACCAGGGGGCGCCGCCCACCTTGCGGCGCATCTCGATGTACTCGACGGGGTTGGAGACCCGTCCCTCGTCGATGTTGGACAGCTCCCACATCGACTCGTTGAGGAGGTGCTCGGTGGCGACGGCGAAACGGCGCCGCCAGTCGGCGGACATCGCCGGCACGGTGCGCGCCCACAGGTCGGCGAGGCCCGCCTCGACCGGGTTGCGCGGCTCGGGCACCGGGGTCGACAGGTCGAGCGGCATGAACAGCGGGAGCCGGTCCAGGTGGGCCTTGCCGGCCGCCCGGTCGGGGATGCGTTTGAACATGTCGAGGAAGTGGTCGTCGAAGAAGAACACCCACACGTACCAGTCGGTGATCAACGACAGGGCGGGGCCGTCGCAGTCGGGGTGGGTGTAGGCGCAGAGCAGGCCGTAGTCGTGCGCCTCGAGGTCGGCCTGCTCCCAGATCCCGGAGCCCTCCAGCATGCCCATCTCGCGCGCCCACCCCGTCGAGTGGGCGCGGGCCTCGTCGAGGTGCGGGTTGAGCCGCGCGGGATACGGCATGTAGAAGTGCGGGAGTTCGAACGGCTGCGTCATGGCCGGGCCCTACCCGGGGGCATCAACCCTCATCCGCGGCGCGGGACATGATCACACCATCGCGTGAACCCGGGGCGAACACCGGCGAATCGGGCGCCCCTGGGCAGCGGGCCGGTACGGGGGTCCGCGCCGTGCTCACTTCCCGGTCTGGATCAGCGCGTGGGTCCCGCCGGTGCGCCAGTCCCGCCCCTCGGCGGCGGTCAGCGCGGCCTCGGTGCCGGCGGACAGGCCGGTGATCACGTCCGACTTGAGCGTGCGCAGGGCCACGACCGGGCCGGGGAAGTACGCGGTCACGTCCCCGAACGGGGTCGTCGGCGGCCACCGCCGGTCGCCCACCAGGCGGCGGTAGTTGAGGTCGCCCTTCACGACGGTCAGCGTCGCGGCCGCGAACTCGGCGCGGAGGTCGTCCGGCATCCGCTCGTACGGCAGCGGGGCGGCGGCGAAGGGGTGGGCGCGGACCGTCAGGGTGCCGTCCGTCATCGCCGCCCACAGCCGCCGCCCGTACCCGGCGGCCGCTCCCGGAGCGGCCGTCAGGCGGCGCAGCGCGTCGACGACGTCGGCCGTCGTGGCGTCCGACACGTAGTAGGGGTACGGCTTGACGTGCAGGACGACGCGGCCGATCCGCCCGTGGGCGAGGAGGTGGGCGGCGAGGAGCAGGTCGGGGATCAGCTCGCGGCCCGCGTTGTCCGCGACCAGGCACAGCGTGCCGTCGGCGGCCTCCGGCGGCGCCAGCAGCGTCCACAGGCTCTCGCTGTCGTCGGCGACCAGTGCGGGGACGGCGGCCCGGTCCCGGGCACCCGCGTCGGAGAGCCGGAAGCCGAGGTCGGCGCGGTTGCCCCACAGGGAGCCGTGCAGCAGGGCCTGTTCCCGCTCCCGCGCCGGGCGGCCTTCGAGGTCGTCGAGCGCGGCGAGTTCCTCGTCGGTCCCGGGGGCGTCCAGTTCGGCGAGCTTGAACGGGCGGAACGGGTCGAGTCCCTGCCAGGGGCCGGGCCGGAAGTGGCCGACGGTCTCGAGGAGCAGCCGGTAGAAGTAGCTCTCCGACCACAGCCAGGGCACCTCGTACCAGGAGCGGCCCGCGTACCCGTCCAGACCCCAGGCCCGCCAGCGGTCGAGGTCGTGCGCGTCGGCGGGGATCGGCTCGATCACGCCCTCGGCGCAGCTCGTCAGCAGGGCGTCCAGGGCCCCGCGGACGTCGGGTCCGTAGGGGAAGGCGTCCCGCACCCGCCGGATGATCGCCGGGTGCCGCTCGGCGAGGACACCGTGCGGGAAGGAGCCGGGCTCGTCGCCGTGGATCACGGGCGGGAGGGGGGTGTCGGGCATGCGGATCACGGTATCGCGGGGCGGGTGGGGGCGGCGGGCGTGCGGACGGCGGGGCCGGCCGTGGCCACGCGCACGGGCCGCCACGACCGGCCGTGGCCGGTGACGCGAACCGGCGGACCGGCGAACCGCGGGAGCGGCCGGCCGGGATCGCCCCGGGACACGGCGTCGGCCGTGCGCGAGGAACGCGGCCCCGGGGCCGGCCGTGCGCGCCACGGACGATGTTCGGCCGCACGCGGGGTCCGTGGGCCGCAGGTGGGTCGTGCACCGGGCGCGTGGCCTCCGGTACCGATCACGCGCGCGCGTCACCTGGCGAACGGGCAGCCGGACAACGCGCCGTACGGGACACGGCGTCGGCCGTGCGCGAGGAACGCGGCCCCGGGGCCGGCCGTGCGCGCCACGGATCGCGGGGTCGGCCGCCGCGGGCACACGGGGGAGACGGGGTCGGCCGGCCCGCGCGGGGCCCACGCGCCGCGGCCGTGCCACGTGGGCGTGGGCTCCGCGTCGGGGGTGGCCGCCCGGGGCGGGAGGAAGGGGCGGTGGTTCACACCGCCGCCATGACCTCCCGTTCGAGTCGGGCCGCGAGGCTCAGGTAGCGGGGGCGGCGGGGGACGGGGACCAGGCCGCGGATGAGGACGTGCCACATCTCGGCCATGCGGCGCGGCAGCCGGGCGCCGGGTTCGCGGGAGCGGCCGACCACGCGGGTGCCGACGAAGAAACAGACCAGGGAGTGGGCCACGGCGTCCACGTCGACGTCCGGATGGATGTCGGCTTCCCGCACCGCGCCGACGAGCCCGCGGGAGATCAGCTCCAGCCACTCGGTGAACGGGTGCGGCACGGGCGGCCGTACGGCGACGCCACCGGTGGCCAGGCGCAGGCCGGCGCGGGTGATGGGGCCCTCGACCGACAGCCGCGCCATGCCGAAGGTGAGGCGCATCAGGGCCTCCAGGGCCGGGTAGCCGCGTTCGTCGATCTCCCCGGCGATCCGGCGCGCGGCCTGGGACTGCAACTCCAGGATGGCCTGGGCGAGATCCTCCTTGGCCGCGAAGTGGAAGTAGAGCGCGCCCTTGGTGACGTGGGCGTGCTCGACGATGTCACTGAGGCTGGTCGACTCGTAGCCGTTGCGGTCGAACAGATCGGCTGCGGCCCTGATGATCGTCGTGCGGGTCTGCTCCGCGCGTAACTGCCTCGCCATCGACTGGACACTCCTGGGCGTAAAGAACGGGTCATGCCGTTTGTTTCTGACCCCCAGTAAACAACAGTTCACGGTCCGGCGGTACCGACCAGGCACTCGAAGAACGTCGACTCCCCCTGTACGCCGAGCACTTGCACGTCGGTTCCGTGACCGCCCTTCACCTCGATCCAGATGGGTTCGTCCAGTTCCGCGTACCGGTGGAAGACGGCGTCGTACGCCGTCGGCACCCGTTCCCCCGGTGTTTCGAGCAGGGCGGCCTGGCGGGCTGCCTCCAGCAGCAGCATGCCGGGGACGTGGTCGAGCGGATGGTCGAAGAAAACGGGGTGTGCGGTATTCACCCGCAGTTGCCGACGGTCCGGCCGGCCGGCGTCGGCCGGCGCGAGGACGACGTCGGTGGGCAGGGCCCGGCGGACGGCGTCGGCGGGCACCCCGGACGGGACGGGGACGGCGGTCACGGCCTCCGGCGTACGGCCGCCGCGCAGCCGCCGGTAGACGGGCCCGCTGACGCAGGTGAAGGCGACGTCCGCGGTGGCGACGCGGACGCCGTCGCGCAGGACGTGCGCGGTGTAGCGGGCGGCGGCGGGGTGCGCGCCCCGGTACTGGACGTCGGTGAAGACGAGTTCGACCTCGGGTTCGGCCGGCAGCGCACCGAGCGCCAACGTCTCGTGTTCCACGCTGACGTGGAACTCGGTCAGCACGAACTTCCGGTCCAGCGGGACCTCGTACTCGGCGTGGGTGACCAGGGTGCCGCTCTGCCGGATCGTCTCGACGACGAGCAGGGGGTCGTAGGCGGACCAGTCGGGCGACACGTGCAGGACGTGCGCACGCGGCCACTGGGCGGACACCGTGAACCGGTCCGCCCCGGTGCGCCGCCAGCCGGTGAGGAAGGTCTCGGCGACGGCGGCGCGGTGGACGAGTTGGCGCGGAACGGTTGCGGTCAGGGACGGCGTGTCGGCAAGCTGCCGCGGTCGCGTCATCTCTCTCCCCCTACGGTGCCCCGAAGGCCCGGGGCGGACGGGCGAACCGTCCGCTCGGCGAGCGTTAGAGTACGAGGCGACCGGTTTGTTTTCAATGAGATCAGTCGGCGGCATCCTATGATCGGACCGAACCCGCATCCGAGCGCGGGACGCCCGGCTCGGTGCCGTGAAGGGGCTCGCAATGGCGAAACAGGAGCGCGCGATCAGGACGCGCAGGGCGATCGTGGAAGCGGCGGGCGCGGTGTTCGACGAGCACGGCTACACCTCCACCACCATCGCCATGGTCCTGGAGCGCGCCCAGGTCACCAAGGGTGCCCTGTACTTCCACTTCGCGTCGAAAGAGGCCCTCGCCCAGGCGGTCCTGAACGAGCAGGTGCCCTTCGGGGCGGTTCCGCCGCAGCCGTGCAAGCTGCAGGAGATCGTCGACATGACCTTCGTGGTGGCGCGCCGGCTGCTGGACAACGCCCTGCTGCGGGGCAGCGTGCGGCTGGCGGTGGACCAGGAGACGCCGTCCGGCGTGGATCACGGCGAGCCGTTCCGGCAGTGGGCGCAGGCCCTCACCGATCTGCTGGAAGCGGCCCGTCAGCGGGGCGAGTTGCTGCCCACGGTGAAGCCGGCGGAGACGGTCGAGCTGCTGGTGGGCACCTTCACGGGCATCCAGTTGATGTCCCGGGCGCTGAGCGACCGCGCCGATCTCGGGGACCGGCTGGCGGTGATGTGGGCGCACATCCTGCCGAGCATCGCGGTGCCCGGTCTGCTCCCCGGCCTCGACGCCCGCGCCGACCGGGGCGCGCGGGTGCTGGCCTCGCAGGAGCGTCGCGTGGCTTCCTGATCCGGACGTGCGGCGGGGGGGGCGGGGGGGGGGCCCCCCCCCCCGGCCCCCCCCCCCCCGCGCCCCCCGCGCCCCAACGACACCTGGGCCTGAGGCACCGAGATGAGCCCCGCGGCGCGCGCCGGGCCGCACG
>NZ_JBIRNP010000025.1:0-84260 GCF_044331705.1 Streptomyces sp. NPDC017202 | reverse complement strand
GCCGCCGCGCCCGCGGCGGGGGGGGGGGGGGGGGGGGCGGGGGGCGGGGGGGGGGGGGGTGGGGGGGGCGGGCGCGGGGGGGGGGGGGGGGGGGCCCCCCCCCCCCCCGCCCCCCCCCCCCGTCCGTGAATCCCTGGCGAAAGACCCTGGAAGGTCAGCTTCCAGCTGTTGAGCCGCCCGTGTCCTGCGCGGCCACGTCCTGGACCCGCAGCTTCCAGGATCACGTTGTCGCAGTTGCCCGGCGAGTGGTTCGCGACGTTGTCGTTCTCGTTCCCGGCGGCCACGGCGACGGTCGTGCCGCGGCTCACGGCCGCGTTGATCGCGTTCTGGGTGGCCGAGGTGCAGGCGCCGTCGCCGGCCAGGCACGATGGCCGCCCCCAGGGGTTACCTGTGGGTCAGCTGTGTCGGAACGACAGGCAGGGCACAGGTGGTTCGGATACGGGGGAAACCCTCGATCCGGCCGGAACACCCCCCCTTGCCGACGGCAAGTGGTGTGTGGATGACCGGGTTTGCTCGGGGGAGGCCCGGTCGCCGGCGGCGTGAACGCGCCGGGCCGCCGCCGCGTACTGCACGTCGAAACCGTTCCCGCGCCGGCCGAGGAGACGTCCCGATGCGCCGCACGACCGCACACCGCGCCGCCGCCCTGGCGGCCGCCGTCCTGAGCCCGATCCTGCCGGTGCTGCTGGGGGCGGCGGGGCCGGCGCAGGCACACGGCGCGCCGACGACCCCGGTCAGCCGGGTCTACGCCTGCTCCCCCGAGGGCGGTTCGGCCGCCGGGTCCGCCGTCTGCCGGGCGGCCGTGGCCGCCAACGGGACGTCCTTCACCGCCTGGGACAACCTGCGGGTGGCGGACGTCGGCGGACGCGACCGGAGCACGATCCCCGACGGGCAGCTGTGCAGCGGCGGTCTGCCCGCCTACCGGGGACTGGACCTCGCGCGCTCCGACTGGCCGTCGACCCGTCTGACGCCGGGCGGGACGCTGCGCATGACGTACGCCTCGACGATCCCGCACACGGGCACGTTCAGGCTCTACCTGACGAAACCGGGATACGACCCGTCGCAGCCCCTCACCTGGGACGATCTGCCCGAGCGGCCGTTCGCCGAGGTCAGGGACCCGGCGCTGCGGGACGGCGCCTACCGGCTCACGGCGAAGCTGCCCGCCGACCGCACCGGCCGCCAGGTGCTGTACACGGTCTGGCAGAACAGCAGCACGCCCGACACCTATTACTCGTGTTCGGACGTCGTGTTCCCGGAGAAGGGCGCGGCCCCGCCCGCGCCGTCCGCGAAGGCCCCGTCCGCCACCACGCCGGAGTCCCCGTCCGCCGCCGCGCCGGCCCCGGCGGGCGGGGCGACCGGTACGACGGCGTCCGCCGCCCCCGCCCGGGGGACGGCGGCGGTTTCCGGCGCGCCGGAGGCCGCCACGCCGGTGAGCACCCCGGTGGCGTCCGCCTCGGGGGCCGGTTCCGGGCCGTCCGCGCCACTGCTGGCGGGTGGCGCCGCCGCGGTGCTGGTGCTGACCGGCGGCGCCGCCCTGGTCCTGCGCCTGCGACGGCGCTGAACCGGTTGTCCGTTCGCTCCCGGAGCGGTTCTCCGAGGAGGTTCGTTCGTCCTTTCCGTGGTGGTCAGTTGACGGTGACGACGGCGCCCGCGTCGGTCACCGGGGCGTACTTGGCGGTGAAGTAGCCGTTCGCGAAGCACAGCGACGAGCCGGACGCCTTGGCGAAGGGCTGGGCGGTGAAGGTGATGCTGTTGTCGGTGTTGCTCGCGACGCCGGTCAGGCTGGGCGCCCTGTAGACGCAGTTGATGCTGCCGAGGAGCGTGCGCAGCACGACCGTCGTCTGGATGGTGGAGCCGGCCGCCGGGGTCACGGTGAGGGTGCCGGCGGAGGACACGGCCGCCTTGTACGGCAGGTTGTTGACCGTGATGCTGGTGACGCCGAGCACGCCGGCGACGTTCGCGGAGCAGTTGCCGAAGGTGTGCGCGGTGAGCGACTCGCCGGCCGTGCCGGGGGCGGTGGGGTTGGCGGTGACGGTGGCGCTGAAGCCCGACGAGGCGCAGGAGACGCCGCTGGTGCCGGTGGCGGAGGAGTAGAGGGTGGCGTTGGTGCCGCTCGCCAGGGAGGCGTTGAGGACGTCACCGACCGCGACGTCGCCGTTGGCCGTGGTGAGGACGGCCGGGGTGACCGCGGAGGCCGGGGTGACCGCCGTCAGCGAGAGGGCGGCGACGGTGCCGGCGAGGGCGAGGAGAGGGCGAGTGCGCATGCGGGTGCCTCGTTTCTCAAGTGGGGGTGTTCTCAGGGGGTGTTCCGAGAGGTGCACTCGGGGGAGGTGCGGGGACGCGAGTCGACGCCCGACCGGTGCCGGCCCGGAACGCCTTCTCCGTACGTGACGGGCCGGCAGCGCAGGTGGCGGCGGACACGGCCGGCAGGGGGAAGCGGCCGTGGCGGCGCCGGACGGGAATCGGACTCGGGGCGCGAGGGGGCCCGTGCTGGCTGCCCGGGCGGTCGTACCCGTTCTGACGGGAGGTCCGGCCGTCGGTTTCGAGGGACGGCCGGACCGGGTCCGGGAGCGCGGAGAGCGGCTCGCCGCGCTGTGGATCCGGCGCCACGGATCCGGGCTGAGTCACCGAGAGTTGTAGACCTGATGCTTCGTCAACGTCAAGGCAACGCACAGAAGTTGATGGACGCACAGATATATGCGGGAGCGCCGGGCGCACCGGCCCGCGGGGAGCACATCTCGCTCACCCTTTTTCCACATCTCCCTTGACCCTGTGGTGTAACCATCGGTAACTTCCCGATTGGCTACTGACGCGTAACGAGAAAGCCCTTGCGGCTTCCGGGAGTTGCGAGGAGACGTACGCGGCAGCCGCTGTCCGCGCCAGGACAACACGCCACTGAAGCCCAACCCGCATGCCTATGCCCATGGGAGCAGACATGGCCTCGTCCTCGGACGTCACGTCGTCCGCCGAGAACACCCCCGGGAACCCGGAAAGCGGTTCCGCAGACAGACGCGGCCGGGTCCGGCTGCGCCGGGCCGCCGTGATGGCCGTGCCCGCGACCCTCGTCACCGCCGGTCTCGCGGTGCTCACCGCCCAGGGAGCCCTGGGTGTGCAGTTCGCGATCTCCGGCATGCCGTTCGTGGTGACCGCCGACAAGCTCGAGGGAGACGGTTTCGCGCAGTTCGGCTCACTGGACCACATGATCGAGAACAGCCCCAACGAGGGCGACACCGGCGGCCAGGTCCTGGTCGTCACCTCGGTGGTGAAGTCGGGCAAGCTGACCAACATGTGCCAGAGCGTCGACCTCGGCGGCATCCAGCTCGTCCTCACCGCCGGCGACAAGGGCAGCAAGGTGAGCGTGGAGAACCTGGCCATCGACTCGGACGACGTCACCGGCAACGCCGCGTTCAACAACATCGAGATCGGCCGCGACGCCAGCACCTTCGACAAGGTCGACACCCGCGGCCTGCCGGGCGTCTACGGCCAGCAGGCGGACAAGGTCGTCATCACCGACCTGTACCAGCACAACTACGCCGCCACCGCCGCCGTGTTCAAGCTGCCCGACCTGCACATGCGGTTCGGGGGCGAAGGCTGCCCGCGGTGAACGGCTTCCGACGGTGGACCGCGCGCCGGCCCTTCCCGGGCGGTCTGCTGCTCCTCCTGGGCGGTGCGGAGATCCTGGTGACCATGAAGGCGCCGCTTCCGGTGATCCTGCACATCGGCATGCAGGGCCTGGCCGGCTACCTCCTGCCGACCCTCATGGTGCTGATCGGACTGCTGCTCCTGTTCAACCCGGCCCAGCGGCTGTTCTACTCGATCATCGGCGTCCTGCTGTCCCTCGGGACGTGGCCCACCTCGAACCTGGGCGGCTTCCTCATCGGTCTGCTCCTCGGGGTCGTGGGCAGTTGCCTGGCCTTCGGATGGGTCCCCGACCAGGAGCCGCGCAAGGTCCGCAGGCAGCGGCGCAAGGCGGCACGGGCGGCCGGGCGGCCGCCGTTGCGGGCCGGTGAGCCCGCCTGAGCGGAACTCCGCCGGGCTCACCGCAGGGGCCGGGGGCGATCCACCGTCGACGGGGATCGCCCCCGGCCCCTTCCGGTCGGCAGCGGCGGACGGTGCCGCCACCAGCCCGTCAGCGCGGGGAAGCGGCCGCCCCCGCCGCGCGCAGTACGGCGATCGTCTCGGGGTGCGGCCCCCGCCGCGCCCACTCCAGCGGCGTCCGGCCCGTGCCCCGGTCCTCGCGCAGGCCGGGATCGGCGCCGTGGGCGAGCAGGGCGCGGACCGTCTCGGTGTGCCCCCAGCAGGCGGCCGCGCACAGCGGCGTGCCCTCCGAGCCGGGCCCGGCGCTCTCCGCGTCGGGCGGTGCGCCCGCCTCGAGGAGCCTGCGGACGATGCCGGCCGAGCCGTGGACGGAGGCGACGTACAGCGCGGTGGTGCCGTCGCGGTCGGCCGCCGCCGGATCGGCACCGGCCCGCAGCAGTGCGTCGACCCGGGCGCCCTGCTCCAGCAACGCCGCGGTGACCAGTTCCGCGGCCAGTCTCTTCTGCCGTCGCCTGTTCATGTCCAGCGACGTTAGCCGTGTGCGGGAACCGGCGCTCACCATTGCGCGAGCAGGGGCAGCGGTTCGGCGGCCGCGGTCACCTCGCCGGTCGGCGGGCGGTCCTCGGTGCCGTCGGGCAGGACGCCGGCCGCCACGGTGAGGGCGTCGCCCGCCGGGGCCGGGCGCATCCGCAACGCCCTTACGGCGGCGACCGGTTCGCAGCCGAGGACCGTCCGGTACGCCTGCGCCGCGCGCAGCGTCTGACGGGCGGCCTGGCCGGCGAGGCCGGCGGCCTCCTCCAGGCCGTGCGAGAGGACGGCGTGGCCGACGGAGGCGGGAGCGGCGCAGGAACGCAGTTCCGCCAGGGCCGAGTGGGCGGTGCGCTCCAGGATCATCGTGCCGGAGCTGCCGGCGGGGCCGCCGGCGAGGAGCTGGTCGGCGCGGATCGCGAGCATCACGCGGATCTGACGGGCGGGCAGCAGCGGGGTCTCGTCGTCCGCGTCGACGGGCACCGCGCGGTGTGCACCGGAGCCG
Source organism: Streptomyces sp. NPDC017202 (assembly GCF_044331705.1). NCBI lineage: Bacteria > Bacillati > Actinomycetota > Actinomycetes > Kitasatosporales > Streptomycetaceae > Streptomyces > Streptomyces sp. NPDC017202. The sequence goes on along the minus strand of NZ_JBIRNP010000025.1, from coordinate 79,192 downwards.
GCGCCGCGGCCGTACAGCCGCCCGACGCCGGTACCGCGGCCGTACAGCCGCCCGACGCCGGTACCGCGGCCGTACAGCCGCCCGGCGGCGGCCGGTCGGCGGCGGCCGGTCGGCGGCGGTCGGCCGCCGCCGGCGCGGAAGGACCGTGGGGCCCGGTCGCGTGCCCCGGGGGCCAGGACGGGTACGGCCGCACCGTCGGCGGGCGCGATCAGCCCGCCGACGGTGCGGGTGGCGCCGTCCGGGGCGACCCGGTGCGCCGTCGTGTCCGACGCGGGCGGATCAGCCCAGGCCGACGGACTTCAGCCAGGCCTTCGCCACGTCCAGCGGGTCCTTGCTCTCCAGCTGCACCTGGGAGTCCAGGTCCAGCAGGGTCTTGGTGTCGAGCTTGGCGGAGACCGCGTTGAGCGCGTCGACGCCCTCCTGGGAGAGCCCGCTCTTGTAGACCAGCGGGGTCACGTTCGCGAAACCGAAGAGGTTCTCCGGGTCCTGGAGGACGACGAACTTCTCCTTGGTGATGGTCGGGTCGGTGGTGAAGATGTCCGCGGCCTGCACGGTGTTCTTCTTCAGCGCGGCCTGGGTCAGCGGACCGCCGGCGTCCAGCGCCTTGAAGGACTTGAACTTCAGTCCGTACACGGCTTCCAGGCCGACCATGCCCTGCTGCCGGGTCTGGAACTCGGGCGATCCGCCGAGGACCAGGTCGGGAGCGGCGTCCTTGAGGTCGGCGAGGGTGGACTGCGCGGTGAGGCCGTACTTCTTCGCGGTGTCCGCGTTGACGGTGACGGAGTCCTTGTCCTCGGCGGGCGAGGACTCCAGCAGGGTCAGCTTGGGGTCGAGCTTGGCCTTGGCCGCCGCGTTGACGGCCTCGAGCGACTTCTGCTCGGCCTTGGCGTCGAGGTAGGCCAGCAGCGAGCCGTTGTACTCGGGCAGAACGGTGATGGAACCGTTCTTGAGCAGGCCGTACGTGGTCTCACGGCTGCCGATGTTGGGCTTGTAGGACACCTTGATGTCCTTGGCCTTGAGGGCCTCGCCGTAGATGTCGGCCAGCAGGATGCTCTCGGCGAAGTTGTTGGAGCCGACGACGACGGTGTCGGCGGCCGCCTTGTCCTCGGAGAGCGGGTCGGTGTCGTCGGAGGAGGAACAACCCGCCAGCAGGGCCGTCATCGCGGCGAGCACGACGGCCGCCGCGCCTGGGTGGTTCCTGAGGGACCTGCTGCTGTGCGCGTTGGAAGTCACGTCTGCCGTTCCGGGCTCGGAGGTTGGTGGGGAGAACGAACACTCCGTCTGATCCAATCCAGCGCGTTCTCGGTGAGTCAAGTGCCTCCGGGTCACCGATTGGCTTCGATGCGCGACCGGTTGTGATGGTCCGTGAAGGAGGAATGGCCAGTACGACACCCTGGAGGCGGCGCTTTGTAATGGATTCTTGACGTAGGGCCACGCACTTGATCGATCGCGGAGGCGATAGTCTCGCCGAGGTCGGCGTCGGTCACAGCGGTGCGCGGGGGCCACTTCCGGTGCCGTGGCGCACCCTGCGTGGTGCGGTCGCGCGCCCGACCGGGTTGCCGAGAACATCGATCAGAATCGGACAGAAGCGTGCGTCGCGCGGTGCGCACGACCTCATGAAGGGGGCCGCCTGGTGTCCACGACCGAGGTCGACGCGTCCTCTCCCCGTCGCCCGGCTTCGCACGAGCGGCACGGCCAGGGGGGACCCCGACGGCCGGCGGTCTCGTCCGTACGCCGGGGTCTGCGGGGTTTCGCCGACCGGTGGCCCTTCCAGCGCAAGCTCAACATCCTCGTCGGCGTCCCGCTGGCGGTGATCGCCCTGCTGCTGACGTGGGTCATCACCGACCTGGTGGAGGAGTCCGACCACGCCGAGACGGCCGCCCAACTGGTCCGGGACAGCGCCGAGGTGGCCCAACTGGTCGCCGACGTGCAGGCCGAGCACCAGCAGGCCGTCCTGCTGTCCGTGCGGTACGAGGCGTCCTTCGACGGGGGCACGCCCTCCACCTCCGCCTACCGGGTCGCCCAGCTCGCCGTCGACACGCAGGTCCAGACGGTGCGGGACACCTTCGGCGACCGGCTGCCGGACACCGAGGCGCAGGCGCTGCGCGAGATCGAGGGCCTGGCCGGCCTGCGGGACACCATCGAGCAGGGGTATCTGCCCGCCGACAACATCGACCCGGCGTACTCGGGTGCCGCCGACGGCCTCATCGACGGCCTCGGCCTGGACCGCAACACCGCCCTCGCCACCACCTTCACCGGCAACCTGCTCGACTCGCTGCTGCGGGCCGACGCCGCCCACGGCGCCTACGAGACCGGCGTGTTCTCCGCGCGGACCGGTGACAGCAACGCCCTCATCGAGTTCACCGGAGCGGTCGGCTCCCACGAGCTGTACACCTATCAGGCCGAACGTTTCGCCCGGTTCGCCACCGCGGCGCAGACGGAGCTGCTCGGCGACATCGAGCACAACTCGGCGCAGGCGGTCATCGGTCAGCACTACGCCGAACTCGCCGTCGACCCGAGCGCGTTGCAGGCCGAGTCCAAGAACGAGATCCGCGTCGCGTTCCGTGAGGCGCTGGACTCCTACCACCGCTACAACGAGCAGGCCGAGACCCGGCTGCGGATCACCGGCTCGCTCATCGACCAGATCGCCGACCGCGCCGACGACGCCGACGCGGCCGCCGAGTGGCGCGCGGCCCTGCTGCTGACCCTGGCGCTGCTGGGCTTCGTCACCTGGATCGCGCTGGCCGCGCTGGTGCGCCGCTCCGTGATCCGCCCGGTGCTGGCCCTGACCGGGGCCGCGCAGGAGGTCGCCGACGTCGCCGGGCGCGAACTGGCCCGGGTGGCCGACGACGACGCCGAGGAGAGCGGGCCGCCGCGGCTGCGCGAGCTGCCGGTCACCGCAGACGACGAGATCGGCGCGCTCGCCGAGGCCTTCAACAACGTCCAGACGACCGCGGCCGCGCTGCTGGAGCGTCAGGTGATCAGCCGGCGCAACGTGGCCGAGATGTTCGGCAACGTGGGGCGCCGCGTCAGCAACCTCACGACCCGCCAGCTGGCGCTGATCGACGCCGTGGAACGCGGCGAGACCGACCCGGCGCTGCTCGAACGCCTCTACTCCATCGACCACATCGCGGTCCGGCTGCGCCGCAACGCCGACAGCCTGATGCTGCTGGCCGGCATCCGCGAGACCGTGCTCGACTCCGGTCCGGCCGCGCTGACCAACGTGGTCCGCGCCGCGCTCGGCCAGATCGAGGGCTTCCAGCGGGTGCAGCTGTACGCCGGCACCGAGGTCATGGTCGAGCCCGACATCATCGGCGACCTGACCCTGATGATCGCCGAACTCGTCGAGAACGCCGTGTCGTTCTCCCCCGAGGGCAGCCCCGTCGAGGTCCGGGTCCGGCCCGGCGACGACGGCGCGACGATCACCGTCGCCGACCACGGGCTGGGCATGAGCGCCGAGCGGCTCGCCGAGGAGAACGCCCGCCTGGTGCGCCGCGAACGCCTCGACCTCGTCCCGACCAAGGTGCTCGGCCTGTTCGTGGTCGGCGCGCTGGCCCGCCGCTGGGAGATCGACGTCACCCTGACCCGCACCCCGGGCGGCGGTGTGACGGCGGAGGTCTCCATCCCCTCCGGCCTGCTCCTGACGCCGAGCGGTACGGCCCTCCAGGGGGCGGCGCCCGCGACGGTGGCGCTCCCGCCCGGCAGGACGACGGGTACGACGGCCGCCGCCCGGCCCGGTACGACGGCCGCCGCCCGGCCGGGTGCGCCGGACTCCCCCGCCGCGCCGGCCCCCGCCACGGCCCCCGCCCCCGTCCCTGCGGGCGGCCCCTCCCGGGCGGCCTCCGTGCCGGCCTGGGCGGCGACGGACGGCGAGGACCCGGTCCCGCTCCCCCGCCGGGTCCCCCGGCGCGAGCCGGCCCGGACCGGGGCGGAAGCGGAGGCGGAGGCCAGGGCCCCGCTCGTCCCCGAACCCCGTACCGAGGAGCCGACGGTCCACGACCGTACGGCGGAGCCCGCGCCGCACGCCGTCGGCCGGCCCTCCGCCGCCGGGCCGGCCGACGGTGCCGTACACCCGGCGCCCCGCGCCGGGGACACCGCGCCGGGCGCCGAGGAGCCCGCGGCCCGCCCCCACGACGGCGCGGACGCGCCCCGCCCGCCGGCGGATCCCGCGCACGACGGCGCCCGCCCCCTCCGGCGCCGGGTCCGCGGGGCCACGCTGCGGACCACCGCGGAGGCCGCCGACCGGCAGGCCGCGCGGCGGTCGGCTCCCCCGCCCGCCGACGCGGACGCCGTCCGCAGCGCGCTGGAGGAGTTCGAGGAGGCCGTGGAACGCGCCCACCGCGACACCGGCGAGCACCCTCGCCCCGACGACGGTCGCGCACTGCCCGGTGACGCCGGGCGCGACGGCCGTACGACCGACCGCCCCACCGACGACCGGAACACCATGCACCGCCAGAACCACCTTCCGGAAGGAGCCGAGCAGTGAGCACGTCGACAGGAGGCACTCCCGCGGGAGACACCACGCCGACCGACCTGCGGGCCGCCGCAGCCGACTTCACCTGGCTGCTCAACCGTTTCGCCAACGAGACGGCCGGGGTCGTGGACGCCATCGCGGTGTCCACCGACGGCCTGCTGATCGCCGTGTCGGAGCTGCGCGAGCACGCCGACTCCGAGCGGCTGGCCGCGATCGTCTCCGGCATCACCAGCCTGGCCGCCGGCGCCTCCGGCAACTACGGCCTGGGCGGCCTGAACAAGGTCATCATCGATCTGGAGGGCGGCCATGTGCTGGTCTCCGCGATCGGCAGCGGCGCCGTGCTCGGCGTGGTCACCGACAAGGAGGCCAAGCTGGGCAACATCGCCTACGAGATGACCGTGTTCGCCAACCGGGCCGGTGCCGCGCTCAGCCCGCAGCTCGTGCTGGAGCTGAAGAACAGCGTCGGCGCCACCAGGTCGCGCTGAGCGTCCGCCGCCGGTCCAGAGAGGAAACCCACCACCGATGGCGGACGGCCGCACTCCGCGCGGCGCCGGCGAGGACGGCGCCGCACCCGTCGGCCCGGCGTCCGCCGTCCGGCCCTTTCTGGTCACCGCCGGCCGGGTCGCGGGCTCGGGCGAGGCCGCGGCCGGCCGGCCGATGCCGGTGGAGACCCAGCTGGTGGCCACCGCCGCCGGGCTCGCCGCGCTCGACCGGCTCTCCTTCGAACAGCACGACATCGTCGCCGCATGCCGGCAGCCGCAGTCGATCGCGGAGATCGCGGCCCGGCTGCGGCTGCACCTGAACGTGGTGCGGGTCCTCGCCGAGGATCTGCGCGCGGCCGGGCAGCTGTCGGTGCACGTGCCCGACTCCGGCGTCACCCATGACGCGTCCGTCCTGCGCAGGGTTATCGATGGCCTGCGGGCCATCCCCGACTCCCGGGGGGTACTCCGTGACTCCGACTGAACCGCTTGTCGGCCATTTCGCCGGTCAGGCCGCCGTACGGCCGCCGCTGCCGGTGAAACTGGTGATCGCGGGCGGCTTCGGCGTGGGCAAGACCACCGCCGTCGGCTCGATCTCCGAGATCGAGCCGCTGACCACCGAGGCGGCCATCACCGAGGTGGCGGCGGGGGTGGACGACCTCAGCCACACCCCGCGCAAGACCACCACCACGGTCGCGATGGACTTCGGCTGCATCACCATCGACCCGACCCTGAAGCTGTACCTGTTCGGCACGCCGGGACAGGAGCGGTTCGGCTTCATGTGGGACGACATCGTGGAGGGCGCGGTCGGCGGCCTCGTCATCGTCGACACCCGCCGCCTCGACGACTGCTACGCCGCCGTCGACTACTTCGAGCACAAGAAGATCCCGTTCGCCGTGGCCGTGAACGCCTTCGACGGCCGGGTCGAGCACGGCCTGGACGAGGTCCGCTGGGCCCTCGACGTGTCCGAGGGCGTCCCGGTCCTGGTCTTCGACGCCCGCGAGCGCGGATCGGTGCGGGACGCGCTGCTGGTGGTCCTGGAGCAGGCGCTGGCCCGGTCGCAGGGGTGACGGTGCCCCGGCCGGCCGGTTCCGGCACCCGGCCGGGGCACCGGAACCGGCCGCCGCTACGCGCTTCTGCGCACCCCCGGTGACACCGTCACCCTGGCGACCGCCCAGAACACCGCCAGGGTGGCCAGGGCCATGCCGGCGGTGAGGGCGGCGCCGCCGACGACCTTCTCGTAGTCGCGTTGGTAGAGGCCGTCGATGATGTAGCGGCCGAGGCCGCCGAGGCTGACGTAGGCGGCGATGGTGGCGGTGGAGACGATCTGGATGGCGGCCGAGCGCAGGCCGCCCAGGATCAGCGGGAGGGCCACGGGGAGTTCCACCTGGAGCAGGATCCGGGTCTCGGCCATGCCCATGCCCCGCGCGGCGTCCACCGGGGACGGGTCGACGGAGCGCATCGCCTCGTAGGTGGTGACCAGCACCGGCGGGACGGCGAGGACGACCAGCGGGATCATCACGGGCAGCATGCCGAAGCCGATCAGCATGGTCATCAGCACCAGCAGACCGAAGGTGGGCAGGGCCCGTCCGGCGGTGGCGATCAGGGAGAGGGCGTTGCCGCCACGGCCGTAGTGACCGGTGAGCAGGCCGACCGGCAGTCCGATCAGGGCGGCCAGGCAGAGCGCTTCCAGGGTGTACCCGAAGTGCTCGCCCAGGCGGGTGGGGATGCCGTCGTAGCCCTGCCAGTGGGCGCTGTCGCCGAAGAAGGCGCTGACGAAGTGGAGTACGTTCACCGGGCTGCGTCCTCGAGGGCGGGTTCGGCCGGCACGGGCCGGGTCCCGGCGGATCCGGACGTCGTGCGGCGTCCGGCGCCGCTCGGCATCCACGGGGTGAGCAGGATGCGTACGCCGACCAGGGCTGCGTCGGCGAGCATCGCCAGGACGGCCATGGTGAGGACGGCGTTCCAGGCGAGTTCGGGACGGTTGTAGATGGTGGCGTCGTGCAGGAGGTTGCCGAGGGCGCCCTGGTTGCCGATGAGGGTGCCGACGCTGACGAGGCTGATGCTGGACACGGTGGCCACCCGCAGCCCGGCGATGATCGCGGGCACGGCGATCGGCAACTGGACCTGGAGGTAACGGCGTATCGGTCCGAAGCCCATGGCGGTGGCCGCGGCGAGGGTCTCCTGCGGGACGGAGCGCACCGCGTCGACGATGGCGGGGACCAGGACGACCAGGCTGTAGACGGTGAGCGGGATCATCACGGTCAGCTCGGTCTGGCCGGTGTAGTCGATGAGCACGACGAAGAAGGCCAGTGACGGGATGGCGTACAGGACGGTGGTCACCCACAGCACCGGTGCGTACAACCAGCGCAGGCGCACGCAGAGCTGGCCGAGCGGGAGGGCGAGCAGCAGGCCGGCCAGGACGGGCAGCAGCGCCTCGCGCAGGTGCAGTCCGATCAGTCCCCACCAGCTGTGCTGGAGGTCGCTGGGGATGTCGAAGAAGCCGTTCATCGCAGGGCCCCGGTCCGGGCGGCGCTGTCCTCGTGGGCACCGCGGATCGCCTCGCCGATGGCCTGCTGGGAGACGACCCCGGCCGCCCGCCCCTCGCCGTCCACGGCGACCGCCCAGCCGGTGGGCGAGAGCACGGCGCAGTCGAGGGCGGCCCGCAGCGAGTCCTGTCCGACGGCGAACGGCCGCCCGTGGGACAGCAGTCGGCTCGGGTCGACGTGGCCCGCGGTGAGGCGGTCCGGCTCGCTCCAGCCGAGGGGCCTGCCGTCGACGTCGGTGACGAGGAGGTAGGGCGCTCCGGCGCCGGCGCGGGCGGCGATCTGCTGCGCGGAGGCGTCGACGGCGACGATCGGCGCGGTGAGCAGGTCGAGCCCCGCGGAGGAGAAGAACGACAGGCGCCGGATGCCGCGGTCGGCGCCGAGGAAGTCCTCGACGAACGCGTCGGCGGGGCTCGACAGGAGTTCGGCGGGCGGTGCGAACTGGGCGAGCCGGCCACCGGTGCGCAGGACGGCGACCATCGTGCCGATCTTGACGGCCTCGTCGATGTCGTGCGTGACGAAGACGATGGTCTTGCCCAGTTCGTCCTGGATGCGCAGGAGTTCGTCCTGGAGTCCCTTGCGGACGACGGGGTCGACGGCGGAGAACGGCTCGTCCATCAGCAGGACGGGCGGGTCGGCGGCGAGGGCGCGCGCGACGCCGACGCGCTGCTGCTGTCCGCCGGAGAGCTGGTAGGGGTAGCGCTTGGCGAGCGAGGCGTCGAGACCGACGCGTTCCATCAACTCACGGGCGCGGGCACGGGACTTGTCCTTGCTCCAGCCGAGCAGGCGCGGCACGGTGGCGATGTTGTCGACGATCGTGCGGTGCTGGAAGAGTCCGGCGTTCTGGATGACGTAACCCATCGAGCGGCGCAGGGTGTTGACCGGCTGCCGGCGGCTGTCGACGCCGTCGATGAGGATGCTGCCCTCGCTCGGCTCGACCATCCGGTTGATCATGCGCAGGGTCGTCGTCTTGCCGCATCCCGAGGGGCCGACGAGGACGGTGATGGCACGGTCCGGTATCTCGAGGGAGAGGCGGTCGACCGCCACCGTGCCGTCCGGATACCGCTTGGTGACTGAATCTATCCGTATCAAAGCGCCGAATACCCTTCGGGTCTGGCCGTTTCTGCCCGCTCTCGACCACGCAGGTTCCGAGCCCGTTGCGGGGAGAGTCTAGACCGCTTGTGTCGCGGGGGTTTTGACGGCGCGGCGGGGGCGCGGGAGCGCCCACGCCACCACCGCGCCCCATCCCAGTGCCCAGACCGCGACGACCGACACCCCCGCCCCCACACTCACGCCGCCCCCGCCCCCGCGGACGGGAATCCGGCCGTGCGCAGGACACTTCGCCCCGCGTCCACCGCGTACACCTCGCACCCCGGCAGGCCCGCCGCCCACTCGACGCCCGCCACGCCCATCGCGAAGGCGGCGGTCGCCACCGCGTCCGCCTCCGTCAGCGTCGCCGCCACGACGCTGACGGACAGCAGTCCGGTCGCCGCCCGCCCGGTGCGCCCGTCGACGATGTGGTCGCCGCGTTCGTAGCGCGCGGAGGTCGCGACGGCCCCGTCGGTCAGCTCCAGCACCGTGCACAGCCTGTCGGCGATCTCCGGGTGCCGTACGCCCACCCGCCACGGGCCGCCGCGGACGACGACGTCGCCCCCGGCGTTGAGGCAGAACCGCCCCGCCCCGGCGGCGGCCAGCCGCTCCGCGGCCCGCTGCACCGACCAGCCCTTCACGATCGCGCAGGGATCGAACCCCCGCCCCGGCAGCCGGGCGTCGAAGGCGCCGCCGGTGGCCGCCCGGTAGCGCTCGCACAGGCCGAGGATCTCCGCGAGGTCCGCGCTGAGCCCGGAGGCGGGCAGTTCGCCCCGGCCGTACCGGGACACCTCGCTGGCGGCCTTGAACGGGCTGAACCGCTCGTCGGTCTCGCGCAGCCACGCGAACACGGCGTCCGCGGCCTCGGCCACCACGCCGGTGTCGTCCGGGCCGTCGACGCGCAGGGAGACCGGGAACCCCATCACGTGTTCGACGCGGTGCACGTCAGGCGCCCTTCGCGTCGATCGCGGCCTGGAGGGACTCCTTGTAGCCCTCGCTGGTGAGCGTGGCACCGGACACCGTGTCGATGTCCGCGCTCTGCGCCTCCAGCGTCTCCGAGACCAGCGTCGGCACGGCCGCCGTCGTCTGCGGATGGTCCGGCTGCTTCAGCATCCGCACCGCGGTGATCTCCTCCCCCTCGAAGGTGACCTCCACCTGCACGTCGCCCTTGTCGGTGCGCACGGTCGTGCCCGTGACGACGACGGCACCGGAGGACGAGGTGGCGGACGGGACGGAGGGCGTCGACGCCGGTGCGGCGACCTCCGTGGACGCGGTGCCCGTCGGCGGCTGGTAGCGCCAGACGGGGACGAGTCCGACGACGGACAGGACCAGGACAGGCAGTGCTCGCTTCACGATGTCCCTCTCATCCCGCCAGGCTGAAGCGTTCGAAGTGGATCTGCGTCCGGGGCACGCCCAGTGCGCGCAGGCTGCCCAGGACGGCGTTCATCATCGGGGGCGGTCCGCACAGGAACACGTCCCGGCCGGCGATGTCCGGCACGAGGCGCAGCAGTTCGCCGGGGGCCAGCCGGTCGGGCACGGGCGGCCCGGTGACCAGGTGCAGTTCGGCGCCCTTGAGACGGGCGAGGTCGCGCAGCTCGTCGTGGAGGACGGCGTCCCGCTCGGAGTTGACGCGGTGGATGACGACGGCGTGGCCGTGCAGTTCCTCCAGCAGGGCCCGGACGGGGGTGACGCCGACGCCGCCGGCGATCAGCACGGCGTCCGGCCGGGTGCGGTGCATCGCGGTGAAGGCGCCGTAGGGGCCCTCGGCGAAGACGCGGGTGCCGGGCCTCAGGTGCCGCAGTGCCGCGGAGCCCTCGCCGGCGGCCTTGGCGGTCAGGCGCAGGTGGCGGCCGTCGGGGGCGGCGGACAGGGAGTACGGGTTGGCCTGCCACCAGCGGTCCTTGGTGAGGAACCGCCACAGGAAGAACTGGCCGGCACGGGCCGGCAGCCGGTCCAGGTCGCGGCCGGTGATGTGGACGGAGACCACGTCGTCGGACTCGGGGACGACGGCCTCGACGCGCAGCCGGTGGCGCAGGTTGCGGTACAGGGGCAGCGCGAGCCGGCCCAGGAACACCGAGCCGAGGGCGACGCCCCACAGGGTGTACCAGTACGCCGTGGCGGCGGACGACGTGGTGAACGTCGTCCCGGCGGCGACCTGGTGGGTGAAGGCCAGCACCACGGCGACGTAGGTGTAGAGGTGGATGAAGTGCCAGGTCTCGTACGCCAGTCGGCGGCGGGCCCAGCGGGCGGAGACGCCGCCGACGACGAGGATCAGGCCGAAGGCGACGACCGCGCGGAGCACGCCCTCGACGGTCTCGGCGAGGTCGACGAGCTGACCGACCGGGTCCATGCTGGAGGACCGGGCGTAGCCGAGGGTGACGAGGACGACGTGCGCGAGCAGCGTCCACAGCAGGCCGAAGCCGGTCCAGCGGTGCCAGTTGGTGAGCCGGTCCATGCCGATGCGGCGGTCCAGCCAGGGCAGCCGGGCGACCAGCAGCAGCTGGAACGCCATGAGCAGGGCGGCGTAGAGGCCGGCGAAGCGGCCGAGCACGAGCAGGGCGTCGGAGGCGAAGCCGGCCTGGACGGCGAAGAGGGTCACGACGATCGCGTTCGCGGCCGGCACGGCGTACAGAGCGGTGCGGGCCACGACCGCGGGGCGTATCGCCGTGGTGGGGGGTACGGGGGGCGACTGGACGGTCGTCACGGACGGAAACTCCTTGATCGGGTCCTCAGGACACCGAGCTTTGCCGCCCGTTGCTGTCGATACCCTGTCGTACAACTTTCAAGAGGATATCGATGTCGGCCCGCGGGCCTCCGGGGCCCGGTGCCGCGGAGCGCGTGACGCAGGATGAGCGAGTGGAAAAAGTACGACTCCTGGTGGTGGACGACGACCCGCCGATAGCCGATCTCGTCGCGACGGTCGCCCGCTACGAGGGCTGGGACGCGGTCACCGCGAACACGGGCGAGGAGGCGCTGCGGCGCGCCGCGGAGTTCCGTCCGGACATCGTGGTGCTCGACCTGATGCTGCCCGACCTCGACGGCTTCGGTGTCCTGGACCGGCTGCGCCGCTCCGGGACGATGGTGCCGGTGGTGTTCCTCACCGCCCGCGACGGGGTCGCCGACCGGGTCGCGGGGCTCACCCGCGGCGGTGACGACTACCTGGTCAAGCCGTTCGCGGTCGAGGAACTGATGGCCCGGCTGCGGACCGTGCTGCGCCGCAGCGCGGGCCCGGCGTTCCAGCGGTCGGTGCTGCGGGTGGGGGACCTGTCGATGGACGAGGACACCCGCGAGGTGCGGCGCGGCGACGCCACGCTGACGCTGACCCCGACCGAGTACGAGGTGCTGCGCTACCTGATGCGCAAGTCGCCGACGGTCCTCACCAAGGCGCAGATCCTCGACCACGTGTGGGAGTACGGCTTCGGCGGCCGCTCCAACGTGGTGGAGCTGGTGGTCAGCCGGCTGCGCCGCAAGCTCGACGCGACGGGCGAGCCGCTGATCCAGACGGTGCGCGGGTTCGGGTACGTCGTCCGGCAGGCCGCCGAGTGATCAGCCGGGCCCGGCGCGTGTACCGCAGGCTGCGGCTCGGCACCCGGCTCGCGCTCGGCCTGGGCGCGCTGTCGCTGGTGGTGTTCGCGGTGGTCGGCACGGCGCTGACGGCGTACATGCGGGACTACCTGGAACACCAGCTGGGCTACCAGATGAAGGTCGTCCAGACCGTGCAGTCCAAGGACGCCGCGGCGCACGGCACGGTGACGCAGAAACCGTACTGGGGCTGGTTCTCCGCGGTGTACGACGTGTCGGGCGGCTCGGCCGTGCTGCGGCAGCCCGCCGACATCCCGCACGACGTCCGCCCCCTCACCCGGTTCGCCGAGGAGATGGCGCGCTCGGACACCGAGCTGCTGCGCACCGTGCGGCTCGACGGCGAGGGCGTGTACCGGCTGCGGGCCTGCGAGGTGGGGCCCGGTGTGGTGCTGGTCAGCGCGGCGCCGATGAAGGACGTCGACGACACGATCGGGCGGCTCGTCACCGTGCAGGTCGTCGCCTTCGGCCTGGCGCTGCTGGGGCTGGTGGCAGCCGGGCGGGCACTGCTGCGGCGCGGCCTGAAGCCGCTGAGCGACATGGCGCACACCGCGCACGGCATCGCCTCGCACGACCTCACCGAGTCGGCGTCGCGGCTGCACGTGCGGGCCGACGCCCCCGGCGGCGGGCCGGAGGTGGAGGAGCTGCGCACCGCGTTCAACACGATGCTGGAGCACATCGACGACTCCCTCGCGGTGCGCGCCGAGGCCGAGCAGCGGCTGCGCCGTTTCGTCGCGGACGCCTCGCACGAACTGCGCACCCCGCTGATGTCGGTGCGCGGCTACGCGGACCTCTTCCAGTACGCGGCCGCCAACGAGCCCGGGGAACGGGACAGGCACCTGGCCCGGCTGCGCGCCGAGGCCGCCCGCATGGGCGTGCTCCTCGACGACCTCCTGCTGCTGGCGCGGCTGGACGCGGCGGAGGTGGAGACCCCGCTGCGGACGGAGGACGCCGACCTGGTGGAGCTGGTCGAGCAGGCGGCCGACGCGTTCCGCGCGAGTCACCCCGGCCGTCCGCTGACGGTGGCGCCGGGCCCGGCGCCGGTACGGCTGCGCCTGGACCCGCAGCGCGTCCGGCAGGTCCTGGACAACCTCCTCACCAACGCGGCCGTGCACACCCCGCCAGGTACCCCGGTCTCGGTGGAGGTGTCGTCGGCCGCGCGCTCGGTGCGGGTGCGCGTCGTCGACGAGGGTCCCGGCATCCCGCCCGGCGACCGCGACCGCGTCTTCGACCGGTTCTACCGCGTCGACAAGGCCCGTAGCCGGGACCGCGGCGGCAGCGGCCTCGGCCTGGCGGTGGCCCGTTCCCTGGTCGAGGCCCATGGGGGGACCCTCGGCCTGGACGACGACCCGGCGCGCACGGTCTTCACCCTCACGCTGCCCCTGCGGCCGGTGCGGTGAGGCGCGGGGGCGCGCGGGCCGAGCCCCCGTCGCCCGCCCCGTGGGTGAGCGGCCCGTGCGGCGGGCAGACATCCCCCAGCACCGCGGTCGCCCCTCCGCCCGCACACCGTCGGCTCGCGGACACCGCGCCGTCACACCGGAGGGGAACGTTTCCCCCCGTCCCCTCCCCCGAAGGGCCCGCCCGCCGAGTTCGCACCGCCCGCCGCCCGCCCACCCACCGACCGCGGCAGTCGCCGTGACCGGTGGGCGGGCGGGCGGGAACAGGCCGGACGCGCCCGCCCCGATCCGTCACCCCGCCGCGCGCGGGCGTGACGCGGAAGGACGCCGTGCGCCGTGTCCCTGATGCCGCTCGACGGTCCCGTCGCCCCGCTCCCCCGCGCCGACGACGGCCCCCCGCCGGTCTCCCCCGCCCGCCGTGCGCTCGGCTCCGCCACCGCCCGCCGCGCCGTGAGCCTGCTCCCGCTCCTGCTGCTCGGGATCTGGGCGGCGGTCGACCGGAGCACCGTCCGCGACGGTGCCGCCCGCCTCGCCGGCGCCGACCCGTGGTGGCTGCTGGCCGGGCTCGTCCTCACCTGCCTGGGCTGGGTCGCCGCCGCCTGTGTCCGGCAGGGCGCGGTCGCCGACCGGCTGCCCGGGGGCCTGCTGCTCGCCTCCCAGGTCGCCGCGGACGCCGCGAACCACCTGCTGCCGGCGAACATCGGCGCCCACGCGGTCACCGTCCGCTTCCTGCTGCGCCAGGGCGTACCGCTCCCCCGCGCGACCGCCTCGATCGCCCTGTACTCCCTGGTCAGGGCCGTGGCGAAGGCGGCGCTCCTGCTGGTCTTCCTGCTGGCCGCCCCCACGGCCGTACCGCCCGTGGCGGTCCTCCCGGACGGGCGGACCCTGGTGCTGGCCGTCGGAGGCGTCCTTCTCGTGCCCGTCTCGGCCGCGGTCGTCCTGGCCCTGGTGCGGCCCCTGCGCCGCCCGGTGGCGGACTTCCTCCGGACGGCCCTCACCGACGCCCGGCACCTGCACACCCGCCCCGGCCGCCTCCTCCCCCTGTGGGGAGGGGCCTTGGCGGCGCCGCTGCTCCAGGCGTGCGTGGTGGCCTCGGTGGGCACCGCGCTCGGCGTCCCGCTGTCCTGGCCGCAGCTGGTCTTCGCGTTCCTGGCCGCCGGCACCGCCGCGGGCGCGGTCCCGGCCCCCGGCGGCATCGGGCCGGTCGACGCGGCCCTGGTCCTCACCCTGGCCGGCTACGGCACCCCCCTCGCCCTCGCCACGACCACCGTCATCGGCTATCGCGTCCTGACGGTCTGGCTCCCCCTGCTGCCGGGGATGCTGGTGCTGTCGGCGCTCGTGCAGCGGAAGGTGCTGTGAGGGGCGGCGGGCGCGGGGTGCCGGTGGGCGCGGGCGGGTGTCAGCCCCCGGTCGGCGTCAGCCGCAGCGAGATGCTGTTGATGCAGTACCGCTGGTCGGTGGGGGTGGCGTAGCCCTCCCCCTCGAAGACGTGGCCGAGGTGCGAGCCGCAGCGCGCGCAGCGCACCTCGGTCCGCACCATGCCGTGCGAGCGGTCCTCGATCAGCTCCACCGCGTCGGTGTCCTTCGGGTCGAAGAAGGACGGCCAGCCGCAGTGGGACTCGAACTTGGTGTCGGAGGTGAACAGTTCGGCGCCGCAGGCCCGGCAGGAGTAGACACCGGTCGTCCTGGTGTCGGTGTACTCCCCGGTGAACGCGGGCTCCGTACCGGCCCCGCGCAGCACGGCGTACTCGGCCGGGGTCAGTTCCGCCCGCCACTGTTCGTCGGGCTTTTCGACGTCGTACGACATGAAGGCCAACCCCTCTACTTCTGTGCGAGACGGTCCAGGATGCGCGGGCCCAGGTCCGTCACGTCGCCCGCGCCCATGGTGAGAACGAGATCACCGGGGCCGGCCATTCCCGCGATCACGGACGGCACCTCGTCCTTGTCGTGCACCGGGGTCACGGCGGCGCCCGCCGCCCGGCCGGCGTCGATGATCAGCTCGCTGGTCACGCCCGGGATCGGGTCCTCGCGGGCGGGGTAGATGTCGAGGACGACGGAGGCGTCCGCGAGGGCCAGCGACTGTCCCATCTCCTTGCCCAGCTCCTGGGTGCGGGAGAACAGGTGCGGCTGGAAGACGACGAGGATGCGGGCGTCGCCCGCGGCGGCGCGCATCGCCTCCAGGTCGGCCGTCATCTCCGTCGGGTGGTGCGCGTAGGAGTCGACGACCTGCACGCCGGCCGCCTCGCCCTTGAGCTGGAGGCGGCGCTTGACGCCGGTGTAGGCGGCCAGGGCGGACGCCAGCTCGGCGGCCGGGATCCCGAGCGAAACCCCGGCGACCAGCGCGGCGACGGCGTTGTGCGCGTAGTGGCGGCCGGGCACGGAGACCGCGAAGGTCAGCTCCTGCCCGTCGAGCAGGACGGTGACCTCGCTCCTCAGCCCCTGGGCCACCACCGACAGCACGCGTACGTCGGCGTCCTCGGCCTCCCCGTACGTCACCACCCGCACGCCCTCGACCCGCCGGGTCAGCTCGCGCGCGCCCTCGTGGTCGGCGGAGATCACCAGCGTGCCGCCGGGCACGATCTTCCCGGCGAACGTCTCGAAGGACTCGTAGATCTCGTCCATCGACGCGTAGTTGGCGTGGTGGTCCAGCTCCACGTTGAGGACGATCGCGACCTCGGGGGCGTACTTGTGGAAGCTGCGGTCGGACTCGTCGGCCTCGGCGACGAAGATCTCGCCGTCGCCGTGCAGCGCGTTGGAGCCGGGTGCGTCCAGGTCGCCGCCGATGGCGTACGAGGGGTTCAGGCCCAGCTCGGACAGCGAGACCGCGAGCATGGAGGTGGTGGTGGTCTTGCCGTGCGTGCCGGCGACCGCGATCGGCCGCAGGCCGTCCATCAGCCGGGCGAGGGCGTCCGAGCGGTGGACCACCGGGATGCCCAGCTCGGCGGCGCGGGCCAGCTCCGGGTTGTCCGCGCGGATCGCCGACGACACGACGACGCAGCTGGCGTCGTCGGCGAGGTGCTCCGCGGCGTGCCCGATGTGCACGGTCGCCCCGAGCGCCCGCAGCGCCTCGGCGGTCGCCGACTCCTTGGCGTCGCTGCCGGCGACCTCGGCCCCGCGCTGGGCCAGGATCTTGGCGATCCCGGACATCCCGGCCCCGCCGATGCCGATGAAGTGCGGTCGGTCCATGGCGGAAGGAAGGCCGGGTGCCATGCGTGTCTCTCCCAGATGCGGTACGACGGTGACGCCCCCACCCTATTCCGCGAACCGACCACGACCGACCAGGGGCGCGGCGAACGCCCCCCGCCCTTCGACCGAGGCCCACCGCAGGAACGCGCGGACCCGCCCGCCCTTCGGCCGAGGCCCACCCCACCCACCTCAGGGGCGCGGGGAACCGGGCGGGACCGGCCACGGCCCGCGGCAGACCACCCCGATACCCGGCCAAGGGCCACCCCACCCACCTCAGGGGCGCGGGGAACTGCGCGACCTGCCACGAACGGCCGCGAGCCGCCCGCTCACCCGCGCCCCCACGGCGGACCGCCCCTGTGAAGCCGACAGCGGTCACACCTTGCTGTGCGAGAACAGCTTCAGCACCGGCACCCCCACCTTGTGACGGGCTCTCGACGCCCAGTCGCGGTGGAAGAACTCCTCCACGTAGTGCGGATCGGTCAGGACGATCACCTCGTCCGCCCCGGTCTCCTCGACGAGCGTCTTCAGCGCGTCCAGCGGGTGGTCCTCCACCAGCCGCCCCACCGCCTCGTTGCCGGCGGCGTGCAGGGCCTGCAGCGACACGTCCAGGGCCCGGACCCCGAACCCCTTGGCCTCGTCGCCCTCGGGCGTCTCGCCCTCCTTGGCCGCCTCGTCCAGCTCGCCGAGCGCGACGTCGTCGATGGCCCGCAGCAAGCGGTCCGCCTGATCGCCGCGCGGCTGGAGCAGTACGTGGAACGAGACCGGTTCGTCACCGTGCAAAGTGGTGACGAACTCCACGTCGGCGGACGTCAGGGCCTTCTCGATCATCAAAACGCTTGTGAACACCAGCGCCTCATTCTCCTTCGAGGACCCCCGTGGCCCTCAGTCCTCCGCGGGCCGTTCAAGCCCGTGCGGAAACCACCCTTCCCCGTGTTCCCACGGGGTCTGCGTGTCCTAGTCTGCCCGCCCGAAGCTAACCGGAACGGAAGATTCCGACGAATTCGGCTTCCAGGGGCGTTGCCCCCGTTTTCCCCGGCGGCGCCCCGTCACACCCCCTTCCACCTGGCACGTCAGACCCTCCCGTACCGGCTGAAGAGGAACCCGTCCTCCTCCAGGAGCGACACCAGGGCGAACCGTCGCGGAACGGCGACCTCCGGTCCGCCCGCGATGCGCTGCGCGCCGCCCGCGGTGAGCATCGGGGAGACGGTCAGGCACAGCTCGTCGAGCACCCCGGCGGCCACCAGCTGCCCGAGCAGCCGGGGACCGCCCTCGGTGAGCAGCCGGGTGTGCCCGAGGGCGGCGAGGGCCCGGACGGCCCGCGCCGGGTCGACGCCCGCGCCGTCCCCGGCGGTCACCACCCGGGCGCCCGCCTTCTCGGCCGCCGCGACCCGGTCGGGTGCCGCCGCCGCGCCGGTCAGGATCAGGGTCGGGACCAGCGGGGAGGTGAAGAGGGGCAGCGAGAGGTCCAGGTCCAGGCCGGCGCTGACGATCGCGATCGCCGGGGCGGCGCCCTGCCCGGCCGCCTCCCGCCGCGCCGCGAACTCCGCACGCGCGCGTGCCGGACGGTACTGCTCCCGGCGCACCGTTTCGGCGCCGACGACCACCACGTCGGCGAGCGCCCGCAGGGTGCCGAAGACGCGCATGTCGGTCGGGTGGGAGATGGGCTGGGAGCGCCCCCCGTGCTGGGCGGCCCCGTCGAGGGTGGAGACCATGTTGGCGCGCAGCCAGGGCACGGGCCCGCCGGGGCCGGGCTCCGGATAGGCGTAGGCGTCGGCGATCTCGTCGAGGCTCCACTCACGGGCCTCCGTCGCCGCACCCCCCTCGCCCGGAAGGTCGGCCACTGTCTGGTCGGTCACAGGGAACAGCCGTCGCATGCCAGGCAGTCTGGCACGGCGCTTACCATGGGGAACCGTGTCGTCCTCCCATCCCGCCCCCGGCCTCGACCCGATAGCCGACGCGGCCCCCGTGTCCCTCTGCGCCCGTGAGCCGCGTGTCCCCGCGGACCGGCTGGTCGCGGAGATGGTGCCGCCGCCCCGGTTCGACTCGGTGCGCTTCAGCACCTACCTCCCCGACCCGAACCAGCCCAGCCAGACGCGGGCGGTGGAGGTCCTGGAGGACTTCGCCGCGGGTCTCGGCGGGGCGCACGCCGTCGGTTCCGCCAGACGGGGGTTCCTCGGCCTGGGCCGGGCGAAGGCCCCGAAGGTCCCGGCCGGCCCGCGCGGCGTCTACCTGGACGGCGGGTACGGCGTCGGCAAGACGCACCTGCTGGCGTCCCTGTGGCACGCCACCCCGGCCGAGCCCGCGCTCAAGGCGTTCGGCACCTTCGTCGAACTGACGAACCTGGTGGGCGCCCTCGGCTTCCAGCAGACGGTACGGACCCTCTCCGGCCACCGGCTGCTGTGCATCGACGAGTTCGAACTGGACGACCCGGGCGACACCGTCCTGGTCTCGACGCTGCTCGGCAAGCTGGTCGAGGCGGGCGTCGCCCTCGCGGCCACCTCCAACACCCTGCCGGGCAAGCTCGGCGAGGGCCGGTTCGCGGCGGCCGACTTCCTCCGGGAGATCCAGGGACTGTCCGCGCACTTCCGCGCCCTGCGCATCGACGGCGAGGACTACCGCCACCGCGGCCTGCCCGAGGCGCCGGCGCCGTACTCCGAAGAGCAGGTGACGAAGGCGGCGTACGCCACCGCCGGGTCCTCGCTCGACGACTTCCCGCGCCTGCTGGACCACCTCGCCCGGGTCCACCCCAGCCGCTACGGCGCGCTGACCGATGGCCTGAAAGCGGTCTGTCTCACCGACGTCCAGCCGGTCCCCGACCAGTCCACGGCGCTGCGCCTGGTCGTCCTCGCCGACCGGCTGTACGACCGCGAGGTCCCGGTGCTGGCCTCCGGACTGCCGTTCGACCGCCTGTTCAGCGACGAGATGCTCAACGGCGGTTACCGCAAGAAGTACTTCCGGGCGATCTCCCGCCTCACCGCGCTGGCCCGCGACGCCAAGCGGCTCGTCGAGCCCGCCTGAGCGTCCGGCCCCCCGGCCGGGGGCCGGTTCGCGCCACTCCACCCTCGTTTTTGAGGCGCAGTTCATCTCGAAACACGGAGTTAACCCTGCAAACAACTTTGCAGGGTTAACGTGTTTCTTGACCAGTGGTTGACCAACCGTTGGTCCGGACGAGAGGCGCGAAACGGCCGGGAGGGGGCGCATGTTCCGAGGTACGACGGCCAGGACCGCGGTTTCGCTCCTCGTCGCCGCCCTGCTGGCATTACCTTTCTTCACACTCGCCCCTTCCTTCGCACACGCGCACACGGCCCGTCATGTCGAGGCCAAGGCTGAGCCCGGAATCAAGCTCTCCGCCACGCCCGCGCGCGACGAGATCTCCTCCTCCCGCCCCTGCGGCCGGTCCGAGAAACCCTTCGACCCCCTGCGCCCGCGCGACCGGCACCGCGCCACCGTCACCGCCGATCCGGCGCCGCAGCAGTCCGAGCGCCCCCGGTCGGTCCAGGACCCGGCGGCCGGGCACCGGGCCACCGGCCCGGCCGGACTCCACCAGCACCGGTCGAGATCCTCGGCGGCCCACTCCCCGGCGGCCCTCCAGGTCTTCCGCTGCTGAGAGCGGCCTTCCGCTGCCGGAAGCGGCCTTCCGCCGCCGAAGCGGAGCAGAACAGCAGTTCCCCCACCTGTCCTGCACGTCCGACGCGCACCCCACCGCGCGCCAGGAGGAATCACCACGTCATGCAGCCCCTCATCGACAACGCCCGTACGTTCGGACAGCGCCCTGAGGAGTTCGCCCAGCTCGCAGAGGGCCAGTCCCCCGACGTCCTGTTCATCACCTGCTCCGACTCGCGGGTCGTTCCCGCCCTGATCACGGGCGCCCGCCCCGGCCAGCTCTTCGAGCTGCGCACCGCCGGCAACATCGTTCCCCCCTACGTCTCCCACCCCCCGACCGGCGAGGCCGCCACCATCGAGTACGCGGTGGAGGTGCTCGGCGTCCAGGACGTCGTCGTCTGCGGTCACTCGCACTGCGGTGCCGTCGGCGCGCTCGTGCGCGGCGACGACCTCGACGCCGTCCCGGCCGTACGCGCCTGGCTCGCGCACGCGGCCGGCGAACCCGCGGCCGCCGACGCCGGCGACCCGGCCGTCGAGCAGGCCGTGCAGCACCACGTCCTCGCGCAACTGCTGCGGCTGCGCTCCTACCCGTGCGTGGAGAAGCGGCTCGCGGACGGCCGGCTGCGGGTGCGCGGCTGGTACTACGAGGTGCACACCGGTGCCGTGCGCGAACACCGCGTCGAGACCGACTCCTTCGAGGCCCTGTGAGGACCCCGATGACCAGGTTCC
Organism: Streptomyces sp. NPDC017202; assembly: GCF_044331705.1. Taxonomy (NCBI): domain Bacteria; kingdom Bacillati; phylum Actinomycetota; class Actinomycetes; order Kitasatosporales; family Streptomycetaceae; genus Streptomyces; species Streptomyces sp. NPDC017202. The sequence goes on along the minus strand of NZ_JBIRNP010000025.1, from coordinate 58,110 downwards.
CCCACCTCAAGGAGGACTTCACCGCCTCCCTCGTCGTCTTCCTGGTCGCGCTGCCGCTGTGCGTCGGCGTGGCCGTGGCCTCCGGTGCCCCGGCCGAGCTGGGGCTCGTGACCGGCATAGTCGGCGGCATCGTCACCGGCCTGATGCGCGGCAGCAGCCTCCAGGTGTCCGGACCGGCGGCCGGTCTGACCGTGCTGGTCTTCGAGGCGGTCCAGGAGTTCGGGCTGCCCGCGCTCGGTGTGATCGTGCTCGCCACCGGCGTGCTCCAGATCGCGATGGGCGCCCTGAAACTGGGGCGCTGGTTCCGGGCCATCTCAGTCTCCGTCGTCGAGGGCATGCTGGCCGGGATCGGCCTGGTGCTGATCGCCGGCCAGCTGTACTCGCTGGTCGGCACCAAGGCCCCCGCGTCCGGCCTGGAGAAGATCGCCGGGCTGCCGGCGGCTCTCGTGGACGCCTTCGGCAGCACCGCCGCGCTCGCCTCGCTCGCCCTGGGCGCCGGCACCGTCGTCGTCCTCGTGGTGTGGAAGCGGCTGCCGGCGAAGGTCCGCACGGTGCCCGGCCAGCTCGCCGCGGTCGGTCTCGCCACCCTCGCCGCGCTGGTGCTGGACCTGCCGGTGGCCACCGTCGAGGTGCGGGGCCTGCTCGGCTCGATCCAGCCGCCGTCCCTGGACACCTTCGGCGGGGCGGCCGGACTCGGTCTGCTCGGCACGATCGTGGCGTTCACGCTGATCGCGTCCGCCGAGTCGCTGTTCAGCGCGGCGGCGGTGGACCGGCTGCACGACGGGCCGCGCACCGAGTACGACAGGGAACTCCTCGCGCAGGGCGCGGGCAACACCGTCTGCGGTGTGCTCGGCGCCCTGCCGATGACCGCGGTGATCGTGCGCAGCGCGGCCAACGTGCAGGCGGGCGCGCGCACCAAGGCGTCCCGGGTGCTGCACGGCGTCTGGCTGCTGCTGTTCGCGGCGCTCCTGCCGAACGTGCTGGCCTACATACCCATCCCGGCGCTCGCGGGCATCCTGGTGCACGCGGGGGCCAAGCTCATCCCCGTCCGGTCGATCGTGTCGCTGTGGCGCGACCACCGGGGCGAGGCGCTGATCCTGGTCGTCACGGCCGTGTCGATCGTCGCGGTCAGCATGTTCGAGGGCGTCCTGATCGGTCTCGCGCTGGCGGTCGTCAAGACGGCCTGGGAGGCCTCGCACATCAGGATGGAGGTCGTCGACAAGGGCGCCGGACCCGTCCAGGCCTGCCTGTCGGGCAACGCGACCTTCCTGCGGCTGCCGAAGATCCTGGACAGCCTGGAGGCCCTGCCGCAGGACCGCCCGGTCGAGCTGGACCTCTCCGGTCTGCACCACCTCGACCACGCCTGCCGTACGGCGCTGGAGAACTGGGCGGCCCGGCACAGCGACGCCGGCACCGAACCGGTGCGGGTCACCATGGCCGCGTAGGACGAGGCTCGTCGAGGACTCGCCCCCCGCCCGCCGTCGGTTCCGGGACCCGGCACGTGGCCCCGGACCCGGCGGCGGGCCTATCTTTGCAGGACAGGCATGTCGGACCTCTGCCTGAGGAGGTCGTGATGGTCGAGGAACTGCTGACGGCGGCCGCGGCGGTCGGCGCCGCGGGGTTCGCGTACGTGGTGGCGGGCGCGCGGGTGGTGAAGCAGTACGAGCGCGGGGTCGTCTTCCGGCTCGGCCGGGTCGCGGGCGAGGTGCGCAGGCCGGGCTTCACCATGGTGGTGCCCTTCGTCGACCGGCTGCGCAAGGTCAATCTCCAGATCGTGACGATGCCCGTGCCCGCGCAGGAGGGCATCACGCGGGACAACGTGACCGTGCGGGTCGACGCGGTCGTCTACTTCCGGGTCGTCGACCCGGCGGCGGCGATCGTCAACGTCGAGGACTACCGTTTCGCCGTCTCGCAGATGGCGCAGACCTCGCTGCGGTCGATCATCGGCAAGAGCGAACTGGACGACCTGCTCTCCAACCGGGAGAAGCTCAACCAGGGCCTGGAGCTGATGATCGACAGCCCGGCGGTGGGCTGGGGCGTGCAGATCGACCGGGTCGAGATCAAGGACGTGTCGCTGCCCGACACCATGAAGCGCTCGATGGCCCGTCAGGCGGAGGCCGACCGTGAGCGGCGGGCCCGGATCATCAACGCGGACGCGGAGCTGCAGGCGTCGAAGAAGCTCGCCGAGGCGGCCCAGCAGATGGAGGGCACCCCTTCGGCGCTCCAGCTCCGCCTCCTGCAGACGGTGGTGGCGGTGGCCGCCGAGAAGAACTCCACGCTCGTGCTGCCGTTCCCGGTGGAACTGCTGCGCTTCCTGGAGCGCGCCCAGCAACAGCCGCAGCCCCTGCAACAGCCGCAGCCCCAGCAACCGCCACCGCCACCGCCACGAACCGCGCCCTCGCCGTCTCCCTCACCGGTGGAGCGGTGACACGAGCCACGCGCGTGGTTCCCGAGGTGCGCGCCGGGTGATAGACACGGCGGGGTCACCGTCCCTGTCCGCCAGCAGGAAGGTCACCCCATGTCCGCGACCCGTCGTCAGATCCTCGCCCGCACCGGTGCCCTGGGAGCGGGCATCGCCTTCTCCGGGGCACTGTCCGAACTCTTCCCCGGCACGGCCGCCGCCGCCCAGAACCTCGGCCACAGCGGCTACGGCCCCCTCGTGCCCGACCCGCACGGCCTGCTCGATCTGCCGGAAGGTTTCCGCTACCGGGTCCTGTCCCGCGAGGGCGACCCGCTGCGCTCGGGAGAGGGCCCGGTCCCCTCGAACCACGACGGCATGACGGCCCTCCCGGGCCGCCACGGCCGCGTCCACCTGGTCCGCAACCACGAGAACCGGCCCACCGCCCGGTACGCGGTCCCCACCGTGGACGGCCTGACCTACGACCCGGCCGGCAAGGGCGGCTGCACGGCCCTGACGCTGGACGCCGGCAACCGGGTGCTCGACGAACGGGTCGCGATCGCCGGCACGGCCGTCAACTGCGCGGGCGGACCCACCCCGTGGCACACCTGGCTGACCTGCGAGGAGACCGAGGACAAGGCCGGCACCAACGGCTACACCAAGGACCACGGCTTCGTCTTCGAGGTCGACCCGTCCGACCCGCGCCGCACCGGGGCGGTCCCGCTGACCGCGATGGGCCGTTTCCAGCACGAGGCGATCGCGGTCGACCCGCACCTGGGGATCGTCTACGAGACGGAGGACGCCTTCCTCAAGCCCTTCGGCCTGTTCTACCGCTTCCTGCCCGAGAAGCCGCTGGGCGGCGTGGGCTCACTGCGCGCGGGCGGCCGGCTCCAGGCGATGCGCGTGCCGGGCGTACCGGACCTGTCGTCGGTCCAGGAGACCGGCACGGGTTTCGACGGCGTCGAATGGGTCGACGTACCCGACCCGCTGGCCGCCGGGACCCCGGTCCGGCTCCAGGACTTCGGCCCGCGGGGCATCACGCACGCGCAGAAGCTGGAGGGCTGCTACTGGGGCGGGCGGTGCGTGTACTTCGTGTCGTCGTTCGCCCGCGGCACGGACGGCTCGGCGGCCGACCACTTCGGCCAGATCTGGCGCTACGACCCGGCCCGCCGCCGGCTGACCCTGGTGATCGTCTTCGGCCCGGACACGGACGTCCAGCTGCCGGGCGAGTCCCCCGACAACATCTGCCTGGCTCCCGGCGGCGGCCTGATGGTCTGCGAGGACGGCAACGGCGCCCAGCACGTCTTCGGGGTGACGCGCGGCGGCGAGGTCTACGCGATGGCGCGCGGCCGCCAGAACATCGGCACACCGCAGGAGCCCGAGTGGGGCGAGTTCGCCGGCGTCACCTTCTCGCCCGACGGCCGCACGATGTACGTCAACTGCTACACGCCGGGGACGACGTTCGCGGTGACGGGCCCCTGGCGCCGGTAGGCCGGTGATCCGGGTCCGTGATCCGGGTCCGTGATCCGGGTCCGTGATCCGGGTCCGTGATCCGGGTCCGTGATCCGGGTCCGTGATCCGGGTCCGTGATCCGGGCGGGTGACACGGCACGGGGCGCGCGCACGTCTCCACACGATCGGGCCGTCGTCGCTCATAACTTCATACGATGATCCCTCCCGTACGTCGTCTCGCCGCCGTGGGTGCCCTCGGTGTCCTCGGTGCCGTGCTCGCCGCCTGCGGCACCGCCGAGGCACCCCGCGCCCCCCGCGATCCCCGCCCGGCCCCCGGCCTGCCCTCGGCCGGCCTGCCCTCCGCCGGCCGTCCGTCGCCCGTCGCGTCCCGGCCGCCCACCCTCGCGCCGGGTCCGGCCGGCCAGGTTCCCGTCTTCGCGCACGCGCCCCGCACCGGCGACAAGACCGTCGCCCTCACCTTCGACGCCGACATGACCGCCGGCCAGGGGGCGCGGGCGGCGGCCGGTGAGCACTTCGACAACCCCGGACTGATCGCGGCCCTGCGGGCGTTGAAGGTGCCGGCGACCGTGTTCATGACCGGCCGGTGGGCCGAGGAGTATCCGGCCCAGGCCCGCGCCGTCGGCCGGGACCCGCTCTTCGAGGTCGCCAACCACTCCTACAGCCACTACGCCTTCACCGACGACTGCTACGGCCTGCCGACCGTGGAGCGCGAGGCGATGCGGGCGGACGTGGAGCGGGCGTACGCCGCCTTCCGCGCCGCCGGGGTTCCGGACGCGATGCCGTACTTCCGCTTCCCGGGCGGCTGTTACGACGCAGAGGCACTGCGCGCGGTGAGCGGCACCGGGGTGACGGCGGTGCAGTGGGACGTGGTGAGCGGCGACGCCTTCGCCACCGACGCGGACGCGGTGGCCCGGCAGGTCCTGGAGGGCGTGCGGCCGGGGTCGGTGGTGGTCATGCACTGCACGCGCAGCGCCGCCCCGGTCACCGAGCGGGCGGTGCGCGCGATCGTGCCCGAGCTGCGCCGCCGGGGCTACCGGTTCGTGAAGGTGTCCGAGCTGATCGGCGCCGCGGGCGGCCGCCGCTGAGGCCCGCGCCCCTCTCGTACGCTGGGGTGATGAGCGACGACACCTACGGTCCGACCGACGCGAGCGGGCCGCCCGGGGCCGAGGGGGCGCCGTACGCGGAGTGCGTACTGTGCCGGGAGCCGACGGAGTACCCGCGGTCGTACCGGGGGACCACGCTGTGCCCCCGGTGCGAGTGGCAGGAGGCCCAGCGGACGGCCTGCTCGGGCTGAACCCCGGCCGCGCGACGGCCTGGGGCCGGGGGCGTCCCCGGCCGTGCCGGCCCGTCCAGTACTCTGCGCCGAGTGAGTGAGAGCCCCTTCCAGACCGAGCCGAATCCGCGTGATCAGGCGCCGCAGTTCGTCCTCCCGCTCGTCGTGCGGTTGGAGAAGACCGACCCTCCCGGCCGCACCGACGCGCTCGAGACGGCCGCCCGGGCCGTGCTCGTGCTGCTGAGCGACGAGCGGGCCCTCGGGGAGGGCGAGTGGGCGCAGGCCGTACGGGACTGGCAGGACGCCCGCATCCGCAAGGTCGTGCGGCGGGCCCGCGGGGCCGAGTGGCGGCGGGCCGGGGAGCTGCCCGGGATCACCGTGACCGGGGGGACGGCGGAGGTCCGGGTGTTCGTGCCGGTGCCGTTGGACGGGTGGCCGAAGGAGCTGGCGAAGCTCCAGGTGTCGGGGACCGATCTCGACGACCCGCGGGAGCCGTCGCCGGCCGGTCCGGGGGTGCCGGTGCTGTGGATGAGTCCCGAGGTGGAGATGTCGGCGGGCAAGGCCATGGCGCAGGCCGGGCACGGCGCGCAGCTCGCCTGGTGGGAGCTGTCCGACGAGGAGCGCTCGGCATGGCGCGAGGCGGGCTTCCCACTGGCCGTGCGCACCGCGGAGCCCGAGCGCTGGCGCGAGCTGACCGCGAGCGGACTGCCGCTGGTGCGGGACGCGGGGTTCACCGAGATCGCGCCGGGCAGCTGCACGGTGGTCGCGGAACATCCGGCGCTGCGCTCGCGGTGACGGAGCCGGCGCCGCCGTCACGGATCTCGACGCGACCGGGCCCCCTCGTGCCCTCCCTCTGAACCGGGCGGGCCCCTCCCGCGTACTTCCCGGGGACGGGCGGGCCGTGCGGTGGTGCGCGGGCGAACCTCAAATGTTGCTCTGAAGGAGCGCCGTCGGCGGTTCGGGCCCGGCCGGTGGGGTCATATCCCGGTCACCACGCCGGGGGGTCGGCGATGAAGGAGGGGACCATGACGCGACTCGGTACGGGAATCGGCTGGCGGCAGGAGATCGCGGACGCCGTGGAGCGCATGCCGGGCATCGACTGGGTCGAGGCCGTGGCCGAGAACGTCTGCCCCGGTCACCTCCCCGAGTCCCTGCTGCGGCTGCGCGAACGCGGGGTCGTCGTCGTCCCGCACGGCGTCTCGCTCGGCCTCGGCGGCGCCGACCGGCCCGACGAGGGGCGGCTGGCCGCGCTCGCCGCGCGGGCCGAGGTGCTGGGCTCGCCGCTGGTCACCGAGCACATCGCGTTCGTCCGGGCGGGCGGCCCGCTGACCGCGACGCCCCGGCTGGAGGCCGGGCACCTGCTGCCCGTGCCGCGCACCCGGGACGCGCTGGACGTGCTGTGCGAGAACGTGCGCATCGCGCAGGAGTCGCTGCCCGTGCCGCTCGCCGTGGAGAACATCGCGGCGCTGATCGCCTGGCCCGGCGAGGAGATGACGGAGGGTCAGTTCCTGTACGAGCTGGCCGACCGCACGGGCGTCCGGCTGCTCATCGACGTGGCCAACCTGCACACCAACCATGTGAACCGCGGCGAGGACCCCGCCGAGGCGCTCGCCGAACTTCCGCTGGAGGCCATCGCGTACGTCCACGTCGCGGGCGGCTTCGAACGGGACGGCGTCTGGCACGACAGCCACGCGCATCCGGTGCCGCGCCCCGTCCTCGACATCCTGACCGACCTCACCTCCCGCGTCGCCCCGCCCGGGGTGCTGCTGGAGCGCGACGAGAACTTCCCCGCGCCGCAGGAGCTGGAGCGGGAACTGGACGCGATCCGGGAGGCGGTGGAGCCGGGGGCGCGGCAGCGGGGGCCGACCGCCGCACAGATACCGGCCGCGGAGGCCGGGGAAGCGGAACCATACGCGGCGGGGACCGGGGAGACCGAGCCGTCGGCCGCGGGTCCGGGGGCGGCAGGGCCCTCCACCACGAGGGCCGGGAGGGCGGAGCCGTCCGCCACGAGGGCCGAGGAGACCGAGCCGTCGGCCGCGGGTCCGGGGGCGGCAGGGCCCTCCACCACGAGGGCCGGGAGGGCGGAGCCGTCCGCCACGAGGGCCGAGGAGACGGAGCCGTCGCCCCTGGAGGCCGGGGAGACCCGACGGCCGGCCGCCGGCACCGCCGGGGAAAGGGAGCCGTCGGCCGCCGGCACCCTCGGGGAGACCGGGCCGCCGGCCGTCGCCGACGCCACGCGGCAGCGGCTCGGGCTCGCCCAGGCCGCCCTGCTGTCCGCACTGGTGGCCGGGACGCCCGTCCCGGAGGGTTTCGACCGGGTGCGGCTCGGCGTGCAGGCCCGCGCGCTGGCCGCGAAGCGGGCCGACGTGGTGGCGAAGCTGGCGCCGGAACTGCCGCTGATCCTCGGCGCCGGCTACCGGTCCGCTTTCCTCGCCCACGCCCAGCGCCACCCGATGCGCGGCGGCTACCGGCAGGACGCCCTGGACTTCGCCGAGCACCTGCTGCTGGGCGGGCAGCTGGCGGAGGGGCGGGCCCGGCGCGAGCTGCGACGCTGGTGGCTGGACCGCTCGGGCCCGGCGCCGAGGCCGCTGTCCCGGCTGGGCCGGGTGGGCCGCGTGGGACGTTCGTTGATCGGGCGGTGACCGGGGCGGCACCCCGGGCGTCGAAGCCGTCGGGGCACCCCCGTGCCCGAGTGTGCCCGGGTTAACACCGGGGGCGGCCGGTCCTCCCCGGTGAGCGTTTCACGATGCTTTCCGCCCTTTCGCCGCGCGACCCCGGAGGGCGTTTCGCGTTGAAAGCCCGAGCCGCGACCTTTGCCCCTCGGGCGGCAGTCGCCTCCGCGGGCGCAGTAATATGCCCACCCCGCACCCGAAGCACGAGCGTGCGGTGCCGTGAGCAGGAGGCACCATGCGACCCCGACCCCCGATCAGGGGCAGAGGCATCTTCAGTGGCACCGGGCTCATCGTCGTCGGCCTGGCCGCGACGCTCGTCGCGCTCGTCTTCCCGGTCTGGTCCTACGAGGACCGGTCGGGCACCGGCGTCGACGTGCTGAACGCGGAGACCGTGGCGACGCAGTACGGGCCGCTGTCCGGACTCGACCGCGACTTCGTCACCAAGGTGCGGCTGGCCGGGCTGTGGGAGCTGCCGGCGGGCCGGCAGGCACAGGCCAAGGGCGCGACCGAGGCCGTGCGGACGGCGGGTCGGCACCTCGTCGAGGGGCACGCCTTCCTGGACGAGCGGGTGCGCACGGTCGCCGCGCAGCTCGGGCTCGCCCTGCCGAACGAGCCCACCGGCCAGCAGCAGGACTGGCTGAAAAGGCTGGACGCGGCACAGGGCGAGGACTTCGACCGGGAGTTCGCCAACATCCTGCGACTCGCGCACGGCCGGGTGTTCTCCGTCGTCGCGCAGGTGCGGGCGGGCACCCAGAACGCGCTGGTGCGCGACCTCGCCGACGACGCCAACACCACGGTCCTGGACCACATCAAGGTCCTGGAGGCCACCGGTCGCGTCGACTTCGCCCGCCTCGCCCGGGACCTGGCGGCGGGCAGCACCCCGCCGGTCACCCGCTCCCCCGCTCCGCCCGGTCCGGTCGCCGACCCGGGAACGGTCGTGCCGCTCGCGCCACCCTCGGCGTCCTCGGTGTCGGGTTACCCGCTCCCGCCGGCCGCGACCGGTCCGCCACCGTCCGACGGTTCCTGACCGGGCCCGACGAAGGCGAGCGGAACGTCATATATCCACCACACCGGGTCCGGATACTGAACAAGGCATGGCGCTCCCCGGTGCGTCCGGCATAGAACTGCGGCATGTTCTGGGTCCTTCTCCTGCTGCCGGCCTGGGCCGTCGCCGGTGTCGCGTGCACCCGGCTGTGCCTGGCCGCCGTCCGTACGGCAGCCGTCGGCACGGACGCGGCCGGGGGACACGACCTGACGCTCTACGAGGCGGCGTTCCTGTCCGGGGGTCCCGCGCGGGTCGCCGAGCTGACGCTGGTGTCCATGGCCCGGCAGCGACGGCTGCTGCTCGCCCACACGGGCTGGGCCACGGTGGTGGACCCGCACGGGCGCGACGAGATGGAACGGTCCGTCATAGGAGCCATCGGCCCCGCGGGGCAGTCCAGGATCGCCCCGGTGCGGGCCGCCGCCGCGGCAGCCGACGCGGTCCGCCGGCTCGCCGACCGCCTCGTCGGCGTCGGCCTCGCGGTGCCCGACGGCGCCGGTACGACGGTGGCGGCGGGCGTCCGGCAGGTACGGGGTGCCGCCCTCGCCGTCCTGGCGCTGGGTACGGCCGCGCTGCTGATGCCGATCCCCTCGGACATGCCGCGCGTCCTCGTCGCCGCCTGGTTCGGGCTGCCCCTCGCCCTCACCCTGAGCTGCCTGGCCCTGGCCCGGATCGAGGCGCACCCGTACTCACCCTGGGCGTCCCCGGCGGGACAGCACCTGTTGACCGCCCTGACCCGTGGCACCGCGGTCGGGGCCGACGACCACGCCTACCTGACCTCCGTCGCCGTCCACGGCATCCGGGCGGTGTCCGAACCGCACCTGCGAGCGGCGTTCGCCCACCGCGACGCCGGCCACGGGGCCTGCGGGAGCGGCTGAGGCACCCCGGCCGGCGCCCGGCCGGCGCCGTCCCCGTCCGCCCTCGTCCGTCGCCGACCGGCCCGGCCCGGCGCGTGCCGGGCATCGTCCGCCCCGGCGCGTCCGGGTCTCCCGGGGGCGCACGAGGGGCATTGGCGCCGACACCCTCGCGTGGTGCTTGCCTTCGCCGACAGGCGGACGAAGCATCCCTTCTGTCGCTGCCGCGCTTCGAAGGGACACGCGATGAGAGCTGCCGTCCTCCACTCGGCCACGGGAGCCCTGCTCCTGACCCTCCTTTCCGCCGTCCCCGCGGGCGGGACCCCGAACGCCGTCCCCGATGTCGCGGGGATCGCGGGGGTCGCGGGGGTCGCGCTCGCCGCCGAGCGGGCCGCGGCGAAGGGGATCGACTTCGGTGCCTGCTCCGACGTGCCGGACCTGCCGGCCGGCGTGGAGTGCGGCACCGTGAGCGTGCCGCTCGACTACGCGCGGCCGAACGGCGAGCAGCTCGCATTGGCCGTCAGCCGGGTGCGGGCCACCCACCGCGACCCGCACAACAGCAAGCGCCGTGTGCCCGGGCAGGGTTCGCTGGTCTTCAACCCGGGCGGGCCGGGTGCCTCGGGGCTGTACTTCCCGCTGGTCGGCATGGTTCCCGCGTGGAAGCGCCTCGGCGCCGCCTACGACCTGGTGGGGTACGACCCGCGCGGGGTCGGCCGCTCGGCCCCGCTGTCCTGCGAGGACCCGAAGACCTTCTTCAAGGGGCCCGCTGCGGCGCCGGTACACCCCTCGGAGGCGTACAAGCGGGAGCGCGTCGCACGGGCGAAGGCGTACGCGCGGGGCTGCGCGCGGCGGACGGGCGACGCGCTGCGGCACTACCACTCGCTGAACAACGCCCGTGACCTGGACGTCCTGCGGGCCGCGCTGGGCGAGGACCGGCTGACGTTCCTGGGGGCGTCGTACGGCACCTACTTCGGGGCGCTGTACGCGACGCTGTTCCCCTCCCACGTGCGGCGGATGGTGTTCGACGCGGCGGTGAACCCGGACCCGGCGCGGATCTGGTACCGCAACAACCTCGGCCAGTCGGCGGCGTTCGAGAGCCGCTGGGAGGACTTCCGCGAGTGGGTCGCACGGCACGACCGGGTGTACGGGCTGGGCGGCACCCCGCAGGCGGTGCTGCGCAGTTACGAGCGGGCGCGGGCGAGACTGGCCGCCGAGCCGGCCGGCGGCCGGGTGGGGCCCGCGCAGTTGCAGGGCGCGTTCCTCCAGGCCGGGTACTACGACGACTACTGGCCGTCCCGCGCCGAGGCGCTGTCGACGTACCTCAAGGGCGATCCGAAGCGGCTGATCGCGCTGGCCGCGCCGGCCCCGGAGGCGGCGGCGGAGGCGGAGAACGCGAACGCCGTCTACACGGCCGTGGAGTGCAACGACGGGCCGTGGCCGACGGACTTCCGGGTGTGGGACCGGGACAACACGCGGCTCGCGCGGGTGGCGCCGTTCGAGACCTGGGACAACGTGTGGGCGAACCTGCCGTGCGCGTACTGGCCGGCGCCCCGGCAGCAGCCGCCGGACGTGCGGACCGGGCCCGGCGAACTGCCGGCGACGCTGATCCTGGCGGCCGAACGGGACGCCGCGGCACCTTACGACGGGGCCCTGGAACTGCACCGGCGGCTGACGGGCTCGGTGCTGGTGACGGAGCGGGACGCCGGCACCCACGGCATCGCGGGCGGGCCGAACCCGTGCGTCAACGGCCACCTGGAGACCTACCTGCTCCAGGGGCGGCTGCCGGCCCGGCGCGCGGCCTGCGCCCCGCACGCGCAGCCCCGGCCGGCCGGCCCCGCCGAGAGGGCGGCGGCCGCCCGGCCGGCGCGCTGATCAGGCGAGGCCCGCCACCAGTTCGGCGACGTCCTTGCGGCGGCCCGTGTAGAACGGGACCTCCTCGCGGACGTGCAGCCGGGCCTCGGAGGCGCGCAGGTGGCGCATGAGGTCGACGATGCGGTACAGCTCGTCGGCCTCGAAGGCGAGGATCCACTCGTAGTCGCCGAGGGAGAACGAGGCGACCGTGTTGGCGCGGACGTCCGGGTAGCCGCGGGCCATCTTGCCGTGGTCGGCGAGCATGCGGCGGCGGTCCTCGTCGGGCAGCAGGTACCAGTCGTAGGAGCGCACGAACGGGTAGACGCTGATGTAGTTCCGCGGCGTCTCGTCGGCGAGGAACGCCGGGATGTGCGAGCGGTTGAACTCGGCGGGCCGGTGCAGCGCCATGTTCGACCAGACCGGCTCCAGGGCGCGGCCCAGCCGGGTGCGGCGGAAGAGGTTGTACGCCTCCTGGAGCTGGTCGCTGGTCTCGGCGTGCCACCAGATCATCAGGTCGGCGTCAGCGCGCAGGCCGGACACGTCGTAGGTGCCGCGGACCGTCACGTCCTTGGCGGCGAGCTGGTCGAACAGCTCCTGGACCTCGTCGGCGTAACCGGCGCGGTCCTCGGGGAGGGTGTCCTTCAGCCTGAAGACGGACCACAGCGTGTAGCGGATGACCTCGTTGAGGTCCTTGGCCAGCTTGCCCTTGTTCGGGATCCTGCCGGACTCGGTGGTGGGGGCGTCGTCACTCATGGTTCTCATTCTCCCGCTCCGCCGTGCAGACTTTGCACGGGGTTGGCCGTCAGCTCGCGCGCGGTGCTGCCGTCGCCGCCGATCCCGTCGACCGCCGCGTACGCGCTCGCGATGCAGGCGGGGATGCCGACACCGTCGTAGGGCGCGCCGCACACCGCGAGGCCGGGGAGCTTCGCGAGGTGCTCGCGGACGCGGGCCACGCGCGCGTGGTGGCCGACGGGGTACTGGGGCAGGCCGTCCGTCCAGCGGGTGACGCGGGTCTCGAGGGGTGTGGCGTCCAGGCCGACGGCGGCCTTCAGGTCGTGCCGCGAGACGTCGACGAGTTCGGCGTCGGAGCGCTCCAGGATCTCCGTCTCGCCGTACCGCCCGACGGAGGTGCGCAGCACGGTCACGTCCGGGTCCTGGCCGGCGATCCAGCCCCACTTCTGCGAGGCGAACGTGGACGCCTTGACGGTGCGGCCGTCGACGGGCGGAACGAGGAAACCGCTGCCGTCGGGCAGGGTGGCCTCGGCGCGGCGGAAGGCGAGGGTGATCAGGGCCATCGAGGCGTACTCGACGGTGCGCAGTTCGGCGGCGGCCCCGGGGGACTCGGCGGCGAGCAGCGCGGCGGCGGCGGGCGCGGGGACGGCGACGACGACGCCGTCGGCGTGCAGGACGCGGTCGCCGGCGGTGACGCGCCAGCCGCCGGCCGGGTCGCGGCGCAGGGCGCTCACCGGCGTGCGGGTGAGGATCTCGCCGCCGCGCGCCCCGACGGACGCGGCCACCGCGAGGGGCAGCGAGCCGACGCCGCCCTCGATGCCCGTGAACACGGGTCCGGTCTGCTGGTGGGCGGCGGCCTTCGCCTGGATGTCGCGGACGGCCTCCGTCAGCGAGCGGTGGGTGCGCGCGGCCTGGAACAGCTGCGGGACGGCCGAGCGCATCGAGATGCGGTAGGCGTCACCGGCGTAGACCCCGCCGAGGAGCGGCTCCACCAGGCGGTCGACGACCTCGCGGCCCAGGCGGGCCGCCACGTACTCCCCGACGGCCACGTCCTCGCCGATCTCCGTGCGGGGCAGGTCGGCGTCCCGGGCGATCCGGGCGAGGCCCTCGTCGGAGAGGAGGCCGGCGAGCGCGGCGGCGGTGCCGGGGACGCCCATGACATGGCCCTTGGGCATGGGGCGCAGGGCGCCGCGGGTCCACACGGAGGCGGTGGCGGTGGCCGGCGGCTGGAGGCGCTCGCCCAGGCCCGCCTCGCGCGCGAGGGCGACCGCCTCGGGTCGGCGGGCGAGCATCGACTCGGCGCCCAGGTCGACCCGGACTCCCGCGATCTCGCCCGGCAGGAGCTTGCCGCCGACCCGTTCGGACGCCTCCAGCACGGTGACGCGCGCGCCGCGCTCCAGCAGCCGGTGGGCGGCCGCCAGGCCCGCGATCCCGGCTCCCACCACGACGACGTGCCCCGTGCTCGTACCCGTTGCGCTCATGCCCCCCACTCTCTCAGACCCCACCGGCACTCCGGCCAGGGCCATGTGGCCCCACCGAGTCCCGACCGTGACCGCTTCGGAACCGTCGCGGCCGAACGCCGCGCCCCGCCCCGGCGTCGAAGGACCGTCAGCCGTCGCCGAACCCTCGGGGGGTACGCCCACATGCGCACACGACGTTCCGTACGACCGGTCCACGCCCTGGCGGGCGTCCTGCTCGCCGCCGCCGTCGCCCTCACCGGGTGCGGCGCGAACGACACGGGAGCGAGCAGCGCCTCGGACAAGGCGGCCGGTCCGGAGGCCGGCGTGGCGCGGCCGGCCGAGGACGCCAAGTCCGGTGCGGGCGCCGAGTCCGGCGCGGACTCGGGCGCGGGCGGGTCGCGGGCGACCGCGGCGCCGAAGCCGTCCGTCAACCGCATCATCCGCACCGCCACCCTGACCGTGCAGGTCAAGAACGTGCCCAAGGCCCTCGACCGGGCCCGCGCCACCACCGAGAACGCGGGCGGCTACATCGGCGACGAGACGACCGTCCGCGACGAGGACGGCGCCGAGGAGACCCGCGTCGTCCTGCGCGTGCCGGTGGAGGAGTACGACGACGTCCTGGCCGGGCTGCAAGGGACGGGCAAACTCCTGGAGCGCACGGCGAAGGCCCAGGACGTCACCGACCAGGTCGTCGACGTGGAGAGCCGGATCACCTCGCAGCGTGCCAGCGTGACCCGCGTGCGCGCGCTGATGGACCGGGCGACGAAGCTGAGCGACGTGGTCACCCTGGAGGGCGAGCTGAGCCGCCGGGAGGCCGATCTGGAGGCGCTGCTCGCCCAGCAGGCGTCCCTGAAGGACCGCACCAGCCTGGCCACGATCACGCTGACCCTGTCCGAGAAGCCGGTGCCGGTCGAGGCCGGGGACGACGACCCCGGGTTCGTGGACGCGCTGGCCGGCGGCTGGGACGCGTTCGTGACGATGCTGCGCTGGATCGCGATCGCGTTCGGCGCGGTGCTGCCGTTCGCCGCGGTGCTCGCGCTGGCACTGCTCGTGTGGCTGCGGCTGCTCCGCCCCCGGCGCCGGGCGGCCCGCCCGGCCGAGCCGGCCCAGTGGCCGGCCCACCCGGCCCACCCGGCCCGCCCGGCCGAGCCCGAGGGGCGGACGGCCGACCGGGACTGAGCGGGCGGGCGGCGCCGGGCCGCTTCAGGACCCGGCTTCGGGGCCCTGCGCCGTCCCGGGCGTCGGCGCCCCGCGGCCGCGGCGCGCCCCGGAGGCCGCCGGGCCCGACGAGCAGGCCGGCGACCCGGCGCGTGCTGCGCGCCGGCGGTCCGCGAGCCGCTCGGCGGGGAGGCCGCGGCCGCGCTGTCGCGGAGGCTTGAGGCGCTGTCGGGCCCGGCCCGGCTGCGGCTGCGACTGCTGTCTCTGACGGCTTTCCCCGAGGGCGGCGAGGCCTGTGCGTGCGGCCTCACCGGCCCTTCGGCGTCTCCCGGCCGACGGCCTCCCACCACCTGGAGGTGCGGGGGGCCGGGCCGGCCGGACCGCCAAGTCCACGGCCCGGTCGGCCCGGTGGGGGCGAGGGCGGGCGGGGTCCCGTGGCGTCCGCCCCGTAGCGTGTCCGCATGAGCATGAGCGAGAGCGCGCGCCCCGGGGCGGCCGGGCGGAAGCGGCTGGTCGTGATCGGCGGCGACGCCGCGGGCATGTCGGCGGCCTCCCAGGCCCGCCGGCTGAAGGGGCCCGGGGAACTGGACGTCGTGGCCTTCGAGCGCGGCCACTTCACGTCCTACTCGGCCTGCGGCATCCCGTACTGGGTGGGGGGCGACGTCGACGAGCGGGACGAGCTGATCGCCCGCACGCCGCAGGAGCACCGCGCGCGCGGCATCGACCTGCGCCTGCGCACCGAGGTCACGGAGATCGACCTCGCCGGGCAGCGGGTGCACGCGCGTGACGTCGACTCGGGGGCGGAGTCCTGGACGTCGTACGACGACCTCGTGATCGCCACCGGGGCCCGGCCGATCCGGCCGGACCTGCCGGGGGCCGACGCCGAGGGCGTGCACGGGGTGCAGACGCTCGACGACGGGCAGGAGCTGCTCGACTCGCTCGCGCGCACCCGCGCGCGCGGGCGGCACGCCGTGGTGGTCGGGGCGGGCTACATCGGCGTGGAGATGGCCGAGGCGCTCATCAAACGGGGCTACCTGGTGACGGTCGTCAACCGGGGCAGCGAGCCGATGTCCACGCTCGACCCGGACATGGGCCGGCTGGTGCACGAGGCCATGGAGGGTCTCGGCATCACCATGGTGAACGACGCCGAGGTCACCGGGCTGCTCGCCGGTGACGACGGCCGGGTGCGGGCGGTCGTCACGGCGGACGCCGAGCACCCGGCGGACGTGGTGGTCCTCGGCATCGGTGTCCGCCCGGAGACCGCCCTCGCCGAGGCCGCCGGCCTGCCCCTCGGCGCCCACGGCGGTCTCCTCACCGACCTGGCGATGCGGGTGCGCGGCCACGAGAACGTCTGGGCCGGCGGCGACTGCGTCGAGGTCCTCGACCTGGTGTCCGGCCAGGAACGCCACATCCCCCTCGGCACCCACGCCAACAAGCACGGGCAGATCATCGGCACCAACGTCGGCGGCGGCCACGCCACCTTCCCCGGCGTCGTCGGCACCGCCGTCAGCAAGGTCTGCGACCTGGAGATCGCCCGCACGGGCCTGCGCGAGAAGGACGCGCGCCGGGCGGGGCTGCGGTACGAGGCGGTCACCGTCGAGTCGACCAGCCGGGCCGGCTACTACCCCGGCGCCTCCCCCATGACCGTCAAGATGCTCGCCGAACGCCGCACGGGCCGCCTCCTCGGCGTGCAGATCGTCGGCAGGGAGGGCGCGGCCAAGCGCGTCGACATCGCGGCGGTGGCCCTGACGGCGGGCATGACGGCCGAGCGGATGACCACCCTGGACCTGGGCTACGCCCCGCCGTTCAGCCCGGTGTGGGATCCGGTGCTGGTGGCGGCGCGGAAGGCGGCCGCGAAGGTGCGCGGCGCACAGGGGTAGGAACAGCGGCCTGCCCCACGCACCCGCACCCGCACCCGGCCTACGCGGTCCCGGACAGCCTCGGCAGCGCGGAGACCGCCGGAGGCTGCTGCTCGGCCGGCTTCGCGTGCGCCGCCGACGCCGGCCGGGACCGCAGCCGGTGGCTGACGGCCTCGTCGAGGGTCACCGCCCGCTGGTGCTGCGCGGCCAGCCGCCCCGCCTCCTGACCGAGCCGGGCCACGTCCTCCCAGGGCAGCCGGATCACGAGCGCGATCTCCGCCTCGCCGTCGGGTGTGGCGTGCATGGGAGGGGTCACCCTGTCGTTCATCGCCTGTTCCTCACGTCGGTCCCGCGGCCCGCCTTCCCGGTGCGGCGGGCGGTTGCCGGTTCATACGGGCCCGCGGGGAACCGCGTTCACCGGTTCACCGAACGGATCGGGGGCAGTACTTCCTTGTGGTCATCCCCGTCCATGACGTGAATCCCGCACGCCGTACCCCCGTGGTGACGTATGCGCTGATCGCCGTGAACGTCTTCGTGTTCCTGTTCATGCCGGGCCTGTCCGGCTCGGTGGCGGGTGACAGCACGCTGGCGCAGACCTGCCATCTGCACGCGTTCCTGGAGCAGTACGCGGCCGTGCCCCGCGAGTTGATCCACCATCGGTTCCCGCAGCTCGTCCCCACCGGGGACGTGCGCGGCGGCGGCTGTCTGCTGGGCCCGCCGGACTACGACAAGTCCCCGCCGCTCAGCGTCCTCACCGCGATGTTCCTGCACGGCGGCTGGCTGCACCTGCTGGGCAACATGCTGTTCCTGCTGATCTTCGGCAACAACATCGAGGACCGCATGGGCCACGTCCGCTTCGCGCTGTTCTACGTCGCCTGCGGCTATGCGGCGTCGTACGGCTTCGCGCTCGTCAACGCCGACTCGGCCGACCCCCTGATCGGCGCCTCGGGAGCGATCGCGGGCGTGCTGGGCGCCTATCTGGTGCTGTACCCGAAGGCCAGGGTGTGGGTGCTCGTGCCGTTCCTGGTCTTCCTGCCGCTGCGGCTGCCGGCCTGGCTGGTGCTGGGCTTCTGGTTCGGGCTCCAGGCGGTGTACTCCTCCGGCGAGGGCGTGTCCGACGCGGGCACGGTGGCGTACGCGGCGCACGTCGTCGGCTTCCTGGCGGGCATGCTGCTCGCCTGGCCGCTGAAGAAGGGCACCCCGCCACCGCCGGAGCCGCGCGGCCTGCTGTTCGGCAGGAGCGCGCGGCCGGGCTGGTGACGCGGGCGGCGGGTCAGCGGGCCGTGTGGGTGTGGACGTACTCCACGAGGCGGGTCAGCGCGTCCGGGTCGGTGGACGGCATGACGCCGTGCCCGAGGTTGAAGACGTGGCCCTCCAGGCCCTCGGCGGCGCCGAGGACCTCGCGGGTCTTGGTCTCGACGGCCTCGGTGGAGGAGAACAGCACGGTCGGGTCGAGGTTGCCCTGGAGCGCCTTGCCGGGGCCGACCCGGCGGGCGGCCTCGTCGAGGGGGACGCGCCAGTCGACGCCGACGACGTCCGCGCCCGCCTCGCCCATGAGCCGGAGCAGCTCGCCGGTGCCGACGCCGAAGTGGATGCGCGGGACGCCGTACCCGGCGACGGCCTCGAAGACCTTCACCGAGGCCGGCATCACCGAACGGCGGTAGTCGGCCGGAGCGAGGGCGCCCACCCACGAGTCGAACAGCTGGACCGCCGACGCGCCCGCCTCGATCTGCACCTTCAGGAAGGCCGCCGTGATGTCCGCGAGGCGGTCCAGCAGGTCGGCCCACAGCTCGGGGTCGCCGTACATCATCGCCTTGGCGTTCTCGTACGTGCGCGACGGGCCGCCCTCGACGAGGTAGCTCGCCAGGGTGAAAGGCGCGCCCGCGAAACCGATGAGGGGGGTGGAGCCCAGCTCGCGGGTCAGCAGGCCGATCGCCTCGGTGACGTAGGAGACGTCCTCGGGGGTGAGGTCGCGCAGCCGGGCGAGGTCGGCGCGGGTGCGGACGGGCTGCTCGACGACCGGGCCGACGCCCGGCTTGATGTCGAGGTCGAGGCCGATCGCCTTGAGCGGGACGACGATGTCGCTGAAGTAGATCGCCGCGTCCACACCGTGCCGGCGCACCGGCTGGAGGGTGATCTCGGTGACCAGCTCGGGCCGCATGCAGGACTCGAGCATCGGGATGCCCTCGCGCACCTTGCGGTACTCGGGCAGCGAGCGCCCGGCCTGGCGCATGAACCACACGGGCGTGTGCGGCACCGGTTCCCGCCGGCACGCCTTCATGAAGGGGCTGTCGTACGTCGCTGTCGGCTGCCGGCCCGCGGGGCTCTCGTTCGCGCTCACGACGGCAAGTCTCCCACGACGCGGAAAGCCCGCGGAAACCGGCGGTCCGCCCCCGTCCCGCCCGCCGACACCCCCCGCCCGCGCGCCTGTTCGCCCAGCGCGCAGCCGTCCGAGGACCGCGCACGGGTGTCTTGCCCTGCGCGAAGCTCCCGTTCCCCTTAATGTTCCCGGCATGGCTGCGGCTCAGGGACGACTGTCGGACGGTACGGGCGGGATGGATGACGCGAACGGGGAGGACCGGGAGGGGGGCGGGGCTGTTCCGGCGCCCTTCCAGGCCGCCGTCGACGCGCTGAGGACCGCCCGGCTGCGGCCCCAGATCGAGATCGAGCCGACCCCGGCCCCGCGGCGCCTCGCGCCGTACGCGTACGCGCTGGAGGCGACCGTCGTGGACGGCGACCAGGATCTGGCCGACGGGCGCCTGGTCCTGCTGCACGACCCGGCCGGGCACGACGCCTGGCGCGGGACCTTCCGGCTGGTCACCCTGGTGCGGGCGGAACTGGAGCAGGAGATGGCGGTGGACCCGCTGCTGCCGGACGTGTGCTGGTCCTGGCTGACCGGGGCGCTCCAGGCGCGCGGCCTGACGTACGGCGAGCCGAGCGGCACGGTCACGCGGGCGAGTTCGCACCACTTCGGCGGCCTGTCGGAACGTCCGGCGTCCTCGCAGATCGAGATCCGGGCCTCCTGGACGCCTCGCGAGGGGCGCGGCTCGGTCCCGGACACGGCGGCGCACCTGGCGTCCTGGTGCGATCTGCTGGCGCAGGTCGCGGGGCTGCCGCCGGCCGGTCCGGGGGACGCGTCCGTGGTGACGCTGCCGCAGCGACGGGGGCCGCAGTCGCGGTGACGCCGCCGCGACGACGGCGGCCGCGGCGGCGGTGACTGCGGCAGCGGTGACCGCGCACACCGACGGCGACGGGTTCCGTCGCCGCCCGGCACACCCCTGACCTCCTCCGGTTTCCCGACTCCCGCCGATCACCCCGGCACTCCCCGGCCTTCCCCGACCTCACGACCTCACGACCGACGGGCCCCGCCGGGACCCGTCGGCCGTGCTCGCACGCCGTGTTCGGGCCCGGCAACCGCGGAGTCCCCCGAACGGCCGCCCCGATTGACCATCTCTTTGTCGATACGGCCACTTTCGATCCCATACGGCACTCGCTCAAACCGACTCGATCTTCGGATGATCGATCACGTGTCCGAATTAGACGGATTTTTACTCACTAGATCGTGATCATTTTCTAAAGGACCCACGGTCCGGTGCCGAAGACGACTGTGACCTTCACAGCACGGTTCGTCCCGGCTTCATCCCCACGAGCCGGCCCGTCATCCCCCCTCCCAGGAGGCCTGGTGTCCGTTCTCCTCGAGCAGCCCGCAAGCCTGGTCGCCTACCGCCCGAACAAGCCCACCGCCATGGTGGTCGTGGCCGACCCGCGCGTCCGCTCCACCGTCACCCGCCATCTGTGGGCGCTCGGTGTGCGCGACGTCATCGAGGCCTCGTCCGTCGCGGAGGCTCGTCCCCGCATCGGCAACCCCCGCGACATCTGCGTCGCCGACGTCCACCTTCCCGACGGCTCCGGCCTCACCCTGCTGTCGGAGACCCGCGCCGCGGGCTGGCCCAACGGGCTCGCCCTCTCCGCGGCCGACGACATCGGCGCCGTCCGCAACGCCCTCGCCGGCGGCGTCAAGGGCTACGTCGTCACCGGCACCCGCACCAACGTCGGGCTCCCCACCCGGCCCGGTGCCGCCCCCATCGGCGCGGCCGCCGCCCGCCTCCACCGCCGCCCCCCGGGTGCCCCGAGCCACCCGGGCGGCTACCGCGAGCTGTCCGGCCGCGAGGTGGAGGTGCTGCGCCTGGTCGCCGAAGGCCAGTCCAACAAGGCGATCGGCGTCTCGATGGGCCTGTCCGCGCTGACCGTCAAGAGCCACCTCGCCCGCATCGCCCGCAAGCTCGGCACGGGCGACCGCGCCGGGATGGTCGCGGTGGCGCTGCGCACCGGCATCATCCACTGAGCTTCGCGGACCGAGGGCCCGCCCGGCCGCACGGCGGATCGGCCCCGGTCCCGACGCCCCCACCGATCCTCTTCGCTCCCCCCCGACCGCCTCGACACCCCCACCCCTCACCCCCCTCCCCCACCTCACCCCCTCCCCCACCTCACCGGTTCGCCCCGCCCGGCCTCGCCGGCCCGACCGGTTTCCCGTCCCCCTCCCCGGCCTGACTGGTTTGCGACCCTGCGGCGACCGCCGACGGAACGTTCCGTCGGCGGTCGCCGTCCACACACGGATACCCTTGACAGGTGACCGACGCCCAAGAAACCGCCGCAGCCAGCTCACTGCGAACCACCGGGGGCGCCCCTCCGGAAGACGACGGAACGCTTGACACCGGGGCGCCGACACCACTGCTCGAACCGCGCGAGGGCATCCCCCCCGTGATCGCCGACGAGGCCGCGCTCGCCGAGGTGATCGCCGCCTTCGCCGCGGGCTCCGGCCCCGTCGCCGTGGACGCCGAGCGCGCCTCCGGCTACCGCTACGGCCAGCGCGCCTATCTGGTGCAGCTGCGCCGCGAGGGCGCCGGCACCGCGTTGATCGACCCCGTCGCCTGCCCCGACCTCTCCGCGCTCGGGGAGGCGCTGTCCGACGTGGAGTGGGTGCTGCACGCGGCCACCCAGGACCTGCCGTGCCTGCGGGAAATAGGCATGGTGCCCACCCGGCTGTTCGACACCGAGCTGGCCGGGCGACTGGCAGGGTTCCCGCGCGTCGGACTCGGCGCGATGGTCGAGGGCGTCCTCGGTTTCGTCCTGGAGAAGGGACACTCCGCCGTCGACTGGTCCACCCGTCCGCTGCCCGAGCCGTGGCTGCGCTACGCCGCCCTGGACGTCGAGCTCCTCGTCGATCTGCGCGACGCGCTGGAGAAGGAGCTGGACCGGCAGGACAAGCTGGATTGGGCCCGGCAGGAGTTCGACGCGATCGCCTCCGCGCCGCCGCCCGAGCCCCGCAAGGACCCCTGGCGCCGCACGTCCGGCATGCACAAGGTGCGCCGGCGCCGTCAGCTCGGCGTGGTGCGGGAACTGTGGCAGACGCGGGACCGGATCGCCCAGCGGCGGGACGTGTCGCCCGGCAAGGTGCTGTCGGACGCGGCCATCGTGGAGGCCGCGCTCGCCGTGCCGGCCACCGTGCACGCGCTGGCCGCGCTGAACGGCTTCGGGCACCGGATGAGCCGGCGCCAGCTCGAACAGTGGCAGGCGGCCGTCGACCGGGCCAGGGCGCTGACCGAGTCGCAGCTGCCGCAGCCGGGGCAGTCGGTCGCGGGGCCGCCGCCGCCGCGGGCCTGGGCGGACAAGGACCCCGAGGCCGCGGCCCGCCTCTCGGCGGCGCGGTCGGCCGTCTCGGCGCTGGCCGAGGAACTGAACATGCCGCAGGAGAACCTGATCGCCCCGGACACCGTCCGGCGGGTCTGCTGGGAGCCGCCCCAGCCGGTCGGCACGGACTCCGTCGCCGCGGCGCTCACCGCCCTCGGCGCCCGCCCCTGGCAGGTGGAGCAGGCGACGCCGGTGCTGGTGGCGGCGCTGTCGGCGAAGGGCCCGGACACGCAGGGCGGCGGTGCGCCGGAGCCCGGGGGTCAGGGGCCCGCGTAGCCGCCGTGGACATCGCCGTCGTACGGCGGCCGCCAGCCGCGGGCCGTGACCCGCGCGGTGTCCGCGCGCGTGGCCCGGCCGGGTCGCGCCGCGCCGCTGGAGCGGTACCGCGAGGTCGGGATCAGGCCAAGATCTCGTGCGGGCCCGTGGTGGACGGGTGCTGGGGCCACGGGGGCGGCGCCTCCGCCGGCCGTGTGACATTCGCCGCTCCGCCGGGTAGGGCTGTGCAGCTACGTTACCCACAAGTAGCATGGGTTCTGAGCGCGCGCTCAGCGCTTGCGTCACGCAGCAGTGCCATCCCGCACCTGGAGGAGAGCCATCGTGCCTCGTACCGTCAGGGACGTCGTCTTCGTCGACGGCGTCCGTACCCCGTTCGGCAAGGCGGGCCCGAAGGGCATCTACCACGAGACCCGTGCCGACGACCTCGTCGTGAAGGCGATCCGGGAGCTGCTGCGCCGCAACCCCGGTCTCGACCCGAAGAAGGTCGACGAGGTCGCCATCGCCGCGACCACGCAGATCGGCGACCAGGGTCTGACCATCGGCCGCACCGCCGGCATCCTGGCCGGTCTGCCGACCTCGGTGCCCGGTTACTCCATCGACCGCATGTGCGCGGGCGCCCTGACGGCCGTCACCTCGGTCGCCGGCTCCGTCGCCTTCGGCGCCTACGACGTCGCCATCGCCGGCGGTGTCGAGCACATGGGCCGCCACCCGATGGGCGAGGGCGTCGACCCGAACCCGCGGTTCGTCAGCGAGAAGCTGGTCGACGAGTCCGCCCTGTTCATGGGCATGACGGCGGAGAACCTGCACGACCGCTACCCGCAGATCACCAAGCTGCGCGCCGACGAGTACGCGGTGCGCTCGCAGGAGAAGGCCGCCAAGGCGTACGCCGACGGCAAGATCCAGGCCGACCTGGTGCCGGTGTCCGTGCGGCGCACCAGCCCCGAGGCCGGTGAGACGGGCTGGGGCCTGGTCACCGCCGACGAGCCGATGCGTCCGGGCACGACCCTGGAGAACCTCTCCGGGCTGAAGACCCCGTTCCGCGTGCACGGCCGGGTCACCGCCGGCAACGCGGCCGGTCTGAACGACGGCGCCACCGCCTCCCTCATCGCCTCCGAGGACTTCGCGCGCGAGAACGGCCTGCCGGTCAAGATGCGCCTGGTCTCCTACGCCTTCGTGGGCGTCGAGCCGGAGGTCATGGGCTACGGCCCGATCCCGGCCACGGAGAAGGCCCTCGCGCAGGCGGGTCTGTCCATCTCCGACATCGGTCTCTTCGAGATCAACGAGGCCTTCGCCGTCCAGGTCCTGGCCTTCCTGGACCACTACGGCATCGCCGACGACGACGAGCGCGTCAACCAGTACGGCGGCGCCATCGCCTTCGGCCACCCGCTGGCCTCCTCCGGCGTCCGGCTGATGACGCAGCTGGCCCGCCAGTTCGAGGAGCAGCCGCACGTCCGCTACGGCCTGACCACCATGTGCGTCGGCTTCGGCATGGGCGCGACGGTCGTCTGGGAGAACCCGCACTTCGAGGGGGACAAGTGAGCACCACCGCTGAACTGCTGAAGGGTGCGGCCGAGCTGTTCCCGGACGAGGTCGTCACGCAGGCGCACGTACGCCACTTCGACCTGCCGCAGGGTGCCGGGCGCTTCGCCCTGATCACCCTCGACAACGGCCTGGACCACACCAAGCCGACCACCTTCGGCCCGCAGTCCCTCGCGAACCTGAACACCGCGATCGACCAGGTCGAGAGGGAGGCGGCGGCCGGCGAGATCGTCGCCGCCGGCGTCACCGGCAAGCCGTTCATCTTCGCGGTCGGCGCCGACCTCAAGGGCGTCGAGCTGCTGAAGGAGCACGAGCACGCGCTCGCCATCGGCAAGGGCGGCCACGAGGTCTTCAAGCGCCTCTCCGGCCTGGCCGTGCCGACCTTCGCCTACTACAACGGCGCGGCCATGGGCGGCGGCGTCGAGGTCGGCCTGCACTGCACCTACCGCACGGTGTCCGCGGCCCTGCCCGCCTTCTCACTGCCCGAGGTCTTCCTCGGTCTGGTCCCCGGCTGGGGCGGCTGCACCCTGCTGCCGAACCTGATCGGCGCCGACAAGGCCGTCTCGGTGATCATCGAGAACTCGCTCAACCAGAACAAGCAGCTCAAGGGCGCCCAGGTCTACGAACTGGGCATCGCCGACGCCCTGTTCGAGGGTGCGGACTTCCTGGAGCAGTCGCTGATCTGGACGGCGTCCGTCCTCAAGGGCGAGATCGTCGTCGAGCGCCCGGTGATCGACCGCGGCGAGGCCTGGGACCAGGCCGTCGCCAGGGGCCGCTCCATCGCGGACGGCAAGGTGCACGGTGCGGCCCCGGCCGCCTACCGCGCCCTCGACATCATCGCCGCCGCCAAGAACGGCGACCTCCAGCAGGGCTACGACGCCGAGGACCAGGCCCTCGCCGACCTGATCATGGGCGGTGAACTGCGCGCCGGTATCTACGCGTTCAACCTGGTGCAGAAGCGCGGCAAGCGCCCGGCCGGTGCCCCGGACAAGAACCTGGCCCGCCCGGTCACCAAGGTCGGCGTCGTGGGCGCGGGCCTGATGGCCTCGCAGCTCGCCCTGCTGTTCCTGCGCCGCCTGGAGGTGCCGGTCGTGCTGACCGACATCGACCAGGAGCGCGTCGACAAGGGTGTGGGCTACGTCCACGCCGAGATCGACAAGCTGCTCGGCAAGGGCCGCATCAACCAGGACAAGGCCAACCGCCTCAAGGCGCTGGTGACCGGTGTGCTGGACAAGGCCGAGGGCTTCGCGGACGCGGACTTCGTCATCGAGGCCGTGTTCGAGGAGATCGGTGTCAAGCAGCAGGTGTTCGCAGAGGTCGAGGCGGTCGCCCCGGCGCACGCGATCCTCGCCACCAACACCTCGTCGCTCTCCGTCACCGAGATGGCGTCGAAGCTGAAGAACCCCGAGCGGGTCGTGGGCTTCCACTTCTTCAACCCGGTCGCGATCCTGCCGCTCCTGGAGATCGTGCGCGGCGAGACGACCGACGACGCGTCGCTGGCCACCGCCTTCGCCGTCGCCAAGAAGCTGAAGAAGACGGCCGTCCTGGTGAAGGACGCCCCGGCGTTCGTCGTGAACCGCATCCTGACCCGCTTCATGGGCGAGGTGCAGAACGTCATCGACGAGGGCACCCCGGTCGAGGTCGCGGAGAAGGCGGTGGAACCGCTCGGTCTGCCGATGTCCCCGCTGGTCCTCCTCGAGCTGGTCGGCCCGGCCATCGGCCTGCACGTCTCGGAGACGCTCAACCGGGCGTTCCCGGACCGCTTCACGGTCTCCCCGAACCTCAAGGCGGTCGTCGAGGCGGGCAAGCGCGGCTTCTACGTCTACTCCGCCGAGAACAACTTCAAGCCGGAGCTGGACCCGGAGGTCGCCGCGCTGCTGAAGCAGGGCGACACCGTCCTGACCGAGGAGCAGGTGCGGGCGCGCGTCCTGGACGCGGTGGCGCAGGAGATCGGGCTCATGCTCGACGAGGGCGTCGTCGCCGAGGCGCAGGACGTCGACCTCTGCCTGATCACCGGTGCCGGCTGGCCCTTCCACCTGGGCGGCATCACGCCGTACCTGGACCGTGAGGGCGTGTCGGAGCGGGTGAACGGCAAGAAGTTCCTGGCTCCGGGCGTGGCGTCGATCCCGGCGTAACGCGGGCGCATGACGTGAGGAGGGCCTCCGCCGGTCGGCGGGGGCCCTCCTCACGTCGCGCGGGCGGCGGGCCGGTCAGACCTCCTGCCACGCCGTCAGCGCCAGCCCGGGTTCGTCCTTGCGGCGGGTGACGAGGAGCCGGCCGGCCGACGGGGACAGGGTCACGGCGACCACCCGGTCCTCGTGGTCGCGGGCGAGGGCCACCTCGGCGTCGGCGGGCAGCGCGGGTCCGGACTCGGTCCACCAGGCGCCGGCGCCCTCCTCCTCGGTGGGGTACGCCGCGAAGGCCACCCGGCCGCCGGACGAGCGCTGGGCGAGCAGCGTGCAGTCGTGGCCGTCGAGTTCGCAGCGCACGGCGGCCACCGGACCGGGGCCCGCCGCGGCGAGCAGGACGACGGGCGCGCCACCGGGACGCCAGGCGCACAGGTCCCCCGACGCGTCGGTGTAGTAGAGCGTGGTGTGCTCCGGCGAGGTGGCCAGGGCCCGCAGGGTGCCGGGGCGGACCGGCGTCTCCACCGACTCCCCGAGGACGGGCGGGGTGCCCGGCTGCTCCTGCCGCCAGTGCTGGAGCCCGCCCGGGACGGCCGCGTACGCCTCGACGCGCCCGGACTCCCCCGCGAGCGCGACCGGTGCTCCCAGGACGTCCGGCCCCTTCAGGTCGCGCCACGGGTCCCAGCCGCCCTTCTCCTTCTGCGCGACCATGCCGAGCCCGGTGCCGGACCGGGCCACGAAGAGGTGCGCCCGTCCCTGGGCGTCCACGGCGGCGGCGGGGGCGCCGGTGAGGTCGCCCCTGGTCTCCGGGTGGCCGACCGGAACCCAGTCGAGGGCGGCGAGCAGGGGCCGGAAGTGGGCGGAGTGCACGATTCCCGACTGGCCCGGCACGGTGGGCCGCCAGGAGACGAGATGGGCGTACCCGTCGGCCCCGCGGCCGACCGCCGGGACCGCGCGCAGCCTCTGGTCGCCACCGACCCTGCGCGGCGGGTCCCAGGCGCCGCCCGGGGTGCGCTCCGCGCGGCACAGGACCGCCTCGTCCGACGTCAGATAGACACAGAGCCGCCCGTCACGGCCACGTACGAGCCATTCGCCGTTCACCCGGTCACTTTATGACGGCCCGTCGGCGGCGCTCCCGGGCGGGCCGCGTCGGGGCCGCCGTCGGCCGCCGTCGGCCGTCGTCGGCCGTCGTCGGCCGTGGCACCCTGGTCGCCATGGACGACGACAACGGCCCGCTGCTCGTGATCGTCGACGCCGCGAACGTCGTGGGGTCGGTGCCCGACGGGTGGTGGCGCGACCGGCGGGGCGCCGCGGAGCGGCTGCGGGACCGGCTGGCCTCCGACGGGCTGCCGGGGCACTTGGGGCCCGTGGAGGTCGTCCTGGTCGTCGAGGGCGCCGCACGCGGTGTGGCACCGGTGCCCGGCGTACGGGTGGAGTCGGCGCCCGGCAGCGGCGACGACCACATCGTCGGCCTGGTGGCCGGGGCGGGAGACCGCCGCCGGCTGGTCGTCACGGCCGACCGCGAGTTGCGCCGGCGGGTCACCGCGCTGGGCGCCGAGGTGGCGGGGCCCCGCACCGTCCGGGCGTAGGCGGGTACGGCACCCGCGCGCGCCCCGGCCGAGCGGTACACCGGCCGGACGGCAGGCGGCCCCGCGGGCACCGCCGGAGCGGGGCGCGCGGGGCCGTGGGGCGGGGTGTTCAGCGGCCGTCGCCGGGGCCGGGCCCGGCCGCCCGGCCGGCCGCGGTGCCCTCGCCGCGGCCCAGCCGGCTGTGCGAGCGGCCGTACAGGAAGTAGACGACGAACCCGATCACCATCCAGATCGCGAAGCGCAGCCAGGTCTCGGCGGGCAGGTTGAGCATCAGCCACAGCGAGGCCAGCACCGACAGGATCGGCAGCACCGGCACCCAGGGGGTGCGGAAGGAGCGGGGCAGGTCGGGACGGGTCCGGCGGAGGATGATCACGCCGATGGCGACGACCACGAAGGCGAAGAGCGTGCCGATGTTGACGAGTTCGGCGAGTTCGCTCAGGGGCGTGAAGCCGGCCAGGATCGCGATGAGCACGCCGAGCAGGATGGTCGGCCGGTGCGGGGTCCTGAACCGCGGGTGGACCTGGGAGAAGAACCGCGGCAGCAGTCCGTCGCGGCTCATCGCGAAGAAGACGCGGGTCTGGCCGAGCAGCAGGATCATGCAGACCGTGGTGAGGCCGACGGCGGCGCCGAAGCTGATGAAGCCCGCGAACCAGGGGTGACCGGTGGCCTTGAACGCGTCGGCGAGGGGCGCGGTGATGGACAGCTCGGTGTACTTCTGCATGCCGGTCACGACGATCGACACCGCGACGTAGAGGGCGGTGCAGATGACCAGGGAGCCGAGGATGCCGCGGGGCATGTCGCGCTGCGGGTTCCTGGTCTCCTCGGCGGCCGTGGCGACCACGTCGAAGCCGATGAACGCGAAGAAGACCACGGAGGCGGCGGTGAAGATGCCCATCACGCCGAAGTTGGACGGCGCCCAGCCGAACATCAGCTGGATGAGCGGGGCCTGGAGGCTGTCGCCCGCGGGCACCTCCTGCGCCTTCGGGACGAACGGGTCGTAGTTGTCGCCCTCGATGAGGAAGGCGCCCGCGATGATCACGACGAGGACCACGGTCACCTTGACGGCGACGACCACCGAGGTGACGCGCGCGGAGAGCTTGGTGCCCACGACGAGGATGGCGGTGAGGACCAGGACCAGGGCGGCGGCGAGGATGTCGAAGCCGAAGCCCTCGGCCCCGTCCCGGCCGCTGAGCGCCTCCGGCAGGTGCCAGCCCGCGTTGTCCAGCAGCGAGGCGACGTAGCCGGACCAGCCGACCGCGACCACCGCCGTGCCCAGCGCGAACTCCAGGACCAGGTCCCAGCCGATGATCCAGGCGGGCAGTTCTCCGAGGGAGGCGTAGGAGAAGGTGTAGGCGGAGCCGGCCACCGGGACGGTGGAGGCGAACTCGGCGTAGCAGAGCGCGGCGAGCGCGCAGACGACACCGGCCGCCACGAAGGCCAGGGCGACGGCGGGGCCGGCGTTGTTCTTGGCGACCGTGCCGGTCAGGACGAAGATGCCGGTGCCGATGATGACGCCGACGCCGAAAACGGTCAGATCGAGCGCGGACAGGGATTTCTTGAGCGCGTGCTCGGGTTCCTCGGTGTCGAGGATGGACTGCTCGACCTTCTTCGTCCGGAAGAGGGTGTTGCTCACGGGTTTACCTCCCACGCGGTGTCGTCCCCGACATGATCGAGAGGGGCCGTAGTCCGTATGCCCCGGCGCGGGCGCAATCACGCAAATGGGCCGGTTTCACCACTCTCTCAGCGGTGGAACCGGCCCGGTACGGCGTGTCGGCGCGCATCGCGCGTTTCCCGCCGGTCGCGTGCGTTCCCGTCAGTCGCGCGCGGGCTCGACCTCGGCGGCCGTCCTGTCGTACCGCCCGTCGAGCCGGGAGACCAGGCCGGTGACCTGGCGGGCGATGTCGGGGGCGGTCAGGCCGATCTCGGCCATGACCTCGGCGCGGGAGGCGTGGTCGAGGAAGCGGGGCGGGATGCCGAAGTCGCGCAGGGGCACGTCCACCCCGGCGTCGCGCAGGGCCTGGGCGATCGTGGAGCCGACGCCGCCGACGCGCGAGTTGTCCTCGACGGTGACGACGACGCGGTGGCGCTCGGCGAGCGGGGCCATGGCCTCGTCGACGGGCTTGACCCAGCGCGGGTCGACGACGGTGGTGGAGATGCCCTGCCGGTCGAGCAGGCCGGCGATCTCCAGGCACATCGGGGCGAGGGCGCCCACGGAGACCAGCAGCACGTCGGGCCGGTCGGTGCCCGGCTCGCGCAGGACGTCCATGCCGCCGACGCGCCCCACGGCCGGTACGGCGGGTCCGACGGCGCCCTTGGAGAAGCGCACCACGGTCGGCGCGTCGTCGACCTGGACGGCCTCCCGGAGCTGGGCGCGCACCTGGTCGGCGTCGCGCGGTGCGGCCAGCCTGAGGCCCGGGACGACCTGGAGGATCGACATGTCCCACATGCCGTTGTGGGAGGCGCCGTCGGTGCCGGTCACGCCGGCCCTGTCGAGCACGAACGTGACCCCGCACCTGTGCAGGGCGACGTCCATGAGGACCTGGTCGAAGGCGCGGTTGAGGAAGGTGGCGTAGACCGCGAAGACGGGGTGCACGCCCGCGTGGGCGAGGCCCGCCGCGGAGACGGCGCCGTGCTGCTCGGCGATGCCGACGTCGTAGACGCGCTCGGGGAAGGCCTTGGCGAACTTGTCCAGGCCGACGGGCTGGAGCATGGCCGCGGTGATGGCGACGACGTCCTCGCGCTCGGTGCCGAGCTTCACCATCTCCTCGCCGAAGACGGAGGTCCAGTCGGCGCCGCTGCTGGCGATCGGCAGGCCCGTGTCGGGGTGGATCTTGCCGACGGCGTGGAAGCGGTCGGCCTCGTCCTGGAGGGCGGGCTGGTAGCCGCGGCCCTTCTCGGTGAGGCAGTGCACGATGACGGGGCCGCCGAAGCGCTTGGCGCGGGCCAGCGCCGACTCCAGGGCCTCGATGTCGTGGCCGTCGATCGGGCCGACGTACTTCAGGCCGAGGTCCTCGAACATGCCCTGGGGCGCGATGAAGTCCTTCAGGCCCTTCTTGGCGCCGTGCAGCGTGTCGAAGAGGGGCTTCCCGACGACCGGGGTGCGGTCGAGGATGTCCTTGGTGCGGGCGAGGAAGCGCTCGTAGCCGTCGGTCGTGCGCAGGGTCGCCAGGTGGTTGGCGAGGCCGCCGATGGTGGGGGCGTAGGAACGCTCGTTGTCGTTGACGACGATGACGAGCGGACGGTCCTTGGCCTCGGCGATGTTGTTCAGCGCCTCCCAGGCCATGCCGCCGGTCAGGGCGCCGTCACCGATGACCGCCACGACGTGGCTGTCCCGTTTCAGGATCTCGTTGCCCTTGGCGATGCCGTCGGCCCAGCCGAGCACCGTGGAGGCGTGGCTGTTCTCGATGACGTCGTGCTCGGACTCGGCCCGCGAGGGGTAGCCGGACAGGCCGTCCTTCATCTTCAGGCGGGAGAAGTCCTGCCGGCCGGTGAGCAGTTTGTGCACGTAGGACTGGTGGCCGGTGTCCCAGAGCACCTTGTCCTTGGGGGACTCGAAGACCCGGTGCAGTGCGATGGTGAGCTCGACCACACCGAGGTTGGGGCCGAGGTGGCCGCCGGTCTTGGACACGGCGTCGACGAGGAAGGTCCGGATCTCCCCTGCCAGCTGGTCCAGCTCCTCCAGGCTGAGCCGGTCCAGATCGCGCGGTCCCCTGATGCGGGTCAGCAGCGGCACCCGTGCCTCCTTGCAGTAGAGCTGATCGAGCTGTTGCCGGGCCCTGCGAGTCTAATCTTCCGCCCCGGCGGGCGGCGCCCGCCCCTTGATTCAGGGGTTCTCGGGGATTCACGGATCGGCCGCGCCCCGGATGCGGGTTTCCCCGGGCGGTCCCGGCATGCCTGTGCCCGGCACCCGCCACGGGTACCGGGCACAGTCGGTCGCCGCCGTGGTCAGCCGCGACCGGCGGCCTTCTGGCTCTTGCGGGAGACCGAGTCGATGACGACCGCGCCGAGCAGGACGCCACCGGTGATCATGTACTGGATCGAGGTGTTCATGTTCAGCAGGTCGAGACCGGTCTGGATGGACTGGATGACCAGCATGCCCAGGAGGGCGGACCAGACGCTGCCGCGGCCGCCGAAGAGGCTGGTGCCGCCGATGACCGCCGCGGCGATCGCCAGCATCAGGGTGTTGCCGCCACCGGCGCTGAGCGTGGCGCTGGCGGTCTGGCCGGCGAAGAACATACCGCCGACCGCGGCGAAGCCACCGGCGATGGAGAACACGGTGATGCGGATCATCGGCACGTTGATACCGGCGCGACGGGCCGCCTCGATGCCGCCGCCGACCGCGAAGACCTGACGGCCGAAGGTCGTACGGCGGAGGATGAAGTCGACGATGACCAGCGCGGCCAGGAAGATGACGAGCGCGTTGGAGACGCCGGCGGCGTTGTTCAGCACGGCCGCGGCCGCGAAGGACGCGACGGCCAGCGCGCCGACGCGCAGCAGGATCTCGCTGGTGGGCCGGAACGGCACACCAGCGGCCCTGCGGCGGCGCTGCTCGCCGAAGGAGCCGATCAGCATGGACGCCACACCGAGGCCGGCCAGGATGTAGGCGCCGACGATGGCCTGGTCCATGAAGAAGGAGCTCTGCCCGAGCAGGTGGACCGGGCCGGAGTCCGACGGGATGTTGATGGTGCCGCTGTCGCCCAGCAGCCACAGCATCAGACCGTTCCAGCCGAGGAAGCCGGCCAGGGTCACCACGAAGGCGGGTACGCCGATCTTGGCGAAGAACCAGCCGTGCAGGGCGCCGATGGCGATGCCCGTGAGGACCGTCAGGATGAGCGACAGCCAGGGGTTCATGCTGTTGTTCACCACGAACACGGCGAACAGGGTGGACGCCAGGCCGCTGACGGAGCCGACGGACAGGTCGATCTCGCCGAGCAGCAGGACGAACACCAGGCCGATGGCGAGCATGCCGGTGGCCGACAGGTAGTAGCTGATGTTCGAGAGGTTGTCGGCGCTCAGGAAGCGGTCGTTCTGCAGCTGGAAGATCGTCCAGATGACGATCAGGCCGATGACCACCGGCAGCGAGCCCAGCTCGCCGCCCTTGACCTTGCGCTTGAACTCGGTGACGTAGCCCTTGAGGCCCTCCTCGCGGACCAGCAGGCGCGGGTCGACGACGGAGACCGGGGCGGCCGTGGGGTCGTCGGCGGGGGCGACGGTGGTCTGGTCCTCCACCACACCCTCGGTCTTGTCGACCTTGGTGGTGTCGCTCTTCACGGTCTTGCACGTGTCGCTCACTTGGCCGCCTCCGCGGTGCGACGCCCCGCACGACGGGTCACGGCGTTGTCCGTGGCACCCGTGATCGCGGCGATGATCTCTTCGTGGCTGGTGTCCTTCACCGGGAAGGAGCCGTTGTTCTTGCCCAGACGCAGGACGGCGACGGTGTCCGCCACCGCCTTGACGTCGGCCATGTTGTGGCTGATGAGGATGACGCCGAGGTTGCGCTCGCGGAGCCGCTCGACCAGGTCGAGGACCTGCGCGGTCTGCTCGACGCCGAGGGCCGCGGTGGGCTCGTCGAGGATGACGACCTTGGGGTCGCCGATCAGCGCGCGGGCGATGGCGACGACCTGGCGCTGACCGCCGGAGAGGCTCGCGATCGGGATGCGCACGCTCGGGATGCGGATGGAGAGCGTGGACAGCAGCTCGCGGGCGTTCTTCTCCATCGACACCTCGTCGATGACACCGCGGCGCAGCAGTTCGCGGCCGAGGTAGAGGTTGCCGACGACGTCGAGGTTGTCGCAGAGCGCGAGGTCCTGGTAGACGGTCGCGACACCGAGGCCCTGGGCGTCGTGCGGCTTGGTGATGCTGACCGGCTTGCCCTCCCACTCGATGACGCCGTCGTCGATGGGGTGGACACCCGCGATCGTCTTGACCAGGGTGGACTTTCCTGCGCCGTTGTCGCCCACCAGGGCGACCACTTCTCCGGCGTGGACCTCCAGCTCGACGTCGGTGAGTGCCTGCACCGCACCGAATCGCTTGGAGACTCCGCGCAACGCCAGCACGGGCGTAGCGGACACGTGAACCATCTCCTTCGCCGCCTGACCGGCGGGGATGCCGCGCTGTGGGACAGGCGCGGAAGGGTGTGCGCAACGCCGACGGGTACGGGGCGCTGACGCACGAGGTTTACAAGATGAACATGCGCGAGTCCGCCGCACTTGGCAACGGTTCCGTCCGACGCCCGCCCCGGCAGCGGGGTGTGAAGGTGGGGCAGGCGTCGGCGGGGTCTCACGGGGCCGCCGTGCGGCCGGTGGCCCGGGCCCCCGCGGGGGACCCGAGCCGGACGCGCGCGGGGCGCGGTACCGCTACTGGAGTCCGGCGGCCTTGCAGGCGGCGGCGAACTCGGCGGTGCAGATCTCCTGGACCGTGTACAGCTTGTCCGCGATCACCGTGTCCTTGATGTTGGCCTTGGTGACCGACACCGGGGTCAGCAGCTGGGAGGGCACCTTGTCGCCGGAGCCGCTGGTCAGCTCGGTGGTGGCGAGGGACTTGATGTCCTTGCCCTCGAGCAGGTTGACCGCGAGCTGGGCGGCGGCGTCGGCCTCGGGCTTGAAGGCCTTGTAGACGGTGGAGGACTGGGTGCCGGCGACGATGCGCTGGATGCCCGCGAGTTCCGCGTCCTGGCCGGTCAGCGGGATGCCGCTGATCTTCGCGCCCTTGAGGGTGTTGGCGATGCCACCGGCCATGCCGTCGTTGGCGGCGTAGACGCCCGCGATCTTCTTCGCGCCGAGCTGGGTGATCGCGGCGGACATCTTCTGCGCGGCGACGGTGTCCTTCCACAGGCCGGACTGCTCGTAGGCGATCTTGACCTTGCCGTCGAGGGCCTTGTGGGCGCCTTCCTTGAACTGGCCGGCGTTCGGGTCGGCGTCGTCACCGTTGATCATGACGACGTTGGCCGAGGGGGTGGCCTTCGAGCCGAGCGCGGCGAGGAGGGCCTGGCCCTGGAGCTCGCCGACCTTGACGTTGTCGAAGGAGACGTACGCCGAGACCGGACCCTGCGCGAGGCGGTCGTAGGCGACGACCTTCACGCCCTTGTCCACGGCGGACTTGATGGAGGACTTGATGGCGGCCGAGTCCTGCGCGGAGACGACGATCACCTTGACACCCTTGGTGACCATGCTGCTCATCTGCTGGGCCTGCTTGGCCGGGTCGGCGGCGGCGTTCGCGTACTGGACGTCGCAGTCGGAGCAGAGCTCCTTGACCTTGGCCTCGAAGAGCGGCTTGTCGAACTTCTCGTAGCGCGCCGTGACGCTGTCGGGGAGCAGCAGGCCGATGGACTTGCTGTCGGAGCTGCTGCTGCCGGAGTCGTCGTCGCCCGCCTTGCCGCACGCGGCAATCGACAGGGCCATGGAGACGGCGGTGGCGCCGATCACGACTCTACGCATCGTTGCGTTCATTGGGGTGTGCCTCCCTGACAGGGCCGCAACGCTGCGGCCGAGGTGGCTGGAAGTCAACTCGGCCACGCGTGCGACGTCAAGAAGTAAATACTTAACGAGATGGCAACGGCGTCATTCGTTCTCTAAGTGAAGGCAGGTGCGTTGGCCGACAGCGTGCCGTCCAAAAGGGTTGAATCACCCATCTCGCTGAGCGCGAGGGCGAGTGCCCCGAGCACCTCCGCGCGGCCCCCGAGCGCCCCCGGGAGAACGGTGAGCTGCCGTGCCGCACTGGGGATCGCGTAGCGGCCGACGGACTCCCTGATGGGCCCGAGCACCAGCTCACCGGCCTCGGCGAGATCACCGCCCAGGACCACCCGGCTCGGGTTCAGCAGGTTACAGAGATTGGCGACTCCACTGCCGATGTGTCGGCCGACGTCGGCGATCACCCGACGGCAGCCCGGGTCTCCGTCCCTGGCGAGCCGTACGACTCCCTCCATGGTCAGGTCCGTGCCGTGGCTGGACTGGAGGAGCGGCAGCACGTAGCGCGCGGCCGTGAAGGTCTCCAGGCAGCCCCGGTTTCCGCAACGGCAGACGGGGCCGGATTCATCGAGTGTAATATGTCCTATTTCTCCCGCGGTCCCGCCGGGACCCCGGTAGATCTTCCCGTCGATCACCAGACCGGCGCCGACACCGCTCGCGACCTTGATGTAAGCAAGATCACGAACGCCTCTGCCGCTGCCCCAGACCATCTCGCCGAGGGCGCCGAGATTGGCGTCGTTGTCCACGTGCACGGTCACGCCGAGCCGCCCCCGCAGCTCCTCGGCGGGCTTGGTGCCGATCCAGCCGGGCAGGATCGCGGACGAGCCGAGCGAGCCGGACTCCACGTCGATCGGACCGGGGACCCCGAGGCCCACTCCGGCGATCTTCGAACGGTCCACCCCGGTGGCCTCGATCAGGCGGTTGACCAGCTGTTCCGCCCGGTCGAAGCCCTGTGTCGAGGAGGCGTCCACATCCAGCGGTTCGGACTCCTCGGCGAGCACCTGATGGGCGAGGTTCCCTACGGCGACCCGTAGGTGGGTATGCCCGAAATCCACCCCGATGACGATGCCGGCGTCCCCGCTGAGGCTGACGCTGCGGGCCCTGCGGCCGCCGGCCGAGGTGGGCGTGACCTCGACGGTCCCGCGGTCCTTCAGCTCGCGCACGATGTTGGACACGGTCGCCGCGGACAGGCCCGTCGTCCGGGCGATCTCCGCCTGCGTGAGGGACCCGGCCAGGCGCACGGCGCGCACCACCCGCTCCAGGTTGGCTCGGTGCAGCGACGACTGCGACCCCGGAGTCTCCACGACGACCTCCCGCGCGCGGGACCGCATCGATGAGGCCCCGTCTATGTCCAACTAGTGAACTCTAAGCTGAGCTGTTCGGGTTGCCTCCCGTCAAGAGGTTGAACACTAATCGCATTCATGCGCACACCGAACGGTGCCGTTCCCCGACTCGGGAACGGCACGCGTACGGGTGGCTGCGCAGCGCTACGGCGGCGTCCAAGTGATCAAGGGGAGGGACTACTTCAGCGCCCCCGCGGTCAGTCCCCGCACCACCTGCCGCTGGAAGACGACGTACGCGGCGAGCACCGGCAGCATCGCCATCACCAGGCCCGCGAAAAGACCCGACCAGTCCCCCTTGTACCCCTGGCTGACGGCCAGCTGGACCAGGCCCTGGGTGAGGACGCGCTTGTCCGGATCGGTGTTGAGGACCGTGGGGAGCATGTACTGGTTCCACTGACCCAGGAAGTTGAAGATCCCCACGCTGATCAGGCCGGGCCTGGCCATCGGCAGCATGATCTGGAAGAACGTACGGCTGTGCGAGGCGCCGTCGACGAACGCCGCCTCCGCCACCGACGAGGGCAGCGTGCGGAAGAACGCCGTGAGGAAGAACACCGTGAACGGCAGCGAGTAGGCGATGTAGACCAGGATCAGGCCGTGGATCGTGTTCAGCAGGCCCATGTTGTTCACCACGTAGAACAGCGGGACCAGTGCGAGCATGATCGGGAAGCTCATGCCGCCGACGAACAGGTAGTAGACGAACCGGTTGCCGGGGAAGTCGAACCGGGCCAGGACGTACGCCGCCATCGAGCCGAGCACCAGGGTGCCGACGAGCGAACCCCCCACCACCAGCGCGGTGTTGAGGAAGTAGTCGCCCATGTCGGCCTCGGTCCAGGCCCGCGACCAGTTGTCGAGGTGCAGCGTGTCGGGCAGCGACCAGGGCGAGCCGAAGATGGAGCCGTCGTCCTTGAAGGAGGTCATCACCGCCCACAGCAGCGGCAGCACGACCATGACCGCCCACACGACGAGGATGCCGTGCGAGAAGGCGTTGAGGACCTGCCCCTCCTTCCGCGTCCGGGGCGCCGCGCCGCCCGGCGGGACGTCCGCCTTCGCGACGGGGACGGGCGCGGGGGGCTCCGCGGTCTTCTCGATGCTCATGATCAGTACTCCAGCCGCTCGCGCCGGCCCAGCCGCATCACCAGCGCGGCGAAGGCCAGCGTCACGACGAGCAGGGCGACTCCGATGGTGGTGGCGTAGGCGGCCTGACCGTCGCGGAACGCCTTCTGGTACACGTAGAGGACCATGACGGTGGTCGAGTAGTCGGGCCCGCCCGGCCCGGTCGTCATGATCTGGACGACCGCGAACGACTCCGCGCCGAGCGCGAGGATGCCCATGTAGACCCAGCCGGACTGCACGGTGTCCCACAGCAGCGGCAGGGTGATGCGGAAGAACGTGGTGGCGCGGCCGGCGCCGTCGAGCAGGGCGGCCTCGTACAGGTCCGTCGGGATCGACGCCATGCCCGCGGAGAACAGCACCACGAAGAAGCCGACCGTCGACCAGACGAGCACCGCCATCACGCACCACAGCGCGAGGCCCGGATCGCCCAGCCACAGCGGCTGCACGCCGTCCAGCCCGATCCCCCGCAGCAACGAGTTGATCGCACCGCTGTCGGGGTTGTAGGCGAAGGCGAACAACAACGCCACGATGGCGATCGACAGTACCTGCGGGAAGAAATAGACGATCTTGTAGAAGGACGAGCCGCGCACACCGGAGACGGCCGGGCCGCCTTTTCTCCTCCGTCCGCCGACATTGATCATGAAGGCGAGGAACAGCGCCAGCCCGATCGTCACCAGTGGCAGCGCGACCGCGAACATCAGGCTGTGTTGCAGGGACTTCCAGAAGATGTCGTCGTCGAGCATCCTGCGGTAATTGTCCAGGCCGACCATCTCGAATTCGGGGCTCAGACCGGTCCAGTCCGTGAACGAGTAGTAGATGGACTGGATGAACGGCCACACCACGAAGAGCGCGTACAGGCCCAGGGGTGGCGCCAGGAACCCCGCGATGAACCGGTACTTGCCGTGCTGCATCGCCACTCCGGTGTCGTGATGTCTGTCGTGATGGCGCCGGTCACTGGTGCTTGTAGTGCTTGATCGAGGAATCCTTGGCCGCCTCGTCGGCGTAACCCTGGATCTTCTTGATCGCCTCCGCCGGGGTGAGCCGGCCGGCCATCATCTCGCCGAGTCCGGAGACCCCGATCTTCTCCTTCTGCAATTGCACGTACCAGTCCTGGAGCCGCGGGTTCACCACGTTCTGACCGGCCTTGTCCAGCGCGGCGACACCCGACTTCAGGCCGGGGGTGAGGGTGATGCCGTCGGTGCCGCCGTCGTAGGCGGTCAGCGACTTGACCTTGGAGGTGAAGTTCTTCGAGGACGCCTCGCTCAGCATGATGCGCAGCTGCTCCATGCCGCCGGCCGGGTTCTTCGCCTTGGCCGGGACGACGAACGGCTCGCCGCCGGAGGCCCAGATGGTGCCGAACGGCAGCTTGTCGGAGCCGTCGAGTCCGGTCGGCGCGGAGACGGCGAGGCCGAAGTCGGCGGGGATGACGTTGGCCGACTCGTTCTCCACCCAGGAGCCGTTGGGCAGGAACAGGGCCTTGCCCTTGGCCCAAGCGGTCTGCGACTGGATGTGGTCCAGACCGGGGGTGCCCCGCAGGACGTAACCCTTCTTGTACAGCTCGTAGTAGGCGTCGAAGCAGGCCTTGACCGCCGGGTGCTTCCAGGCGTTCGGCTCCAGGTTGTCGATGGCGTCGAGGACTTCACGGCCGCCGACCTTGCCGATCATCGGATACAGCGAGAAGGGCAGGTAGTACGGGTACTTGCCCGCGTACGTCCAGCCCGCCATGCCCTTCTTCTTCGCCTTCTCGCACACCGCGAGCATCTCGTCCCAGGTCTCGGGGTAGGCGGCGTCCAGCGAGTCCAGGGCCTTTTGCGAGTACCAGACGCCGTACACGGTGTACGCGTAGTACATGATCCAGACGGGGTCGCCGTCGAACTGGCCCATCTCCACGATGCCGGGGCGCAGGGTGTCGCGGACCTTCTTCGCCGGGTCGTCGTAGGACGGCGCGTCCAGCAGCGCGGTGAGGTCGGCCAGCTGGCCCTTGCCGACCAGGACGCCCATGTCCATCTGCTCGGCGCCGGAGTTGTCGATGAGGTCCGGCGGGGTGCCCTGGTTGAAACGGGGCTGGAGGGTGGACTGGATCTTCTGGGTGGCCGAGAACTTCACCTCGGCCTTCGGGAAACGCTGTTCGTAGATCTTCACGGCGTCCTCGGCGTACTCCTTGCCGAAACCGCCGTCGAACAGGACGAATTCCATCCGGGTGGTGTCGTTCACGCCGAGCGGGTTCTTGTCGGTCTTCTCGCCGGTCTCGGCCTTGCCCTCGTCACCGCCGCCCCCGCTGCTGGCGCAGGCGGAGAGGAAACCCACCGTGGGGACGGAGATCAGTCCGAGTGCGGCCGATCTCCTGATCAGATCGCGGCGGCCGATGCCTTTAGCACCGCGATTCCCGATGGAGCCGGTCGAAGCAGCCGAACCAGTTGAATCAGTTGAATCAGTTGAATCAGCCGAATCGGACACAGAAGTGGATCCCATGCTCAAGTCCTCGCCTTCTCCAGGACTCAGGCGGTGAACCGGATCCTTCCCGGCACCGCGGTCAGGTCAAGCAGGGTCGTGCGGATCGGGTGAATCGCCGACAGGTATAGTCCACTTCCCGCCACCGGACAAGATCGAATGCAAGGTTGGCCATGGGTCTTTTCCGAGTTGAGACCTGGCGGACATATGAGCCCCCCCGCGACCGCCCGGCCGGAAAATCGCCGGACACGAGCCCGCGGAGAAGGTGCGGCGCACCCGCGGAGGACGGTCCGGACGATTCGCGGCGGAGCCCGGCGGGATACCTCGCAGGGGCTGCCCGGCTCTGCCGCGAACGGCTCGGACGGCGCGTTCAACATCCTTGACATCGCTTGCCACTTGGCCACCTACTGATTCCTGCGCATCGAAGAAGACAACGTTGTCCGGCGCAGGGAGGGTGCTCGCGGATGCAGCGCTTCGGAGCTCGGTCGAGGTGGATCCGGTGGAGACGGGCGGTCGTGGGCACGGCCGTCCTGGTCATGGCGGCGGGCGCGCCGGGGGCGGCGGTCGCCCTGCCGGACCGGGTGCCGGTGCCCGACCGGGAGTTCGCCTCCTCCTT
The DNA here is from genome assembly GCF_044331705.1 of Streptomyces sp. NPDC017202. Lineage (NCBI taxonomy): Bacteria > Bacillati > Actinomycetota > Actinomycetes > Kitasatosporales > Streptomycetaceae > Streptomyces > Streptomyces sp. NPDC017202. Next base: position 17,129 of record NZ_JBIRNP010000025.1, on the reverse strand, counting down.
CGAGGAGGGTGAGCGGGCTCCCGACTGGCGGAGCACCGTCGAGTCCGCGCCGGGCGGCGGGAAACGGGCGTCGGGGGTCGACGGCGGCTACGGCGGCGGGCTCCCCGGCGACGTGACCGACCGGGTCACCGGCGTCCGGGCGAGCGCCGAGAACACGGCGGGCGGCGAGGTGAAGGAGAACCTCGTCGACGGCGAGGCCGGCACCAAGTGGCTGGCCTTCGAGGCCACCGGCTGGGTGGAGTTCGACCTGCCCGAACCCGCGGCGGTCACCGCGTACGCGCTGACGTCCGCGAACGACGCCGCCGAACGCGACCCGGCGGACTGGACGTTGAAGGGTTCGGCGGACGGCGGCGACTGGACGGCCGTCGACACCCGCTCCGGCGAGTCCTTCGACCGGCGGCTGCAGACGAAGACGTACGCGCTCGGCGCACCGGCCTCCTACCGGCACTTCCGGCTGGAGGTGACGAGGAACCACGGCGCCGGGCTCCTCCAGCTCGCCGACGTGCGGTTCGGGACGGGCGGCGACGGCGACCCCGTCCCGCCGGACATGCAGACCGTCGTCGACCGCGGGCCGAGCGGCTCCCCCACCGCCAGGGCGCGGGCCGGCTTCACGGGACTGCGGGCCCTGCGCTACGCCGGGCGGCACACCGCCGAGGGGCGCGGCTACTCGTACAACAAGGTCTTCGACGTGAACGTGCGGGTCTTTGCGCGCACCCGCCTGGCGTACCGGATCTTCCCGGCGATGGCCGAGGGGGACCTGGACTACGCGGCGACGAACGTGTCGGTGGACCTGGCGTTCACGGACGGGACGTACCTGAGCGATCTCGGGGCGAGGGACCAGTACGGCTTCGCGCTGTCGCCCCGCGGGCAGGGCGCGGCCAAGTCGCTGTACGTCAACCAGTGGAACGACGTCGTCGCGGGGATCGGCGCGGTGGCGGCCGGGAGGACCGTCGACCGCATCCTCCTCGCCTACGACTCCCCCGGCGGACCGGCGCGGTTCCGGGGCTGGGTGGACGACGTCGCGCTGCGCACGGCCCCGCCCGAGGCCCCGAAGGCGCACCTGTCGGACTACGCGGTCACCACGCGCGGCACCCACTCCAGCGGGAGCTTCTCGCGGGGCAACACCTTCCCCGCGACCGCCGTGCCGCACGGCTTCACCTTCTGGACCCCGGTGACCAACGCCTCCACCCTGGGCTGGCTCTACGACTACTCCCGCGCGAACAACGCCGACAACCTGCCCGAGATCCAGGCGTTCAGCGCGAGTCACGAGCCCAGTCCGTGGATGGGCGACCGGCAGACGTTCCAGGTGATGCCGTCCGCGGCGGCCGGCGTCCCGGACACCGGGCGGACGGCGCGGGCACTGCCGTTCCGGCACGCGAACGAGACCGCCCGGCCGTACTCCTACGGGGTGCGGTTCGAGAACGGGCTGAAGGCGGAGATGGCGCCGACCGACCACGCGGCGGCCCTGCGCTTCACCTACCCGGGCGACGACGCGAGCGTCGTCTTCGACAACGTCACCGACCAGGCGGGCCTCACGCTCGACACCGGCAAGGGCGTCGTCACCGGCTGGTCGGACGTGAGGTCGGGACTGTCCGCGGGCGCCACCCGGCTGTTCGTGTACGGCGAGTTCGACGCGCCGGTGACGGCCGGGGCGTCGAGCGGGGTGAAGGGGTACCTGCGGTTCGACGCGGGCGCCGACCGCACGGTCACCCTGCGCCTGGCGACCTCCCTGATCGGCGTCGACCAGGCCCGCGACAACCTGCGCCAGGAGATCCCGGAGGGAACCTCCTTCGAGACGGTCGAGCGGCGGGCCCAGCGGCAGTGGGACGAGCTGCTCGGCACGGTGGAGGTCGAGGGCGCCACCCCGGACCAGCTGACGACGCTGTACTCCAGCCTGTACCGGCTGTACCTGTATCCCAACTCCGGTTTCGAGAAGGTGGGTTCGACCTACAGGTACGCCTCGCCCTTCTCGCCGATGCCGGGCCCGGACACCCCGACACACACCGGCGCGAAGATCGTGGACGGCAAGGTGTACGTCAACAACGGCTTCTGGGACACCTACCGGACGACCTGGCCGGCGTACTCGCTCCTGACCCCGGCCAGGGCGGCCGAACTGGCGGACGGGTTCGTGCAGCAGTACAGGGACGGCGGCTGGACCTCGCGCTGGTCCTCGCCGGGGTACGCCGACCTGATGACCGGCACCTCGTCGGACGTCGCCTTCGCGGACGCCTACGTCAAGGGCGTCGGTCTGGACGCGGAGTCGGCGTACGACGCGGCCGTGAAGAACGCGACCGTCGTGCCGCCGTCGTCCGGCGTGGGCCGCAAGGGCATGACGACCTCCCCCTTCCTCGGCTACACCGCCACCGACACCCACGAGGGCCTGTCCTGGGCCCTGGAGGGCTACCTCAACGACTTCGGGATCGCCCGGATGGGACAGGAGCTGTTCCGGAAGACGGGCGAGCGCCGGTACGAGGAGGAGTCGGAGTACTTCCTGAACCGCGCGCAGGGCTACGTGCACCTGTTCGACGCGGAGGCCGGCTTCTTCCAGGGCCGGGACGCCGAGGGCGACTGGCGGGTGAAGTCGTCGGCCTACGACCCCCGCGTGTGGGGCCACGACTACACCGAGACCAACGGCTGGGGCTACGCCTTCACCGCCCCGCAGGACAGCCGGGGCCTGGCCAACCTCTACGGCGGCCGCGACGGCCTGGCGCACAAGCTCGACACCTACTTCACGACCCCCGAGACCGCCTCCCCCGAGTTCACGGGCTCCTACGGCGGCGTCATCCACGAGATGACGGAGGCGCGGGACGTGCGGATGGGCATGTACGGGCACTCCAACCAGGTGGCCCACCACGCGATCTACATGTACGACGCGGCCGGGCAGCCCTGGAAGGCGCAGGCCCGGGTCCGCGAGGCGCTGGGGCGCCTGTACACCGGCAGCGCGATCGGGCAGGGCTACCACGGTGACGAGGACAACGGCGAGCAGTCGGCCTGGTACCTCTTCTCCGCGCTCGGCTTCTACCCGCTGGTGATGGGCGGCGGCGAGTACGCGGTCGGCTCCCCGTTGTTCAAGAAGGCCACCGTCCACCTGGAGAACGGCGCGGACCTGGTGATCCGGGCACCGCGCAACAGCGCCCGGAACGTCTACGTACAGGGTCTCAGGATCAACGGCCGCCCGTGGACGTCGACGTCGCTCCCCCACGCGCTGCTGGCCAAGGGCGCGGTCCTCGACTTCGACATGGGCCCGCGGCCCTCGGCGTGGGGCAGCGGGAAGGGCGCGGCCCCCCTGTCGATCACCGAGGACGACGAGGTGCCCGCCCCGCGCACGGACGCACTCGCGGGCGAGGGCCCCCTGTTCGACGACACGTCGGCGACGGGGACCGGGGTCTCGGGCGCGGTCGACCTGCCGGTGGGCGCCGCCGAGAAGGCCGTCCAGTACACGCTCACGTCCGCGCAGCAGGCCGACGCGCCGACGGCCTGGACGCTCCAGGGCTCGCCCGACGGCACGACCTGGACGGACCTGGACCGGCGTACCGGCGAGTCGTTCCGCTGGGACCGGCAGACCCGGGCGTTCTCGATCCCCCGACCGGCCTCGTACCGGCACTACCGGCTGGCCTTCGACGGTCCGGCGGTCGTCACGGAAGTCGAGTTGTTGTCATGATCCGGTAACCAAGAGCGATCGCGGGGTGCACCGTGCGAGACCCCTGACCCACAATGATCAGGCCGCCCGCGAAGAGCGGGCGGCCTGTCATCACGAGGGGGAACAAAAAGATGGGCGTCATCAGAAGGTTCGCGGGTCTGCTGGCAGGTGCGGCGCTGGGGGCGGGGGCCCTGGTCGCCACGGCGGCTCCGGCACAGGCGTACAGCCCGAACCCGACGTTCAGCTCGTACTACTACGACACCGACACCTGCCCGTGCAGCGGCGGCAACCTCACCGACCCGTTCGACGGCACGTACTTCGCGAACGACGCCGGCGGGTACGCCGTCAAGATGGAACTGGTGCAGTCCGGCGCCTTCGTCGGCAAGGTGGAGTTCCACCCGAACGACGAGAAGCTGTGGGTGTACGACACCAGCAACGACGGCGACTCGTTCTACGTCAAGGCCGGATACTCCTTCGACGGCACCTACCACGACCTCGGCACCTTCGCCGCCCCCGGCACCTCGGCGGTGGTGGACTACTCGGTGCAGGACTTCGAGCTGCCCGAGGGCGCGGCGGTGGACATCTCCGTCTACGACGACGCGGGCCTGACCGACCTCATCGGCTCCGCGCGCGGTACCGGATCCGCCATCGCCTGACCCGCGGGGGCCCGTGCCACCGCCACGGGTGGCGCGGCCGCCGTCACCGCGCTCGGAGCACGGTCCCCTTCACCAGCGGGGCCGTGCTCCACGAGGTCGCGGGCGGCCCGGTGGGGGGGGGGCGGGGCCGGGGCCCCCCCCCCCCGCGCCCCCCGGGGGGGGGGGGGGGGCGGGGGGGGGGGGGGGGGGGGGGCGCCCCCCGCCCGCGGGGGGGCGGGGGGGCGCGCGGGGGGGGGGGGGGGGGGCCCCGCCCCCCCGGGGGGGGGGCCCCCCGGGGGGGGGGGGGGGCGGGGGGGGGGGCGCCCGGGGCGGCCCCCCCCCCACCGGGCCGCACCGGTGCGGCCGGGTCCGCGGTGGGGTGACGGCTCAGCCGGCCCGGCAGGAAAGGCTCGTCGCGCTGTCGCCGCCGGGGCCCGAGACGACGTATCCGAAGGTCGCGCTCCCGCCCGGGCTCAACGAGCCGTTCCAGCCGGCGTTGTGGACCATCACCGCCTGGCCGGCGTAGGTGGCGTTGCCGTTCCAGAGGCTGTCGACCCGCTGGCCGGCGGGCAGTGTCCAGTCGACCGTCCAGCCGAGCATCGGGACGTCCCCGGAGTTGGTGACGGTGACCTCGGACTGGTGGCCGCCGTTCCACGTGCCCGTCGTGCGGCGGGTGGCCGTGCAGGTGCCGGGGACGGGCTCGCTCGGGTTGCCGGGCTCGTGGATGCCGGTCACCTCGCCGTTGCCGCCGTCGAAGACGACGTCGGAGGCGGAGGAGGGTGGAGGCGGGAGCGGTCCCGGCGGGTTCCGGTCCGCCGAGTGGGAGCGCTCCCACCTCACCTGTGGCGCAACGTAGCGCCGCCGGGCCGACTTGTAAACGGAATCGGCGGCACTGTCCGGAAAGGGAGGCCCGCCGCGGCCGGCGGAGGGGGTTCGGGGCCGGCCGTGCGGCGGGCGCCGGGACGCGTCACGGCCGTCGCTCGTGGGCGGGTGCGCCGTACCAGCGCCATCGGGTGAGGCGGGGGTGGTCCGGGAGGTCCGCGCGGCCGGTGGCCCACAGGAGGGTGGGCCAGCGGGGGGTGTCCGTGGGGGCGTCCGGGAAGAGCCGGGTCAGCACCCGGTCGCACAGGGCGGCGTCGGGTGTCCAGGCGAGGCCGAGTCCCTCGGCGACGTCGTGCAGGTGCACCAGCGTCTCGACGACGCCCATCGCGGCGAAGCCCTCCGGGTCGGCCGCGCCGAAGACGTGGTGCGACCGTACCGTCGGCGGCGTGGTGCGCACGACGGCCGCGAGCAGCGCGCCGCACGCCTCCAGGACCTGCAACAGGCCCGCCGGGCCGGCGGCACGGTCGGCGAAGACGACGTTGGCCGGACCGCCCGGCTTCCTCCGGCTCCACACGAACGGCACGTGGGTGTCCGACGGCGGTTTCTGCGGGCCCAGTTGGGCGGCGTAGGAGAACAGGTCGTCGGCGAGGTGCTCGACGGTCTCCCAGCAGTCCCACTCCAGGCTGCCGGCCCTGGCGCCCCAGTCCGGCGCCCGCGCTCCCCGCAGGGTGGCCACGGCCAGCCGGACGGCGTGCTCGACGTCGGCCGCGGTGACGGACCCGCCGGTCGCGGAGGAGCCGCTCGCTCCGTGTGTCTCAGACATGGCCGGACCGTATCAACGGCCCCCGGGGGCACCGTCGGTGGCGGCTCACGGCACGGCGAAGGGCCGCACCCCCGTCACCGGGGGAACGGCCCTCGTACGCCTGCCGGACCGCGGTCCGGTCGAGCGTCCGCCCGCTGACTACTTGCGGATCAGGCTGCGCAGCACGTACTGCATGATGCCGCCGTTGCGGTAGTAGTCGGCCTCACCGGGGGTGTCGATGCGGACGACCGCGTCGAACTCGACGCCGGTGTCGGTGGTGACTTTGACCGTGCGCGGGGTGGTGCCGTTGTTCAGCTCCTCGACGCCGGTGAAGGAGAAGGTCTCCTCGCCGGTCAGGCCGAGGGTCGCGGCGGAGGCGCCCTCCGGGAACTGGAGCGGCAGGACGCCCATGCCGATGAGGTTCGAGCGGTGGATGCGCTCGTACGACTCGGCGATGACGGCCTTGACGCCGAGCAGCGCGGTGCCCTTGGCGGCCCAGTCGCGGGACGAGCCGGAGCCGTACTCCTTGCCGGCCAGGACGACCAGCGGGATGCCCTGCTCGATGTAGTTGCGCGAGGCGTCGTAGATGAACGACACCGGCGCGCCCTCGACCGTGAAGTCGCGGGTGTAGCCGCCCTCGGTGCCCGGCGCGATCTGGTTGCGCAGGCGGATGTTGGCGAACGTGCCGCGGATCATGACCTCGTGGTTGCCCCGGCGCGAGCCGTAGGAGTTGAAGTCACGACGCTCCACACCGTGCTCGGTGAGGTACTTGCCGGCCGGGGTGTCGGCCTTGATGGCGCCGGCCGGGGAGATGTGGTCGGTGGTGACCGAGTCGCCCAGCTTGGCCAGGACGCGGGCGCCCGTGATGTCGGAGACCGGGGTGGTCTCCATCGTCATGCCCTCGAAGTACGGGGGCTTGCGGACGTAGGTCGACTCGGCGTCCCACTCGAAGGTGTTGCCGGTCGGGATCGGCAGCGCCTGCCACTGGGCGTCGCCCGCGAAGACGTCCTGGTAGGACTTGTTGAACATGTCCTCGCCGATGGCGTTGGCCACGACGTCGTTGACCTCGGCCTCGGAGGGCCAGATGTCCTTGAGGAAGACCGGGTTGCCGTCCTGGTCGACGCCCAGGGCGTCCTTGGTGATGTCCACCTTCATGGAGCCCGCGAGGGCGTACGCGACGACCAGCGGCGGGGAGGCCAGGTAGTTCATCTTGACGTCGGGGTTGATCCGGCCCTCGAAGTTCCGGTTGCCGGAGAGGACCGAGGTGACCGCGAGGTCGTGGTCGTTGACGGCCTTGGAGACCTCCTCCGGCAGCGGGCCGGAGTTGCCGATGCAGGTGGTGCAGCCGTAGCCGACGAGGTTGAAGCCGACCTTGTCGAGGTACGGGGTCAGGCCCGCCTTGTCGAAGTAGTCGGTGACGACCTTCGAGCCCGGCGCGAGGGTGGTCTTGACCCAGGGCTTGCGGGTCAGGCCCTTCTCCACGGCCTTCTTCGCGACGAGCGCGGCGGCGACCATGACGTACGGGTTGGAGGTGTTGGTGCAGGAGGTGATGGCCGCGACCGTCACCGCACCGTGGTCGATCTCGTACGTCGAGCCGTCGGGGGCGGTCACGGTGACCGGGTTGGACGGGGCGCCGTTGGGGTGGATGGCGGGGGCGTCGGAGGCCGGGAAGGACTCCTTGCCGGCCTCGTCGACCTCGTCGACGTAGTTGCGGACGTCCGTCGCGAACTGCTCGGCGGCGTTGGCGAGGACGATGCGGTCCTGCGGGCGCTTCGGGCCGGCGATCGAGGGGACGACGGTGGACAGGTCCAGCTCGAGCTTCTCGGAGAAGTCCGGCTCGGCCTTCGGGTCCAGCCAGAGGCCCTGCTCCTTGGCGTACGCCTCGACGAGCGCGACCTGCTGCGCGTCACGGCCGGTGAGCTTGAGGTACTTCAGGGTCTCGTCGTCGATCGGGAAGATCGCGGCGGTGGAGCCGAACTCCGGCGACATGTTGCCGATGGTGGCGCGGTTGGCCAGGGAGGTGGCGGCGACGCCCTCGCCGTAGAACTCGACGAACTTGCCGACGACGCCGTGCTTGCGCAGCATCTCGGTGATCGTGAGGACCAGGTCGGTGGCGGTGGTGCCGGCCGGCAGCTCGCCGGTCAGCTTGAAGCCGACGACGCGCGGGATGAGCATGGAGACCGGCTGGCCGAGCATCGCGGCCTCGGCCTCGATGCCGCCGACGCCCCAGCCGAGGACGCCGAGGCCGTTGACCATGGTGGTGTGCGAGTCGGTGCCGACCAGGGTGTCGGGGTAGGCCTGGCCGCCGCGGACCATGACCGTGCGCGCCAGGTGCTCGATGTTCACCTGGTGGACGATGCCGGTGCCCGGCGGGACGACCTTGAAGTCGTCGAACGCGGTCTGGCCCCAGCGCAGGAACTGGTAGCGCTCCTTGTTGCGGCCGTACTCCAGCTCGACGTTCTGGGCGAAGGCCTCGTGGGTGCCGAACTTGTCGGCGATGACGGAGTGGTCGATGACCAGCTCGGCCGGGGAGAGCGGGTTGACCTTCGCCGGGTCGCCGCCCAGCTCCTTGACGGCCTCACGCATGGTGGCGAGGTCGACGACACAGGGCACGCCGGTGAAGTCCTGCATGATCACGCGGGCCGGCGTGAACTGGATCTCCTGGGAGGGCTGGGCCTGCGAGTCCCAGTTGCCGAGGGCGCGGATGTGGTCGGCGGTGATGTTCGCGCCGTCCTCCGTGCGGAGCAGGTTCTCCAGCAGCACCTTCAGGCTGTAGGGAAGGCGCGCGGAGCCCTCGACCTTGTCCAGCCGGAAGATCTCGTACGACTCGTCGCCCACCTGCAGCGTGCTGCGGGCGTCGAAGCTGTTCGCCGACACGACAGTCTCCTTCATTGATGTGCGCGTACCACCGCATCCTGCCGTCACACGGACTTGGCCGATCCACTTAGGACAGGCTAAGTTAGGGCACCCTTACTTGGGTGGCGGCTGCGGTGCGCCTCGGCAGATATCTCGATGTCGAGATAACTCTAGTACATGGGGGCTGGTTGGTCATGCCCGGGCCCGCCGCGTCACGGAACCTTCCCGGCGTCGACGCCGGGACACCAGGACCGCGGGACCGCGGGGCGACGGGGCGGTGGGGCCCCGGCGGGAGCGGCGGCCGTCCGGCGGGAGCGGCGGCCGTCCGGCCGAGGCGGTGACCGTCCGGCCGAGGCGGTGACCGTCCGGACCCACGTCCCCCGACGAGGGCGACCACCGGGCCGCACGCCCCGCCCCGCCGGACGCCCGACGGCGCGTCAGTTGCCGGTGCGTCAGCCCGGCGGCGCGAGGGCCATGCCCCGGCCGAGCGGGGGTAGACGGAGGCGGAGCGTCCCGGCGTCCCCGCGGAACGCTCCCGATGCACCGGCTCCCGACGCACCGGCTCCCGATGTACCGACGAGAAGGAGGCCCCGATGCCCCTCACCTTCCGCAAGAGCTTCCGCATCCTTCCGGGGGTGCGCCTGAACATCAACAAGCGCTCGTGGTCCATCACCACCGGCGGCGGCTCGCACGGCCCGCGCCACACCCACAGCAGCACCGGACGTCGTACGACATCGATGGATTTGCCCGGACCTTTCGGGTGGCGTCGTACGCGTACCGCCAAGCGACGTTGACGGGGCGTCACCCGAACAGACCCCCCGAGAGGCGCGATCTCATATCTGAGATAACCTCAGCCTCATGGCAGACGACTACCTCGTACGCATCGGCAGGCTCATCCGTGACGCCCGGCAGCACCGCGGCTGGACACAGGCGCAACTGGCCGAGGCGCTCGGAACCAGCCAGAGCGCCGTCAACCGCATCGAGCGCGGGAACCAAAACATCAGCCTTGAGATGATCGCTCGAATCGGTGAAGCCCTGGACAGTGAGATCGTCTCACTGGGCTACGCGGGGCCGATGCACCTGCGCGTCGTGGGCGGCCGACGCCTGTCGGGCGCCATCGACGTGAAGACGAGCAAGAACGCGTGCGTGGCGCTGCTGTGCGCCTCCCTGCTGAACCGGGGGCGCACGGTGCTGCGCCGGGTCGCCCGCATCGAGGAGGTCTACCGCCTCCTGGAGGTGCTGAACTCGATCGGCGTCCGGACGCGCTGGATCAACGAGGGCGTCGACCTGGAGATCGTGCCGCCGGCCGAACTGGACATGGCGGCCATCGACGCCGAGGCCGCCGTGCGCACCCGCTCGATCATCATGTTCCTCGGCCCGCTGCTGCACCGCACGGACCGCTTCATGCTCCCGTACGCCGGCGGCTGCGACCTGGGGACCCGGACCATCGAGCCGCACATGATCGCGCTGCGCCGGTTCGGGCTGGACATCGCCGCGACGGAGGGGCAGTACCACGCCGTCGTCGACCGCGCCGTCCGCCCGGACCGCCCGATCGTGCTGACCGAGCGCGGGGACACCGTCACCGAGAACGCGCTGCTGGCCGCCGCCCGGCACGACGGGGTGACCGTCATCCGCAACGCCTCCTCCAACTACATGGTCCAGGACCTCTGCTTCTTCCTGGAGGCGCTCGGCGTCGCGGTCGAGGGCATCGGCACCACCACGCTCACCGTGCACGGCGTGCCGGACATCGACGTCGACGTGGACTACTCCCCCTCCGAGGACCCGGTCGAGGCGATGAGCCTGCTGGCCGCGGCGGTGGTGACGGAGTCGGAGCTGACGGTGCGCCGGGTGCCGATCGAGTTCCTGGAGATCGAGCTGGCGGTCCTGGAGGAGATGGGCCTCGACCACGACCGCACGCCCGAGTACTTCGCGGACAACGGCCGCACCCGCCTGGTCGACCTGACCGTGCGGCCCTCCAAGCTGGAGGCGCCGATCGACAAGATCCACCCGATGCCGTTCCCCGGCCTGAACATCGACAACGTGCCGTTCTTCGCGGCCATCGCGGCCGTCGCCCAGGGCAAGACCCTCATCCACGACTGGGTCTACGACAACCGCGCGATCTACCTCACCGACCTCAACCGCCTCGGCGGCCGGCTCCAGCTCCTCGACCCGCACCGCGTCCTGGTCGAGGGCCCCACCCGCTGGCGCGCCGCCGAGATGATGTGCCCGCCGGCCCTGCGGCCCGCGGTGGTCGTCCTGCTGGCGATGATGGCGGCGGAGGGCACCTCCGTGCTGCGCAACGTCTACGTCATCAACCGGGGTTACGAGGACCTGGCCGAGCGCCTGAACTCGATCGGGGCGCAGATCGAGATCTTCCGGGACATCTGAAAGCCTTCAGAAATAACGCCGCCGCCCCCCTCCTGACCTGCATGTATGCGATCCAGGAGGGGACTCGGCTTCGCCTGTGGGACTTCTCAGGGACTTTTGGGCCGAACCGGGAGACCGCCGGTCTCGGGGGCTGAGGGGCGGATTGCCCGGCCCTGCACGTGATGGGTCACGGGCAGGGCGTCGGCATGAGCGACTCATGGGCGAGGACAGGTCGGGCCGGGTTCTCGACTCACTGCCTTGCTGTCACGCTCGGACACCCTCCACGGGCCCGTCCCGCTCACTGCGGACGCAAGCTCGCGCATCATGCCCCTCACCGCTCCCCTGCGGTCATACTGGAGGTATGCCCTCCGCCCCACAGCGCCCCGCGCCCGCGCCGAGCGGCCTTTCGGACGCGGCCGCCGAGGATCTCGCGTTGCACCGGGAGAAGTTCCGCCGCCGTCTGCCGGAGTCGCTGGACGAGCTGCGCGGGCCGACCCAAGGGATCGTGGAGCTGCCATAGCACATGGCCTGGTCGGGGATGACCTCGTACGACCTGGGCAAGCCGCGTCAGCGCATGGGCCTGTACCGCACCGTCCTGCACGAGGGCCTGCACGACGACCTGCCCCGCTACCTCAACCGGGACCTGCTCCTCCAGCTGTGGCCGGTGCTGCGTACCCTCGTCGGCCGCAGCGTGCGCGCCGTATGGGAAGACGCCTTCCCCCAGCTCCCCTCCCGCCCCCGGGCAGCCGCGTGACGGACATGCCGGAGCTGCACACGCGGCTCCTGGCCGATGTGATCGCACTCGGTTCCCCGTATCCCCTGGTCCTCACCGGTGGATACGCCGTGCGGGCACACCGCCTCATGAACCGCCCCAGCCAGGACCTCGATGCCGCCACCGAGAACCCGGCGCCCACGGCCGACATCGCCGCCACGCTCCGCACCGGCCTCGAAACCCGCGGCTGAAAGGTGCACGCGCTGGAGACCGCGCTTGCGCCTGCCGACGGGGCCTCATCGGTCTCCCGGTCGCGTTCGGCCCCGGGAGACCGCCGTCCCAGTCCTGACTCCGCAGACCGGAGGCCGGTGGCGGGCTGTCACCACGCCGCGTGCCGAAGCGGGTGATGCGCCGACAGGGGTCAGCGCTGGAGCCACTCAAGAAGTTCGTCGTGACGTACCTGGTAGACGGTGCCGGCTGACCTCAGCAGACCCCGTTCGTGGCACCAGCGGAGGAATGCGGTCAGGCGCCACGGCAGCTTTCCGTGCATGGCCAGAAGCAGCCCGAGGTACTGGCGACCGGTGACTGCGACAAAACCGGGCCCGGCAGCCACACCGCAGGCCAGGGCCGTGAGGACAGCGAGGGGCCAGGGAACCCGCAACCACTCGACGCACAGCGTCCCGTAGAGCGTGAGTATCACGACGACGACGCCGGACACCACCCCTGCCATCACGTCATTGCGCAGGGGAGACAGCGGCGTGGGCACACCGGGCGGATCCGGGTCCGGCTCTCCGCCATTGTTTCGCCGAGCGGCGCGCAGCCCTGCGGGTACCCCCACCGCCAACCCGATCGCTCCGGCACCGCATCCCGCGATGAGCCCGATGAAATCGCCGAGTCGGCCGACGAGGAATCCCGCCCCCACTGTCACCGACAGGGCAGTCGGGATACTGACGGCCATCAGATGAGGGCGGTCGATGTCCGCCCGCACCGACAGCGCCAGGCCGAAGCCGAAGACGGCGGCGGAACCGGTGCCTGCGGCCAACGCGAAACCCGGACCGAACACGGGCGTCAGCGGCAGCATGAGGACGCCGCCCAGTGTGACTCCCAGACATATCCGGCTCCAGCCGAGTCTGCTGCCAAGCCGCTGGAACAGGATGCGGCGGGGTTCAACGTACCGTGCGCGTGCGTTCCAGGCTGACAGCAGCGGCGCAGGGATCAGTAGTGCGAGCAGCACTGCGCCGGGCAGGGGCAGGGCGTGGTTGCGGTGGAGGCAGACCGCCAGGGAAAGCAGGGCGGGGAGCCAGCAGGCCATGGTGATCGCCGCGGCGGCGTAGCGGGCGCTGCGCGGCCCCGCGACCGGCCACAGCGTGTGGATGGCCAGGTCTCTGGACGGCATGACGGCGCCGCTGCCGTCGGCCGGTACCGCGTGACCGCCGCGCAGGCTCGCGGTGAGCAGCCGCAACCACTGAGCCACGGCTTCCGCCTGGTACCGCCGGCGCCGGTCGGCCGGATCCGGCTCGCACAAGGACGGAATGAGCTCCTCCAGCAAGGTCGCCCGTAACTCTTCCTGCGCTCGGCCACCCGAGGCCGGCGCCCCGATGAAAGCAAGGAGTTTCTCGGCTCCGGCTTCCGTCTGCGAGGCCAGTGACGCCAGCGTGAGCATCCAGGGTGAGGACAGCACCGCTCTCATGGCCGTCCCCGCTGCGCAGAGATCGTGTTCCAACTCGGCGAGCCGGGCCCTGTCCCTCGTCCGCTCGTCCAGGAACCGCCAGCCGTCGACGGGACGGACCCTCTCGATCCGCACCGTCGCACAGTCCAGCAGACGCTGACCGGCGCGGCTGAGCCCGGCGTACTCGTCCGAACGGCAGGTCAGCGCCAACGGACCGGCGAACCGGTTGAGCTCGGCGAGCGCGGCGACGGCCCTGGGCCGCGCGCCGCCCGCGGGGTCCATCTCGTCGAGGCCGTCCAGGACCGGCATGACGCGGCCGGAGGCCAACAAGTCCCGTGCCCTGGCCTCGGAACCGCCCAGGTACTCCTGACTCAGGCGAGCGCTGAACCAGTCGGCGAACATCACGCTGGTGTCCCAGCCCGACAGGTCGACCGGGACCGGAACCGGACCGTTGTAGTGCTTACGGGCGAGCAACCGATGAACGAGTTCATAAGCCAGGAGCGTCTTACCCGAGCCGGGACCGCCCGTGATGACCAGGCGTTGGGGCCGGAGGGCGTCCAGGTAACGGGCGATGCCGTCGAAATCACCGCGCGGCCATGCCCTGTCCGCGTCCCTGCCGTCCTGCGGCAGGGTGACGAAAGTGATGTTGATGGCCTTGTTGTCGTTGCCCAGCAGTTGCCGGCGACGTCGCCCCACCTCTGCTCGAGTGGCCTCCCGCAGCCTTCGGACGGCGGCTTCCCGACCGTCTCCCGCCGACCGCGGGCCACGGAACCAACCCATGCTCCACCCGGCCAGAAGACCGGAGATTGCCGACCCGACCGGCCAAGTGACGCCCGGTGAGGGCGGGGACAGCGCCAAGAGCGCCAGGGTCGTCGTCCCTGCCGCTGTGGGCGCCAGCAGCTTCCTCAGGCGGTGCCGTGAGGAGGGCGGAGGCATGGCGATCGGCGTGTAGTCCGGCTCGTCGTCGGGATCCGGAGGCGCCCCGTCGAGGTCCTCGGTGACGAAGTGGACGCCGTGGGCGTGCAGGATCTGCTCGAATCCCGGCAGTTCGGCGAGGACGCTGACGGGTACGGCCTCCAGCACGCCGGGGGCCAAGCTCTTTTCCGTGGTCACGACCGCGATCAGGTGCGGTCCGCACAGTAGCCCGGCCCCCGAACTGCCGCTCCAGCCCGAGCGGCTCGGCACGATGCCCTCATCGACCTGCACCGTCGTCATCCGCGATTTCATGCCGTGCAACGGGTCCACATGGCCGCGTATGGGCATGGTGTCCCGTGCGTGGCCGGGACGTGTCACCGCGTCGGGAAAACCCAGTCCGAGGCAGGGCAATCGGTGCCTGCCCACGACCCGCCCGAAGCGCACCGGGGGAGTCACCGGCGGTCGCCAGTTCGGCCCGGTGATCCGCAGCAGCGCACCGTCCGCGCCCGGCAGCACCCCCGAAGCCGCTGCTTCCGGCAGCCACACCAGTTCGGCGGCCGTCCAGTCCGTGCCGCCCTCCGGATCCAGTTGCCGGACCTCCACGCCGCCGCGCAGGGGAACTCCGGCCACGATGTGGTGCGCAGTGAGCACCAAGCGGTCACCGATCAGGTACCCGCTGCCCGACCTCTTCGAGACCGGATTCCAGATCTCCATGACCCGTGCCTGGTCCATCCCCCGTCCTGCCCCTCACCAGACGAGCTGGTCTCCACGCGGACCGTACGCGCTATTTCGGACGCTGCGGAGAGTCGGCGGAGATCTTCAGATCGTTGTCGTCGCCGTCGACCGGCTGCAGGGTGAGCTTGACACGATGGATCCGACCCGCACTTGCGGCACCCTGGGCCTCAACCGTCCACGGAAGAACAAAGATTCTGGTCCTGACCCCGCTCTCCTTCTTGACCTCCACCGTGAACTCGAGTTCAACCGGCCCGGTCCTGAATTTCAGCGACTCCTCCTTGCCCGTTTCCATGGCGCTCTGCAACTCGGCGCGAATCACGCTGATGGTCTCCCCCAGCTCTGCCCACGGTTCCTGCGGCACGTCGATACCCCCCTCGATTCGAACCGTATCCGGTCCCGATCTCCCCGGGAGTCACAACCAGCAAACACCGATCTTCCCTGTACGGCGCACGACCGCGCCCCGGTCCGCGTCCGGTTCTCGTTGCCCACGCGCACCTGCCCGACGTCATGAGGCTGCGCTAACCTGTGGCTGTCGGCTTTTGTCTGCTGACTCTTCATCATGGGGGCGTACGTGTCTCACTATTCGAGGTCCGCGAGGACAGGAGCAGCCGCAGAATTCGGCTTAGCCGACGGGCCGCATATGCCTGGGGCCAGTCGACGGATCATGGCCTGGCTGATCGATTTCGCCCTCGTGGTCGTGGTGGCCGTTCTTCTCGGCTCCTTCACTTTCGATCGCATCAGCGCGCAGATGACCGACACCACCGAGCTGGTCGGCAGCAGCGCCTGGGAGGTGCTCACCTCGGGAGGTCACCCTCTCGATGCCACCGAGCAGGTGTGGGACCACGTCTGGGGCTCCGCTGTGGGTGCCGTCCAGCAGGCTTTCGTCGCGTTGGTACTCATCACCTTCGCCTACCATTTCACGGCGCTCGTGCTGACCAACCGCACGGTGGGCAAGCTGTTGCTCGGCCTGCGTGTCTCCCCCACTGAGCCTGGTGTCCTCGGGCCTCGCCGGGCCGCGATCCGAGCCGGTGTCACCACGCTAGCCGACGTCGGCTGCTTCGCGGTGGCCTGCTGCGTGCTGATCGGCGGCTCAGTCGCGCTGTCGGTGTTGTGCTGGATGGTCGCGGTGACCGTCTTCTGGGCCAATGGCGTCCCCGCTCTCCGGGGCCGTAGGCGCTCCCTCGCCGACCGCCTGGCCGGCACCACCGTCGACAACATCACGCTGCCCACGCCTGATTGGGGTGCCACACGGCAGGGTGTCTCCCAGACGATGGTCCTGGGGCTCACCAAGGCCCGTGATGGCCGGGCAGCCTGGAAGAACGCGGTTCGGAACACCCTGGACGGCGGGCAGCGAATCGCCAGACACGAGACCATGCGGCGAGTTGTCGACTCCGACCTGAACCGCGCTGCGGCGAGCAAGGGCCGGGCTGCGTTCGACCGTGCCAAGGCCGCCGCCACCCGCAAGCGCCACGAAGACACGCCCCCCATTCCGCCTTACCCCCCTCCCACCGGCTTCGCCGCCCCCGGGGCCCCCGTCCCTTACCCCCCGCGTCCCCCGGGGGTGCCTCGTCCACCGATCCACCGGAGGGACTGAGTTTTCCCGGCGTGAGGGCCGTCAGGCAGTGCCACACCGCTGACGGGATCGCCGGTCAGGTGACGAGGCCGGTGGCCTGCACGAAGTGGATACGGCGCGCCGCGGCGTGTGCAGTGATCGCGGCGGGCAGGCAGCCGCCGAGGACGCGTTCCAGCGGCGAGGCGGTGTCCACGACGATGACCGGGATGCCGCGGGCGGCGCAGGCACCGGCCGCCTCCATGCCGAGGAAACCGGCGCCGACCACGATGCCCGAGCCGGCGTGCGCGAGCCGGTGGCGGAGTCGACGGCAACACCGTTGCGTTAGCGCTGTGAGCGGCTGTTGAGGCCGTGTTCGAAGAATGCGACGGTGGTGTGGACGGTGTAGTTCTGGGCCTTCTGGGGG
>NZ_JBIRNP010000024.1:0-110466 GCF_044331705.1 Streptomyces sp. NPDC017202 | reverse complement strand
CCACCCGCTACGACAAGACCGCCGAGTCCTACCAAGCAGCCGTCACCCTCGCATCGCTCCTGATGTGGGCGTGACATTTGAAGACACCGCCTAGCGCCGTGCTTAACCAGCACGGAGCATCCCCGCGGGCGCGGGGTCGACACTTGCTGAGCAGGGACGTTACCAAGCAGGTTAGCTGTTTTCATTCAGTCCCCTCTTGAGAGAGGACGCCAGGACCAGTTCAGCAACATCGACAGGGCGCCATCAGTCGCCGCCGGTAACAACTCACCGTGCCCGCCGCGGACCGACCGAGCAAACCCCTCCCACAGAAGACTGTCAGAGGCGCCGGCCCAGTCCTCCGGGACGTGGAGACTACCCGGACGCGTCTGCTGCCGAGCCGATGTCGAAGCTGCGGGTCCTCTGATCCTGCTGTCGAGCGCCAGTCGTGCTCTCCGACTGCCGCCCACGTGACCTTCGCAGCCGCAAGGTCGATACTGCCTCTGTAGGACCCCGGTCGGCACGCCGTCGATCCGTTGCAGAATCTGACGTGGCGTCATCAAAGTCAGCATTAAGTCAGCATCAGTACCGCCACTACCCGCTCCCGACCGCTACGGACCGCCAAGATCGAGCAGTAACCGAACCACTCTGACCAGCGAAAACACAGGTCAAAGGCCACCTGCTAAGCTCATTAGGAGACACCCATGAAGATGCTGATCAACGTCCCGGAGACCGTGGTCGCCGACGCGCTGCGGGGGATGGCCGCCGCGCATCCCGAACTGACCGTGGACGTGGAGAACCGGGTGATCGTGCGGCGGGACGCACCGGTGGCGGGGAAGGTGGGGCTGGTGTCCGGGGGCGGGTCCGGGCACGAGCCGCTGCACGGGGGGTTCGTCGGGCCGGGGATGCTGTCGGCGGCCTGTCCCGGTGAGGTGTTCACCTCGCCCGTGCCCGACCAGATGGTGCGCGCCGCCGCGGCCGTGGACAGCGGGGCGGGCGTGCTGTTCATCGTGAAGAACTACACGGGCGACGTGCTCAACTTCGACATGGCCGCCGAACTCGCCGAGGACGAGGGCATCCAGGTCGCGAAGGTCCTGGTCAACGACGACGTCGCGGTGACCGACAGCCTCTACACGGCCGGGCGGCGCGGCACCGGCGCGACGCTGTTCGTGGAGAAGATCGCGGGCGCGGCCGCCGAGGAGGGCATGTCCCTGGAGCGGGTCGAGGCGGTCGCCCGGCAGGTCAACGAGAACGCGCGCAGCTTCGGCGTCGCGCTCAGCGCCGTCACGACCCCGGCCAAGGGCAGCCCGACCTTCGACCTGCCCGAGGGTGAGCTGGAGCTGGGCATCGGCATCCACGGCGAACCGGGCCGGGAGCGGCGGGCCATGATGACGTCCGGCGAGATCGCCGACATCGCGGTGCACGCGCTGCTGGAGGACATGTCGCCGCGCAACCCGGTCCTGGTGCTGGTCAACGGCATGGGGGCGACGCCCCTGCTGGAGCTGTACGGCTTCAACGCCGAGGTCCAGCGGGTGCTCGGCGAGCGCGGGGTCGCCGTCGCCCGTACGCTCGTCGGCAACTACGTGACGTCCCTCGACATGGCCGGCGCCTCGGTGACCCTGTGCCAGGTCGACGAGGAGATGCTGCGGCTGTGGGACGCGCCCGTACAGACGCCGGGGCTGCGCTGGGGCATGTGATCAGGCGGACGCAAGCGATCAACGTACCGACCACGCAAGGAGATCCCGTGCTCGACGTCGACTTCTTCCGCCGCTGGATGACGGCGACCGCCGCGTCCGTCGACCGCGAGGCGGAACGGCTCACCGCCCTCGACTCGCCGATCGGCGACGCCGACCACGGCAGCAACCTCCAGCGGGGGTTCACCGCCGTCATCGCCGCCCTGGAGAAGGAGCCCCCCGCGGTCCCCGGAGCCGTCCTCGTCCTCGCCGGGCGCCGGCTCATCTCGACGGTCGGCGGGGCGTCCGGACCGCTGTACGGCACGCTGCTGCGCGGCACCGGCAAGGCGCTCGGGGACGCGAGCGAGGTGAGCGAGGAGGAGTTCGCGCAGGCGTTCCGCGCGGGGGTCGAGGCGGTCATGCGGCTGGGCGGGGCGGCGCCGGGCGACGCGACGATGATCGACGCGCTGGTGCCCGCCGTGGACGCCCTGGGCGACGGCTTCGGGGCGGCACGGGCCGCGGCCGAACAGGGCGCCCTCGACACCATCCCGCTCCAGGCCCGCAAGGGCCGGGCGAGCTACCTGGGCGAGCGCAGCATCGGACACCAGGACCCGGGCGCCACCTCGTCGGCGCTGCTGGTCGCGGGTCTCGCGGAAGCGAACGGGGAGTGAGCGCGGCCATGACCGACGACAAGCTGGTGGGCATCGTGCTCGTGTCGCACAGCGCGCAGGTGGCGGCCTCGGTAGCCGAGCTGGCCCAGGGGCTCGCGGGCGGCGGCACCGCCGTGCCCGTCGCCCCGGCGGGCGGCACGGAGGCGGGTGGACTGGGCACGAGCGCGGAGCTGATCGCCGCCGCCGCCGCCTCGGTCGACCGCGGTGCCGGGGTCGCCGTCCTCACCGACCTCGGGAGTGCCGTACTGACCGTGAAGACGCTGCTCGCCGAGGGCGACGAACTCCCCGACGGCACGCGCCTGGTGGACGCGCCGTTCGTGGAGGGTGCGGTGGCCGCCGTCGTCACGGCCTCCACGGGAGCCGGCCTGGACGCGGTCGAGGCGGCCGCCTCGGAGGCTTACACCTACCGCAAGGTCTGACGGACGCCCGGGGCGGCGCGTCGGCACGAGGTCCGGCGCCGCCCCGGCAGCCCGCGCACGGGCGCCCGCGGTCGCCCCGGCTCAGCTCCTCCTCGGCGAAGGCGAAGGCGAAGACCGGACGGACGGCCGCCGCCGGTTCGGTCCCCGCGGCCGCCGGGTCCGCGCGCAGGTCGGCGCCGCGCCAGGCGTACTGCTCGACGGCCGCGCGCAGGGCCACGTTGAGCATCGCCGCCCGGATCGTGCACCGCAGGTCACCGGGCGGCGGCCCGGCACGGTCGGCGAGCGCGCGGGCGACTCCGTCGGGGCGGGCGGCCCGGTCCGGGCGGGCACGAACCATCCGGGCGGGCGAGGGCCGTCCGGACGGGGCCCCGTCGCGGGCGGGCCGGACCGTGCCGACGGGTCCCGCCCTGGCGGGCAGGGCCTGACGGGCAGGGCCTGGTGGGCAGGGCAGGGCCTGGTGGGCAGGACAGGGCCTGACGGGCAGGGCCTGGTGGGCAGGGCAGGGCCGTACCCACCAGGGCCGGAGCCGTGCCGTCACTCGCCGCCGGAGGCCTCGGCACCCGCACCTCGGCGGGCGTCGGCGGCCGTCCGTGCCACGAACGTCCGGGCCAGCCGCTCCCCCGCTTCGACGGCCGCCGCGCGGCTCTCGATCGGGCTCGCCCGGGAGTCCTCGAAGACGATGTAGGTGACGCCGGAGGCCACGCCGCCGCCGCGTGGGTCGGGGCGGATGCCCAGCGCCTCGGCGGCGGCGTACGAGGCCTCGCCGATGACCTCGGGCGGCCCCACGTCGCCCACGACGGCGTAACGGACCCGGTCGCCGTGGATGACGGCCGCGACGCTCCCGCCGCGCACTCCGTGGTCGCGGTGGTTCCAGAGGTCGCTCACGCCCGGCACGACGATGAACGGCAGGTCCTCCGCGCTCAGGTGGCGGCCGTCGGACTGCTGGAAGGCGGTGGCGGGCGAGAACAGCGGGTCGGTGCCGCCGTTGCAGCGCGGGCCGGGCCGTCCGTCGCAGTCGATGTCCAGGTCGGCCGTCCAGAAGACCGCGCCGTCGGTCCCGCAGACCGGGACCGTGGCGGGCGCGCCGGCATCCGTGCGGTAGCGGCCGCGGGAGACCGGGGTGCAGGTGCTCACCCGGGCCAGCAGCGCCGAGGCGCTCACGGAACCCTCCTCCTGCCGCACCGCCGGTCTCCGGGGCACGTCGAGGGACCGGACCGCGGCGGCGGGTGGGGGGACCGGGGCCAGCAGAGCGAGGCCGGCCACGGCCAGGGTCAGCGACTGGACACGCATGTGAAGAGCCCTCTCGTCGGGGACAGGGACGGACACCCGGCCCAATCTGGGGCCGGTCCCGTCCGGGGTCCAGTCCCCCAGGGCCGTACGGAGCAGTGGTGTTGACGTTCCGACGATATGCGCGCACCGCGGATCTTCCGACGGTACGACGGGGGGGCAGCGGCCGGCGCCTTCCCGGCACCGGCCGCCCGGCAGCCCCGCCGGCGCGGGATCAGCGACGACAGCGGCCCGCGCCGCCGGCGTGAACCGCCTTGCCTGCAGGCGGGGTTCAGCCGTGAGGAGGCTCAGCATACGTAACTCCCCGGACCGCTCGCCAACCCCGGACCACACCTCCCTCTTGATGTGCTCACGCCGACGCGCCATATTGGTACGGACCATTGCCGCCGTGCCGGGCCGGGAGGCGAAGCCGTGCGACGCGTCGTGCTGTGCGGAGGGATCCTCGCCCTGTGCTGCGGCTGCGCCGCGCCGGGCGGCGGTGACGAGGGGCGGGCACCGGGGGCGCCGACGGGGGTCACCGCCGAGGCGGGCAGCGCGACCAGCGTGCACGTGATGTGGAACGCGCTCCCGGCGGCGAGCGGTTACGAGGTGTACCGGGGCGCCTCGAAGGTCGCGGACGTGCCCGGTTCCGGGCGCATGCTCGACGTCACCCGCCTCACGCCGTCCACGGCCTACGTCTTCACCGTCCGGGCCCGCGACGCCGGGGGCCGGCTCGGGCCGCCCAGCCGGGAGGCACGGGCGACGACTCCGGCGGCGGTCCCGGCGGACCGCTCGGCGCCGACCCGGCCGGGCCGCGCCACGGGCCGGGCGGCGGGCAGCCGGGCCGTCCAGCTGTCCTGGACGGCGGCCACGGACGACCGCGGGGTGGTGTCGTACGACGTCCTCCAGGGCGGGACGAAGATCCACAGTGTCGGCGGGAACCAGACGGCGACCGTGGTGACGGGGCTGCGGCCGGGCACCCGGTACTCCTTCACCGTCCGGGCACGGGACGCGGCCGGCAACCTCTCCCCCGCCGGCGCGGCCGTGCGCCTGAGCACCGCGCCGGGCGGCGACGGAGGAGAGGACACCGCTCCGGCGGACTTCCGGGCGACGACCCACCGTGCCGACGGGGCGTACTACATCGACCTGTCCTGGGTGCCGCCGCGGCTGGACGGGACGGTCACGGAATACCAGATCCAGCTCGACGGGCAGCCGGCCACCTCGCTGGTCTGGGGCGGGGCACCGCCGCGGGGCAGGGCCGCCCACAGCTTCTACGCGGGGCGCGAGGCCGGTGCCGGGCACCGGGTGCGGCTGCGGGCACGGCTGCCGGACGGCACGTGGGGGGCGTTCTCCGCGGAGCGGGCGGTGACCACCGGGAGCACGGGCGCACGCTGACCCCGGCGGTCCGGCCGCGGGAGCGCAAGCGGGCGGGCTGCCGTTCTGCGCCGTCCGGTGGAATCCGTCACCTGCCCGGCGGCGGCCGGGGTGCGGGCCGGGCCGGGCGGACGTTGGCTGCCCCTGATGGCAGCACGGGCGTACCCGACCCTCGGCGGCGCAAGGTCGCCAACCGTGCCGCCGGAGGACACCCGATGCGCACTTCCCCCTTCCTCGCCCGCTGCGGACTGACCATGGCCGCCGCCGCCGCGCTGCCCCTCGCCGTGACCGCCCAGCCCGCCGCCGCGCGGACCTCGGGCATCTCCGTCAGCACCTCCGGTTCCACGGTGTCCGTGGTGACCAGCGCGTGCGCCCAGATCAACGGCAGCTGGGGCACGGCGGCACTGCTCGACAGCAACCAGGCGAACTTCGCCCAGGGCCGCCAGGTGGCCCTGTCGGGCACCAGCGTCAGCCAGTCCGCGGCCTGGTCCAACGTCTCCCAGGGCACGCACACGGTCGTCGTGATGTGCTCCAGCGGCAGCACCGCCGGCACCCAGTCCGTGATCGTGTCCCCCGCCACCACGCCGACGATCTCCGCGACGGCCTCGCCGACCCGCGGCGTGCTGGGCGGCATGGGCGGCGCCACCCGCGACTACGGCACCGTCACGCTCGTGGCGGGCGGCGTCCTGGTCGGCACGGGTGTCATCGCGACGGCCTGGTTCCTGCGCCGCCGCACGAAGCCGTACCGGCTCTGAACGCCTCCCCGCCGCCGTGACCGGCGCGGGCCGGGTGGACGGCGGAGACCTGCCGCACGGCGCGGGCCGCTCGAGGCCGCGGCCACCGGGGCGGATCCGACGCCGTGAGCCCGCCCCCGTCGTCCGGCCTACGGTGCCTGCTCGGCGGGGCCGGGCAGGCCTGCCAGCGCCTCGGTCAGCCACTGGGTCCAGAAGGTCTCCAGCTCGATGCCGGCGCGCAGCACCAGGTGCTGGAGCCTGACCTGCGCGCTGTCGTCGCCGGGCGGGAAGTCCCGCTTCTCGATCTCCTCGTACTCGGCCAGCTGCCGCCGGTGCAGGTCGAGATGGCGGCGCAGGTCGGCCTCGAGGCCCGCGGTGCCGACGACGGCGGCGGCCCGCAGCCGCAGCAGCAGCGCGTCGCGGTGCGGCTTGGGGTCCTGCGCCGCGGCCGTCCACCGCTGGAGTTCGGCGCGGCCCGCGGGCAGGACCTCGTAGCTCTTGCGCTGTCCGCGGGCCGGCTGCTCGGCGGGCAGCGCGCGGATGAAGCCCTCGGCCTCCAGCCGTCCCAGCTCGCGATAGATCTGCTGGTGCGTCGCCGACCAGAAGTAGCCGATCGACTTGTCGAACCGGCGGGTCAGGTCCAGCCCCGACGACGGCTTCTCGAGCAGAGCGGTGAGGATCGCGTGCGGGAGTGACATGGGCTCATCCTAGGGACGGGCGGGGCTGCCCCTACAGGGCCGCCGCCAGCTCCGTGCCCTGCTTGACGGCGCGCTTGGCGTCCAGCTCGGCGGCCACGTCGGCACCGCCGATGAGGTGTGCGCTCACCCCGGCGGCGACCAGCTCCTCGTAGAGGTCGCGGCGCGGGTCCTGGCCCGTGCACAGCACGATGGTGTCGACCTCCAGGACGGTGCTCCGCTCGCCGACGGTGAGGTGCAGGCCGGCGTCGTCGATGCGGTCGTAGCGCACGCCGGGGACCATGCGCACGCCGCGGTGCTTGAGTTCGGTGCGGTGGATCCAGCCGGTGGTCTTGCCCAGGCCCGCGCCGACCTTGCCGGTCTTGCGCTGCAGCAGGTGGACGGTGCGCGGCGGGGCGCTCCGCTCGGGGGCGGCGAGGCCGCCGGGCGCCCGGTAGTCCATGTCGACGCCCCACTGCCGGAAGTACGTCGCCGGGTCCTCGCTCGCCTTGTCGCCGCCGTCGGTGAGGAACTCGGCGACGTCGAACCCGATGCCGCCCGCGCCGAGGATCGCGACGCGGTCGCCGACGGGGGCGCCGTCGCGCAGGACGTCGAGGTAGCCGACCACGCTCGGGTGGTCGACGCCGGGGATGTCGGGGGTGCGCGGGCTGACGCCGGTGGCGACCACGACCTCGTCGTAGTCCGTCAGGTCGCCGGCGTTCACGAAGGTGTCGAGGCGTACGTCGACGCCGTGGGCGTCGAGCTGGTGGCGGAAGTAGCGCAGCGTCTCGTCGAACTCCTGCTTGCCGGGGACCTTGCGGGCCACGTTGAGCTGGCCGCCGATCTCGGCCGCCGCCTCGAACAGCGTGACGGCGTGGCCGCGTTCGGCCGCCGAGACCGCGCAGGCGAGGCCGGCGGGCCCGGCGCCGACGACCGCCACGCTCTTGCGGCGCCGGGTCGGGCCGAGCACCAGCTCGGTCTCGTGGCAGGCGCGCGGGTTGACCAGGCAGGAGGTGATCCGGCCGCTGAAGGTGTGGTCGAGGCAGGCCTGGTTGCAGCCGATGCAGGTGTTGATGGCCTCCGGCGTGCCCGCAGCTGCCTTGCCGACGAAGTCGGGGTCGGCGAGCATCGGGCGGGCCATCGACACCATGTCCGCGCAGCCGTCGGCGAGCAACTGCTCGGCGAGTTCGGGGGTGTTGATGCGGTTGGTGGTGACGAGCGGGATCGAGACCTCGCCCATGAGCCTCTTGGTCACCCAGGTGTAGGCGCCGCGGGGCACGGAGGTGGCGATGGTGGGGATGCGGGCCTCGTGCCAGCCGATGCCGGTGTTGATGAGGGTGGCCCCGGCCGCCTCGACGGCCTTGGCGAGGGTGACGACCTCGTCCAGCGTGGAGCCGCCGGGGACCAGGTCGAGCATCGAGAGGCGGTAGATGACGATGAAGTCCTCGCCGACCGCCTCGCGCACGCGTCGCACGATCTCGAGGGGGAAGCGCGTCCGGTTCTCGTAGGAGCCGCCCCAGCGGTCGGTGCGGTGGTTGGTCTGGAGGGCGATGAACTCGTTGATGAGGTAGCCCTCGGAGCCCATGATCTCGACGCCGTCGTAGCCGGCCTGCCGGGCGAGGCGGGCGGTGCGGGCGTAGTCGTCGATGGTCCGCTCGACCTCGGCGTCCGTCAGTTCGCGGGGCACGTGCGGGCTGATCGGCGCCTGAACCGCGCTCGGCGCGACCAGGTCCTCGTGGTAGGCGTAGCGGCCGAAGTGCAGGATCTGCAGGGCGATGCGACCGCCTTCGCGGTGCACGGCCTCGGTGATCGTGCGGTGCTGCTCGGCCTCCGCGTCGGTGGTGAGCTTGGCACCGCCTTCGTAGGGGCGCCCCTCGTCGTTGGGGGCGATGCCGCCGGTGACGATCAGGCCCACCCCGCCGCGCGCGCGGGCGGCGTAGAACTCCGCCATGCGCGCGAAGCCGTTCTCGGCCTCCTCCAGGCCCACGTGCATCGAGCCCATGAGGACGCGGTTGGGCAGGGTGGTGAAGCCCAGGTCGAGCGGGCTCAGCAGGTGCGGGTATCGGCTCATCGGGGCCCTCCGTGCGCGGTGTCGTGCCCCTGTAGTTGTAGAGGACCGCGCACGGGTTGTGCAACTAGTTGCACAATGGCCTCGGAGTCGCCTTTCTCACGTCACCCGCTTCCGGCGTCGCCGGTCGGGCAGGTCACCGGCTCTCGAGCAGCAGGTGCAGCTCCGTCTCCTGGTCGCCGGAGGCGGAGGACAGGTCCTTGACCCGGAACATGGAGTCCAGCGTCGTGCGGAACCGCTCGATCGCCCAGTAGCCGCCCTGGACGTCGGCCGTGACCGACGACGACAGCCGGGCCGGGCGGGCGCAGTCCTGCACGTCGCTGACCTCGAAGGTGCCGAGCCACACCATCGGACGGGTCTCGTCGACCTGTTCGGGCACGTCGTCGGCACAGCGGTCGGACTCGAAGCAGGCGCACAGCGTGTCGAACACGATCCGCGCGTCCTCCTTGCTGCAGTCGCTGATCTCGAGGCTGACGGACTCCGGATGGGATCGCTCGCGGTCCATCGTGATCGCTCCTCTCGTGGCGGTGGCGCGATGTCGCGGGTTCCCCGCGAACCGCGCCACATCCCAAGAAAAGCACCACTTCCCCGGGCGGGCACCACCTGACCGGCCCGCCCGGGGCCCGACCACACCGCGCGCCGGGGAGCCGGGCGACGCCCCGCGCCCCGGGCGGACGTCATCGCGTGAAGCGGTAGGTCCTGCTGTCCGTCAGCACGCAGAAGCCGGGCGAGACGACGATCACCCGCAGGGTGCCGGTGCGCCGGTCGTAGTCGATCCCCTCGGTCTCGAAGGAGCCCGAGCAGGAGCTGCGCAACGGCACCTGGCGCAGGGCGGTGACATGGCCGTTCACGTCACCGGAGCCACCCGGCTCGGCCGACAGGTCGATCTGGAGCAGCGGCTTGGTCATGCCGAAGAGGGTGCCCGCCGGGTCGTCGGAGGAGCACAGCAGTGTGGTCGGGCCGGTGAAGTCGCAGCCCTGGACGTCGCGCACCGCGTGGTCGAGGTGGACCGTGGAGGCCTGCGGCAGGTCGGCCGAGGGCGAGGTGGCCGGGTTGACGCCGGGGGTCGGCAGCACGATCAGCCGGGTCATGGTGCCCCACTCCCCGGTGAGCATCCACTGGCCGCCCGGCGTGACGGCCACCCAGGAGTTGTTCAGGGCCTCGCCGGGACCGAGCGCGTGCACGTACTCCGACCAGGCGCCGCCCGGCGCCTGCACGCGGTACATCTTCGAGGTGCCGGAGTCCCGCTGGTAGGGCTCGATGTAGTGGCCGTCGTAGGAGGTGTCGGGGTCGCCGACGTGGTTCCAGCCGCGGACGCTCACCCCGAACGGGATGGTCCCGATGCCGGTGTAGCGGTTGGCGCTGTTCGCGGGGACCTCGACCGAGGCCAGGCCCTGGCTCTCGGTCAGCGGGTCGGCACGGTCGGAGCCGACCTCGGTCCAGGTGTCGGCGGCCGCGGCGGGCGGGGCGGCGCCGAGTGCCGCGGCGGTGGCCGTGGCCAGGGCGATCAGGGCGGTGCGCAGGGTGTGACGGCGTCCGCGGGCGGGGCGCAGGGGCATGGGTCTCCTCTGACGGGGGGGGGTGGGGTGCGCGCTCGGCGGACAGTGTGGCCAACTTTGGTAGTCATGTACAGACCAATCGAATGGACCGGCGTGGACCATGAGGAGAACGGCGCGCGCCGCCGTACTGGAGGAGCATGGGAACGGTGTCCCAGGCGTGGGAGAAAACGGTTCGTCGCGGCAGAACCGGGGGAGTCGGCACGGGGGACGACGTGCCGCGTCGACGTACGGAGGCGGTGCGTGGCATGAGTACAGCCGGATCGGCCGCGGCCGGGGCCGGTGGCCCGACGGGGCCCAGCGGCCTGCTGGACGTGCTCAACGTGGCCTCGGTCGTGCTGGACGCCGAGGGCCGCATCGTGCTGTGGAGCCCGCAGGCCGAGGAGCTGTTCGGCTACCCGGCCGCGGAGGCGCTGGGACGCTACGCGGCCCACGTGATGGTCCACGAGGAGCACGTCGAACTGGTCGTGAAGCTGTTCACCGACGTCATGGCGACCGGCCGCAGCTGGGAGGGCGCCTTCCCCGTCCGGCGCAAGGACGGCAGCACGCGCCTCGTGGAGTTCCGCAACATGCGGCTCGTCGACGTCCACGGGGACGTCTACGCCCTCGGTCTGGCCGCCGACCACTCCACGGTGCGCCGCCTGGAGCGGGACGTGGCCCTGTCGACGCGCATGGTCGCCCAGTCCCCCATCGGCCTCGCCGTGCTCGACACCCGGCTGCGGTACGTGTCGGTCAACCCGGCGCTGGAGCGCATCGACGGCGTCCCCGCCGGGGAGCACCTCGGCCGGACCGTCCGCGACGTGCTCCCGCTGCTGGACGCCGACGCCCTGGAGTCGGCGGCCCGCGAGGTGCTGCGGACGGGGGTGCCGATCGTCGACAGGCCGACGATCGGGCGCACCCCCGCGGCCCCCGGCCAGGACCACGCCCTGTCCGTGTCGCTGTACCGGCTGGAGGACGCCCGCGACACCGTGCTGGGCGTCGCCCTCTCCGTCGTCGACGTCACCGACCGCTACCGCGCCGGCATCGAGACCGAGGCCGCGCGCCGCCGCCTCGCCCTGATCGCCGACGCCTCGGCCCGCATCGGCACCACGCTGGACCTGGAACGCACCGCCGAGGAGCTGGCCGACGTGGCCGTGCCGGAGCTGGCCGACGTCGCCGCCGTGGACCTGCTCGACGCGGTCGTGGCGGGCCGGCGCACCAGCCTGGGGCCTTCGGAGCCCGCCGTGATCCGCGCCCTGGCCGTCCGCGCCGCCGACGCGCCGGACGCCCTGAGCGCGGCCGATCCGCCCGGCGGGACCGCCCGTTACGCACCCGAGCGGCTGGTCACCGAGTGCGTGCGCACCGGCCGGCCGGTCATGGTGGCGCAGGTCGAGGACGAGGACCTGGTGCGCATCGCCCGCTCCCCGGAGGCCGCCGGACTCCTGGCGCGGGCGGGCGTCCACTCCTATCTCGCGGTGCCGCTCATCGCGCGCGGCGAGGTGCTGGGCGCCCTCGACCTGAAGCGGACCCGCAATCCGCTGCCGTTCGGCCGCGACGACGTGCTGCTCGCCCGGGAACTGGCCGCCCGTGCGGCCGTGCAGATCGACAACGCCCGCTGGTACCAGAACGCCCGTGGCACCGCGCTCACCCTCCAGCGCAGCCTGCTGCCGAGCCATCCGCCGGTGACCGGTGGCCTGGAGGTGGCCTCGCGCTACCAGCCGGCCGGCGCGACCACCGAGGTGGGCGGCGACTGGTTCGACGTCATCCCCCTGGCGGACGGCAAGACCGCCCTGGTCGTCGGTGACGTCATGGGCAGTGGCATCGACGCCGCCGCCACGATGGGCAGGCTGCGCACCGCCACCACCACGCTCGCCGCCCTCGATCTCGATCCGGCGGTGCTCCTCGAGCACCTCGACCGGATCACCTCGGGCCTGGACCACTTCATAGCGACCTGCCTGTACGTCGTCCACGACCCGCGCCTCGGACGGTGCCGGATCGCCAACGCCGGGCACCTGCCGCCCGCCCGCGTACGGGAGGGACACCCGCCGGAGCTGCTCGACCTGCCCACCGGCGCACCGCTCGGGGTGGGCGGGGTGGCCTTCTCGTCGACCGACGTCGACTTCGGCCCCGGCGACCAGCTCGTGCTGTACACCGACGGGCTGGTGGAGACGCGCACGCACTCCCTCGACGAGCGCCTGGAACTGCTGCTGACGCTCCTCGACGACCCGGCCCGCCCGCTGGAGGAGTTGTGCGACCTGCTGCTGCGGGAGCTGCACCACCCCGACAACCACGACGACGTGGCCCTGCTCGTGGCGCGCGCACGGGCACGGTGACGCCGTACGCCCCGATTCACAGGTTTTTGTTACCCCTTCCTTACCGCGCGCCTCCGACAATCACAGGGAGGGGTGGTCGGTCGGACCGAGGAGAGTGGACCGTGACGGTCGATCCGGAAGAGGCCGAGGTGTTCCCGGGACCCGGCGGGGAACGGAAAAGCGCCTCGCCACGGGTCCGTCGGCGACGGCTGTCCGGCCGGGGCCGGACGGTGGCCGCGGCGACGGCCGTCGCGGTCCTGGCCCTGGGCGGCACCGTCGCGTACGCGGCGACGTCCGGTGGCGCGTCGGACGGCGCACCGGGCGGGACCCCGTCGGCGTCCCGGTCGCCCGACGGGTTCCGGCACGGGCACGGCGGACCGTGGTCCGGCCTCGGCGGGGAGGCGGTGCACGGCGAGGCGACCGTCAAGGACGGCGACTCCGGCGAGTGGGTCGTCCGCGTGTGGCAGCGCGGCACCGTCGGGAGGACGGACGGCAACCGGATCACCGTCAGGAGCGAGGACGGCACCTCCTGGACGTGGACGGTGAACGACGACACCCGCGTCCGCGCCGGCGGCGGCTCCGGGACGAGCACGGGCACGGGCACCCTGAGAAAGGGCGACACGGTGTACGTCACCGGCTCCCGTACCGGTGACGGGGACGACGCGGAACGGACGGCCGACCGGGTCCTGTCCGGCACGTTCGACGACATGGACCACCGGGACCACCGGGAGCAGCACTCCGGCCCGCCGGGGCACGGGCCCCGGGACCGCGACGACCGCTCCCCCGGACCCGAGGGCAGCGGCGCCGCGACCTGACCCCGCCCCCGCCCTCCCTTACTCCCTGGTCCCGATCACCACGTGGGCGTACAGCTCCTCGTCGACGGCCGGACGTGCCGTGAGACCGCCCCGCCGGAACGCCTCGACGGCGTCCGCCGCCTGGCGTTCGCTCGTCTCGACGAGGACGCAGCCCCCGGGCGCGAGCCAGTCGGCCGCCTCACCGGCGACCCGGCGCAGCACGTCGAGTCCGTCGGCGCCGCCGTCGAGGGCGGTGAGGGGCTCGTGGTCACGGGCCTCCGCCGGCAGCAGGGGGACGTCCCCGGTGGGGACGTACGGCACGTTCGCCGCCAGGATGTCGACGCGGCCGCGCAGTCCGGCGGGGAGCGCGTCGAACAGGTCACCGGCGTGGACGTGCCCGCCGAGGGCGGCGACGTTGCGGCGGGCGCACCGCACGGCGGCCGGGTCGATGTCGGCGGCGTGCAGCTCGACCCCGCCGAGCGCCGAGGCGAGGGCGGCGCCGACCGCCCCCGAGCCGCAGCACAGGTCCACGACGACGGACGCGTGCGGGGCCCCGGCCAGAGCCTGGCCGACGAGGAACTCGGTGCGGCGGCGGGGCACGAAGACACCCGGTTCGACGACGACGCGCCGGCCGAGGAACTCGGCCCAGCCGACGACGAGTTCGAGGGGCAGACCGGCCACGCGGCGCTCCACCATGGCGGCGAGTTCGCGGGGGGTGCGGGCGGTGGCGAGGATCAGCTCCGCCTCGTCCTCGGCGAACACGCAGCCGGCGGCGCGCAGCGCCACGACGACGGCGTCACGGGACGGGTACGACGAGGGGACGGGAGAGCCGGCAGAGGGCGACGAGGGAGCGGAGGAGGAAAGAGGGGGCATGGAAGCCGAGAGCCTTTCGGAAGCCGAAGGGCGCTCTCGCGGTCGCCCGGCGGCGGTCCACGCCGTTCCGGGGGGAGAGCACCCGACCTGACACTGCGGTGATGGGTCCCACCTCCTCGGTCGCTCGTGGCCGGAGGCGTCCGCGGCCGTCGGCCACCTTATCCGAACTGCCGCCCGGGGAACCGCCGATCGGCCCGCGCCTGCGCACCCCCGCGTCAAGTTGTACGGTGCAACGAGGTGGCCGAGGGAAGGGTGAGGGAGACCGGGTGGACGCAGACGAGGCGGTGGAGACCATCCAGCGCGAGATGACGGCCTTCGCCCGGCGGGCCCGCGCCTCGGCCGGCCGGCTGCATCCCGAGCTGTCCCTGGTGTCGTACACGCTGCTCGGTCACCTGGAGGACAGCGGCGGCCGCCGGGCCACCGACCTGGCCGCGCACTACGCCCTGGACAAGTCCACCGTCAGCCGCCAGGTCTCCGCGCTGGAACGGGCCGGGCTGATCGAACGGCGCCGTGACCCCGCGGACCATCGCGTGCACGTCCTGCACCTCACCGACGCGGGCCGCGCCATCCTCGCCCAGGTCACCGAGAGCCGCCGCGCGGCCTTCCGTGAACGGCTCGCCGGGTGGCCGGAGGACGATCTGGAGCGGTTCGCGGAGTACCTGGCGCGGTACAACGCGTGGGGTCGGTCCGGGGGCGGCGGCGGGGCGCCGGGCGAAGGCTGACTCCGCACCGGCCCCGCTCCCCCGGCTCCGCTCCCCGGCTCGACTACGCCGCCGGCGCCGCATCCCGTTCGGGGGCCCGTGCCGCCAGGAACGCCGTCCTGCGGCGCAGGCGGAACCCGAGGGACTCGTAGAGGCGGACGGCACCGGTGTTGGCGGCGCCGGTGTGGAGGAACGGGGTCTCGCCGCGTTCGCGGATGCCGTGGGCGACGGCCAGGATCAGCCGGGTGGCGAGGCGCTGCCCCCGGACGGCGGGGTCGGTGCAGACGGCGCTGATCTCGGTCCAGCCCGGCGGGTGCAGGCGCTCGCCCGCCATGGCGACGAGCGTGCCCTCGCGGTAGATGCCGAGATAGGTGCCGAGTTCGACGGTGCGGCGCTCGAAGGGGCCGGGCCGGGTGCGGGCCACGAGGTCGAGCATCTCGGGGACGTCGGCGGGACCGAGACGGACCGCCTGGGCGTCCGGCGCGGCGGCCAGCCCGTCGTCGACGAACTGCACGCCCTCGATGCGCTGGGTGGTCTCCCAGCCGGCCGGCACGTCCCCGTGGAAGCCGAGCAGCGGGACCTCCCCGCCGGGGCCGGCCAGCGCCGCCAGGTCCGCCCAGTCGTCGGCGTCCGGGTCGTCGGGCAGGGCAAACCAGGGCGACACGTCGACGGGATAGCGCAGGACCCGGCCGTGGCGCTCGGCGAACCGGGAGTGCGGGCCGGTGAGGGAGGCGAGGGCGGGGTTGTCCAGGACGTGCCGGGACGCGCTCCGGCTCATACGGCCGCGCCGATCACGCTCACGGCCGCGCGGCCGGCGTGACCGTCCTCGACCTCGCGCGGGGCCCGGCACGCCCGCTCCGGCGGGCCGGCCCGGCGGGCACGCGGGTCCGGCGCGCCTCGGCCGGTGAGGCCGGTGAGGCCGGTGAGGCCGGTGAGGCCGGTGAGGCCGGTGAGGCCGGTGAGGCCGGTGAGGCCGGTGAACACGCGCAGGACCGCCGTTTCGCGGGCCACGCGGGTGCCGCCGAGCCGCTCCGCGTCCTCGGGCGGGGCGCCCACGGTGATCCGCTCCGTCCGGTCGGTCCCCGCGGTGGCCTCGTCCCCCGGGACGGCGGGAACGACGGGGACGGCGGGGACGGCGCGCTCGGCGCCGCCGGCGGGACGCCGGTGGCCCGGGCACCGCTCCCGGACGACGGGGACCGCGCCCGTGGGCGCCGCGGCGGGTGCCCGGCCGGGGCCAGGACCGGGCCGGTCCCCGTCGAGAGGCGCCTCGGTCTCCGCGCCGCCGTGGCGCGTGAAGGCGTACGCCTTCGGCATGGTTCCCACTCTCCTTCGCTGCCGCCGGACCGCCGGACCCCTGGACCGCGATCCGGCACGGAACGACTCGTGCAAGGGGAAACGCGGGACGGCTATTCCCCGGGCGCCGCGGTGTTCACACGCCGTTGACGATCGACGGCCGGACGGGGTCGGAGCACGGCTGACTTGCCCTTACGGTTGAATGCGTAAGCAACCGCCGTCCTCACGCTGGAACCCCATGAACGTCACCCGAGGCTTCACCGGACGCCCGCGCGTCGACAACCCCGGCCTGCCCCCGGGCCAGTACGACGCGCGCGACGAGTGGCCCGTCCTGTCCGCCGAGGTCACGCCCGGCATCGCGCCCGCCGACTGGAGCCTGCGCATCGACGGGCTGGTGGACGCGCCCCGCACCTGGGACTGGGAGCAGGCGCACGCGCTGCCCGCCTCCGCCTACGAGGGCGACATCCACTGCGTCACCGGCTGGTCGAAGTTCGGGGTGCGGTTCGGGGGCGTGTCGCTGGACGCCTTCCTGGACGCGGTCCGGCCGCGGGCGTCCGCGACCCACGCCGTCGCGTACTCGCACACCGGGTACACCGCGAATCTGCCCCTCGCCGACCTCACCGGCGGCCGGGCGTGGATCGCCTTCGAGTACGGCGGGCAGCCGCTCTCCCCCGAGCACGGCGGCCCGGCGCGGCTGCTGGTGCCGCACCTGTACTTCTGGAAGAGCGCCAAGTGGATCGCCGGGCTGCGCCTCCTGGACCACGACGAGCCGGGTTTCTGGGAGCGGAACGGCTATCACGCGCGGGGCAACCCCTGGGAGGAGCAGAGGTACTCCGGTGACTGAGACCTTCACTCCGCCGACCCGGTTCGCGGTGCCCGACCGCATCGCCGTCAGCGAGCGGGCCGCCTCGGTGTGGCAGACGGCCACGATCACGGAGATCCGCCGCGAGACGCCGTACGCGGCCACCTTCCGCCTCGCGGTGCCCGACTGGGAGGGGCACCTGCCGGGGCAGCACCTGATGGTGCGGCTCCGGGCCCGGGACGGTTATCTCGCCCAGCGGCACTACTCGATCGCCTCGGCGCCCGACGACACCGGGCACATCGAGCTGACCCTGGACCACGTCGACGGCGGCGAGGTGTCCGGCTGGTTCCACACCGTGGCGGCGCCCGGCGACGCGATCGAGGTCCGGGGTCCGCTGAGCGGCTTCTTCGCCTGGCCCGGCGACCGGCCCGCGCTGCTGGTCGGCGCCGGCTCCGGGGTCGTGCCGCTGATGTCGATGGTGCGCCATCACCGGGCCCGCCGTCTGACGGTGCCGCTGCGGCTGCTGGTGTCCGCGCGCGGCCCCGAGGAACTGATCTACGCGCGCGAGTACGGCGCGGAGACGACGCCCGTGTTCACGCGGAGCGCACCGGCGGGCACGCCCGTGGGCCGGCTCACGGCCGACCGTCTGGCGCCGCTGTTCGCGGAGCGGCCGGAGGGCGGCTGGGAGGCGTACGTCTGCGGGTCCAACGGGTTCGCCGAGCACGCTTCACGGCTGCTGGTGGCGGCGGGGCAGCCGGTGGACCGGATCCGGATCGAGCGCTTCGGCTGACGGTCCCCGGTGACCGGCTCCCCGAGGAGGGGGCGGGCGGCGCCGGCCCCCTCCTCTCCCGGTCCCGGGCCGGTGTCCGGCGCCTCCGGCCGGGGCGCCGCCGGCTTCGACATCTCCGGCCCGCCGCGAAGGTGAAACGATTCCTCCTGTAGGGGTGTCCATCCCCCGTGGGCACTCGTCCGCGTGACGGCGAGGAGGTCGGCATGCGCAGCAGGATGCTCGACGGGCACCGGCGGCACAACCCCCTGCGGCGCCGTTCGGACGTCGTGGAGGCGTGGACGGCGCTGGTGGTCGCGGTGCTCGTCCTGATCGGCGCGCCCCTCGCCGGGGCGCTCGCCGGCCGGTGGGCCCACGAGGACGCGCGGGCGGTGGCGGCCGAGCAGCGGGCCGAGCGGCACCGGGTGCGGGCCGAGGTCGTGGGCCGGCCGCCGGACACGCTGCCGACGGCGGAGGGCGTCCGGGAGCAGCGCCTGCGGATCGCGGTGCGCTGGACGGAGCCCGGCACGGGCCCGCGGACGACCATCGCGCTCGTGCCCGCCGGGACCCACCGGGGAGACCGGGTCGACCTGTGGTTCGACGCCCGGGGCCGGAGCGTCCCGCCGCCGCCCGACGACACGACGGTGTGGCAGCACACGCTGACGCTGGGGGTCGCCACGGCGGGCGGCTCGGCCGCCGCGGTGCTCCTCGGGCACGCGGTCGTGCGCTGGGTGGCACTGCGGCACCGGCTGGCGGAGTGGGACCGGGAGTGGGCGCGCACGGGGCCCGAGTGGAGCCGGCGCAGCGCCTGAGGGCGGCGGCCGGGACGGCATCGTGCCTGGTCCCGGGGGCTAGTAAGCGCTACCACCACCCACGTACGGTGTGATCATCCGTACGGCCACTCATCACAAGGCGGTTGCTCATGGCCCTGTTCGACCTGTCCCTGGAGGAACTCCACGAGTACCGCAGCGGATCCGCCGAGCCGGAGGACTTCGACACGTTCTGGTCCAGGACCCTCCAGGAGGCCCGCGAGCACGACCTGGACGCCCGCTTCGAGCCGGTCGACACGGGGCTGGCGACGGTGCGGGTGTTCGACGTGACGTTCGCCGGGTACGGCGGCCAGCCGGTCAAGGGCTGGCTGACCCTGCCCGCGGCGACGGAGGAACCGGTGCCGCTGGTCGTGGAGTTCGTCGGCTACGGCGGGGGCCGCGGCCTGCCCCACGAGCACCTGCTGTGGGCGTCGACGGGGCGTGCGCACTTCATCATGGACACCCGCGGGCAGGGCAGCGCCTGGGGTGGCGGCGGCGGTACCGCCGATCCGGTGGGCGCCGGGCCGGCGTTCCCCGGTTTCATGACCCGGGGCATCGACGCTCCCGAGAACTACTACTACCGCCGGGTGTTCACCGACGCGGTGCGTGCCGTCGAGGCGGCCCGTTCGCACCCGCTGACGGACGCGACGCGGACCGTGGCGCTCGGCGCGAGCCAGGGCGGCGGCATCACGATCGCCGTGGGCGGTCTGGTGCCGGACCTGGTGGCGGTCGCGCCGGACGTGCCGTTCCTGTGCGACTTCCCGCGCGCGACGACGCTGACGGACCGTCACCCGTACCGGGAGGTGGGGCTGTTCCTCAAGACGCACCGCGGCCGCACGCAGGACGCGCTGCGTACCCTGTCCTACTTCGACGGCGTGCACTTCGCGTCCCGCGGCTCGGCACCGGCCCTGTTCTCGGTGGCCCTGGAGGACCAGACGTGCCCGCCGTCGACGGTGTTCGCGGCCTTCAACGCGTGGGCGCACGAGGACCGGACGATCGAGGTGTACGACTTCAACGACCACGAGGGCGGGGGCCCGTACCACGAGGCCGCCAAGGTTCGCTGGCTGCGGTCGTACGCGTGAGGCCCTGACCGCCGCCTTCCTTCCCGTCCGACCAGTCGGTATGTTCAGGGGGTTC
The DNA here is from genome assembly GCF_044331705.1 of Streptomyces sp. NPDC017202. Taxonomy (NCBI): domain Bacteria; kingdom Bacillati; phylum Actinomycetota; class Actinomycetes; order Kitasatosporales; family Streptomycetaceae; genus Streptomyces; species Streptomyces sp. NPDC017202. Next base: position 90,589 of record NZ_JBIRNP010000024.1, on the reverse strand, counting down.
CGGGCCGCGGGGCTGCGGTCCGGGATCCCGGCGGATCAGGGAGGGCCCATGACCGAGCACGTGCCCGAGGTGCACGGCCACTGCGACGAGCGTTTCGCGGCGGTGCGCACCGCGTTCGAGGAGAACTTCCGGAAGCGGGGTGAACTGGGTGCCGCCGTGACCGTCACGGTCGGCGGCGAGACCGTGGCCGACCTGTGGGGCGGCTGGGCCGACCGGGCGCGCACGCGCGCGTGGGAGCGGGACACGCTGGTCAACGTGTGGTCGACGTCGAAGGGACCGACCGCGCTGTGCGCGCACCTCCTGGCCGACCGGGGGCTGATCGACCTCGACGCCCCGGTCGCCGCGTACTGGCCGGAGTTCGCCGCGGCGGGCAAGGAGGGCGTCCTCGTCCGGCACCTGCTGTCGCACCGCGCCGGACTGCCGGGGCTGCGCGAGCCGCACACGCTGGAGCAGCTCTACGACTGGGAGCTGACCACCGCCCGTCTCGCGGCGACGGAGCCCTGGTGGGAACCGGGCACCCGGTCCGGCTACCACACGCTCACCTACGGCTTCCTGGTCGGCGAGGTCGTGCGGCGCGTCACGGGGCTGCTGCCGGGCGCCTTCCTGGAGCGTGAGGTGACGGGGCCGCTGGGGATCGACTTCACCATCGGACTGCCGGAGGGGGAGGCCGGGCGGGCGGCGGAGCTGGTGCACCCGCCCGCCGCGTCGAGCGGCGAACAGGCCGCCCTCTTCAGCCGGTTGACGCCCACGGCCGTCGCCGCGCTGGCCAATCCCCCGGCGGGCGCCGAAGAGGCGAACACCCCCGCCTGGCGGGCCGCGGAGATCCCGGCCGCGAACGGCCACGGCACCGCGCGGGCGGTCGCCGCCCTGTACGGCGTGCTGGCGGGCGGCTCCCCCGGCGGCCGGCGCGTCCTGTCCCCCGAGGCGGCCGAACGGGTGCGCGAGGGCCAGGGCAGCTGCCGGGACCTGGTGCTGGGCGCCGGCCTCGCCCGGGACACGGAGATCGGGCTCGGCCTGTGGCTGAGCGGCCCGAACGGCTCCTACGGACCCAACCCGCGGGCTTTCGGACACGACGGCTTCGGCGGCTCGTGCGGTCTCGCCGACCCGGAGGCCGGGCTGTCGCTGGGCTACGTGATGAACCGCATGGGGCCCCACATCGTGGATGATCCGCGGAAGACGGCGCTGGTGGAGGCCGTGTACAGCGCGCTGTGAGGGGGCGGCGGGCGGTCCGGTTTCGGCCGTTCGGGCCGCCCGCCCTTCCCTGGTGGTTTAGACCAATGCTAGATCTGGTGGCGCACAAGCCCGCACGGCACGTCACCACAGGAGGCGCGCGGCATGGCCCGCACCATCCCCCACGATCAGCCCCTCTACCGGCGGATAGCGAAGGAGTTGCTCGGCGAGCTGCGCGACGGCACCATCCCGCCCGGTGAACGCCTGCCCGCCGAACGGCGGTTGGCGGAGCACTTCGGGGTCAGCCGGGTGACCGTCCGGCAGGCTCTGGAGGTGCTGCGCCGCGACGGACAGGTCGCCACCGACCGGCGCGGCAGCCACGCCGTCCTGCCGGGAGCGCCGGTCGCCGACCCGGCCTGGCTCGCCTTCCCCGTCGGTTCCCGGGCCGCGGACGACTCCTGCGCGGCGGACCGCACGGCGCTGAGCTGGGAGCCGCCCCCGCCCGGGCACGCCACCGCGCTGGACCTCGCCCCGCACCGGCCGACGCTGGTCCACCGCTACGAGTCGACGGACGCCGACGGACGCGCCCTGCGCACGGCCGTGACCTCCTTCTCGACGGTGGCCCTCGCGGAGGTCGAGGAACTCGCCCGCTACCGCGACCGCACCGACACCACCGGCACCGGTACCGGCACCACCGCCTCCCCACAGCTCCGGCGCGTCTACGACTGGATGCGGCGCGCCGGGCTGACCCTGCACCACCGGGACGCCATCACCCGTCCGGACGACGCCGCGTCGATGCGGGTGACCCGGTACGTGCACGACCAGTACGCCCGGCCGCTGGAGATCACCGACCTGGTGGTGAGGACGCGCCAGGAGGCACTGGTGTACACGTTCACCCTGCCGGCGGCCCGCTGACCCGGACCGCGTCCGCCCGCCTCGACGCATCCGCCTCAACGCGGCCGGCGCGCCTCGACCAGCCGGGCCCGTGGACTGCCGTCGTCCCGCGTCCCGAACTCGGGCAGGGCGCGCAGGTCCACCCGGAACCCGGCGCGCTCCAGCTCCCGGCGGACCTCGCCCAGCCGGAAGGCCCGGTAGTACATCACGAACGGGGGGCGCCACACGGCGTTGCGGACCCGCATCACCGCGTCGAAGCCGAGCAGCGTCCAGAACGCGGGGGAGGACGGCCGGGGCGGCGCGAGCACCGGGAACGCGAACCGGCCGCCCGGCCGCAGCGCACCGTGCACCTGGGCGAACAGGCCGGGCAGTTCCCCGGGCAGGAAGTGCCCGAACGCACCGAAGCTGACGACGAGGTCGAAGGCGTCCGTGAACGGCAGGGCGCGCGCGTCCGCCCGCACCCAGGACACCCGCGGCCGCGGCGGCCGGGCCCGCCCGCGGGCGACGTCGAGCATGCCGGCGCTGAAGTCGACCCCGGTGACGCTGTCGTGGCAGAGCGTGGCCAGCGCGTCGACGCCGGCGCCGGTGCCGCAGCACAGGTCGAGGCCGTCGCCGTAGGGACCGGTGCGGCGCAGGGCCGACGTGACCGCGTCGAGGACGGGGGCGGGGGTGCGGAACGGCGTGTGGTCGAACTTCGGCGCGAGGAGGTCGTAGCCGTGCTCGACGGACGACAGCGCCTGGACGGCGAGTTCGCGCAGCGTGGGGCCTTCGGGGCTGAACATCGGCGTCAGCCTACGGCGGTACGGCGCCGGAGGTGCACCAGGACCCGCTCGCACCAGCGCAGGTTCTCCTCCTCGAAGGCGATGCCGGCCATCAGCGTCAGGTAGGGGCCGATCCGGTCGGCCTCGCGCAGGAACTCCTCCTCGGTGCGCCCGGCGAGGAGCCGTTCGCGCACCCGCAGGTAGCGGTCGAGCTTGGCGCGCGCCCAGACCGTCCGTTCCTCGATCTGCGCGCGGGTCGTTCCGGGGTCGACGCCGACGCCGTCCATCGCCTGGACCTTGATGAGGAGTTCGTCCCGGACGGCGGCGGGCCGGCGCGGCGGTGCGGCGGCGAAGGCGCGCAGGTCCTCACGGCCGGCCTCGGTGAGGGTGAACATCCGCTTGTCGGGCCGGCGTTCCTGCCGCACGAGGCGTGCCGTGACCAGGCCGTCCTGCGCGAGGCGCTCCAGCTCGCGGTAGAGCTGCTGCGGGGTCGCGGGCCAGAAGTTCGCGAGGGAGACGTCGAAGACCTTGGACAGTTCGTAGCCCGAGGCCTCGCCCTCCAGGAGGGCCGCCAGGACGGCGTACTTGAGCGACATGTGGACACGGTAACAGCAGGTGATTATTCTCATCCGCACCTAGACAACTATTTGACTATGAGGTGATCGGATGCGCGCGTTCCGAGAGGCGGTCGAGGCCGGCGACCTCGACGCGGTGGAGGCCCTGCTCGCCGAGGACGTCGTGTTCACCAGCCCGGTCGTGTTCAAGCCCTACCCCGGCAAGGCGATCACCGCGGCGATCCTGCGCGCGGTGGCGCAGGTCTTCGAGGACTTCCGGTACGAGGGGGAACTCGCCGGGGCGGACGGCCGCGACCACGCGCTGGTCTTCACCGCGCGCGTCGGCGGGCGGGAGCTGAGCGGCTGCGACTTCATCCACGTGGACGAGGACGGGCTCATCGACCGGCTGACGGTGATGGTGCGGCCCCTGTCGGGCGCCCGGGCGCTGGCCGAGGCGATGGGGGCGCGGTTCGAACAGATCGCCAAGGAGGCCGAGGCGCGCACCCGCTGAACGCACCGGTGGCCGGCACGCGGGGCGAACCCCGTGCGCCGGCCACCGCGCGTCCCGCGCGTCAGTCCTTGATCTGGTCCAGCGTGGTCTTCGAGTCCGCCTTCAGCCAGTCGGTCACCTGCTCGAGCGACGGCGGGTCCTTGTCCTCGTCGTAGGAGGAGAGGTAGGTGCTGTAGCTCATCGTGTACGTCGTCCAGCCGTCCCGGACGGCGAGCGTGGCGTAGAGCGAGCCGCTGGTGGTGCCGCTGGTGGTGTCCTCGCTGACCAGGTAGGCCTCCTCCCCGATGTTCTCGACGGTCTCCACGTCGTAACCGGGGTACCTCTCCTGGTAGTTCTTCCACATGGCCGTGAACTCCGGCCCCGGATCGGTCTCCTTGTGCAGGTCCACCTGGGTGGAGAGGTAGGCGTCGGCGTAGCTCGACCCGGTCTTCTTCAGGTTGATGCTGCAGTAGCTCTCTTCGAGGGCGGTGTCCTTGAGGGAGTTGTGCGTCGGTGTGCCGTCGTTGTCCGGGTACTCAGTCTCGAAGGAGGAGTAGTCGGTGCTGGAGCAGAGGTTCGCCGGCGCCGTGTAGCCGCGCAGGTCCGCGTCGGCGCCCTTCCCGCCGGTCAGGAAGACACCCGCCGCCCAGGCCGCCGAGGCGACGACCGCGCCCACGGCCACCCACAGCACCGCCCGCCCCGCCCCGCCGCCACCGGACGGCGGTGGCGGAACGGTCGGATACGGACCCTGCTGACCGTACGGATAACCGGCCGCCGGCTGCCCCGGTCCCCCGGGCGGGCCCGGCTGACCGACCAGGGTCGGAGTGGCGTAGAAGTTCTGCTGGCCCGGCACGGGCGCGGCCGGCGGCGGGAAACTCCCCGCCGCTCCCGGGCCCGGCGACTGCGGATTCGGATACGGGTACGCGCTCGGAGGAGCCGGCGCCCCGGACGGCTGCTCGGGTTCCTGCGGAGGCGTGGGCGGCGTGGACATGACGTGAAGATAGTGCAGTGCCGGAGGCCAAGTCCCTTGTCGTCCAGGATCGTTATGGTCTGGGGACATCTGGTACCGATCGATGACATCACGGTCCGGACCAAGAGGGGGGAACGCCCCGGGAACAACGGGGGCCGACCCCGTGTTGAGGCGGGTGGAGACACGGTTCTCCTCGCCACGACGGCAGGCGAGTGCTACGCTCCCCCACAGCACCTGTGTACGCCCCCTCCTTTTCGGGGCGCCGGTGCGGTTCCTCTCCCAGATCGCTGTTGCGCCCGCCGGTCCCGGCCGGTGCGCCGGCTCTTCCGCGGAAACCTCGTGAACGGCGGTTCGGCCGCGTCCGAGGTCCTGCTTCCCACCGCCGAAGGCGCGCGTACACCGCCCTCCCCTCGCGGATCCACCCCCTTCCCTCGCATGCCCCGTGCCTTCCGTCCCCGAAAGGACAGACCACCATGACCACCACACTCGAGCACCCCCCTGTCCGGCAGCAGCCCCCCGCCCAGCTCGTCAGCGGCGTCCTCGACGTCGACGGCAGCGGGAAGGGGCAGCTGCGCGCCCGGACCTGCCTGCCCGCCCCCGGCGACGTCCAGGTCCCGGCCGCGCTGATCCGCCGACTCGGCCTGCGCAAGGGCGACTTCGTCGAAGGGACGCGCGACGGCCGGCACACGCTGACCGAGGTGGCGCGCGTCGGCGGACGCACGCCCGACGCCCTGCGCGGCCGCCGTCACTTCCGTGACCTGACGCCCCTGTACCCGCACGAGCGGCTCCGCCTCGAACACCCGGCGGCCGGGCTCGCCGGACGGGTCGTCGACCTGCTCGCGCCCGTCGGCAAGGGCCAGCGCGGGCTGATCGTGGCACCGCCCAAGACCGGCAAGACCGTCCTGATCAAGCAGCTCGCCGCCGCCGTCGCCGGGAACCACCCGGAGGCCCGGCTGATGGTGCTGCTGCTCGACGAACGCCCGGAGGAGGTCACCGACATGCGGCGCTCGGTGAGCGGCGAGGTCTACGCCTCCACGTTCGACCGGACGCCCGGGCAGCACATCGCCCTGGCCGACCTGGTCGTCGAACGGGCCAAGAGGCTCGTCGAGGCGGGCGAGGACGTCGTGATCCTGCTGGACTCCCTGACCCGGCTGTGCCGGGCCCACAACAACGCGGCCGCCCCCGGTGGCCGCACCCTCAGCGGCGGTGTCGACGCCACCGCGCTCATCGGCCCCAAGCGGTTCTTCGGGGCCGCACGGACCGCCGAGGAGGGCGGCTCGCTCACCATCGTCGCCAGCGCGCTGGTGGAAACCGGCTCCCGCGCCGACGACTTCTTCTTCGAGGAGCTCAAGAGCACCGGCAACATGGAGCTGCGCCTCGACCGCGAACCGGCCTCGCGCCGCGTCTTCCCGGCCGTCGACATCACCGCCTCCGGTACCCGCCACGAGGAACTCCTGCTCTCCCCGGCCGAGTTGGCCGCCTCCCACGGTCTGCGCCGCGCCCTGCGGACCCGGGACGGCCAGGCGAACCTGGACACCCTCCTGGAGCGGATGCGCGCCACCCCGGACAACGCGGCGTTCGTCCGCCGCGTCCAGCCGACCCTCCCGGCCGCCTGATCGCCTCGCTCCGCGGGGTCCCGGCGGCATGTGCCGCGGCGGAGGGGGCCGGTACGACGACCGACGACACCGGCCGCGAGGACGCGGTGCGGCGCGCGGCGCGAGCCGCTCGGTGGGACCGGGGCGCCGTCGCATGCGGCATCCGGGTGCACGCGCCGCGATGTGCGGCACGGGCAGCGCGGGGAAACCCCACTTCATTCTTACGTTGCTCGTATGACAATCGGATTCTCCTCTCGGGCTGCTGCCTCGGCCCGCGCACTCTGCGTGACGGGTGTCCTGGTCCTCGGGCCCGCGGCGTCCGCCGCTCCCGTCGGCGCGGACCCCGGCCCGGCGGGCGGAGCACGCGTGACGCCACCGCGGCCCGCCCTGCTGTACCGCTCCGGCACGCAGGTCCGGCCACGCCCGGGAGCACCCGGCGTCCCGGACGTCTCCGCACTGTCGTGGCTGGTGGCCGACGCCGACACCGGCGACGTGCTCGCCGCGTCGGACGCGCACCGCAGGCTGCCTCCCGCGAGCACCCTGAAGACCCTGTTCGCCCTCACGGTGCTGCCGGTCCTGCCCGGCGGCGTCCGGCACCGGGTCACCGAGACCGAGCTGGCCGGGATCGGGGCCGGCAGCAGCCTGGTGGGAGTCGCCGAAGGGCAGTCGTACCAGGTCTCCGACCTGTGGCGGGGAGTGTTCCTCAACTCCGGCAACGACGCCGTGCACGTCCTGGCCGCGCTCAACGGCGGCTGGCGCACCACGGCCGCCCGGATGCAGGACAAGGCCCGCTCGCTGGGCGCCCTGGACACGCGCGTGCTGTCCCCGGACGGGTACGACGCCCCCGGCCAGGTGTCCTCCGCGTACGACCTCGCGGTGTTCGGACGGGCGGGTCTGCGCAACCCGGACTTCGCCCGGTACTGCGCCACCGTCGAGGCCCGGTTCCCGGCGCGCGACGGAGGGACGTACGGCATCGTCAACACCAACCGTCTGCTCAGCGGAGCGGACGGGGTCGAGCCGTACCCCGGGCTGATCGGCATCAAGAACGGCTACACCAGCAACGCGGGCAACACCCTCGTGGCCGCGGCCCGGCGGGGCGACCGGACCCTCGTCGTGACCGTGCTCAACCCCCGGTCCGGCGATGGCCTCGCCGTCTACGAGGAGGCGCGCGAACTGCTCGACTGGGGGTTCGGGGCCGCCGGGCGGGTCGATCCCGTGGGCTCGCTGGACGCCCTGCGGGCGCGGCCGAGGCCGGGACCGGGACCGCAGGCGGCACCTGCGGCCACAACGGCTCCCACGGCCCCCGCGGTCGCCGCGGCCGACGAGGGGTCCGGCTGGTCGAAGGCGGCGGCCATCGCGGGTGCCGCCGCGCTGGGCGGTGCCGCCGTCGCCCTGGTACTGCGGTGGGAGGTCCGCCGCCGCGCGGGGCGTCGACCGGCCGGCGGGGACGGCCCGGGCCGGTGAGCGCTGCCGCTCAGAACACCGACAGGCCCGTCAGCGTCGTGAAACGGTCCAGGGCGGCCACGCCCGCCACCGAGTTCCCGCGTTCGTCCAGGCCCGGACTCCACACGCACAGCGTGCAGCGGCCGGGCACGACCGCGATGATGCCGCCGCCGACCCCGCTCTTGCCGGGCAGACCCACGCGGTAGGCGAAGTCGCCGGCCGCGTCGTAGGTGCCGCAGGTCAGCATGACGGCGTTGACCTGCTTGGCCTGGCTGCGGCTGAGCAGGCGGCTGCCGTCGGCGCAAACGCCGTGCCGGGCGAGGAAGCCGGTGGCCAGCGCGAGGTCGGCGCAGGAGGCGGTGAGGGAACACTGCCGGAAGTACTGGTCGAGGAGGACCGGCACCGGGTTGTCGATGTTGCCGTAGGACGCCATGAAATGGGCGAGGGCGGCGTTGCGGTCGCCGTGCGCGGACTCGGAGGCGGCCACCTCCAGGTCGAAGTCGAGCACCTCGCTGCCGCTCTCGGCCCGCAGGAAGTCCCGCAGTTCGCCCGCCGCGTCCCCGGTACGGGTCTGGAGGCGGTCGGTGACGACGAGCGCGCCCGCGTTGATGAACGGGTTGCGGGGGATGCCGTTCTCGTACTCCAGCTGGACCAGCGAGTTGAAGGGGTTGCCGGAGGGTTCGCGGCCGACGTGCTCCCAGAGTTCGTCCCCCTCGCGGGCCAGGTCGAGGGCGAGGGTGAAGACCTTGGTGATCGACTGCGTCGAGAACGGCTCGCGCCACTCCCCCACCCCGTACACCGTGCCGTCCAGCTCCGCCACGGCCATCCCGAAGCTGCGGGCGTCGCGGGCGGCGAGCGCCGGGATGTAGTCGGCGGGCCGCCCGCGGCCGGGCGTGCGGGCCATCTCCTCGGCGATGCGGTCGAGGACCGGCTGGAACTGCGAGCACATGATCGTCATCATGCCGCACGCCGGTCCCCGGGGCTCCCGGGGCGCCGGGCCGCCCTCGACGTGCCGTCCAATCAGGCATGTCTTGCCCCGGACTCCGCGTGCTGGCCGGGCCGTCGCGGGCCCGCACGCCAGGGTGAAGGCCCACGGTCCTCGTGTGTCGGGGACCGATCGGCCATCGAGCAGACAGGAGCGACGTTGCGTCAGCGGAACGAACGCGCCGCGGCCACCGAGCCGGTGCGACGAGACGACCGGGACGACAGGGTCAGAGCCCGGGCGGTGGCCGGTCCGCCGCGGAGGAGCGCCGCGGTGGGCGTGTGCGCCGCGGCGGTGCTGCTGGCCGGGTGCAGTCTGCCCACCCCGCACGTCCCCGTCCGGGAGAATCCGCAGGGCGGCCGGACCTTCTACCTCAGTCCCCGGGGCGACGACGGCGACGACGGCCGGACCCCGCGGACCGCCTGGCGCACCCTTCGGCATGCCGACACCCAGCGGTTCAAGCCGGGCGACCGGCTGCGGCTGAAGGCGGGCGCCCGGTTCCCGGGCACGCTGAGCATCGGGCAGGGGGACGCCGGCGACCCCCGTAGACCCGTCGTGGTCGAGTCCTACGGGACGGGCCGCGCGATGATCCTGGCGAGCGGCACGCGCGCCATCGAGGTGCACAACACGAGCGGGATCGTCATCCGCGACCTGACGGTCGTCGGCGACGCTGCGGCCTACCGGTCGCAGGACGGCATCGCCTTCGTCAACGACCTGCCCGGTGACCGGAAGCTGCCGTACCTGCGGGTGTCCGGTGTCGAGGCGAGGGGCTTCCGCAACGGCGTCCGGCTGCACGGCGGTCCCGAGGCATCCGGTTTCCGGGACGTGGTGATCAGCGACTGCGCGCTGCACACCAACCAGGACGCGGGCCTGGTCGCGGACGGCCCCGCCTTCGTCACCGGAGCGCCCGCCTACGCGCACGAGGACCTGACCGTGCGGAAGGTGCGGGCGTACGACAACGTCGGGGACCCGCGGGCGTCGGGCCGCAACACCGGCAGCGGCATCATCCTGGGCAGTGTCCGGCGCGGTCTGGTGGAACGCTCCGTCTCCCACGACAACGGCGGGCTGTCCGCGCCGAACGCGCCCGAGGGCCCCGAGGGCATCTGGACGTACGACTCGACGCACATGACGCTCCAGAGGAACGTCTCCTACGGCAACCACACGGGTTCGCAGGTGGACGGCGGCGGGTTCGGCCTGGACAACAACGTCTCCCACTCGCTGGTGCAGTACAACCTGGCCTACGGAAACGACGGCGCGGGCTTCCTCGTGTACTCGGCCGTCCCGAACGCGGCACACACAAGCAACACGCTCCGTTACAACATCAGCCACAACGACAGCCGCAAACTCCAGGACTACGGCGGCATCGTCGCGTTCGGCGCACACGTCACCGGCCTCGCGATCTACCAGAACACGGTGCTGATCACCGCCAACGGCGCGGTCCGCGCGCCCGCGCTGCGGGTCCAGCCCAGTCTCCGCTCCGTCACCGTGCGCAACAACGTGTTCGTGACGGACGGCTCTCCCGTGGTGGCCTCCCAAGGTTCCTTCGCCTCGTCGTACGTGCTGCTCCAGGGCAACGACTACTACAGCTCCACGAGGTGGAACCTGCAGTGGGGCGCCCGCGTCTACACGAACCTGGAGGTCTGGCGCCAGGAGACGGGACAGGAGACGCTGGGCCCGCGGTCCACCGGCACCGACCGCGACCCCTGCCTCGCCCCGGTGCCGCCGGCCACGGCCGGCCCGGGCCTGGACGGCACCGGTCCGGCGCGCGGCGCACTGACCGCCCGGTGCGCCGCCACGCTGACCGGTGCCGCCGTGGACCTGAGGTCCCTGGGCGTCGACCGGGGTGCGGAGGACTACTTCGGGACGCCGCTGAGCGGGTCGCCCGGCGTGGGGGCCGTGCAGTTCGGCCCGACGGCCTGAGGGATCGTCACCCGCAGACCGTCGCCCGGTCCGGGCGGCGGTACGGGGGCGGGACGCCCCAGGGCACGGAGATGCCAGCCGGCCGCCCGCCAGGTCGCCGGGTCCAGGGTGTTGCGGGCGTCGAGCAGGCGCGGCGACCGCACCACCTGTGACAGCCGCACCGGGTCGAGGGCGCGGTACTGGCGCCATTCGGTCAGGTGCAGCACCACGTCGGCGTCCCGGCACACTTCCATGACGTCCGTGCGGTAGGCCGGTCCGGGCAGCGCGGCCCGCGCGTTGTCGAGTCCCTGCGGGTCGTGGACGAAGACGTCGGCGCCCTCGGCGAGGAGTTCCGCGGTGACGGCCAGCGCCGGCGAGTCGCGCACGTCGTCGCTGTCGGGCTTGAAGGTGGCGCCGAGCACCGCGACGCGGCGCCCGGCGAATCCGCCGCCCAGGAGCTGGCGGGCGAGAGCGACGGTCCGCCGGCGCTGCCGGTGGTTGATCCGGTCGATCTGGCGGAGGAAGGACACCGCCTCCCCCACCTCCAGTTCCTCGGCGCGGGCGAGGAAGGCGCGGATGTCCTTGGGCAGGCAGCCACCGCCGAACCCGAGGCCGGCGGACAGGAACCGGCGGCCGATGCGCGCGTCGTGGCCGAGGGCGTCGGCCAGGGTGACCACGTCGGCGCCGGCGGCGTCGCAGACCTCCGCCATGGCGTTGATGAACGAGATCTTCGTCGCCAGGAAGGAGTTGGCGGCGACCTTCACCAGCTCCGCCGTGGCGGGGTCGGTGCTGACGTAGGCGACGCCGGCGCTCAGCATCGACGCGTAGACGTCGCGCAGCAGCCGGTCGGCGCGGGGCGAGGTGACGCCGACGACCAGCCGGTCCGGGCGCAGCGTGTCCTGGACGGCGAATCCCTCGCGCAGGAACTCCGGGTTCCAGGCGACCTCGGCGTCGACACCGGGACGCAGCCGTGCCGCCACCCTGCGGCTCAGCGCCCGGGTGGTGCCCACCGGCACGGTCGACTTGCCGACGACGAGGCTGTCCCGCGTGAGCAGCGGCGCCAGACCGTCGACGACCGCCTCGACGTGGCGCAGGTCGGCGGCGAGGGAGTCGGGGCGCTGCGGGGTGCCGACACAGACGAAGTGCAGGTCGGCGAAGTCGGCCGCCTCCTGGAGGGAGGTGGTGAAGCGCAGGCGCCCGGCCCGGGTGTTCCGGGTGAGGACCTCGGGCAGGCCGGGCTCGAAGAAGGGTGCCCGGCCCGCCGCGAGCGCCTCGATCTTCCTGGTGTCGGTGTCGACACCGAGGACGTCGTGTCCGACGTCCGCCATGCACGCGGCGTGCACGGCGCCGAGGTATCCCGTGCCGATGACGGTCAACCGCATGGAGGTTCTCCTGTCGTGGGACCGCCGGCGCGGCGGTTTCAGCGGGCGTAGCCGTGGGGGTTGAGTTCCTGGAACCGCCAGGCGTCCCGGCACATGGCGGCGAGGTCACGGGTGGTGGTCCAGCCCCAGGCCGCGGCCACCGCGCCGGCGTCGGCGACGAGTTCGGCGACGTCGCCCGGTCTGCGGTCGACGATCCGGCAGGGGACGGGACGGCCGCTCGCCTCGCGGAAGGCGGCGACCAGCTGGAGCACGGAGGTGCCGGTGCCGGTGCCGAGGTTGAACACCCGCATGCCGGTGCGGTCGTCGAGGCGCTCGACGGCGATCCGGTGTCCCTCCGCGACGTCCATGACGTGGATGTAGTCGCGGACTCCGGTGCCGTCGGGCGTGGGGTAGTCGTCCCCGAAGACGTCCAGCCGCTCCCGTCGGCCCACGGCGACCTGCGCGACGTACGGCATGACGTTGTTGGGGACGCCCTGCGGGTCCTCGCCGAGCAGGCCGCCGGGGTGGGCCCCGACCGGGTTGAAGTAGCGCAGGGCCAGCACCTTCATCTCCGCCTGGTGGGCGCAGACGTCCTCGAGGATCCGCTCGCACATCAGCTTGGTGCGCGCGTAGGGGTTGGTGGGCGCCACCGGGCTCAGCTCGGTGAGGGGCACGGTCCGCGCGTCGCCGTAGACGGAGCAGGACGACGAGAAGACCAGCCGGTGGACGCCGTGCTCCCGCATGACGGACAGCAGGGCGCAGGTGCCGCCCACGTTGGTGTCGTAGTACTCGACCGACCGGGCCACCGACTCCCCCACGGCCTTGTGGGCGGCGAAGTGGATGACCGCGTCCACCTGGTGGGAGGCGAACACCCGGTCGAGGGCCTGCCGGTCGCGCACGTCGACCCGGTGGGCGCCGGCGAGCGGGCGTCCCGCCGTCTTGACGATGCGGTCCAGGGCGTGCGGGGAGCTGTTGACGTGGTTGTCCACGACGACGACGTCGTGGCCGTGGGCGAGCAGTTCGACGCAGGTGTGGCTGCCGATGAAGCCGGCGCCGCCGGTCACCAGGATCGTTGCGGGCATCGGTACCTCGTCCTTTCTCGTCCCGGGGGACGGCGGGTGGCGGTGTCAGTCCGTGAGGAAGCCGCGCAGGTAGACGGGGAACAGCAGCAGCGCCCAGGCCGGCGGCACCAGGGCGACGAGGCCCGCGGTCAGCGGCAGGGCCGCGGTCCGCAGCGCCCGGTGCACACCGACGCCGGCCGACCTCGCGGTCTCCCGGATGTGCAGCACGCCGACGGCGAGGGTCACCACCCCGTAGGAGACGGAGCCGAGGAGGCACAGGAACACGTAGCCGACCGCGGGGCCGGTGAGCTCCCCGACCACGGCCGCCCCGGACAGGACGACGGTGATCAGGAGGTAGGGCAGCATCAGTCGCAGGGGCAGCGGCTCCATGCCGTCGCGGACCTTGGGCGTGACCTTGAAGACGACCTTCCTGGGCCGCAGGCGTTGCACCAGGGCGGCGGCGACTCCCCAGGCCACGTACGGCCAGCGGGTCAGCCCGAACAGCCAGCCCTCCCAGCTCAGCAGCGGCGCGTCGACGGGCCGCAGCAGGCCGCGCCGCCGCAGCAGCCGGGTGAGCAGGAGCAGGAAGAACGACATGGCCCAGAAGTGCAGCAGGAAGGCGCCGTAGTGGACGTTGATCCACGGGTGGCCCGTCACGGCGGCGACCGGGGGCAGCAGCAGGCCGGCCGTGGTGGTCAGGGCGAGCAGCGGGTAGTACGAGAGGGCGAAGGCGAACCGGATCCTGAGCCGGCCGGGCATGCGCCGCAGGTGCTCGGGGAGCATGCCGAGGAGCATCACCACCAGGCTCCGCGACCACTGGAACTCCTGGGTCACCATGGCGGCGAAGGTGATCGGCCCGTCGCCGTGCGCCTCCGCGTCGATGGCGAAGGCCCCGTGCCAGCCGGCCGAGTTCAGCAGGAACGTCGTCGAGAAGTCCTCGGCCAGTTCGGGCCCGATCCCGCCGATGTCGCGCAGGGCGCGGGTCCGTACGGCGTAGTGGGAGCCGATGCACAGCGGTGCCAGGCCGTCGGAGTGGCCCAGTTGCATCGGTCCGTGGAACGTGGCCTCGCGGTGCAGCCGCCCGCGGGCCGACCACGAGGCGGGGGCGTTGGCGTCGCAGACGCTGGGAGCGGCCACGTAGCCGACGGCGGGATCGGCGAAGGGCCGGACCATCTCCGTCAGATAGCGGGGGTGGGGCACGTGGTCGACGTCGAGCTGGGCGACCACGTCGTAGTCGGCGTAGCCCCAGTGGTCGTAGAAGTGCGCGAGGTTGCCCTCCTTGCACCGGGTGCGACGCGGCCAGACGTCCCGGTGGTACGACCGGACACCGCGCCGGCAGGACACGCGCACGCCGTGCGCCGCGCACCAGGCCAGGATCTCCCGGGTCGGGTCCTCGTCGCACAGCCACACGTCGTAGGGGTGCGGGAAGTCCTGGCGCAGCATCGCGTCCAGGGTGGTGCGGGCGACCGCCCACGGCTCCGACGGTGCCCTGGTGACCACGAAGGCGGTGCGCAGGCCGGGCACCTCGACGGCGGGGTCGAAGGTGCGCATCCGCACCATGACGACGACGAAGTACAGCGGCAGGACGGACAGGTACAGCAGGAGCGCGCTGTTCACCGCGAATCCCGCCCAGCCGAGCCGGTGCTCCGGACGCAGCCACCACTCCCAGAAGCAGACCAGGGCCGTCCACCAGCACACCGCGAGCAGGGACACCTTCGTCCGGTCGAGGCGCCCCAGCCGGGGCTTCCAGGTTCCGGGCGCCGGTTCGAGCGGTCGGGCCGGTTTGCCGAAGACGGGCCCGTCGGCCGGCATGTCGACGACGTTTCCGGCCGAGAGGGCGTACAGGTGGGCCCTCAGGTCCCCTTCGTCGGTGCCCGGCGGCCGCCGGGCACCGGCCGGGGCGGTGCCGACCGGGGCGGTGCCGGCCGGGGCGGTGCCGGCCGGTCGGCCGTGATCGGTCTGGGTCACGACGCCGCGCCGGCCGCGCCGGCCGGGCGCGACCGCTCGGGGACGACGCCGTCCTGCTGCCCGCCGCGGATCGCCGAGAGCGCGGCGGCGACGTCGTCGGGTCTGGAGGCGAACCACTCCACCGTCCGGCGCAGACCGTCCTCGATGCCGATCTCGGGGCTCCAGCCCAGACGTTCCGACGCCCGGACGATGACCGGCCGGCGGCGGGAGGGGTCGTCGACGGGCAGCGGATGGAACTGGACGTCGGCCTGCGACCCCGTCAGGTCGAGTACGAGTTCCGCGAGTTGCAGAACCGTCAGTTCGACGGGATTCCCCAGATTCACCGGACCGGGTTCGTCGCGGTCGAGCATGGCGGTGATTCCGCGCACCAGATCGTCGACGTAGCAGAAACTCCGGGTCTGCTTTCCGTCTCCGTAGACGGTCAGCGGTTCTCCGGCGAGTGCCTGGACGACGAAACTGGAGACGACCCGTCCGTCGTGCGGACGCATGCGCGGGCCGTACGTGTTGAAGATCCGCATGATTCCCGTGTCGGTTCCGCGGTTCGTCCGGTAGGCCTGGGTCAGCGCCTCCGAGAACCTCTTCGCCTCGTCGTAGACGCTGCGGGGCCCGACGGGGTTCACATGGCCCCAGTACGTCTCGTCCTGGGGGTGCACCTCGGGGTCGCCGTACACCTCGCTCGTGGAGGCGAGGACGAAGCGGGCGTCGTGGCGCGCGGCCAGGCGCAGGGCGTTCTCCGTTCCGCGGCTGCCCACGGCGAGCGTCTCCAGCGGACGGGCGAGGTAGTCGGGGGGCGAGGCGGGGCTGGCCAGATGGGCCACCGCGTCGACCGCGCCCGGTACGTCGACGGACCGGCTGACGTCGCCGCGGACGAGTTCGAAGGCGGGGTCTGCGAGGAAGGAGGAGATGTTGGCGGGATCACCGGTCGAGAAGTCGTCGAGGCAGACGACCTCGTCGCCGCGCCGCAGAAGCGCTTCGCACAGATGCGACCCGAGAAAACCGCCGCCACCTGTCACGGCCACACGCATGCGTTCTCCTGGATTCACCGAGGGATTCCATCGCTCCGCCCGGCGCGTGGTGGGGTGACAGACGTTCAGCAGGGCAGGAGGCGGGCTTTTTTGAAAGACCGCGAATTCAGCATATGAGCGTTATTAGCACTGATCGGAGAGCGGCGAGAGGGGCTGAGCCGATCGGCCGGTAGCGTCCGGGACGCCACGCCGGGCGTGCACGCCGGGGCGCGGCGCCGAGGGGGCCGCGCCGCGCCGGACGGGCTTCATCCGTGGGTGTGACGACAGCCCGCGTGTCGGCCGGGTGCGGAGCGCCCGGCCCCGGGCGCGCGCGGGCTGTCGTTCCTCAGAGCGCCTGCGTGGTGCCGCTGCCGGCGAGTATCTCCGGGCGCAGCAGGGCGGCGAGCCGCTCGGCGGGGAGCAGGCCCTTTTCCAGGACGAGTTCGGCGACGCCGCGGCCGGTGGCGAGGGCCTCCTTGGCGATGTCCGTGGCCGCCGTGTACCCGATGTGCGGGTTGAGGGCGGTGACCAGGCCGATGGAGTTCTCGACGCTCGCGCGCAGCACCTCGGTGTTGGCGGTGATGCCGGACACGCAGCGCTCGGCCAGGGTCAGGCAGGCCGCGCGCAGGTGGGTGATCGACTCGGACAGGGAGTGCAGGATGATCGGCTCGAAGGCGTTGAGCTGGAGCTGTCCGGCCTCGGCGGCCATGGTGATCGTGACGTCGTTGCCGATCACCTCGAAGGCGACCTGGTTGACGACCTCGGGGATCACCGGGTTGACCTTGCCGGGCATGATGGACGAACCGGCCTGCACGGGCGGCAGGTTGATCTCGCCGAGCCCGGCGCGCGGCCCGGAGGACAGCAGGCGCAGGTCGTTGCAGCTCTTGGAGAGCTTGACCGCGATCCGCTTGAGCACGCCGGACATCTGGACGAACGCGCCGCAGTCCTGGGTCGCCTCGACGAGGTTGGCGGCGGTGACGAGCGGCAGGCCGGTGATCCGGGCGAGGTGGCGGCGGGCCGACTCGGCGTAGCCGGCCGGCGCGTTGAGCCCGGTGCCGATGGCGGTGGCGCCGAGGTTGATCTCGTGGATCAGCTCGACGGCCTCGGCGAGGCGGCTGCGGTCCTCGTCGAGCATGACGGCGAAGGTGGAGAACTCCTGTCCGAGGGTCATCGGGACGGCGTCCTGGAGCTGGGTGCGGCCCATCTTCAGGACGTCGCGGAACTCGACGGCCTTGCGGGCGAAGGCGTCCTGGAGGACGGCCATGGCCTTGAGCAGCCCGCGCACCGCGAAGACGGTCGCGACCTTGACGGCGGTCGGGTAGACGTCGTTGGTCGACTGCCCGAGGTTGACGTCCTCGTTGGGGTGCAGGTGCCGGTACTCGCCCTTCGCGTGGCCCAGCAGTTCCAGGGCCCGGTTGGCGACGACCTCGTTGGCGTTCATGTTGGTCGAGGTGCCCGCGCCGCCCTGGACGACGTCCACCACGAACTGGTCGTGCAGCTTCCCGGCGCGGATCTCGCGGCAGGCGGCGACGATCGCGGCGGCCTTCTTTGGGGCCAGCAGCCCCAGTTCCTCGTTGGCGAGGGCGGCGGCCTCCTTGACGGCGGCGAGGGCGTCGATCAGGTGCGGGTAGGCGGAGATCGTGGTGCCGGTGATCGGGAAGTTCTCGGTGGCGCGCAGGGTGTGGATGCCCCAGTACGCGTCGGCGGGGACGTCCCGGTCTCCGAGCAGATCGTGTTCGCGGCGGCTGACGACGACGGTCATGCGGGTGCGGCCTCTTTCTGGAGCGGGAGGGAGGGAGGGAGGGGGAGGGGGGAGGGGGTGACCGGGGACCGTGACCTCGGGCCCCGGAGGCGGCGGTCTTCGGGAGGGCACGACGGTGCGGGGCCGCCGGGGACGGGACGAGGGGCGGCCGTCGGCGCGGACTTTCCCGGCCGGGCCGCCGCCGGCCCCTCCCCCGGCCGGGCCGGCGGTTCACGCACCGCCGGGGGTCACGCGCGGACCGGCGGAGTGACCGGGTCGAAGGCGCGAACCGTGCGGACGCCGCCGACGGGCCGGCCGCCGCCGAGGAGCGGCTCGCCGGCGAAGGGCGTGAGCAGCACGGGGTCGACGCCCGCCCGCGCGAGGGCGGCCGCGGTGACCGGGACGCGGGCCCGGTTCGCGCCGTCGGAGATCTTCACGGCGACGGCCCGGCCGTCGGGGAGCGCGGCGACCTCGACGCCCTCGAAGCCGTCCTTGGCGAGCAGACCGGGAACGGCCCGCATCAGGGCGGCGACGTCCCGGCCGGAACCGGAAGCCATCTCGGGGTGCGCGCGCATCGCGTCCGCCACCCGCGCCTCGGGCGTGCCGGGCACGGCGGTGGCGACGCGGGCGAGGGCACGCGCCAGACCGCTCAGGGAGACGGAGAAGAGCGGCGCGCCGCAGCCGTCGACGGTCACCCGGGCGATCCGCTGACCGGTGAGGTCCTCGACGATCTCGGCGATCGCCTGCTGGAGCGGGTGCCCGGGGTCGAGGTAGCCGTCGAGGGACCAGCCGTTGAGCTTGCAGGTGTACAGCATGGCCGCGTGCTTGCCGGAGCAGTTCTGGGCGAGGCGCGAGGGCGGGCGGCCCTGCCGTGTCCAGGTGTCGCGGACGGCCGGGTCGTACGGCAGGTCCGTGACGTTGCGCAGGTCGTCCTCGGTGACGCCGGCCAGTTCGAGGATGCGCCGGGTGCCGGCGAGGTGACGTTCCTCGCCGGAGTGGCTGGCGGCGGCGAGCGAGAGCAGTTCGCCGTCGAGCGGGAGCCCGGCGCGCACCATGGCGACGGCCTGGACGGGCTTGAGCGCGGAGCGCGGGTAGAAGGCGACCTCGACGTCGCCGAGCTGGAAGGCGACCTCGCCGTCCGTGCCGAGGACGACGACGGAGCCGTAGTGGACGCCCTCGGTCACCTCGCCGCGGACGAGGTGGGCGACGGGGGCGTGGAGGGGTTCGCGGATGACGGGCGCGTCGGCGAGAGGGCTGGTGTACATCACTGCCTGGTCACTGGTGGGTGGTCGGGGGCCGACGGCGGGTTCACGCGTCGGCCCCGGAGGAGGTGCGCGCGCGGCGGACGCGGGTGGCGTACCAGCCGGCGACGAGCGCGGCGGCGATCAGCGGCAGGCACAGCACGGTGGTGCGTCCGGCGCCGCCGTCGGCGTACATGAGGACCAGGACGGAGGCGAGGAAGGCCAGCGTCACGAGTTCGGTCCAGGGGGAGCCCGGCAGCCGGTAGCCGGGGCGGGTCAGGTGGCCGTTCTGGGTCCTCTGCCAGAACAGCAGGTGGCAGATCATGATCATGCCCCAGGTGGCGAGGATGCCGAGCGCCGCGAAGTTCAGGACGATCTCGAACGCGTCGGCGGGGACCACGAAGTTGAGGCCGACGCCGAGGACGCAGACGCCGCTGGTGAGCAGGATGCCGCCGTAGGGGACCTGGGTGCGGCTCATCTTCCCGGTGAAGCGCGGTGCGGAGCCGCTCACGGCCATGGAGCGCAGGATGCGGCCGGTGGAGTACAGGCCCGAGTTGAGGGAGGACATCGCCGCCGTGAGCACGACGAGGTTCATCACGCCGCCCGCGGCCGGGACGCCGATGTTGGACAGCACCGTGACGAAGGGGCTCTCGCCGGAGGTGTACTTGTTCCAGGGCAGCAGCATCGACAGCAGGAGGACCGAGCCGACGTAGAACAGGCCCACGCGCCACATGATCGAGTTGATCGCCTTCGGCATGATCTGCTCGGGGTTCTCGGTCTCGCCGGCGGCGACGCCGACCAGTTCGACGGAGGCGTAGGCGAAGACGACGCCCTGGACGATCAGCAGCATGGGCAGCAGGCCGTTGGGGAAGACGCCGCCGTTGTCGGTGATCAGGGACGGGCCGGGGGTGGTGCCGTCGACCTGGTGCCGGGTGACCAGCAGGAAGATGCCGATGCACATGAAGACCACGAGCGCGCCGACCTTGACGATCGCGAACCAGAACTCCAGTTCGCCGAAGATCTTCACCGAGATCAGGTTCACCGTGAGGACCACGGCCAGGGCGACCAGCGCGATCACCCACTGGGGTATGTCGGAGAACATGCCCCAGTAGTGGGTGTAGGTGGCCACCGCGGTGATGTCGGCGATGCCGGTGGTGGCCCAGTTCAGGAAGTACATCCAGCCCGCGGTGTAGGCGCCCTTCTCCCCCATGAACTCGCGGGCGTACGACACGAAGGCGCCGGAGGAGGGGCGGTACAGGACGAGTTCGCCGAGGGCGCGCACCACGAGGAAGGCGAAGACGCCGCAGACCGCGTAGGCGATGAAGAGGGAGGGGCCGGCGTCGGCGAGGCGGCCGCCGGCGCCGAGGAAGAGGCCGGTGCCGATGGCGCCGCCGATGGCGATCATGTTGACGTGCCGGTGTTTGAGGGACTTGCTGTAGCCCGCGTCTCCGGCGTCGACGTGACGGGGTGCGGGGCGTGTCGCGTCCTCGAGGTGCTGTTCGCTCAACGCTCGGGTCCGCCTTCCAGGGGGGAGTCGGTGCGCGGGGGGCGCACGATGTCGGTGAGGGTCGTCTCGACGCGGTCGAGGTGGTGGCTCATGGCCTCGAGCGCGTCGGACTCGGAACCGTCGATCAGCGCCTCGACGATGGCCCGGTGTTCGCGGTTGGACTGCTCGCGGCGCCCGCCCAGCTCGTTGAGGAAGGCCGACTGGCGCGCCAGCGCGTCGCGGATCTCCTCGATGACCCGGCGGAAGACCGGGTTCTGGGCGGCCTCGGCGACGGCAAGGTGGAAGAGGGTGTCCATCGCGACCCAGGCGGTGGTGTCGGTCTCCCGTTCCATCCGGTCCAGGAGGTGGGCCAGGTGGTCCAGGTTCTCCGGGGTGCGGCGGACGGCCGCGTACCCGGCGACCGGGATCTCGATGTGGCGGCGCACCTCGAGCAGGTCGCTGGCCGCGTAGTCGCCGAAGGTGGGGTCCTCGACGGTGTTGGCGACGACGAAGGTGCCCTTGCCGGTCCGGGAGACCGTCAGGCCCATGGTCTGCAGGGCGCGCAGGGCCTCCCGCAGGACGGGCCGGGAGACCTCGAGGGTGCGGCACAGTTCCGCCTCGGAGGGGAGCTTGTCCCCGATGGCGTAGTGGCCGTGCTCGATGGCGCCGCGGAGGTGGGCGAGCACCGCTTCCATCGCACTGACGCGACGGGGTGCCGGACCACCTGTCTGGCTGTCTGACAGGTTCACGGGAGTGATACTCCGCGTGGCCGGAGGCCGCTGTCAAGGCCGGTGAAAGGAAGAATTCAGTGGGCGGTCGACGTGAAAGCGGGTTTCCCGCCTCCGCTCGGGGCCGGGGCCGGGGTCGGGGCCGGGGCCGGGGCCGGGGCCGGGGTCGGGGTCGGGACCGGGGCCGGGGTCGGGACCGGCACCTCGGGCCCGGCGGCCGGCCCGGGCCCGTGGCCGGGCATCCCGGGCCCGCGCCGGCCGCCCCGGCCGCGGGTCAGCTGTCGAGGACTCCCGTGGCCAGCAGGGCGAACAGCAGCACGCCCACGACGATCCGGTAGATCACGAACGCGTTGAAGGAGTGCTTGGCGACGAACCTCAGCAGCCAGGCGATGGAGGCGTAGGCGACCACGAAGGACACGGCCGTGCCGACGGCCAGCGGCGCCGCCCCCGCCCCGGTACCCAGGGCGTCCTTCAGCTCGTACAGGCCGGCGCCGGTGAGGGCCGGGATGCCGAGGAAGAACGACAGCCGGGTGGCGGCGACCCGGTCCAGGTCGAGCATCAGCGCGGTCGACATGGTGGCGCCGGAACGGGAGAAGCCGGGGAAGAGCAGTGCCAGGATCTGGGAGCTGCCGACCAGCAGGGCGTCCTTGAACGAGATGTCGTCCTCGCCCCGCTTGTGCCGGCCCGTCCGGTCGGCCACCCACATCACGCCGCTGCCGGCGACGAGCGAACCCGCGACCACCCAGAGCGAGGCCAGAGGTCCCTCGATGAGCGGTTTCGCGGCCAGGCCGACGACGACGATCGGGATCGTCGCCCAGATCACCCACCAGGCGAACTTGTAGTCGTGGTGGTGCCGTTCGCCCTTGTCGGCGAGACCGCGGAACCAGGCGGAGACGATCCGCGCGATGTCCTTGCGGAAGTACACCAGGACCGCGGCGATCGCGCCGACCTGGATGACGGCGGAGAACCCGACGACCGCGTCGTCGTCGACCGGGATGCCCATCAGGCCCTCGGTGATCTTCAGATGTCCGGTGGAGGAGACGGGGAGGAACTCGGTCACTCCCTCGACGGCTCCGAGGACGACGGCCTGACCGACGGAGATGGCGCTCATGGGATCCAGTTCTGCGGGTGGGTCGACGGTGCGGTGCACAGTCCTACCAGCCGTGGGTGTGTTTCCCGGTCATGACCACACCGTCTGTGCGATCCACACCCCCGCGAAGGCGGCCCCGACGCCCGCCGCCACACTGGCGACGACGTTCGCGGCGGCGTGCAGTGCGGCGCCGGTCTCGGTCAGCCGCAGCGTCTCGTAGGAGAAGGTGGAGTAGGTGGTCAGGGCCCCGCAGAAGCCGGTGCCCAGGAGAAGCCGCAGGTGGGGGTCGGCCACCCCGGCGACGCCGGCACCGGTCACCAGGCCGAGGACGGCGCAGCCGACGACGTTGACGACGAAGGTGCCCCAGGGGAACACCGAGTCGTGCCGGGCCTGCACCGCGCGGTCGGTCAGGTACCGCAGGGACGCGCCGGCCATGCCTCCGGCGACGACCAGCAACCAGTTCACGACGACCTCTTACCTTCGCCGTCCGGTTCGCCCCGGTTCGGGCCGCGGCCGACGTACCTGATGACCTCGCACGGGTCGAGGATGACGAGCCCCTCGGTGACCAGTTCGTCGAGCTGCGGCAGGAAGGCCCGCACGCGTTCCTCCGTGTCGACGACGACGACGGCGACCGGGAGGTCCTCGCTGAGGGAGAGCAGGCGCGAGGTGTGGATCAGCGAGGAGGCGCCGAAGCCCTCGATGCCGCGGAAGACGCTGGCACCCGCCAGGCCCGCCGCATGGGCCCGGTGCACGATCTCGGTGTAGAGGGGCTTGTGGTGCCAGGTGTCGTTCTCGCCGACGAAGACGGTCACGCGCAGGGCACTGCCGGTGAGCCTCGTCATCGCTGCCTCCGGATCAGGACGCGGCGCGTCGCGGTGGCCGCGAGCCACACCGCCGTGAGCGCCGCGAGGGGGGTCGCCGCCAGGTAGGCCAGCGCCGTACGGGGGTGCCCCGTGTCGAACAGGCGCTGGAGGTCGACGGCGTAGGTGGAGAAGGTGGTGAAACCGCCGAGCACGCCGGTGCCGAAGAAGGGGCGCACGAGCCGGTGCACGGTCAGCGCCTCGGTGATCAGCACCAGGAACACGCCGATCACGGCGCAGCCGACGGCATTGACCCAGAAGGTCGTCCAGGGGAACCCGCCGGGCGCCGAGGGCCACCACAGCGAGGCCGCGTAGCGGGCGGTGGCGCCCAGCCCGCCGCCGGCCGCGACCACGGCGACCGCCGGCAGCCGCCCCGCCGCGGCGGACCGGCGCGGGGCGCTGCCGCGCAGGCTCTCGGTCTCCGGGGCCGTCATGTCGTACGTCTCCTGCCTCGATCCCCGGTCGCCCCGGCGCGCGGGGTGATCACGGCTGGTCAACAGGGTAACGCCGAATCGTTCGGCGCCGGCGGCCTCCGGCCGGCGTCCGAGGGGGCCTCCGCGGGCCACCCACCCTTGTCGAACTTGTCGAACATGCGGGCGACCTCGGCGATGCGCGTCTCGTCGCGCCGGTGGCAGGTGCGGCGCCGGGGGCGCCGTGGCTCGCGCTCGTGGCCGCGGGCCGGGACGGAACATCCCGGCCGGGCGGGGGAGCCGGGCGAGGGGCGGGAACGCGCGGGGCCCGGCCGCGGGGTCGCGGCCGGGCCCCGCCGTCACGAGGTCGGGTGATCGCGGGTCAGCGGTGGCCGAACCACGCCATCGAGGACAGCGCCCGGTCGTCGTAGCCGAACAGGGCCTGGTTCTCCCAGCCGTTGCCGGAAGCGGCGTCGGCCGGGTCCCAGCCGTTGCCGTCGACGGCGGTCCAGGTCGCCTCCCAGTAGAAGACGCCGAGCCCGCGGCCGTTCGGGACGGCCTCCACGATGTCGGCCACGGAGTTCATCCAGGCCAGCTGTCCGGCCGCGGTCGCCGGGTAGCCGGAGACCAGTTCGCCCGGCAGGTCGATGATGTTCTCGTGCGCGTCGTCGCTGTCGAGGCGGAACGGGTAGGCCGTCTCGGCGACGAAGACCGGCTTGCCGTAGCGGGCGGCCGCGTCGTCCAGCGTGGTCTGGAAGTCGGCCAGGGTGCCGTGCCAGTAGCCGTAGTAGGACAGGCCGATGGCGTCGAACTTCACGCCGTGGGAGACCGCGCTGTCGAACCACCAGCGGGTGCCGGCCAGATCGCCGCCCTTGGCGAGGTGCAGGGCGACCGGGGTGGACGAGTTGACCGCCTTGACGGCGTCGTAGCCCGAGTTGAGCAGTCCGGCGAGCTGGCCCCAGTTGTCGGTGGAGCCCTCGCTCCACAGCATGCCGCCGTTGATCTCGTTGCCCACCTGGACCATGTCGGCGGTGGTGCCCTGGGCCTTGAGCGCGTTGAGCACGTCGTACGTGTGCTGGTACACGTCCGTCCTGAGCCGGCTGTACGAATGCCCCGCCCAGGCACCGGGCTTGGTCTGGGCTCCCGGGTCGGCCCATATGTCGGAGTAGTGGAAGTCGACCAGGAGCTTCTGGCCGGCCGCCTTGACCCGCTTGGCCGTGGCGAGCACGCGCGCCTTGTCGTTGTAGCCGTCGGCGGGGTTCACCCACACCTTCAGGCGCGCGTAGTTCATGCCGGCGTTCTTCAGGACGGCGACCGGGTCGGCGGTCGTGCCCGAAGCGGTCCTGTACACACCGCCCTTGGCCTCGCTCTTGGCGAGGGACGATATGTCGGCCCCCTTGATCGCCAGTCCGGTGGTGCCGGACGTGAGGGCCAGGTCGTCGACATTGATCCAGTTGCCGGCGTTCGCGTCACTGTTGACGCTGATCGTGCACTGGTTGTTCGTCACCTTGACCGGGACGACGATATGGATCCACCCGCTCGCCGAGACCGGCAGGTCGGTGCGCTGCTCGGCGCCGCCGCAGTTCTTCAGGGCTATGTAGGCCGACTTCTGGCCGCCGCCGGAGCGCACCCAGGCGGTGAGCTTGTAGGCGCCGTTGGTCAGCCCCGACAGGTACTGGTACGTCTCCACCTTGTAGGCGGTGGAAGCCCAGTGACTGAGGCGGTAACCGCCGCCGTGCCCGCCGGACTCGGTGAACGAGGCGCCGGTGTCGCCGTACTCGGACCAGCCGCCGGGGACGGCCGCCCCGGCGCCGTCGGCCTCGAAGCCGGCGTTGGTGAGGGTGGCGGCCGCCTGCGCGGTCTGCGCCGGCAGGGCGGTGAGGGCGAGCCCCGCGGTGAGCGGGAGCAGCAGGGCTCTGAGCGTGCGTCTGGGATGGAACATCTTCGTCCGTCGTCCCTTCGACGTGATGGGGATGGGTCTCCCTCGGGATGAGGGACCCCCTCCGCCCGCGGCTCGCGGCTCCACGGGCGGAGGGGGAGTCGGCTCAGCCGTCGAGTCGTACGACCCGTACGGCTCCCGCCGGTACCGCGAGGCGGCCGGCGGCGCGTTCGCCCGTGAGCAGCTCGGTGCCGGACGCCTCCAGCGGCACCTTGGCGTCGGTGGCGGTGTGGTTGATCGCGAAGAGGTAGCTGCCCCTCTCGCCGGAGCGGCGCACGACCTCGACGTCACGGGGCAGGCCGGTGCGCGGGGCGACGCGGGCGTCCTCGGCGGCCCGGCCCAGCAGGGCGTCCAGGCCCTCGGCGCCGAGCCGGGTGGAGACGTACCAGGCGGTGCCCTCGCCGAGGCGGTGCCGGGTGACGGCCGGGCGGCCGGCGGTGAGGCCGTCGGCGTAGGTCCAGACGGTCTCGGCGCCGCGCGGTTCGACGAACTCGGTCCACACGTCGGCGCTCAGCTCCGCCCCGTCCGGACCGGTGATCCGGACGCGCTCGCCCTGGAGCAGGGGGGAGAACTCCTCGACGGTGAGGCCGAGGACGTCGCGCAGCGCGCCCGGGTAGGGGCCCTCGTGCACGGCGTCGTGCTGGTCGACGATGCCGGAGAAGTACGACACGACGAGCGTGCCGCCGCCTTCGACGTACTCCCGGAGGTTGTTCCCGGCCGCTTCCGTCATCAGGTACAGGGCGGGCACCACGACCAGCGGGTATCGCGAGAGGTCGGCCTCGGGGTGGGCGAAGTCGACGGTGAGGTGGCGGTCGTAGAGGGCTTCGTAGAAGGCGTCGGCGCGCTCGCGCGCGTCGTGGTCCTCGCTGGGACGCCAGTCGAGGTTCTGCGCCCACCAGGAGTGCCAGTCCCACAGGACGGCGACGTCGGCCTCGGTGCGGGTGCCCCGGACCGGGTTCAGGGAGTCGAGAGCGGCGCCGAGTTCGACGACCTCGCGCCACACGCGGGTGTCGGTGCCGCCGTGCGGGACCATCGAGGAGTGGAACTTCTCGGCGCCGCGCCGGGACTGCCGCCACTGGAAGAACATGGCGCCCTCGGAGCCGCGGGCCACGTGGCCGAGGGAGTTGCGGGCCATCTGGCCGGGGGCCTTGGCCGGGTTGCGGGGCTGCCAGTTGACGCCCGAGGTGGAGTGCTCCAGGAGGATCCAGGGGGCGCCGCCGGCGACGGAGCGGGTGAGGTCGGCGGCCATCGCCAGGTTGACGTGGGTGCGGCGGCCGTCGGTGATCAGGTAGTGGTCGTTGGTGACGATGTCGACCTCACGGCCCCAGGCCCAGTAGTCGATCGAGTCGCACTGGCTGAGCGCGGTCATGAAGTTGGTCGTGACGGGGACGCCGGGCGCGAGGCGGTGCAGGATGTCGCGCTCCATACGGAAGTTCTCGCGCAGGGTGGCGTCGGCGAAGCGCCGGTAGTCGAGCGCCTGGCCGGGGTTGCCGACGGTCGGGGTGGTGCGCGGCGGGTTGATGTCGCCGAAGGCCGCATAGCGCTGGCCCCAGAAGGCGGTGCCCCAGGCCTCGTTGACCGCGTCGACGGTGCCGTACGTCGTCTCCAGCCAGCGGCGGAAGTGGGCGGCGCAGGACTCGCAGTAGCAGGCCGAGACGGGGACGCCGTACTCGTTGTGGACGTGCCACATCGCGAGCGCCGGGTGGTCGCCGTAGCGCTCGGCGAGCCGGGTGGCGATGTTCGCCGCGGCCGCGCGGTAGTCGGCGTTGCTGTGGCAGATCGCCCCGCGCGAGCCGAACTCGTAACGGACGCCGTCGGCGGTGACGGGCAGGGCCTCGGGGTGCGCGCGGTAGAACCAGACGGGCGGGGCCACGGTGGGGGTGCCCAGGTCGACGCGGATGCCGTTCTCGTGCAGCAGGCCGATGATCCGGTCGAGCCAGCCGAAGTCGTACTCCCCTGGCGCGGGTTCCAGGAGTGCCCAGGAGAAGATCCCGACGCTCACCATGGTGACGCCGGCCTCGCGCATGAGCCGGACGTCCTCCTGCCAGACGCTTTCCGGCCACTGCTCGGGGTTGTAGTCCCCACCGAAGGCGAGCCCGGCGAGGCCCTTGGGGGTGGTCTCCGGCATGGATTTCTCCCGATTGATCGATCATTTGGGAACGTGCACACACGTTTTTGATGGCGTGAGCCCAACATAACCGCACAGCAACAACCATTGACAAGTGTCCGGGATGTTTCTCTACTGTGAACGCTCACAGAAGCATGGCGGGGCCTCGCGACGGGCGAGGACACCGGTTCATGTGACGCATGGCAGGTTCCCGCAGCAGGCGGGAACCCCGGTCAGGGGAGAAACCCATGCCCAACACCCAGCGCCGGCGGCTCTTCAAGGTCGCAGCGTCCGCCGTCGCCGTCGCGCTCGGCGCCACCGCACTCACCGCCTGCGGTTCGTCCGACGACGAGGCCCGGTCGGGGCCGGTCTCGCTCACGTACTGGACGTGGACGCCCGGCATGGACAAGGTCGTGGACCTGTGGAACAAGGGGCCGGGCAAGAAGGAGCAGATCACCGTCACGGTGAAGAAGCAGGCCTCCGGCGACACGCTGGTCACCAAGATCCTCACCGCGCACAAGGCGGGCAAGGCCCCCGACCTGGTCCAGGCCGAGTACCAGGCGCTGCCGACGCTGGTCAGCAATGACGCGCTGGCGGACATAGCGAAGAACGTCGGCGACGCGAAGAGCAAGTTCGCCGACGGCGTCTGGCAGCAGACGACGCTGGGCACGGACGCGGTCTACGCGGTGCCGCAGGACATCGGCCCGATGATGTTCTACTACCGCGAGGACCTGTTCGAGAAGTACGGCCTGACCGTCCCCACCACCTGGGAGCAGTTCGCCGAGACCGCCCGCGCGCTGAAGAAGAAGGCCCCCGACACGGACCTGACCACCTTCTCGGCCAACGACTCCGGACTCTTCGCGGGCCTCGCCCAGCAGGCCGGCGCCAAGTGGTGGACCACCGCCGGCGACAAGTGGAAGGTCGGCATCAACGACGCGGCCACCAAGAAGGTCGCCGACTTCTGGGGCGGCCTCGTCAAGGAGGGCGCCGTCGACAACCAGCCGATGTACACCCCGGCCTGGAACAAGGCGCTCAACACCGGCAAGCAGATCGCCTGGGTCAGCGCCGTGTGGGCGCCGGGCACCCTGACCACCGCCGCCCCGGACACCAAGGGCAAGTGGGCCATGGCCCCGCTCCCCCAGTGGTCGCAGACCGACGACGTCACCGGCAGCTGGGGCGGTTCGTCCACCGCCGTCACGACGGACTCCGAGAACAAGGAGGCCGCCGCGAAGTTCGCCGCCTGGCTGAACACCGACGGTGACGCGCTCAACGCGCTGGCCAAGGAGAGCGGCATCTACCCGGCCTCCACCTCCGCCCAGCTCAGCGGCGCCTTCATCAACCCGCCGGAGTACTTCTCGAACCAGGCGGACTTCTACACCACCGCCTCGAAGATCGCGAAGACCACGGCACCCTCGGCCTGGGGCCCGAACGTGAACGTCGCCTACACGACCTTCAAGGACGCCTTCGGCGCCGCCGCGAAGAACAAGTCGGACTTCTCCGCCGCCCTGGACACGATGCAGGCGGACACCGTCGCCGACATGAAGAAGCAGGGCTTCGAGGTCTCCGAGTGACCAGCGCACGCCGGAAGCCGTACGGGGTCAAGGGGGCTCCGTACGCCTTCCTCCTCCCCGCCACGCTCCTCTTCGCCCTGTTCTTCGCGCTGCCCATCGGGTACGCGGTCTGGCTCAGCTTCCACAAGGTGAAGGTGTCCGGCCTCGG
The DNA here is from genome assembly GCF_044331705.1 of Streptomyces sp. NPDC017202. NCBI lineage: Bacteria > Bacillati > Actinomycetota > Actinomycetes > Kitasatosporales > Streptomycetaceae > Streptomyces > Streptomyces sp. NPDC017202. Next base: position 61,116 of record NZ_JBIRNP010000024.1, on the reverse strand, counting down.
CCTGGGCTCCGGCGCCCGCAAGGAGGTCTGGGCCGGCCTGGAGAACTACACCGACGCCTTCACCGACAGCGAGCTGCTGGACGGCGCCCTGCGCGTCCTCGGCTACGGCTGCATCGTCGTCCCGGTGATGCTGGGTCTCGCCCTGGTCTTCGCGCTGATGCTGGACTCCGACAAGGTGCGGCTGGCCCCGTTCACCCGCCTCGCGATCTTCCTGCCGTACGCCATCCCCGGCGTCGTGGCGGCGCTGCTGTGGGGCTTCCTGTACCTGCCGGACGTCAGCCCGTTCTACTTCGTGCTGGAGCGGCTCGGCCTGCCGCAGCCGGACCTGCTGGACGGCGGTCCGCTGTATCTCGCCCTGTCGAACATCGCGGTGTGGGGCGGCACCGGCTTCAACATGATCGTCATCTACACCTCGCTCCAGGCCATCCCGGCCGAGGTGTACGAGGCGGCCAAGCTGGACGGCGCCACCCCGCTGCAGATCGCGCTCAGGATCAAGATCCCGATGGTGGCGCCCTCGCTGGTGCTGACCTTCTTCTTCTCGATCATCGCGACACTCCAGGTGTTCAACGAGCCGACGACCCTCAAACCGCTCACCAACTCCGTTTCCACGACGTGGAGTCCGCTGATGAAGGTGTACCGGGACGCGTTCGGCACCGGTGACATCTACGCGGCGGCCGCCCAGGCCGTGATCATCGCCGTCGCCACGCTGCTGCTGTCCTTCGGCTTCCTGCGGGCCGCGAACCGTCGCAACAAGCAGGGGGCAGCCCAGTGAGTTCTCTCGCCGTCCACAAGGCCCCGTCGGCGGCCGGCAGCACGGGCGCCGACCGCGGCCGGCCGCCGCTGCGCCGCCGTGTCGCCCTGGTTCCCACGATCACGCTGCTGCTCGGCGCGCTGTACTGCCTGCTGCCGGTCGCGTGGGTGGTGATCGCGTCCACCAAGTCGGGCAGCGAACTCTTCTCCACCTTCACGTTCCTGCCGGGCAGCGGCTTCACCGACAACATCGCGGACCTGAACGCCTACCGCGACGGCGTCTACTGGAAGTGGATGGGCAACTCCGCCCTCTACGCCGGTCTCGGCGCCCTGCTGTCGACGTGCGTGTCCGCGTTCAGCGGCTACGCGCTGGCGACGTACCGCTTCCGCGGCCGCGAGACGATGTTCAACGTCCTGCTGGCGGGCGTGCTGATGCCGCCGATCATCCTGGCCGTGCCGCAGTACCTGCTGATGGCCCAGGCCGACCTCACGGACTCCTACTGGTCCGTGCTGCTGCCGCAGGTCCTCTCCCCCTACGGCGTCTACCTCTCGCGCATCTACGCGGCCGCGGCCGTGCCGGCCGACGTGGTGGAGGCCGGCCGGATGGACGGGGCGAGCGAGTGGCGGATCTTCACCCGGATCGCGCTGCCGATGATGATCCCCGGCATGGTGACGGTGTTCCTCTTCCAGTTCGTCGCCGTGTGGAACAACTTCCTGCTGCCGTACATCATGCTCAGCGACGACGAGAAGTTCCCGATCACGCTCGGCCTGTTCACGCTGCTGGAACAGGGCGCCAACAGCCCGGCCCTGTACACCCTGGTGATCACCGGCGCGTTCCTCGCGGTGCTCCCGCTGGTGGCGCTGTTCCTGGTCGTTCAGCGGTTCTGGAGTCTGGACCTGCTGTCCGGGGCCGTAAAGTCATGACCATGAGCAACACCGGGGGCAGGCGCAGGCCGCCGACCATCCACGACGTGGCGCGCGAGGCGGGGGTCTCACGAGGGACCGTCTCGCGCGTGCTCAACGGCGGCCACTACGTCAGTCCGGCCGCCCAGCAGGCGGTCGACGCCGCCATCCGCAGGACGGGTTACGTCGTGAACCGGCACGCCCGCTCCCTGATCACGGGCCGCTCCGACTCCGTCGGCTTCCTGCTGACGGAGCCTCAGGAGCGGTTCTTCGAGGACCCCAACTTCAACGTGCTGCTGCGGGGGTGCACCCAGGCACTGGCCGCGCACGACGTCCCCCTGCTGCTGATGCTGGCCGGGACCGACGACGAGCGGCGGCGCATCACCCGGTACATCACCGCCGGGCACGTCGACGGGGTGCTGCTGGTGTCCAGCCACTCCGGGGACCCGATCGCCACCGAACTGCGCGAGGCGGGCGTGCCGCTCGTCGCCTGCGGCAAGCCGATCGGGATCGGGTCGAAGGTCAGCTACGTGGCCGCCGACGACCGCGACGGCGCCCGGGACATGGTGCGCCACCTGCTCGACCGCGGCCGGCGCCGGATCGGTGTGGTCACGGGCCCGCTGGACACCCCCGGTGGTGTGGAGCGGCTCGCCGGTTACAAGGAGGTGCTCGCCGAGGCGGGCATCGGGATCGACGAACGGCTGGTCGTGTCCGGGGACTACAGCCGGGCCAGCGGCGAGGCGGGCGCCGAGCGGCTGCTGGCGCAGGCCCCCGACCTGGACGCGGTGTTCGTCGCGTCCGACCTGATGGCGCAGGGTGTGCTGGCCGCGCTGCGGCGGGCGGGCCGCCGGGTGCCGGAGGACGTCGCGGTCGGCGGCTTCGACGACTCCCCCGCGGCCACCTCCTCCACCCCCGCGCTCACCACGATCCGCCAGCCCTGGGACCGGATCAGCAGCGAGATGGTCCGCGTCCTCCTCGCGCAGATCGGCGGCGAGGACCCGGCCGCGGTCATCCTTCCGACGGAACTGGTCACCCGCGAGTCGACGTGAGGTGCGGACGGGGCTGAGGAAGCGCCCGGTGCGGCCCTCGCCTAGCGTGGGACCACCGACGGCGTCCGTCGGCCCCCCACCCCGGCGAGGAGCGTGTGCGATGAAGACCGGCCTGCAGACCGTCATCTACCCCGTCAAGGACCTCGCACGGGCGAAGGCCCTGTTCCGGGCACTGCTCGAGGTCGAGCCCTACGCCGACGAGAGCTACTACGTCGGTTTCAGGTCGGCGGGGCAGGACGTCGGGCTCGACCCCAACGGCCACGCCAGGGGCATGACCGGCCCCGTGCCGTACTGGCACGTGGCCGACATCCGGGCGCGGCTGGCGGCGCTGGTGGAGGCGGGGGCGGAGGTGCTCCAGGACGTGCAGGACGTCGGCGGCGGCAAGCTGATCGCCTTCGTGAAGGACGCCGACGGGAACCTCGTCGGGCTGACCCAGGACCCGGCGGCCTCCTGAGCCCTCGCCCCGCCTCCCGTGCGGTCCGTGATTCCCTTGCACCCGCACTAGTTGCACAGTAAACAAACTGGGTTCCCGGTGTTACCGTGCAGGTATGGCAGCGAAGACGGCCGCAACGGACCTCGAGGACCGGTGGCGGGACATTCTGTCGGTGCACGCGCGCACGACGTGCGAGATCGACCGCGTACTGCACCCGCACGGCCTCGGGGCGAGTGACTTCGAGGTGCTCGACATCCTGGCCACCGAGGCGCCCCGGCCGGGCGACCAGTGCCGGGTGCAGAACCTCGTCGGACGCGTCCATCTGAGCCAGAGCGCGCTCTCGCGCCTCATAGGGCGGCTGGAGAAGGACGGTCTGGTGGAGCGTTCCGTCTGCACGGACGACCGGCGCGGGGTGTGGGTCGCCCTCACCCCGAAGGGCCGGGCCCTGCACGACGAGGTGCTGCCGCTCCAGCGCGCGGTGCTGACCCGCATGCTGGCCGGCTGAGCCCGGCACGGCGGGCGGGTGCGACCCCTCCGGGCCCGGCGGGCGGGTGACGACCGGGCTCAGCGGGCCAGCAGGGTGCGCACCCCTTCCGAGGTGAGGGTCAGCGGGTGGTCGCCCGCGGCGTCGATGGAGAGGGACAGCTCACCCTCCGGCCACTGGTGGGCCAGTGCGCCGAGGGGCACCAGGCGGTAGCGGTCCACCCCCGGGAGCAGGTCGACCATCTCGGGTTCGGAGGTGAAGACCGGGACGACGGGCGTCGTGCCCGGCTGTTCCAGGACGGGCAGGGCCAGCATGCTGGGATTGGTCACGTCCTCGTCGGTGGCGTCCTCGGGCACCGGCACCAGGACCTCGCAGTGCGCGAGGGTGTCCAGTGCGGTCGTGTCTCCGGTGTCCTTGGCCAGCGCGTCCAGCGCCTGCGCGGCGGCGGTGTCGTGGGCGGGTGTCTCCATGGCAACTCCCCGGGTAGCGGTGGTGGGCGGGTCCGGCCACGCGTACCCCGTCCACCGGCGGGCAATCGGGTCTTCGGCCATCCGCCTCCCCCTGCCCGCCGTCCGCCTCACCCCGCGGGACGCCCCCTCCGCGTCGCGGGACGCCATCTCCGCGTCGCAGTACGCCTCCCCCACGGTGCGCGGCGCCGTCTCTACGGCGTGTGGCGCCGGGCCGACTCGTTCTCCTGGGCCATCCGGCGCAGCGCCATCAGGGCGGGTTCCAGCAGGACGGTCAGCAGCAGGGCCCGTTCGGCGGCCTCCAGCGGGTCGGTGAGGCCGTCGAGCTGGTCGAGGTCGAGGACGGCGATCCGTTCGGCGAGCCGGGCGTAGGCCAGCAGGGTGCTCCGGTCCACGGACACACCGAGCGAGTGCAGCGAGGTCAGGGTCTCGGCGAGGGTGGCACGGGCGGGCGCCGCCTCGTGCACGCGCCAGCCCAGCTCCTCGACGAGCGCCTCGACCTCACCGGCCGCCGGGTCCTGTGCGGGGGAATCGCCGGACAGCGCCACGGAGCCCAGGGTGAGGCCGAGCAGGACGTGGGTGTCGCCGGTGCGCCCCGTCAGCGCGTCCAGCACCTCGCGGGTGGTGGTGACGGACAGCCCCCGTACGCCGGTCAGCGCCCGGATCAGGCGCAGGCGGCGCAGGTGCTGGTCGTCGTACTCGGCCTGGGTCGCGGAGGTCTGCCGGCCGGGCGGGAGGAGGCCCTCGCGGAGGTAGTACTTGATCGTCGTGACGGAGACGCCGCTGCGGCGGCTCAGCTCGGACATGCGCATCGGGACGGCTCCGCTCTGGAAATTGGATACCTCCACTGTCTAACATGGATAGTGAAGGTATCCAATTGCTCCGCCGTGGATTCCTCCCCCTGTCCTGCCTGTCTCACGGAAGGGCACAGCCATGTCCACCCTGCCCTGGACCACGGTCGACGAACCCGCCCCCGGCGCCGAGGCCGTCGTCATGGCCTCCCGCCTCGCCGAGCGGGAACACACCGGTGTCTGAGACCCCGCCCCGGCCCTTCCCGAGGAGAGAGCCCGCCATGACCGTGTCCCCGCCCGTCCTCGACGGGAACGCCGCCCCCGACGGAGCCCGACGGCGCGTGCCGCTGTGGCTCGCGGTCGTCGCCTGCAGCGTGCCCATGTTCATGGTCGCGCTCGACAACCTCGTCGTCTCCACGGCCCTGCGTACCCTGGCCGTCGACCTCCGGGCGGACACCCAGGAACTCCAGTGGTTCGTCAACGCCTACGTCCTCGGCTTCGCCTGCCTGCTCATGACGGGTGCCGCGCTCGGCGACCGGTTCGGACGGCGACGGATCTTCGTCGCGGGCATCGCCCTGTTCACCCTGGCCTCCGTCGGCTGCGGCCTGGCCGGCACCAGCGGCCGGCTGATCGCCTTCCGCGCGGTCCAGGGCTTCGGCGCGGCGGCCGTGATGCCGCTGTCGCTGACCCTGCTGTCCGCAGCGGTGCCGAAGCGGATGCGCGGCGTGGCCCTGGGCGTGTGGTCCGGCGTGAGCGGGCTCGCCGTGGCGATGGGACCGGTGGTGGGCGGCGCGGTGGTCGAGGGCCTGGACTGGCGGTGGATCTTCTGGATCAACGTGCCGGTGTGCCTGGTCGCGGTGCCGCTGGTGCTGTTCGCGCTGCGGGAGAGCGCCCTGCCAGGCGCCCGCCTCGACCTGGTCGGCATGCTCCTCGCGGCGGCCGGACTGTGCGCCGTGGTGTGGGGAATCGTGCACGGGGAGCCGGACGGCTGGACCTCGGTCACGGTGCTGGGCGCGTTCGCGGCGGGCCTCGTGCTCCTGGCGGCCTTCGTCGCCTGGGAGGCCCGCGTCCCGCAGCCGATGCTGCCCCTGTCCTTCTACCGGGTGCGGGCCTTCACCCTCACCAACGTCGTCTCGGCCGCGATGTACTTCGGTGTCTTCGGCTCGCTGTTCCTGCTCTCCCAGTACCTCCAGATCGTGCCGCCGCGCACCCCGCTGGAGGCCGGGGTGCGCACCCTGCCCTGGACGCTGATGCCGATGTTCGTCGCCCCGGTCGCCGGACTGCTCACCGACCGGGTCGGCGGCGGCCGGCTGATGGCGCTCGGACTGTTCCTCCAGGGCGTCGGCCTGGGCTGGCTCAACCTCCTCGTCGGCACCGGCACCGCCTACTCGGCCCTGGTCGCCCCGATGATCGTGGCCGGCGCGGGCATGGGCTTCGTGTTCGCGCCGACGGCGGCGGTCGTCCTCGGGTCGGTCCGGGCGGAGCACGCGGGCAAGGCGTCCGGTGCCAACACCACGGTCCGCGAGATCGGCGGCGCGCTCGGCATCGCCGTACTGAGCACCGTGTTCGTGGCGCACGGCGGCACGCGGGGGCCGCAGGAGTTCGTGGCCGGGCTGCGCCCCGCGGTGTGGACCGGGGTCGCCGTGGTGCTGCTCGGCGCGCTGTGCGCCCTCGGCATCCCGCGCCGGCCGCGGGCCGGAACCCCGGCCGAGGAGGCGTGAGGGCGCGTCAGATCGGCTGCCCCTCGAAGTCCCAGTAGGGGCGGGCGCCGGAACGCATGTACCGGGTCTGGGAGTGGTCCGCGCCGTGGGTGACGGCGAGGGCCGCCAGCGCCGCGCGTTCCCGCGCGTCCGCCTCCTCCGTCTCCCCCAGCAGGCGCAGGTCCTGGGCGAGCCCGGCCTCCAGGTTGACGGCCAGTACGTGCCCGGCGCCGACGGCGGCCACCGCCCGCTCCAGCGCGTCCCGGCCCGGTTCCACCGCGGCCCGGGGATCGCCCGCGGCGGCCAGTGCCGACGCCCCGTTCATCGCGCAGCCCACCGCCCACACATGGCCGCGCCCCACCGCCGCCTCCAGTTCGCGCGTCGACCGTACGGCCAGGTCCCGGGCGGCTTCGGTGCGTCTGCGCGCCGCGGCCCGCAGCGGGACCGGGCCGGTCCGTCGGCCAAGAGCTGCTCCCCCAGCCGAGGATTGGACACAGCACTCCCTCCGTGATCAGCCACGGGCTGCGCCTGGCCTCACCGCCGTGACTCGGGGCCAAGCCTACGGGCAGCCTGAGCGGGTATCTCCCCTTCCGCACCAAGAGGGGCGGCGCATTTCGGTGACGCGCGGCGGCCCTCGTCGGGCCGGGCGCCGGAAGACGGGGCTCAGGGCACCGGAGGGCGGAGCTCAGGGCACCGGAGGGCGGAGCTCAGGGCACCGGAGGGCCGGATTCCGGACGCCGGAAGGCGGGGCCCGGACCCCAAGAAGCAGGCCTCGGGGCACCTTCGGAGGGCCGCGCACACCTGAGCGGGGGGCCGCTTGAATGATCGAAAGAGGGGGTGGTTAGCATATGAGCGCCACCTAGCTCGAAAGAGAATCCTGTGACTGTCAACGACGACTCGTTCACCAACTGGAAGAACCGCGAGGAGATCGCGGAGTCGATGATCCCGATGATCGGGAAACTCCACCGGGAGCGGGACGTCACCGTCCTGCTGCACAGCCGCTCCCTGGTGAACAAGTCGGTGGTGAGCATCCTCAAGACCCACCGCTTCGCCCGGCAGATCGCCGGTGAGGAACTCTCGGTCACCGAGACCCTGCCGTTCCTGCAGGCCCTCACCGCGCTCGACCTCGGCCCCTCCCAGATCGACATCGGCCTGCTCGCCGAGCACTACCGGGCGGACGACCACGGCCTGTCGGTGCCGGAGTTCACCGCCGAGGCCGTCGCCGGCGCCACCGGCGCCCACAAGATCGAGCGCCGCGAGCCGCGCGACGTCGTGCTGTACGGCTTCGGCCGCATCGGCCGCCTCGTCGCCCGCCTGCTCATCGAGAAGTCCGGGTCCGGCAACGGCCTGCGGCTGCGCGCCGTCGTGGTGCGCGGGGGCGGCGAGCAGGACCTCGTCAAGCGGGCGTCACTGCTGCGTCGCGACTCCGTGCACGGACAGTTCCAGGGCACGATCACCGTCGACGAGGACAACAGCACCATCGTCGCCAACGGCAACGAGATCAAGGTGATCTACGCCGACGACCCGAGCGAGGTCGACTACACGGCGTACGGCATCACCGACGCCATCCTCATCGACAACACCGGCAAGTGGCGCGACCGCGAGGGGCTGTCGAAGCACCTGCGTCCCGGTATCGACAAGGTCGTGCTGACCGCGCCCGGCAAGGGCGACGTCCCCAACATCGTGCACGGCGTCAACCACGACACGATCAAGCCGGACGAGCGGATCCTGTCCTGCGCGTCCTGCACCACCAACGCGATCGTCCCGCCGCTGAAGGCGATGGCGGACGAGTACGGCGTGCTGCGCGGCCACGTGGAGACCGTCCACTCGTTCACCAACGACCAGAACCTGCTGGACAACTACCACAAGTCCGACCGCCGGGGCCGCTCCGCGCCGCTCAACATGGTCATCACCGAGACGGGCGCCGCCTCCGCCGTCGCCAAGGCGCTGCCCGACCTCGACGCGCGGATCACCGGCAGCTCGATCCGGGTGCCGGTGCCGGACGTGTCGATCGCGATCCTCAACCTCCAGCTGGCCCGCGAGGCCGGCCGCGACGAGGTCCTCGACTACCTGCGGGACGTCTCGCTGACCTCGCCGCTGAAGCGCCAGATCGACTTCATCAGCGCCCCCGACGCGGTCTCCAGCGACTTCATCGGCTCGCGCCACGCCTCGATCGTCGACGCCGGCGCCCTGAAGGTGGAGGGCGACAACGCGATCCTCTACCTCTGGTACGACAACGAGTTCGGCTACTCCTGCCAGGTCGTCCGCGTCGTCCAGCACGTGTCGGGCGTCGAGTACCCGACGTTCCCGGCGCCGCGGGCCTGACCGACGGGTCCGCCCGGTTCCGCCGGGCCGACGCGTCCGGCCCGGTTCCGCCGGGCCGGACCGTCGTGCGTCTCAGCCCGAGACCGTCTCCGGGCGGCCGGGCTCGGCCCACTGCGTGTGGAAGGCGCCGGGGCGGTCGGTACGGCCGTAGGTGTGCGCGCCGAAGTAGTCGCGCTGGCCCTGGAGCAGGGCCGCGGGGAGCCGGCCGGCGCGCAGGGTGTCGTAGTGCGCGAGGGCCGCGGAGAACGCGGGGACCGGAATGCCCCGGCGGGCCGCGGAGGCCACCGTCTCGCGCCAGGGCACCTGGGCGTCGGTGATCTCCATCGCGAACTCCATCTCCCCGAGCAGGCTGACCAGTTCGGGGTCGGCGGCGTACGCGGTGCGGATGCGGTCCAGGAACGAGGCGCGGATGATGCAGCCGCCGCGCCAGATCCGGGCGACCGCGCCCAGGTCGATCTTCCAGCCGTACTCGCCCGCCGCGTCCTGGATCATCTTCCAGCCCTGGTCGTAGGCGATGACCTTGGAGGCGTACAGGGCGTGCTCCACCTGCGAGGTGAAGCGCGCGGCCTCCGTGCGGCTGATCACCGGGGTGGTGCCGCCGGGCAGCCCGGAGTACGCGGCGCGCAGGTCGGCCTGGCCGGAGGCGGCACGGGCGAAGGTGGCCTGGGCGATGGCGGTGACCGGCGAGCCGAGGTCGAGGGCGGTCTGCACGGTCCAGCGGCCGGTGCCCTTCTGCCCGGCCGCGTCGGTCACGATGTCCACGAACGGCGCTCCGGTGGCCTCGTCGGTGTGGGCCAGGACCTCCGCGGTGATCTCGACGAGGTAGGAACCGAGCCGCCCCTGGTTCCAGGCGCGGAAGATGTCGGAGATCTCGGCCGGGGTGTATCCGGCGACCTGGCGCAGCAGGTCGTAGGCCTCCGCGATGAGCTGCATGTCGGCGTACTCGATGCCGTTGTGGACCATCTTGACGAAGTGCCCGGCGCCGTCGGTGCCGACGTGCGCGGCGCAGGGCTCGCCGCCGACCCGCGCGCTGATCGCCTCGAACATCGGCCCGAGCACGTCGTACGACTCGGGCGAGCCGCCCACCATGATCGACGGCCCGTCGAGGGCGCCCTCCTCGCCGCCGGAGACGCCGGTGCCGACGAAGTGCAGGCCACGCGCGCGCAGGGCCTCCTCGCGGCGGCGGGTGTCGGCGAAGTGGGCGTTGCCCCCGTCGATGATCATGTCGCCGGGCTCCAGGAGCGGGGCGAACTCGTCGATGACGGCGTCCGTGACGGCGCCCGCCTGCACCATGATCATCAGTCGGCGGGGGCGTTCGAGCGCGGCGACGAACTCCCGCGCCGTCTCCGCCGCGACGAACGCGCCCTCGTGGCCGAACTCCTCGACGAGCGCACGGGTGCGGCCGGCGGTGCGGTTGTGGACGGCGACGGTGTACCCGTTGCGGGCGAAGTTCCGCGCGAGGTTGCGGCCCATCACACCGAGACCGGTGACACCGATGGCGGCGGTTGCGTTCATGAGGCGGATTCCCTTGGATCGACTGGCTCGACGGCGATGCCGGGGGCGCACGGCCCCTCGTGCCCCCAGATACGGCCGGGAGGCCGGATCGTCTCGATCGGGAGGCCGGATCGTCTCGACGGCGGCGCCGGCGATCGCGGAACCGGGGGACGCGCCGGCCGGCGGCCGCCCTCGTCGACGTCCTGCCTCGCGGGGCGCGTCCCGCGGGTCGCCGACCGGCCGGTGAACGCCTGGGGCGGACGGTTCACCGGTGGCCTGCCCGGGGCATGTTCGTCTCCGGGGCGGCCCTCGCCGTGCGGTGGCGTCCCGCCCGGGGCAGGCGACGGACAAGGGGGAGGACGCGGTGGGTTGGACGACGGAGGAGTTCGGGGAGTCCCACGAGGGCATCGCGGGCGCGGTCCTGGCCGACGGCAGCGAGCCCAAGCCGGTGTACCTGGACTTCGGCAGCAGTGCCGACAGCGTGCTGGAGACCAGTGAGTGGTGGGCGTACGACGGAAGGCTCCGCCGCCCCAGAGCGGCCGGCTTCCGCGCGGCCTGCGCGTGCGGCTGGCGTGGCGAGACCCGTCCGATCGACGGGGTGTGGATGGCCGACGGCCGGCTCCACGACCTGGACGTCTCCGCCGCGCGCAGTGACTGGAGGGTGCACATCCGCGCCGTCGAGCGCCGGACCGTGCCGCTTCCGGACCAGCTCACGTACCTGATCCACCAGTTGGAGGAGCAGCTGATCGCTCTGACCGAGCGGGCCCCGGTGGCCGCGCTCAAGGCCGTGACCACGCTGGAACGGCTGCTGCCCGACATCGGGCAGGAGGCGGCCCAGGCGGTGCGCGACGACGAGCTGTCCTGGGCGTCCGTCGGCACGGCGCTGGGTGTCAGTCCGGACCGGGCCCGTTCCCTGCTCACCCGCTACCTGCTGCGCCACTGAGCACGACGGCCACGGCCGGCGTGCGGCCGAAGCCACGTCGGTCCCGGGCGCCCGGCCATGTCCTCACGCGTGGGGCGCGGGCCGCGGCTTCGCGGGTCCCCTCCCCCGTGCGCGGCTCGGGCGGCCATCGGTGCGCGCGGATCTCTTCCCTGTCATGGCGGCGACCGCCCAGTGGCTGACGCGGGCCCACCCGCCCTGCGGCGGCGCGTTCGCGTCCGCCCCGCGCGAGGCGCAGGCCCGCCAGGCGGTGACCGTCGCGGCGTGGCCGCGCCGTCCGGCGGTGACGGACGCCGCGCCGGTCGGGACGGGCGGGACCGGGAGGCCGTGACACCGAAACCGGCGGCGCCCGCGGGCGCCGCGTCGCCGTGCCCGCCCCTCGGCCGGGTGACGGTCCGTCACGGGGACCGCACCAGGCCGGCGATGTGGGCGGTGACGGTGTCGAGGATGGCGGTCCAGACGGTTTCGTCGCCGAGGACCAGGTAGTTGAGGGTCAGTCCGTCGGTCATGGCGGCCAGGTAGCGGGCCAGGACGGGTACGGGCACGCGCAGTCCGAGGTCCGTGCTCGCGCGCAGCTGCTCGATGAGTTCGGCGTAGGTGTCGGCGTACAGCTCGTACTGGCGTCGTGCGAGATGCTCGAACCCCGGCCGGCGCAGGGCGTACTGGGTCAGTTCGTAGGTCAGCATGTGCTCGTCGGGGTGGGCTCGGACGTGGTCCCAGTACGCCTGGAAGCCGGCCCGGACGGTCTCCTCCAGCGTGGCCCGCGGCCGGATCGCCTCCCGGACGACCCCGACGTAGTGGTCGGTGATCACCGTGATGACGGACTCGACGAGGGCCTGCTTGGAGTCGAAGCAGTAGTGGAAGACGCTCAGGGACACGCCCGCCTCGGCGGCGATGGACCGGGTCGTCGTCCCGGCGACGCCGTCGCGGGCCATCGCCCGGATCGCCGCCTCGGTGAGCTGCCGGCGCCGTTCGGCCGACGGCATCCGCGCCATGTGCGTGTCCTTCGCGTCCGTGGCGGCCCGCCCGCGGGCAGGCGGGCGGGCCGGGGTGGGGGTCGGTCAGCCGCTGTGCACGCCGACCTCGCGCAGCGAGTACCCCCACTGCGTGCCGCGTGCCAGGCCCTGCACCCGGACGTGGCGGGCGGGGGTTCCGGTGAACCGGGCGGTGTCCAGGCCGCCGTCGCCGGAGACCGTGGACCAGGCCGTCCGCCAGTTCCGGCCGTCGGTGGAGAGCTGGATCCGGTACGACTTCCCGTACGCGCGTTCCCAGTCGAGGGTGACGCGTCCGATCAGGTGCGTGGCGCCGAGGTCGATCTGCAGCCACTGGTCGTCGCTCCAGTCACCGGCCCAGCGGGTGCCGGGGTCGCCGTCGACGGCGCGGCCCGCCGCGTAGCTGGTGAAGGGGTTCCACTCCTCGGAACTGGCCTTCGCGGCGGCGCCCTCGGCGAGGTTCGCATCCGCCCGGTGCGTCTCGGTGCCGCCCCAGGTGTCGAGGTAGGATTCGGCGCCGCGGAACAGGTCGTCGACCACGTCCTGGCCGCCGACCAGCCGGATGTCCTCGATCCAGTCGGGGACCATGCCGTAGTGGGCGGCTCCGTCGGTGTTGAGGTCCCAGGTGCGGTCGCCGGTGGTCTGCCGGTCGATGACGGACCCGCCGTCGACGCTGCGGAAGGGGTACGTCACCGGGTGGGAGGTGTCCGCGCCGCGGGGGGCCGGCCAGCCGCCGACGCCGTTCATGTCGGTGCCGTAGCCGTAGCCGACGCCGTACTTGTCGCGCAGGGCGTCCGTGCGCTTCGCCTCCGCGCTGAACGCTTCGGAGCCGTGCATGTACTGGGCGACGAAGCCGCCGAGGCCGTAGACCCGCTCGGTCCAGCCGAGGTCCATCCAGCTGTGCGAGGAGAGCACGCCGGGGTAGGAGGCGGACTCGAAGATGTCGAGGACGCGGCCGGTGGCCTTGACGCTCATGTGGTCGATCTCGAGCATCATTTTGCGTTTCATCATGCCGCGCACGGCGTACTCGCCGAGGGCGCTGAGGCCGCGGACGTTGCACTGGGCGTTCTCGTCGTAGGCCGGGACCTCGACGCCCGCCGGCAGGTCCTTCTCCGCCCCGGAGGCCGCGGTGCCGACGGGGTTGTCGTGCTGCGGGCCGGTGCACTTCTCCGTCTTCCAGAAGGTGCCCGTGGACAGGAACTGCCCGACGTTGATGGCCGTTCCGAGGCCGCCCTCGTCGAAGCGGACGCCGCACAGCGCGTTGTCGAACTTGTGGCACAGGAACATGCTGCGCACGCCGAGCGCGTACAGCTCGTCCAGGCCCTTGTCGATGTCCTCCTCGTCGCACTGCGCGACGTCGAGGACCTGCTTGCAGCCGAACGGCTCCGAGGTCTCGACGCCGAGGACCACCGCGAGTTTGCCCTGCGCGATCACCTGGCGGGCCTGCGCGCTGTCGGTGACGATCCGGAACCAGCCCTTGCCTGCGCCGCCGTGCATCCTGTCGACGTAGGCCTGGAGGTCGTACGTCAGCTTCGCCTGGAGGCGGATCGACGTCATCTCGTCGCAGCCGCGGTCCTTGAAGAAGTACACCGAGCAGATGACGCCGTTGGTGACGAGGTCGTTGACGAGCACCCGCTGGCCGCCGCGCCAGGCGCGCTCCACCCAGGCGTAGTAGTTCTGCTGGTGGGTCAGCGAGTCGTGCGCCGGCCAGTCCTTGAAGGTGGGCCAGCCCACCGGGTCGTGCTTGCCGTCGCCGCCCCGGGTGATGTAGTCGAAGATCGCGAGGGAGCCGTCGGGGTAGTGCTCGGGACAGTCCTTGAGCGCGTCGGCGACGCCCGCCTCGGAGAAGACCTTGCCGCAGATGAGGCGTCCGCCGAAGGCCTCGTTGGCGAACAGGTGGTCGTGCGCGTCGACGAAGCCGCGCACCTCCCCCTGCGCGTTCGTCCCGGTGAACGGTTCCCCGGTGACGTCGATCCCGGAGTCGGGGGCGGGCCGGGCGGTCGGGTTCCACCAGTCGGCCCCGGCCGCCGAACTCGGCGTCGGGCCGAGGGTCATGGAGAGCACGAGCAGGAGCAACGACACGACGGTGATCCGCCGGTGTCTGCGGTACGGGCGGCCGGTACTGGTCACTGCCCACGTCCCTCGGTCGGCGGGAGCGCGCGGTGACGAGCCGGGGACGCCGGGGGTCCGGGGACGCCCACGACCCCCACAAAGTTGTCATGACCGCGCAAGAGATGCGACGAGGATCGCCACCGGCGGGTCACGAGTCAAGGGTCCGGGACGACCGACCTGGTGAGCCGGGTCGTTCGAAGAGGTGAACTGGTGTGCACACCGTGGGCGTTGGGACGTACGTTGTGCGGTGGAACCTGCACGCCTCGGCTGAAAGACGGACGCCACCCATGAGCGACTCAGCGACGACGCCCGGATCGTCGGTGCACCAGAAGATCGACACCTCGGTGCCGCACTCGGCCCGGATCTGGAACTACTGGCTCGGCGGGAAGGACAACTATCCCGTGGACGAGGAGGCCGGCGACGCCTACACCGCCGTCTTCCCCGGCATCGTCAGCATCGCCCGCAGCAGTCGGGCCTTCCTGCGCCGCAACATCACGTACCTGGTGTCCGAGGCGGGGATCCGGCAGTTCCTGGACATCGGCACCGGCCTGCCGACCGCCGAGAACACCCACGAGGTCGCCCAGCGGATCGCCCCCGAGGCCCGGATCGTCTACGTCGACAACGACCCGATGGTCCTGGCGCACGCCCGCGCCCTGCTCTACTCCACCCCCGAGGGCGCGACCGCCTACATCGACGCCGACGTCCTCGACCCGGACCGCATCCTGGCGGCGGCGGCCGAGACGCTGGACCTCAGCCGGCCCACCGCCCTCATCCTGAGCAACATTCTCGGCCACGTGGCCGACCACGACCAGGGGCGCGAGCTGGTGACCCGGCTCATGGGGGCCCTGCCGTCGGGCAGTTACCTCTCGATCAACGACGGTTCCCGAGGTGTCGACCCGGTCTTCGAGGCGGCCCAGGACGCCTACAACGCCAGCGGCGCCGTCCCGTACAACCTGCGGACCGTCGAGGAGATCACCTCGTTCTTCGACGGGCTGGAGCTGATCGAGCCCGGCGTGGTCTCCGTGCCCCTCTGGCGTCCGGACCCCTCCGCGACCGCCCCGGAGATCATCGCCGAGCACGGAGGCCTCGCCCGCAAGCCGTGACCGGCCGCGGTGCCGACGGCGGGGCACGGTGCCGGCGGCGGGATTCCCGGACGGGAGCGCGAGCGCTGCCGTCCGGGAGCGGGGCCGGGGCCGCTTCCGAGAGCGGGCCGGGGCCGTCCGGGAGCGGGCGGAGGGCCTCCCGCCCGCCGGCGGCCGAGGGCCGGGGACCGGAAACCCCGGACCAGGAACCAGGGACCGGAAACCAGCGACCGGAAACCAAGGACCGGCAGACATCGTGAACGGGGAAGCATCATGAGCGACAAGGCACGCAAGCTGTTCGAGGCACTCGACCTCGACGCCGACGGGGCGCTGACCCGCGAGGAGGTGATCACCGCGCTGCACAGGAAAGGACCCACCCTGGCCGCCTCCGGGGATCTGCCTGCCTGGGCGCTGGGGGACGCCGAAGCCTCCTCCGCCCTGTTCGACGCGGCCGACCAGAACGGGGACGCGGTGCTCAGCCTGGAGGAGTTCGCGGCGGTCGTGGACCGCCGCTTCGGCTGGGGCTGACAGCGGAGCCGGCACCCGGCTCACGTGGTCGGGGGCGCCCGGTGGTGCGACGCTGGACGGGAGAGCTGTCCGAGGACAGACCCGGACCCCGGGAGGCCCCATGGGACGGGACGTCCCGGCGATGGTCTTCACGCGCGAGGACCGGCGCCGGTACCGGATCAAGATGCAGGAGTGCCTCGACGCGTTCGCCCAGATGCTGCGCGAGGCCCGGTTCGCGTCCGAGCGGCCCCGGGTCGGGCTGGAGATCGAGCTGAACCTGGTCGACGACGCGGCCGAGCCGGCGATGCGCAACAGCGACGTGCTGGAGGCGATCGCGGACCCGGCCTGGGACACCGAGCTGGGCCGGTTCAACCTGGAGATCAACGTGCCGCCCCGCCGTCTGACGGAGGGCGGCCCCGACGCGTGGGAGTCCGAGATCCGCGCCGCGCTGAACCACGCCGACGAGCGGGCCAGGTCGGTCGGCGCGCAGCTGATCATGATCGGTATCCTGCCGACGCTGCGCCAGGAGCACATCGGCGAGTCCGCGCTGTCGGAGAACCCCCGCTACCGGCTGCTCAACGACCAGGTGTTCGCGGCGCGGGGCGAGGACCTGCGCATCGAGGTGGACGGCGTCGACCGGCTGCGCACGTACGCGGACACGATCACCCCGGAGGCCGCGTGCACCAGCACCCAGTTCCACCTCCAGGTCCCCCCGGAGGAGTTCCCCGCGTACTGGAACGCCGCGCAGGCCATCGCCGGTGTGCAGATCGGGCTGGCCGCCAACGCGCCGTTCCTGTTCGGCAGGGAGCTGTGGCACGAGACCCGGATCCCCCTGTTCGAGCAGGCCACCGACACCCGTCCGCAGGAGATCAAGGCACAGGGGGTACGGCCCCGGGTGTGGTTCGGGGAGCGGTGGATCACCAGCGTCTTCGACCTGTTCGAGGAGAACCTGCGCTACTTCCCCGCGCTCCTGCCGCTGTGCGACGAGCAGGACCCGACGGAGACGCTGGAGCGCGGTGACGTCCCCGAGCTGGGCGAGCTGACCCTGCACAACGGCACCATCTACCGCTGGAACCGCCCGGTCTACGCGGTCGCCGACGACACCCCGCACGTCAGGGTGGAGAACCGGGTACTGCCCGCCGGCCCGACCGTCGCCGACACCCTGGCCAACGGCGCCTTCTACTACGGTCTGACCCGCGCCCTGGTGGAGGAGGAACGGCCGGTGTGGTCCCGGATGTCCTTCGCGGCCGCCGAGGAGAACCTGCACACGGCGGCCCGGCACGGCATCGAGGCGGCCCTGTACTGGCCGGGGATGGGCGAGGTGCCGGTGCCCGAGCTGGTCCTGCGCCGGCTGCTGCCGCTGGCGCACCGGGGCCTGGAGCTGACCGGGATGGACGCGGCCTGGCGGGAGCCCCTGCTCGGCGTCATCGAGCAGCGGTGCGTCACGGCCCGTAACGGCGCGGTCTGGCAGAAGGAGATGTTCCATCACCTGGCCGCCTCCCCCGGTGCCGGCCGCGACGAGGCGTTGCGGCGCATGACGCGGCAGTACATCGACTACATGCATCTCAACGCCCCGGCGCACACCTGGCCGGTGGACTGACGGGAGCGCGAGGACGGTGCGGTGCCCGACGAAGCGGCACCGTTCCGCGCGGCGGGAGGGTGCTGCCGACGGTGCCGGGGCGGACGGCGGGGGACGCTCCCGGCGTACCCGGATGCCCCGGCATCCCCGGCGTCCCCGGCGTCCCCGGCTCCTTCGGTGTCCTGACGGCGGGGCGACGCCGCAGTCGCGCTCCCCGTCCTCGCACGACGACGCACGGCCCTCGTGCGCGGGAGCACTCTCAGCCGGAAGGCCGACCGGGGCGCCCGGCCGGTGCGTCCGGCCCGGTCGGTGCGTCCGGCCCGGTCGGCGCATCCGGCCCGGTCGGCGCATCCGGCCCGGTCGGCGCATCCGGCCCGGTCGGCGCATCCGGCCCGGTCGGCGCATCCGGCCCGGTCGGCGCGTCCGGCCCGTCCGGCGCGTCGAACAGCTGGACGCCGATACCGGCCAGGACCAGGCCCGTGGCGATGAGCAGGCCCTCGGCCAGGGCGACACCGGCGACCAGGGCGGTGACCCCGGACGCCAGCGTCCACCGGGCCCCGGTGCGGCGGCGCGGGCGAGGCCGCGCGGGTCGGGGGTCGGCGGGCGGAAACCGTCCCTCGAGGACGGCCGGGCACTCGTCGTCGGACTGCGGCACGACGCTCCTCCCCTCCCAGGGCGATCCGGAGCGCGGCCCTTCCGGGTCCGGTCGTCCGCGGAGCGTCGACTCGGCCCGCCGGCGCCTTCCAGCGGCTCCCGGCCCGATGCCCAACTGGCTTATTTCCTGGGGAAGTAGGGGCAAACTCCATCACCGGCAGGTGTCGGCCGCCCACCCCGCCCGGTCAGGCCGGAACTGCGGCTGCGGCTGCGACGTGGCCGACATCAGGGGCGACCCGACCGGTGTTCCGCCATGAGGTGACAGCCGCCGGGACAACCGGGTGTCGGCGGCACTGTGCGCGCCCGCCCGCGTCACCCTGGGCCGCGCGGGCCGTACCGTCTGGTTCGACCGGAACGACGACCGCCCGGCCGACGGCACCGGGGGCGACTTCGCCGTCGGACGCCTCAAGGGGTGGTGCGCGGGGGCGAGTACGCCGCGGGGATCGCGTTCACGACCCGCCCGGGCAGCACACCGGGTCCGGCTGCGCTGCTGTGCGTGCCGTTGCCGGCCTGAGCGGAGCATGAGCGGCTCGCCTCGGAGAGGGCCGACGGCGACGCTCGCGGAGGACGAACGGCTCAGCTCGGGGAGGACGGGGTGAGCACCAC
The DNA here is from genome assembly GCF_044331705.1 of Streptomyces sp. NPDC017202. Taxonomy (NCBI): domain Bacteria; kingdom Bacillati; phylum Actinomycetota; class Actinomycetes; order Kitasatosporales; family Streptomycetaceae; genus Streptomyces; species Streptomyces sp. NPDC017202. Next base: position 42,248 of record NZ_JBIRNP010000024.1, on the reverse strand, counting down.
GAAGTCGACCACCCGACGGCCCGCGCCCTCAAGACCTCCCCAAGACCCGGCAAAACCTCGGGGGAAATCGGAGGCTTTGACTCCACTTTGAGCAACCGGTGATCAATCTGTGGCCTACACCCTTCTAAGGTCACTCCGGGCTCGGTGATCTTCCGTCCCCGCCGACCCGGCCCCGGGGACCGCACGCGCTTCCGTGGCGCGCCCGCCCCCGGCCCCCACCCGGACCCGGCGCACATGCACTTCAGTTTCGAGGACTTCCATGCGTCTCCCGTCCCCCGCCGCCAAGATGCTCGCCGTCGCGGCACTTCCCCTGGCCCTGGTCGCGTGCTCCGCCGAGTCCGCGGACTCCACCGGCGCGTCCCCCGCGGCCGCGTCCCCGTCGCAGGCCAAGGACCCCAACGCCGGTCTCCTGACGGGAGCCCAGCTGAAGGAGGCACTGGCCCCCGCCTCGTACTTCCCCTCCGGCTTCGCCGCCGACCCGAGCCTCGCCCGCGACACCGGGGACACCTACCAGCCACCGGCCACCCACGACGCCGCCGAGCCGCGCTGCGCCGACCTGGGGGCCACGAGCTGGATCAGCCTCACCGGCGTGGAGGGCGTCTCGTTCGCCCAGAACTCCTACATCAACCAGAACACGTCCGCCGAACTCGACCAGGAGATCGACGTCTACCGCGGCACCACCGCCTCGGACGTGCTGAAGGGCCTGGCGGACGTCGTCGCCGCCTGCCCCACCTACCAGGACTCCGACACCCACAGCACGGTGACGGTGACCGGTGCCGCCACACCCGGGCTCGGGGACGAGGCGTACACCATCACCCTCACCGACGACGCGTGGGAGAGCGGCACCACGCTGATCGCCGCCCGCGCGGGCACGGCCGTCGTCAGCGTGCTGTCCACCGACGGTGCCGACAACGGGGCCGCGAGTGCGAAGAAGCTGACGGCACAGGTCCTGTCCTCGCTGAAGAGCGGGAGCGGCGCGGCCGGCCAGGGCTGACGCCGACCCCTCCGGGGCATCGCGGAGCGGCCGCACGGTCCGAGAGATCCGGGCGGGGGTGACGTGACGGCCCCGGCGCGCCGGCCCCGCCGTTCCGGGGGCCGGCGCGACCGTGCCGCCTCTCGGCCCGGACGGCGCCGGCCGCTCAGGTCCGGCATGCGGGCCGCGGTACGGCGGCCAGAAGGAGCCATCCGGCCAGCGCACCGACCGCGTACCAGAACAGGTCCGGCGCGTTGAAGGTCGAACCGAGGACCAGGCGGGCGGCGGTGCTGTGCCGGGAGAGCTCCGCCGGAAGCTCGCTGAGCTGGAGGAACTCGACCCCCCAGCTGACGGCCAGCGCGACGACGCCGGCTTTCCGTGCCGTCACCCGCGGCGCCACGAGGACGACGAGGGCGACCAGCAGGAGCGTGTACAGGGCGTCCCCGCCGTACTTGGCCACGTCTCCCGCCGCCACGGACCTGAGCCCCAGTCCCGCGCCGACGACCACCGCCGCGGACACGGCCGCCGCAAGACGCGTGCGGTTCGTCTCGCTGCCGGTGCCCGCACCGGTTCTGGAAGCGTCCATACGACCATCCTGCTGGATGTCCGGCACCCGCCCGACAGCGCCCACCGGGCGGACGGGTCGGGTCGTGCGTCGAACACCCCGGACGTGCGCCCCGGACGCGCACCCTGGACGTGCGTCTCCCGGGCCTGACGTCGTCCCGGGCCGGCGCCCCCGTTCAGGGAGCGGGGCAGGGCGTGCCGGCGGCGGGGCGCTGTCAGTGGTGGGTGGCAGCATCGGGCACATGACGGACACCACGGCATTCGACTGGCGGTCCTTCCTGCTCAACTGGAGCGGGGAGTGGGCGGATTCCCTGCCGGACGGCGAGACGCGGAGCGAGGGCGACGAGGACGCGCGACGAGCGCGGTGGCTGGGGTTCCCACCCGCGTCCGAGGAGCGGATCGCGGCCGCGGAGGAGCGCCTCGGCCGCCGGATGCCCCCGTCGTACCGGGAGTTCCTGAAGGTCAGCGACGGGTGGCGGCACGCGGGCGGGTTCGTGTGGCTGCTGGCGGGGACCGAGGACGCGCGCTGGCACGACAACGAGTCGGGACTCGCGGACGCGTTCGAGGAGTACCTGGACGAGGACGCCGGGCCCGAGGAGCGGCGGGAGGCGGACATCTGGCGGCGCGGGCTGCAGCTCGACGTGGAGTCCGACATCACCCACGTCCTGATGGACCCCGAGGACGTCGACGAGAACGGTGAGTGGGCCGTGTACACGTGGGCGAGCTGGCGGGCCGCGCCACCCGAGCGGCACGCCGACTTCCTCGCGTTCATGCGCGACATGTACCGGGAGTTCCACAGGCTGCGGGCGCACCGGAGCGACGGGGGGCCGGAGTTCGCCAACGACACGACGCACAAGCTTGACGCCCGGGTGGCGCAGGCCCGGTCGGCGGCGCTGCGCGGTGACTGGGAACGGGCCGAAAAGGAACTGGACGAGGCCAAGGGGTACGGCAGACCGCGGGCCGCCGGACTGGGCGACCAGATACGACGCCTGCTGGGGCAGACCTACATGGTGTCCTTCGACGGCCTGGTGACGGACCCGGGGTACGCACCCGAGCTGCTGCCACCCCTGGTCGCCGAGCACGCGGCGCACTCGTACCGGGACGACTCCACGCTGACGTTCGGCCTGCGGGGCGCCGACGAGGACCTGGTGTCGCTGGCCTACGCGACGCTGGAGCAGGTGCGCGCCGGCACGTACCGGTACACGGCGGCCGGACCGTTCGGCAAGGCGGTCGAGCGGGCGCGGGAGCTGGCCCGGTGGGGAGACGCCGACGAGGCGTGGCGGACGCTGATCGACGCCCTGCCGCTGTGGGAGCCGCTGGGGCCGGACCACCTGGCGCCCCTGGGATGGGTGGCCGATCCCGTGCTCGGGCCGCTGCTGACCCCGGAGCGGGGCCGCGAGCTGCTGTCCACACCACGGGGCGGGCACACGGGCGAGGCACCGACGCCGACGGCCGGGCTCGACCCGGGTGACCTGGCGTGGCTCGCGGAGCCGGATCCGGGAAACAACCGCACGTCCTACCGGTTCGTCCTGGTGGAGGGAGCGGCCCCGGAGGAGTTGCCCGAACGTCTTGCGGACGGAAACGGGGGCGGGGGCGGCACCGTGCTGAACGAACCCCTGACCCTCTGGGAGACGCGCCGCAGGTTGTCGCAGGACCAGAGGGAGTTCTCGTCCTACGACGACAGGGCTCTCGTGGCGGTCGGCCGGGCCGGCGCCGGTTGGAGCTTCGCCTTCGACGGCGATCCCGCCCCGTTCGCCCCAGGGCGGTTCGTCTCCCCGGCCGCGTCCGCGTCCGCCGGCTCGGACACCCGTGCGGTGGTGGTGTGGAGCGGCCTGAGGACATGGCACGGGAAACCGTTCTTCCACCTTTCGGTGGCGCGAGGCGGCGCCGAGCAGTACGCCTTCACGTACGCGGACGGAGAGGTCCGGTCACGTGGGCGGATACCGCAGGCACTGGACCCGAGCCGGTTCTTCGGTAAGGGGAAGGACGGCGCCGAGGCGGAACGGCCGCTGCTGGAGGCGGTGGCCGGGGAGTTCGGCGTCCGCCTGCCGCGTCACGCGATCGTCGACGGGCGGCTGCACACGTTCACCACCCGCTCCTGGACGCGGCCGCCCGGGGACGGCGAGACGTACGCGGTGATCCGCCTGCACAGGGAAGCCGACCGCCCCGCGGACGACGGCCGAACGGCAGACGACGGGCAGGGAAGCAGGTAGGGCCGGCCCGACCACCGAGGACGAACTCCCCGGGCCCCGACGACTCGGAGCGGACGGCCACCGCCCTGCCGTCACGGCCGGAGGATCGCCACCCCGCGTCGGCAGGGTGGCGGTCCTCCGCGGGCAAGGGTGGTGCGGCACGGCGACCGGACGGGGCACGCACAAGAACCGAGCCGTCCGGGGGGCTCGTGGAGTCATCGCCGACACCGCGCCGACACCGAACTGGTGTGCTCGATTGCGACCCCGGTCGCACAGGCGGCATACGGGGATGCGACTCAGGTCGCACGGGCGGCGTACCGGGATGCGACTCAGGTGGCACACGATGGCTCCCGGGGACCGATGTGGCAGCGCGTGCCCTGCGCCGAGGATGGCCAGGTGACCGAGATCATCACGGGGCTGTACCTGTCCCCCCTGGAATTCCTTGCCCTGCTGGGTGCCGTCGCGATGGTGGGGGCGCGCTGGTTTCCCCCCGCCGCCCGCCCGCGCGTCACGATCGCGGCGGGGGCCGTTTTCGTGCCGTCCGCGATCGTGCTGGGCGTGGCGGGGATCCGCTGGCAGATGCTGCCGGTACTGGCAGGCGCTGTTCTCGCGCTGCCGTTCGCCGTCTCTCCGTTGCTGCGACGCCGTAGCGGCCGGCCGGCGTGGCGGGCCCGGTGGTGGCTGGCGTTGCCGGGATCGGCTGCCTGCGTCGGCCTGGTCGCCACGGGCCCGGTGGCCGCCTGGGCCTTCCCCGTGCCCGTGTTCCCCGAGCCGTCGGGCGACTTCGCGGTCGGCACCCGCGTGGTGCAGTGGACCGACCCACGCCGTCCCGAGAGCTTCACCGCCGATCCGCACGACCGGCGCACGGTCGTGGTCCAGCTCTGGTACCCCGCGCGGCAGAGCCCCGCGGGTGCGCGACGGGCCCGGTACCTCGGACGCACGGAGCACGAGGCGCGCACCGTGTCCGATGCCCTCGCCCGAGAGGCCGGCCTGCCCGGTTTCCTGGTCGACGGCGTCCCGCGTGCCCGCACCCGTTCGGTCTTCGACGCCCCGGTGGCCGATGGGGGCGGACGGTTCCCGGTGGTGCTGTTCTCTCCCGGGTCGGGCGGAGTGCGCACCCAGAACACCGCCTGGGCGGAGGAACTGGCCAGCCACGGCTACGTGGTCGCCGCTGTCGACCACCCGTACGACTCCGCCGCCGTCGTCCTCGCCGACGGCCGGACGATCGACACCGAGCTCGCCTCCACCGGCGACCGGGACAAGGACGACGAGCTGGCGGCCGGCTGGACGGCCGTCCGGGCCGCCGACCTCGGCTTCGTCCTCACTCAACTGGACCGTCTGGACCGGGGGGAGATCTCCGGCCCGCTGACCGGACGCCTGGACACCGGCCGGGTCGCGGTGACCGGCCACTCCATGGGCGGTGCCGCCGCCCTGCAGGCCGCCCGGCGGGACCACCGGTTCGACGCCGTCATCGATCTGGACGGCTACCCCCACGGCCCCGCCTCCCCCTCCCTCCACCGGCCGACGCTCGCGCTCACCCAGGCCATCACCCCGGAAACCGACCCGCGTTACCTGCCCCGCCTCACCGAGGCCCTCACCCTCAACACCGCGACGAGCTACCGGCTCACCATCCCCGGTGCCGCACACCTCACCTTCATGGACGGCCCCCTGTACCTGCCGCCCCTGCCCTCCGTCGTCGGGTCCCTGGGCCGCACCGAGAGCCCGCGTGTCGTCGCCGCCCTCACTCTCGCCTTCCTGGACGCCGTTCTGCGGCACGAACCCGGCGACCTGGCCGGCGACCTGTCGGCCTACGGCGACCTCAGTGTCCACCGCCCGGGCAACGGCCGCTGATCAGCTGTGCCGCGGCAGCCGACGGGACGGCCGTTCCCCTCCCCGGCCGCAGTGCCGCCCCGAAGTCCGGCGCGGTGAACGACGACACCCAGCGCCGCTCCGGGTGGTCGTCGGCCGCGGTGCCCGGGGAAGGACGGGGCCCTGCTGCAGCGGGTCGATCACCGCCCGCGGCCGCGCGGCTCGCTGCGTGCCGCGTACCGGGCACCCGCCCGGCCTGCTTCAAGGACTACGGCAAGGGCACGGCCTGCCTCTCGACGGCGGCCGTGCCCGAGCCCGTCAGGCGTAGTAGTGGATCGTCCCTCGTAGCGCCGGCTCGGCACCCTCACAGTGCTGGACGAACGTGGCCGCCAGTGCCGTGACCTCGCCGTCGGTGCCGCGGGCCAGCTTGGTGATGGTCAGCTCACCGTTGGCGGCGTTGCAGCCGCCGAAGCCGGAGACATCGAGTCCGGCCGTACCGGGACCGTTGCCGCGCTCGGCCGTATAGGTGCGGCCCGCCTCGAAGGACTCGCCCACGGGCGGGACCAGGAGGGCCGACCACTTCTCCCTCTTGCCGGAAGCCTCGTAGGACAGGCCTCCGATTCCCCAGGAGCGGAGGGAGAAGAGGCTGGTGGCACCGGTGTGGGTACCGGTGCGGCCCTGGCCGACGTAGTCACCGGGCTCGCTGGCGTAGGAGAAGGACAGCGGGTACGCGTGGTACTTGACCGCCCCCTTCAGCACGGGCGCGTCGGCGGACTCGCAGCGCTGTGTGTACGTGGCGTCCAGCGTGGTGATCGCACCGGACGCGTCCGCCTCGATCTGGTTGACCGCGAACTGGCCGTAGACCCTGTTGCAGCCGCGCGACTGGCCATTGACGTCGAGGCCGGGGGCTCGGCCGGTGGTGAAGCCGGCACGTTCGGCGTCGCGGTAGACGCCGGGGTGGAGCTTCTCCCCCGCGGGTGCCTCGAGCTGGACGGTCCACCAGACGGCGTCGTTCTCGATCCGGACGGTCAGCGTCTCAGCGGCCCCTTCGACGGTGATCGTCGCCGTCTTCGGGGTGTAGGCCACGCTGCCGCCCTGCCCGACCCAGTCCCCGCTCTCGCTGGTGTGGCTGTACTTCGTCACGGCGACCGGCGTCGTGCCGGCCGCCTCGGCAGGCGCGGCCAGGCCGGCCGTCAGACCGATCGCCGCGCTCAGGCTCACCAGCGCGCCGAGCAGGCCGCGCCACCGTCTTGTACGGATGGGCATGGGTCGGGTCCCCCTCTGTCGGCCGGGCCCCTTTCCGGGTCCCGAACAGGCGTCGTACGACTCACAGTCGACTGTCCCCGAAGCAGCACCCCGAAACTCTCAAGTCGCATGCGTATCAGGCGAGTTGAAGGAACCAAGCGGCCTGACACCGCAAGCTGCGCGTATCCCCGCCCGCTTCCCCTGACGGCGGAGCCGGCCGGGAGGCTGCGTCCGGCCTGGAGATCTCTCCGCTGAAGGTGTCCTCTCCGCGGTGTGTCGGGGACCGGGGATCTGCGATCGGCCGCCCCGGACCGTGCACCGTTCGGTGGGGTCCGGGGCTTGCCAGGGGGTTCAAAGAGGTCGTGCGGCTCAGGTGTTGTCCGGCCATGTCAGGCGTCGGGCGTAGTGAGCCCACACGACCAGGATCATGAGTGCGGCCGTCATGCCGCCCAGGATCATGACCGTCGAGGGTGAGCTGCCGTCGACGACGAGCCCTCCGACCAGGGCTCCGAGGGAGATCGTGGCCTGGAAGGAGGCGGTGAACATGACGGAGGCGGCCTCGGGGGTGGCGGGGGCCGCCTTGGTGAACCAGGTCTGGGAGGAGACGGGGACCGCCCCGTATCCCACGCCCCAGACGACGAGGAGGACGACGGCTCCGGCTTTCCACTGGCCCAGCACGGGCAGGAGCAGCGTGGCGGCTGCGATCATGCCGGCGGCGGTACCGAAGGTGGCCCGCGGGTGGCGGGCCGCCAGGGAGCCGCCAAGGAAGTTGCCGAGGATGCCTGCCGCGCCGTAGACGAGCAGGAAGACGGTGATGAGCCCGGAGCTGACGTCAGTGACCTGTTCGAGGAACGGGGTGACGTAGGTGTAGGTTCCGAAGTGCGCCAGGACGACCAGCACGGTCAGGAGCAGCGCGAAGCGGGTGGCGACACTGTTGAGCATGCCGCGCAGTACGGTCAGGCGGGTCGTCTGGCGGGGCGGCAGCGGTGGCATGACGAGCAGCAGCATGATCAGCACGGCGACGGTGAGGCCGCCCATGGCGATGAACGCGGTGCGCCATCCGGCCAGGTCGCCGATGAACGTGCCGGCGGGGACGCCGAGTACGGAGCCCAGCGGCACGGCGGAGAAGATCACCGCTGTCGCGCGCCCGACGGATTCGGCGGGTACCAGGCGTTCGGCCAGTGAGGCGCCGATGGACCAGAAGCCGCCGATCACGATGCCGACGATGACGCGGGAGACCAGGACGAGCCAGTAATCGGGCGCCGCTGCCGCGAGGAAGTTCGCTCCGGCGAGCAGGACCATGAAAACGCACAGCATCAAGCGGCGGTCGATCCGCGCGGTCGCCACGGTGACGACCGGTGCGGCGATCGCCGCGAGGAAGCCGGGCATGGTCATCATCAGTCCGGCCATGCCGTCGGAGATGGTGAAGCTGGCACCGATCTTGGTGAGAAGTCCGATCGGCAAGATTTCCGTGGTGACGATCGAGAAGATGCCCAGCATCACCGCAACGACGGCCAGCCATCCGATCACCGGGGACCGGTGCGGCGAAGCTGCCCCGCCGGATTCGTACGTCGTGGCGGTGGTGGATGAAGCCATGGATTCCGTCCTGTGATGAGTGTGCTGTTGCGTGATCAGTTCAACAGGCGGATCGGAGCGAAGGCTGGCAGATCTGCGACATCACCGCCGCGCGTGAGGGTGACGTCGCGAATCCGCTCGTGGGCGGAAGCGCGTTCATCGCAGGTCACGGGGTTCGGGTGGGGGTGCCTCGGCGATGGGGTGCGGCCCGATCGTTCGCCGGACTCGACGCCGTTGATTGGAATCCTGCCTTCTCCGGACGACCGGAGTCGAGGGCGCCCGGTGTGGTCGGGAGCCGACAAGGGCGCGGGATGCACAACACCTCGCCGAGTGATCGTGATGCAGCCCGCGCTGGAGACAGACACACCTGATGACTTCGGCCTCTGGTCTGTCTCCGAGATCGAGTCGTTCAGCTTCCTGCCTCTCGCTGATCGTTTCGGAATGAGTCGGGCTGCTGATCTCGTGCTCGGCGATCTTGGTCGGCAGGGTGCCCGGGACGCGTACCGACCTTGTTCCTGACGACCGGTGGGAGCGGGTGGCCGCGCTGTTGCCGCCGTCGACCAGGGCCGCACTTGTCCGCGCGACACCGTCGCCGGCCGCCTGCCCGCGGGCGGACGCTCCCGCCGCCGGGCGAGGAGACCGTGGCACGCCGGCCGGATCAGACCCTGCGAGCGTCGGCGTGGAAGCGGAGCCACAGGTGACCGCGGGGCCCGGCCGCGGGGTACGAGGGCTCAGCCGTCGTTTCTGGTGTTCGCGCTCGGCAGGAACCTCTGGCGAGCCCAGAGGCTCAGCAGCGCCGTTCCGCCGACCAGCAGCGGTACCGGGTCTCGGGCAAGCGGAGCCAGCACGTATCCCAGCGCCGTGGCCGTGCAGACCGTCAGGGGAACGAACGCCGCCGCGCCCTCCATCCCCCACCGCAGTGCGGGCCGAGCGGTGCTCAGGGCGCTCGCCCCGCCGGGCACCCAAGGGCCGACGGCGACCACCAGCAGTCCCGCGGTGGCGCAGGCGTCGACCAGCTGACAGGACATCAGCTCCGGACAGTGCGGGCCGGCCGCCCACAGTCGCAGGGTGTCGCCGACCAGCATGAGGGACAACCCGGCGATCCCGACCCACAAGGTGGCCCTCTGGTCGCTCCGTACGAGACGGCGCAGGGCGAACAGAAAACTGAGGAACACGACTTCGGCGGTCCACAGGACACCGACCATCCCCGTCCCCGGCCGCCAGCCGTCACCGGCCCCCCGCAGCAGTACCCACCCCGTCGTGAACACGGCCCCGGCGGTGACCACGCCGTCGAGCACGCGTCGCAGCAACACGTGCCGTCCTGTACCGGCGTCGGCCGCGACCACCAGACCGGCCATCCCCAGGCCGACCATCAGCGTCACTCCGGTGATCACCACCGGATCCAGCAACGATCGCGCGTCCCGTCCCGAAGCCGGAGGCCGAGCCGACAACACGGTGACCGCTCCCCGGTACACGGCTGCGGCCACCGCGGAACCCCCCAACAGCAGCAGACGCGTCCGCACCCGTCCGCTCGTTCCCCTCGCGCGGAGCATCAGGGAGGCCGCCAACCCCCAGCATCCGGCGGACGGCCCGAAAACCGCCGTCCACGCCGTCCCGCCACCGGCGGCCCACGAGCCGCCGAGCGTCAGCACCGCTCCCACGAGACACGCCACGCCGACCGCGCCCCAGGTCTGACGGCAGCGGCCCGCCCGGGGCCCGAGCACGCTCGGCGCCTTCCCCAACCCCGACATCAGGCGCGCCTTTCCACCGGTCTCCCGCCCGCAGGGCCTCCTCCGCAGCCCTCGGATCCTTTCGGCAACCGTAAGGACCTGGCACCGGCCCCGGGAACGGAAGCGTCGGTTCATTCACTCGTACTGCGTAAGGGGGGAGCGATCGACAGCCGCCTTCGCGCGGTCGACGGCCCCACCGGGCCGCCGACCGGCGTTCGCCTCATGGGGGTGTGCGGCGCCTGACGGTGGAGTGCGGCGGGGTCGGCACTGATGCACTCAGCCCTACGCGGCCAGTGTCTCGTCCTCCCGGGAGACACTCACACAGCTCGCCCCGTACTGCTCGAGCAGTGCATCCGCCGCGAGCAGGGCCTGCTCGGCGGTGCGGGCTCCGGTCATCACGCACAGCGTGTACGTGGAGTCCTCCAGAGCCCGGCTGGTGCGGCCGGTGGGGCGCACGTCGTGTTCGATGCGCGCCTGGGCGAACCGGGCCAGCACAGCGCGCAGGTCCTTCTCCGCCGGAAGGATCATGGTGATACCTCTCCCCTCAAAGCCCGTCCACACAGCCGCCGGCCGCACCACGAGGAACTGGCTGTGTCCATGGCACCCCACACCAGGCTCACCTCCGGGCAACGTCCGGCAGCCCTGCGACTGCCCGGCATCGAGAGGTCCATGCCCGTACTCACCGAAGCTTCTGCAGATCGTCGAACGGTCCACGGAAGCGGTCCGGGGCTTCGGATCGCGTGGGACAGGTGGCAGGGATGAGCCGACCACCCGATGAGGGACAGCGCCGTGCGCATCGCCGAAGCAGGCGAGGTGCGCCTCACGGCACGGTGACTTCGTCCTCCTGGTCTGCCGGACGGACCGGTGATCGCGCCCGCCTTGCCGAGGCAGCGCGAGCGCTCATGCGCACTTGCGTGCGCCCTTACCCGCGCTCGTACGGTGCCGAGCCATGTCAGCATCTGCGGAAGAGGTACTCGACCGGCTCAGCACAAAGGTCCCCGTCCGTGTCAACTCGACCGCCGCTCTGGTCACGGACACGGACAAGGCGGCCGCGGCCATCGATCGGCAGCGCGCACGGAAGCAGGACGAGAAAGAACCGAGTCCCCGTAAGCCTGAACTCGGACCGTTACGAGGCGCCGACCGACAGGATCTCGTCTCCACCCCCTGGGACCTGCTGGGCGTCTTCGCGCGAGCCACCGCGCTGGCCCGTCAGGGACGCGGCAGAGGACTGGCCGAACACTGGCAAGGACTGAAGTACTGCCAGGCCATGGCCACCGGTCCCAGCGGCCACATGGCCCTCACCGACGAGGGCCAGAGCCCGGAACTCTCCTACAGGGCCATGCAGGCACGAGAATTGGGCCGAGCCTTCGGACTCGCCATCGCCGAACGCACCGTCCGGAACCGCTTCCCGGACCACATGGTCTCCACACTGGACGCGGAGGCCGTACTCCTGGCGGGCTTCGCGCGCTCAGGCCCGCGACCGTCTCTGGGCGCCCGGCCACGACCCGACTTCTTCATCGAAGCCTGGCGCCCGGGCGAGCCGTCGCGCGTCTTCGTGGTGACGGTCAACGGCAACCATCAGAAGGCCACCAGGCGCACCGCCAAGGCCGACCGCTCAGCGTTCAAGCAGCTGGCCAGGGGCAGCGAGCGCGCCGAGCACTTCCACCTCGCCGAGTGGGACACCACGCCGTGCCTCTTGGTGTCCACCGAACTGCTCGCGCCGGACGGCATCACCGTCAACGCTCTGCAGGCACCGGGCAAGGGACTGCTGTCCGCGAGGCCGGCCACAGGGCGAGGGAGTGCGGACGCAGTGCTGTCGGAACGGAACCTCGTGTACGCCGGCGCGGTGAAGGTACCTGCCGACGGCCACGGAGAACGAGTCCAGGACGGGTTCCTCATCCCCCGCAAGGAGCTCGGCTGGTACGGCCGGCTGCTCGCGCGCACCGGAGCCGCAGGCCAGCTGGCCTTCGCCGGAGCCGGCACCGAAATCGCCCGGTACCTGACCGACAAGCAGGGCCACAAGCACTACAAGCAGCAGACGTTCGCCGGTTCGTCCAGCGTCAGAGACGCGCGGCACACGATAGGCCCGACGGTCTACGTCGGAACCGATCAAGTGTTCCGGCTCAACCGGATCCGCGTCGAGGCGTTCTCAGGGATGGCCGAGGAACTGTACGACCTGCTGGTCAAGGGACAGGTGGAGGCGTACCGGAACCGGACGTACGGGCTACGCGACACCTACCCGACCAGCACCACGGCCCCACTGTGGGGTCCCGTTTCCTTCGGCGACGACGGCACCGTGATGGCCCTGCGGCTGCTGCCGGCGCAGGACGATCAGGAGAGCTCTTGAGGGAAGGATGCCCCCATGGGGCACCCTTGGACCACTTGACCTGTTCCGAGGCCGCTGGAACCGCCGGACGAGCAGTTCCGATGCGGCTCAGTGGCCGTAGGCGATATGTGACCTGGTGACGGGTGCACCGATGGTGCGGTTGTGCCAGGTCACACAGGTCATCGCCAGGATGTGCCGGGCCCCCCGGACGCCGTCCCCTTCGATTGCGGGAACTGCGTCTGCGAGGGACGGTCGGTGGTCGTCCCACGGGCGCTGCCCAGATCGCGGTCCGCGATGCGCCGCATGTGCTTGGTGAAGATCGCCTCCGCGTCGGGGTTCATGCGCATCAGGGCGACCATGCCGGTGACGATGACGTCACAGACCTCGGATTCGACGTCCTGCCAGGTGTGGGAATGTCCTTTACGGGGGTTCTGCCCGGCCGCGCCGATGGCGGCCTCGGCGACTTCGCCGGCCTCCTCCTGGATCTTGAGGAGTTGGTAGAGGACGCGCTGTTCGCGGGGGAGCGTGGAGTGGTCGTCGAGGCGGCCGGCGAGGTCGGCGATCATCTGCCAGGTGTCAGTCATGTGGGTCTCGATTCCGTGGGTGGGTCAGCGGTCCTTGGCCAGGGCGACGAGGTCGGCGAACTGGCCGCCCGCACCGACCAGGTCCTCGTACGTGCCCTGCTCGACGACGCGGCCTTTGTCCATGACGAGGATGCGGTCGGCGAGCCGGGTGTTCTCCAACTGGTGCGTGACGACGATCGTCACGCACCGGGGTGCGAGACGCTTGATCTGCGTGAAGATCGCGTGCTCGCCGCGGGCGTCCATCTGTGAGGTGGGCTCGTCCAGGATCATGAGCGGCGTCTGCCGGTACAGCGCGCGGCCGCACACGAGCCGCTGCCACTGGCCGCCCGACAGTTCGGCGCCGCCGAACAGCTCCCGGGCCAGCAGGGTGTCGAGCCGGCGGGGCAGTTTCTCGATCTCCTCGCGCATGCCGACGGCGTCGATGGCGTCCCAAACCGGCTCGTCGTCCTGGGTGCGCGGCTGGCCCAGAGTGATGTTCTCGCGGGCCCGCAACGGCCAGCACGCGAAGTTCTGGGGGACCAGCGAGGTGCGGCTCCACACGGAGTCGGGGTCTGCGTCGGCGAGATCGATGCCGTCCCACAGGACGCGCCCTTTGTCGGCGAGCACGATCCCGGTGATGAGCCTGGTCAGGGTGGACTTGCCGGAACCGTTCGCGCCGACGACGGCCAGGATCTCGCCGCGGCGCAGAGTCAAGGAGACACCCGCGACGGCCGGGTCCTCCTTGCCGGGGTAGTGGTAGACGGCTTCCTCGACACGGATCTCGTCGACCCGCTCCGGGATCGTCAGCTCACCCCGCTTCGGGGCGCGTTCGCGTGCGAGGTCGAGGAATGCCTGCATGTCGGCGAGGTAGAGCGAGGTGTGGAACAGGGCAGCGCCGTTGATGACGACTTGGGAGAGCGCGGCGAGCGCGGTCTGGACGGCGACCACCGCGGTAGCCGCGACGGGCAGCGCGATACGGCCGGTGACGGCGAGGCCGGCGAGGGTCGCCCAGGTGCACATCAGGAAGAAGCCGCCCAGGGCGCTGGTGGACAACTGGATGCGCAGCATCTGCGGCGCCGCTGCCAGGGTGCGCCAGTCGATGCGGTCGGACAGGGCTTGGTACCAGTAGATCTGGTAGCCGGTCATGCCGTTGGCGCGGATCTCGTCGCCGAAGCGGGAGTGGGTGGCCCAGCTGCGCATCATGGCCCGTACGTTGCGGTCGCCGAGGTTGAGAAAGTGCGTGCGGTAGTCGACGCGGGCCGACAGCACGGCTCCGACGCCGGCGGGCAGCACGGCCAGGAGAAGCACCGGCAGCATCAGCGGGTGCAGCGCGGTGACGACCCCGCCGGCGGCGATCATGCGGATCAGGGCGGACATGAACCGCTGCGCGTCCTGCACCATCAGGCGGGTGCGGGTGACGCCGATCTCGGCCGCCTCCTGCTGGTCGGCGAAACCGTCCCTCCCGTGGGCGGACGACTCCACACGCAGGACGGCGGAGACGAGCGCGACGTCGGCTTCGGTGGTCAGCAGGGGCGTGATGCGTCCGTCCGCGTACGAGGACAGGAGGCTGCAGACCCGGCCGGCGCCCGCGGCCAGGGTCACCATGATCAAGGCGGGGACCGCTGCGTGCAGCCGTTCGGAGACGGTGCCGCTGCCGAGGACATGTGTCATGGCGCGGGCGGTGGAGGCCAGGACGACAGCGGCGGCGACGCCGATGATTACCTGGCACACCAGGAGGAGAACGGAGCCTGCCCTGTCGACGGCCCACGCCTTGCGCGCGGTGTGGGCCAGTACGGAGGGCAAGCGTCGGCACATCGCCCCGAAGCCGGCTCCTTCCAGTGGGTTCTTGCCGAACTTGCTCTCGAAGCTGATGGTGGCCGGCGGTGGCGGGGGAGGTGTGTCGGGGGTTTTCGTTGAGGCGGCAGTCACAGTCACCTGGTCCCTCCGTGGGCTCGGTGCCGTACCTGGACGGCTCGGCAGTGCACGGCTCAACGACGCCGACCGGGATTCGAACGCGCTCGATTTCGGACGGCGTGGATCCCTTGCGCCGCACGGTCCGTACGGCCCTGGGCCCGCTGCATCGCTCCTGGGCGGCGGCCCACCATGGCCGAATCGCCGACGTTCGAAACTCTTGTGACGCATGAGGTTTCGAGCGGCCGACCGCCCGAAGGCGGTGGGATGCCAGGTATGGCCGGAACCGCCCGGCGTCCGACAGGGCACCGAAGCCAGCGCTTTCGGGGCCTTCGGCTACCGGCTGGGCATGACGATGGCCGAGTGGGCCTGCCGCTCGCTGATGGGTCTCGGTGGGACATGGCACATCGAGAACAGCCGGCCCTGAGCGCCCTGGAAGCCTCCGCCTTCTCCCGGCTCCGCCCCGCCCCGCCACGGCGGGTCCGTTCTCGACCGGTACATGGGCTATCTCTGCAGCAGCGCGCCGCACGTCACGAGTCGGTGGACCGAAAGCCGACGGTCACAGCGTCGGCGCCGATGAGAACGACGCTCCTGCGTCCGGTGGACTACTGCGTCGTCCGGTCGATCAGGCGGGCGAGTTCGGTGACGTACGGCGGCTCGAACAGGGTGAGGTGGTCTCCTTCCAGGACGTGGTGGGTCAGCCGGGCGGGGGCACAGACACAGGACCAGGAGCGGATCGCGGTACGCCGGAAGTCCGCATCCTGTTCGTCGGCCTGGACGAGTGCGACCGGGCCGGCGTACCGCGGCGGGCGGTAGGCCCGGGCGGCCCGCAGATGGGCGCGGTTGGCGCGCCGCCGCAGGTCCAGCCGGAGCGACTCGGCGGCGCTCATGTCCTCCTCCGCCACGGGACCGGGCTTCTCCCGCTCGTCGTCCTCGTCGAACTCCGGGAGTTGTGCGGAGAGGTAGCTCTCGACGAGGAAGACCATCTCCGTGCGCTCACCCTGCAGTTCGAACAGCCGGGCCATTTCGAAGGCCACCAGCCCGCCCATGGACCAGCCCAGTAGCAGATACGGGCCGGTCGGCGCCACCGCGCGTACGGCCGCCAGATAGCGGGCGGCCAGCGCCTCGACGCTCTGGTCCTCGTGGTCGGCACCGTCCGCCGATGCCTGGAGGGCGTACAACGGGCCGCGCAGCTCGGGGCAGGCGGCGAGATGGCGGAAGCCGGTGGCCTCGCCGCCTGCCGGGTGGACGCAGAACAGCGGGGTGCCCTCACCCCGGGATCGCAGTGCCACGATGTCGTCCGGAAGGGTGTGCGGGACGGTATCGCGTGCCTTGAGCAGCCGGGCCAGGTACTTAGGCGTGGCCGCCCTTCCGGGCCGCCCCACCTCGTGGTCCGGCCCCGCCTCCGGTTCTGAGAAGAGCACGCGGACCGGGAGCTCGGCGTGGAGTTCCCCATTGAGCCGTGCGATCAGCCGTACGGCCAGCAGGGAGTGGCCGCCGAGCGTGAAGAAGTCGTCGTCCGCGCAGACGGGGGCGACACCGAGCAGTTCCTCGAAGATCCGGGCCACGGCGGCCTCCACCGGGTCGGCCGGCGGTGTGCCGGCCCCGTCCGCCGACGAGACCGGGGACCCGGTGGGGCCGGCCTGGACGAGGGATCGCACCGCGGCCTGGTCCACCTTGCCGTTCGATGTGAGAGGTATCGCCTCGGTCCTGGCATACGCGGTCGGCACCAGTGGGGCCGGCAGCCGCTCGGCCAGGTGAGTGCGCAGGGCCTGCGTCGTCGTGGTGTGGACGTCGTCGGCGACGACGCAGGCGGCCAGGTGGTCGCCGCGTTCCTCGTCCGCGACCAGGACGACTGCGGCGTCCCGCACCCCGGGGTGCCGCAGCAGCACGGCCCGGATCTCCTCGGGCTCCGTCCGTACCCCGTTGACCTTGATCTGGTCGTCCACTCGCCCCAGGTACCGGATCAGGCCGTCCGGGCCGACGCAGGCGAGGTCGCCCGAGCGGTAGAGACGGCGTCCGGGTTCCGGTGAGAAGGGATGCGGTACGAACCGTTCGGCGGTGGCGGCCGGGGCGCCCAGATATCCGCGGGCGAGGCTCGTGCCGCCTATGTAGATCTCACCCGGCACACCCACCGGCACGGGGGTGAGGTCCTCGGCCAGGACGAGGACCTCGGCGTGGTCCATGGGCCGGCCGATGGGGACGGGGCCGGGGCCGTCGTGGGCGCCCACCTCGTGCACGCACACTCCGACGGCGGTCTCGGTCGGCCCGTACTCGTTGAAGATCCTCGTCCCCGGGGCGTGTGCCGTCCAGGTGTCGACCGTACTCCTGTCGAGGGCCTCACCGCCGAGGACGAGGGAGCCAGTGGTACCGGTGAAGTCTCTTGGTTCCACCGACTGGTTGACCACCTTGAGGTGCGACGGGGTCAGCTTGAGCAGGTCCAGGCCGGTCCGGGCGGCCAAGTCCGCGGAAAGGGCGAGGGCGTCCCGCCAGGCGGGGTCGAGGAGGACGGGACGACCGGTGACCAGCGGCAGAAACAGACTCGTCACGGTGAGGTCGAAGCCGATCGAGGAGTGCGCCATCGCTCCGCCCTCGCCGCCCCGTCCGTACGCGCCGTCGCCCTGGCTGCCGTCCTCGCCGCCGTCGCGAACGGCACCCGGAGCAAGGTACGTTCGGGCGCTCCACAACAGGTAATCGCACACAGCCCGGTGGGGCAGCATCACTCCCTTGGGTGTCCCGGAGGAGCCGGAGGTGAACATGATGTACGCGAGGTGGTCCGGGCCCGCCTCGCACGGCCGTCCGGGTTCGGCCTCCGCGTTCGTACCCGCGGGTGGCAGGTCGCGCAGGTCGACGCACGCGACTCCCTCGGCCGCCACCGCCTCGTCCGGACGGTCGGTGAGCAGCGTGCGGCATCCGGCCCGCTCCAGCAGTTCCCGGGTCCGCAGGGGCGGAAGGAGTGGATCGAGCGGCACATACGTCCCTCCGGCCTTGAGCACGGCCAGCAGGGCCACGACCAGCGCCGCCGAGGGGGCCGCCCGCACCGCCACCGGGGTTTCGACGCCGACGCCCCGGGCGCGCAGCACGCCGCTCCACCGGTCTGCCCGCGTGTCGAGTTCCCGGAAGGTCAGCCGATCGGTTCCGGCCACGACGGCGAGGGCATCCGGGGAACGTCGGGCCTGCTCCTCGACGAGGCCGTGCAGACACCGGCCGTCCGCCGGCTTCGGGAGGCGGGACCGCAGCTGGGCGGCGCCGGCCGCGGGAGGCAGGCGCGCCTCGCGCACGGGGACGGCGGGCGCGGCCAGCAGTTCGGCGAGCAGTACGACGTACTGGTCGGCGAGCACCCGGACATAGGCGTCGTCGAACTGTCGGCTGTCGTAGTGCCAGGTCGTGCGGCCTTCCGTCGTTCCCAGAGCGCAGGTCAGCCGCAGGGCGTGGGACTCGGTCTCGACGTCGTCCCACGCCACGGCGAAGGTGACACCGTCGGCGCACCGCAGTGCCGGGGTGTCCACGCAGACGAAGCCGATGCCGCACCCCGCCTGATCCGCGGCACCGGAGGACCGGGCGTCCTGCTGGGCCTCCTCGGCCTCGGACAGGGCGCGTTCCGCGCGGGCTGCGAGGGCGTCGAGGACCAGACCGGGGTCGATCCGCGCGGTGATCTCCGCCCACTGGGCGAAGTGGCCGAGGACGGTGGCCGTCTCCTCGAACTCCCGGCCGCTGAGCAGCGCGTCGACGGTGATGTCGCGCTGTCGGCCGATCCTGGCCAGCAGTGTCTGCCAACAGGCGAGCAGCACGGCCCCCGGCCGCACGCGCCGCCGCCGCGCGTAGTCGTGGACGGCCGTCGTGACGGAGTCCGGCAGGGACGCGGTGACGGTACGGCGCTCCGGCCGGCCGGAGCCGGGAGGCCGACGCAGCGGCAGGGACAGCCGTGGGGCGGGGCCGCCCGGTGCCGGGTGCGGTGGTTGCTCGCCGAACTCCTGGTGCTGCCACTCGGTGAACTGGCTGTACTGCAGCACCTCGTCGGTGGGCGGTGTGCCCGCGTACCGCTCGGCCAGCTCGTCGACGAGCAGCCACAGGGTGCGGCCGTCTGCGGCAAGGGGGGTGGTGGTGAGCAGCAGCGCGTGCCGGCGGGGGCCGAGGGCGAAGAGGGCGGCCCGCAGCACCGGGTCGTCCGGCCCGCCGTGCGGCAGCTTCCGCCGGGCGCGGACCTCCTCGTCGATCCTGCGGCGGCGCGCCGTCTCGTCCAGGTGGCCCAGTTCCTCGTGCGACCAGCGTGGGCCCGGACGGTCCGCGTCGTGGACGACGAGGAGCGCGGTGCGGGCGCCCGGCACCTGCCGGTAGGCCGAGCGGAGGATCTCGTGCCGGGCCACCGTGTCGTGCAGCGCGGCCGTGAGCCGGTCCGTGTCCAGCTCGCCGTCGACGGTGACGAGCGCCTGTGCCCAGGAAGGGCCGTGTTCGGCGAGTTCCCAGAGCCGTCGCTGCCGGAACGACAGCCGGAACCCCTCCACCTGCCGCGTCCGCTCCGCCTCCGCCGTCACTGGTACCTCACCATGTCACCCATGGCGACGAGGAGTTCACGTTCGCCGCGGAAGGGATTACGGGCATGGGCGGTGAGGATGTTGTCCAGCAGCATCACATCACCGCGCTCCCAGGGGAAGGCGACCTCCAGCTCCTGGTAGACCCGCAGGATGTCGCGCATCGCCTCGTCGGGTATCTCGGTGCCGTCACCGAACCGGCAGCTGCGCGGGAGTTCCTCCGGGTCCGTGGTGGACAGCAGCGCCTCCCGTACCTCCGCTGAGAGGCAGGCGGTGTGCCAGTGCTGTGCCTGGTTGAACCAGGACCACTCGCCGGTGCGCGGATGACGGAGCACGGCCGGCCGTACGGCCGTGGTGCGCAACCGGTCGTCGTGCCACTCGTAGCGCAGTCCCTGCCGGGCGCAGCGGGCCTCGGCCTCGGCCCGGTCCCCGGTCCGCAAGACGTCGCGCCAGTCGAGGCCGAGTCCGGTGCCGTAGTTGCGGACGTACATGACCCCCTTGGCGGTGAACTCCTCGCGCACCGCCGGGTCCAGCCTTCGGTGGACGGCGCGGCTGTCGACCAGGGGTGTCTCGCCGCCGGAGTCGGCCGGGCGGGCGCAGCAGAACCAGATGCGGGTCGGGCCCTCGTCGTTGAAGGAGTTCTCGTTGTGCCAGAGCAGCTTCTCCTCGGGCGGGAAGAACACCGGCGTGTAGACGTTGCCGCCGAGTGCGGCGCGCGGGTGCTCACCGTTTTCGCCGAAGAGGTCGTCGACGAACACGGAGGCGAAGCGTTCCAGGGCATCCGGGTCGGTGACGGCGAAGCCCCGGAACAGCAGGGCGCCGTGCCGTTCCAGATCGGTGTCGAGCCGGGTGCGGTGCGAGCGGGCCCAGGCCACCAGGTCGACGTCGGGGCGGGCCGGGCGCAGCACGAGCGGTAGGTCGACGCCGTCCCGCAGCGGCTCCCGTACGACCATGTCGTCCGAGGCCACGGCGACCTTGGTGGGCTTGATCTCGCGCAGGGCCCCGGGGCCGCGCCGCCCGGCCCGGCCCGGAGCGGAACGGGTCGTGGGTGCCGTCAGGGGCAGGGGCGCTTCGGCGATCGAGGCGTCCGGCCGGACGGCCATGTCCGCGACCAGTGCGACGTACTGCTCGCGCAGTTCCTCCATGGTCGACGCGTCGAAGAGGTCAGGGTCGTAGTTGAGGAACCCGGCGATCCCGTCGTCGTCCTCCTCCAGGACGAGGGTGACGTCGAAGCGGCTGGTGTCGATGAGGTCCACCGTGAACGGACTCAGCCGCAAGCCGGCCATGGTGCCGGCGGCCCGCCGGTTGCTGTTGAGTACCAGCTTGATCTGGAACAGCGGGCTCTGGTTGCGGGTGCGGGGCGGGCTGAGAGCCTTGACGACCTCCTCGAACGGCAGGTCCTGGTGCGCGTAGGCGTCCAGTGCCACTTCCTTGGTGCGACCCAGCAGTTCGCGCCAGGTCGGGGCGCCGGTGAGGTCGGCGCGTAGCACGATCTGGTTGACGAAGAAGCCGATCAGTGGTTCGGTCCTGCTGTCGGAGCGGCCGGCGACGTCCGAGCCCACCACGAGATCGGTCTCGCCGGTCCGCCGGTTCACCACCGCGTACAGGGCGGCGAGCAGCGCCATGAACAGGGTGCTGTCCTCCTCCCGGCACAGCGCGCGCATCGCGTCCGCGGCCGGGGCCGGGATCCGGAAGCGCAGGCTCTCGCCCCTGTTTTCGGGATGCGCCGGGCGCGGCCGGTCCAAGGGCAGCCCCGGCAGGTCGAGGATGCCCCTCAAGCGTGCCGCCCAGTGATCCACCAGACGGTCGAAGTGGCCGGCCTCGGCGAGCCGGCGCTGCCAGAGCGCGTAGTCCGCGTACTGCACGGGCAGTTCGGGCAGGCGGGGCGCTCGGTGCTCGCGGCCCGCCGTGTACAGCTCGGCCAGCTCGTCCAGCAGGACGGCGGCCGACCAGCCGTCCACCGTCACATGATGGGCCGTCAGCAGCAGAACATGGTCCGCCGCGCCCAGCCGGAGCAGACCGGCCCGCAGTACCGGCCCGGTGGCCAGGTCGAAGGGCTCGGCGTACTGTTCCCCGGCCAGCCGCCGCGCCTCCGGTTCCCGTCGCTCCGGCGGGTAGGAGGTCAGGTCGGTGAGCGGGAGCGCGGGCGGCTCGGCGGGCAGTACGGTCTGGAACGGCTGCCCGTCGCGGGCGGTGATCACGGTCCTGAGCACCTCGTGCCGCCGTACGATCTCCGCCACCGCCCGGCGCAGCAGGTCGACGTCGAGTTCGCCCGTCAGTCGGACGAGGACCGGGAAGTTGTACTGGGCGGTGCCCGGGTCCATCTGGTGAAGGAACCACAGGCGTTCCTGGGCGAAGGAAGCCGGTACGGTCCCGTCCCGTTCGGCGGGAGCCAGTGCGGGCAGCACGGGCCGGTTCTTCTCGACGACCAGGCCGTCGACGAGGGCGGCCAGTGCGCCGAGCGTCGAGGCGTCGAACGGCCCGCGGATCGGCACCTCCACCTCGAACTCCTCCCGCAGCCGGAACACGAGCCGGAAGGTCAGCAGGGAGTGCCCGCCGAGGTCGAAGAAGTCGTCCTCGGCACGGATACCGTCGCGACCGAGCAGTTCGCTCCAGATGGCGGCCATCCGCCGTTGCGTGGACGTGAGTTCGATCTCCGGCCGCACTCCGTGGTCTCCGATGTCGCCCTCGTCCTCGGTCGTCATCAGCAGGTCCGTGAGCACGGCGCGGTCGACCTTGCCGTTGGCGTTGAGCGGGATCTGGTGCAGCACGACATAGCGGGCGGGGAGAAGGGGGCCGGGCAGGCGTTCGGCGAGCCGGGACTCGATCCCGGGCAGTGCGGCGAGAGCCGCGGGACGCCACAGCGGTGCGGTGGCGAGCCGGTGCGGCTCCGTGGCGGTGACGACCGGCGGAGGCGCCGTCGGCGGCGTTCCCCTGCGGTGCAGCAGCAGGTCGTAGGAGCCGTCGGGCCGTCCCTCGGCCCAGCTCGGTTCGGCTTCGTACCCATGGCGCCCGGCCAGGCTGCACAGTTCCTCCGGGTCGGCACCCGGCCGTACGGCGTCCGGAGCCGCGCCGGAGATCCGGGCCAGCAACCGCAGGTCCCCCGCCAGCCGGGCGTTGGGGATGCCGCGCAGCATGAGCCGCTCGGGGCGTTCGGTGCCGAGCAGTGCGTCCAGGCCCTCCGCGTCCAGGCCCTCCGCCTGCCAGTCCCGCTCCGGTGGTGAGCCGGCCGGCCCGACACCTGCACCGTCGTCCGGCGTGGGCTCCCCGGCGACGGTGAGGACGACGTCGTAACGGTACCGGGTCAGTTCGTTGTCGGCCGTTCCCCGCTTCGGCAGGACCCTTACCGAGCCGACCCGCGGCCACCGTACGGTCAGTCCGCCGAAGAACCGGGGGTCGAGGCAGAGTTCGTTCTCGGTCTCCACTCGCCAGGTGGTCTCGGCGCGCAGGACGGCGTCGGGCGTGCCCGGCTTCGCCCGGTGGGCGGCGACGGAGGCGTGGAAGGCATCCAGGAGGGCGAGGTTGCGCAGGTCGCCGAGGAACACCTGGCCGCCGGCGGGCAGCGCGTCGATCGCCCGCTCCAGGACTGCCAACAGGTAGTCCACGGACGGGAAGTACTGGACGACGGAGTTGAGGATCACGGTGTCGTACGTCTCGCCCGGACGGATCGCGAGATGGGCGGGGCCGGCCCGTAGCCCGATCCGCTCGGGGGCTTCGGTGGTGCCGATCGTACGCCGCAGTCGTCCGATGACCTGCTCGGACAGGTCGATGCCCTGGTAGAAGTCGCAGTCGGGGGCGACCCGGGAGAGGATCAGGCCGGTGCCGCAGCCGATCTCCAGGGCCCGGTTCGGCCTCAGCGCTCGTATGCGGTCGACCGTGGTGTCGAGCCACTCGCGCATCGCGTCGGCCTCGATCGGGTCGCCGGTGTAGCTGCTGTTCCAGCCGGCCAGGTCGAACGACGGGTCGGCGGGGCCCTCCGCACAGCCGTAGGTGTCCTCGTACAGCGTCTGCCAGCGGCTCACCCAGTCCGTCTCGGCCGCCGCGTCCGACGGGACGCCGGTGTTGGTCTCGGGGCTGACGAAGGCGACCAGCTGCCGGGACTCGGGGGTGGGGCCGTGCGTGATCACGGCGGCCTCGCGAACCGCCGGATCCCGGGCCAGCTCGGCGGCGACCTCCTGCGGCTCGACCCGGTGACCGCGTATCTTCACCTGGTCGTCGAGGCGGCCCAGGTACTCGAGGTCTCCGTCGGCCCTCCGGCGCACCCGGTCACCGGTCCGGTACAGACGTCCGCCCGGCTCGCCGCCGAAGGGGTCGGGGACGAAGCGCTCCGCCGTCAGGCCCGGGCGGTTCCAGTAGCCGTGACAGACGCCCGCCCCGCCGACGTAAAGCTCTCCGGGCACACCCGGTGGCACCGGGTTCGTCGCCTCGTCGAGCACGTACAGCCGCACGTGGTGCACGGGCCTGCCGATCGGCACCCGGCCGAAGCCACCGGCCGGGTCCGCGCTGTCGTACGCGGCGCAGGCCACGGCAGTCTCCGTGGGGCCGTACTCGTTGACGATCCGGGGCGCTCCGGCACCCGTGCGCCAGGCCGCGAGCTGCTCCTCGTGCAGTTCCTCGCCGCCGACGACCAGGGTGCGGGTCCACGCCCCGGCACGCGCGGGGGCCGTGGAGCCCTCGAGCATCTTCAGGTGCGAGGGGGTGAGCTTGACGAAGGCGAGGCCGGTGTCCGCCTCGGCCGAGGCGCGCAGGGCCTCGCCGGGTGTGCCGGAGTCATCGGCGAGCAGCAGGCGTCGGCCGGCCAGCAGCGGGGCGAAGAGGCTTGTCACGGTCAGGTCGAAGGAGAGCGAGGAGTGCACAGGGACAGCGCCGTCCGCCCCGGGCGGCAGGTACGTCTCCACCGCCCACAGCAGGTAGTTGGCGACCTGGCGGTGGGAGAGCATGGCGCCCTTGGGCCCGCCGGTCGAGCCGGAGGTGTACATCAGGTACATCAGGTCGTCGGACCCGCCGTCACCCTCCGGCGGAGCCCCGGTGGCCTCCTCGGCCACCCGGTCCGGGTCCACCACGACGGTCGGGACACCCGGGATGTCCGGGTCCCCCGGTCGTGGGTCGGTGACGAGCAGCACGGCCCCGCTGTCGTGCAGCATGTGATCGCGCCGGGCCTTCGGATAGGCCGGGTCGAGCGCCACGTACGCGGCGCCGCTCTTCAGCACGGCGAGCAGCGCGACCAGCGCCTCGGGTGTGCGGGGCAGCAGCACGGCGACCACGCGGCCTGGACCGGCGCCGAGGCCACGCAGCCGGTGGGCGAGGCCGTTGGCGCGGCGGTCGAGGTCCGAGAAGGTCAGGTCGGCGCGGCCCGGCGCCGACACGGCCACCGTGTCGGGGGCGGTGCGCGCCCGTTCGGCGAAGAGCCGGTCCACGCGCGCGTCCTCGGGGCGGTCGGCAGGTGTGCCGTGGCCCTCGCGCAGGAACCGCTCGCTCTCCACGGCCGTCAGCAGCGGCAGTTCACCGATCCGCGTGTCCGGGGCGGCGGCCACGGCGGCGAGCAGGACACCCAGCGATCGGGCGAGACGCTCACCGGTCACCGTGTCGAACAGGTCCGTGGCGTGGATGAGCCGGCCCTCCAGCCCGGCGTCGGTCTCCCAGACGTTCAGGTCGAGGTCGAAGCGGGCGGCGTCATGGTCCAGGTGGTCCAGCGGAATGAGACCGATCCCGCCCGGCAGGGTGCGGACCGGACGCGGCGGTGTGTTGTGCAGGGTGAAGTTGACCTGGTAGATCGGGTTCCGGCCGGGGCCGCGCTCCGGGTGCAGTCGCCGCGCGACCAGGTCGAGGGGCACGTCCTGGTTCTCGTACGCTTCCAGGCACGTCGTGCGGACTTCGGCGAGGAAGTCCTCGAAGGACGCCTCCGATGCGACCCGCGAGCGCAGCGGGACCGAGTTGGCGAAGAAGCCGACCAGGTCGTGGAAGCCTTGGTAGCGCCGGTTGGCAAGGGGGGTGCCGACCACCACGTCGTCGTGGCCACCGTACCGGGCGAGCACGATCTGGAACGCCGCGAGCAGCACCATGAACAGGGTGCCGCCGGTGCGCACGGAGATCTTCCGCAACTCGTCGGTCACGGGCGCGGGAACGGTGAACACCGTGGACCCGGCGCGCCCCTGGGGGCGCTCGGGCCGGGGACGGTCGGCGGGCAGTGGCATCGGGTCCGGGGCACCGGCCAGCCGGCGTTCCCAGTAGTCCAACTGGCCTGCGGCCTCGGCGCCTTCGGCCCACTCGTGCTGCCAGCGGGCGTACTCGGCGTACTGCACCGTGTGGGCGGGCGGTTCGGGTGTCTGCCCGTCCAGGCGCGCCCCGTACGCGGTGCCCAGATCGCTCAGGAGGATGCCCAGGGACCAGCCGTCGACGACCGCGTGGTGGAAGGTGAGTACCAGGACCGCGTCGTCGGCGGCGAGACGGAGCAGCCGGAACCGCATCAGCGGTCCCTCGGCAAGGTCGAACCGTTCCACGGCGTCCGCCCGTGCGAGTCGCTCGGCCTCCGCCTGCCGGTCGTGCCCGGGCAGCGCGGACAGGTCGACGACGGGCAGCGCGCGATGCCGGTGCGGCAGGACCCGCTGCACGGTGCGGCCGTCCCGGACCGGAAGGACGGTGCGCAGGACGGCATGGTGGCGCAACAGGTCGTTGAGGGCTGCTTCGAGGGCGGTGTCGTCCAGCGGTCCGGTGAGGCGGTGCACGACGGGGCTGTGGTAGGCCGGGCTGTCCGGATCCAGCCCGGCCAGGAACGCCATCCGGCGCTGGGTGAAGGACGCGGGGGCCTCCCCGTCGTCGTCCAGGGCGGGCAGCCCGGTCGGGGCGCCCTTCTCCCACAGGCGCTGTCGCAGCAGGGCTCGCTGCCCGGCGGGGAGGCGTTCGATCCTGCCCCGCAGATCCGCGTCGATCGCGTCGGCCGTCGTCGTGGTGCGCGTCATGCGGCTCCCCCCGCTCGTCCCTCGGCGCGCCGGGACTCGGCGAGCCGCTCCAGTTCGGCCACCAGGCCGTCGAGTTGTTCCGAGTCCTCGCCCGCTCGCGCACACGCTGGTACAACCGCCGCCTCGTCGGCGGCCCGCTCGACCTCGACGGCGAGGCCGGCCAGGGTCGGCACGTCGAACAGGGTGCGCAACGGCAGGGCCACCCCGAGTCGTTCGCGGACCGAGGTGCGCACCACCGAGGCCAGCAGCGAGTGCCCCCCGACGAGGAAGAAACTGTCGTGCACCCCGAAGGACCGCACGCGCAGCGCATCCGCCCAGATCTCCCACAGGGCGCGCTCCGTCGCCGTCCTCGGCGGCACGGTGTCGGCGTACGGCGGGTCGGCCGCGCCCTCGGCGATGCCGGGCAGCGCCCTTCCGTCGATCTTCCCGCTGGGCGTCGTCGGCAGCTCGTCGAGCAGGACGACATGGCCGGGCACCATGTGCGACGGCAGCCGGTCCCGCAGCCCGCCCAGCAGCTCCGGTGGGGACGGCAGGCGCCCCGGTCCGGGGACGACGTAGGCGACGAGCCGCCGGTCCCCGGCGACGTCGACCGCCCGCACGACGCATTCGCGCACGTCATCGCCGGCCAGCAGCGCCGCCTCGACCTCCCCCGGCTCGATGCGATAGCCACGGATCTTCACCTGCTGGTCGGCCCGGCCGAGGAAGTCCAGCGCCCCGTCCGGGAGCCTTCGCACCAGGTCGCCGGTGCGGTACATCAACGCCCCCGGCCCGGACGCGAACGGATCCGGCAGGAAGCGCTCCGCGGTGTGGCCCGGGCGGCCCAGATAACCCCGGGCGACCCCCAGCCCGCCTACATACAACTCGCCGGTCACCCCGATCGGCACGGGTTCCAGCTCCTGGTCCAGCACGTGCAGTGTGGTGTTGGTGAGGGCGGAGCCGATGGGCACGCTCGGGCTGTCCCCGGACAGCCGGTCCACCAGGTGGGTCGTGGAGAACGTCGCGTTCTCGCTCGGGCCGTACCCGTTGTGCAGGTGCTCGGGCGGCGCGCCGCCGCGCAGCACCGCGCGCGTGCGACGGGGATCCATCACCTCTCCGACGACGAAGAGATGGCGCAGTCCGCCGAAGGCCCTCGGGTCGATGTCGGCCACCCGGTTGAAGAGGGTGCCGGTGAGGGCGACGATCGTCGGCCGCAGCTCACGCAGCGCGGCCAGCACCTCGTCGGGCCCGAGGGGTTCGTCGCCGGGCAGCACCTCCACCCGGGCACCGTTGCACAGCGCCCCCCACACCTCGAAGGCGGTGATGTCGAAGGCCGGGTCGCCGAGGTGCAGCAGGACGTCGCCCGGACCGATGGACACGTAGTCGGTCGCAGTGATCAGCCGCACGACGGCCCGATGGGGTATCCCGACGGCCTTGGGCCGCCCGGTCGACCCGGAGGTGTGCACCACGGCGGCCAGCCCGACGGGGTGGGAGCGGGACCGCGGAAGCGGGCCGACGCGGCAATGCCTCACGTGCTCCGCGCCACCTGCCACAGGCATGCCGTGTGCCGGGCCGGCTGCCGGGGGCCCTTGCCGCTCCGGGCCGGTGGCGACGGCCGGGGCGGGTGCGGGCCCAGGTGCAGCAGGCGTGTCGGGTTCCCGATCGGCTGGTGCCGGCCCCTGCCCCTGCGGGGCGGTCGTATCGGCGCTGTCGTGTTCCGCGTCGGTGAGTCGCAGTACGGGTACGCCCAGACCGTGCAGCCAGGCAGGTGGTTCGGCACGGCTGAGGACGGCCGAGATCTCGGCGTCGTCGGCCATGAACCGCAGTCGTTCCTCGGGATGGTCGGGGTCGAGGACGAGGGGGGCGCCGCCGGCCAGGAGCACGCCGAGCATGCCCGTGACCAGGTCGGCGGAGCGCCGCATGTGCAGGGCGACGGCGGAGTCCGGGGTGACGCCGGCCGCGATCAGGGTCCGTCCGACGCGGTCGGCCCGCGCCCGCAGCCGCGCGTACGTCCAGGTCCCGGTGCGGTCGGTGAGGGCGGGGGCTTGCGGGGTGCGCTCCGCCCACCCGAGGAACAGCCCGTCCACGGTGGCCGGTTCGGGCAGGGGCCGGTCGGTGGCGTTCCAGGCGTCGACCCGGGCCCGGTCCTCGGGCGACAGCACCGGAATCTCCCCGATCCGTCGGTCGGGGGTCTCGGCAAGGGCGGTGAGCAGTGCGCGGAAGGCGATCGCCATGCGGTCGGCCGACTCCGGCAGCCACAGGTCGGATGCGAGGCGCAACTCGGCCTCGAGGTCGCCCCGCCCCTCGTCATCGTCATCGGTCACCGTGCACTGCAGGTCGTATGGGACGGTCGCGTCGTCCAGGGCGAGTGCGGACGTGGTGAGCCCCGCCGCGGTGAAGCCCGTACGCCGCGCCCCCGTCACGGCGAAAACCGCCTGGCAGAGCGGATGGCGGCTCAAGTCCCGCTCTTTGTCAAAGAGTTGAACGAGTCGCCCGAAGGGGACGTCGGCATGCCGCTCCGCCTCGTCCCGGGTGCGTGCAACGCGACGCACCGCTTCCCGTAAGGAGGGACGGCCCGTCAGATCGACCCGCAGCAGGAGCAGGTCCTCGTAAGGCCCGAACGCTGTCCTCGCGGACGCCGACGGACGACGGTCCACGGGGGTGCCGAACACCACATCGTGCCGACTCGTCCAGCGTGCCAGCAGCACGGCGAAGGCGACCGCCGGCACCGTCGACGCCGGTACGCCTTCCTCGCGGGCGAGCCGCCGCAGGGCCTCGGTGTGCCGGGCGTCGAGGAGCAGCCCCCGGCCCGTCGCCCGGTGGGTCGGTGTCCTCGGCCGGGTCCGGTCGAGCGGCAGGCCGAGCGGCGGGAGACCCGCCAGCCGCCGCTTCCAGTACGGCAGCCCCTCGTCCCAGGTTTCCCGCTCCAGGGTCGGCCGGTCCGCGTGCGGGAGCGGGAGCTGCGCCGAGCCGGCGCTCAATGCCTCGTAGCGGGCGGCCAGTTCATGCTCCAGCACAGTGAGCGAGGCCCGGTCGGCGACGATGCGGTGCGCTGTGAACAGCAGTACGTGCCGCTCTTCGCCGGTGCGCACCAGGGTGGCGCGCAGGCCGGGCCCGCGGTCGAGGGCGAAGGGCCGGGCGCTCTCCTTGGCAAGCACACCGCGCAGCTCCGCCTTGGGCACGGATCCGCCCCGGGCGTCCGTCCCCGGCGCGGATCCTCCCTCGAGTCCCTCAAGGTCCAGTCGCCGCAGCGGCACCTCGGCCGTCACACGGACGGTACGGCGCGGCCCGTCCCCGCGGTCGTCGAAGGTACTGCGGAGCAACTCGTGGCGGGAGACACAGTCCCGCAGGGCGGATGCCAGGCGATCGGCGTCCATCGGGCCCTCGACGAGGGTGGCGGCGGACACGTGGTGGACCGGCGCAGCGACGGCGATCTGCTCCAGGTACCAAAGTCTTTCCTGGCCCTGTGAGAGCGGCAGCCGGGGCGTCCCCGCCGAGCGGGCCGTCGGTCGTGTTTCCAGGTCGTCGTGCACGATGGCCTTCCCTGGTTCGCGGTACGGCGGGTGCGGTGACGGACCGGGAGGCAGTCCGCCCGGTCGGCGCCCTCCACCACCGGCCCGTCCTATCCGTTCCGTCCGTCCTGTGCGTTCTGTTCACCCGCCCTCAGACGACGGCGCAGGCTCAGCGGTCGCATGTCGGTCCACACCTCCTCGATATGAGCGAGGCAGTCGGACTTCGAGCCGGTCCTGCCCTTGTCCGACCACCCGGCCGGGTTGTCACGGTCGGCGGGCCAGATGGAGTACTGCTCCTCGTGGTTGACCACGACCTTGTACAACCGGTCGTCATCGTCGGGCTTGGGCGTCATCCCCGTGACTCTCCTCTCGTGGTGGCGGTGCATCGGTGGGCCCTGTCTGCAGGAGCTGTACGGCGGTCCGCTCCGGGTGGCGCTGTCGAACGGGAGTGAAGGCGGCGGCCACGACCACGGCCAGGAGGACGACGGCCACCGCGGTCAGCGGCCCGCGCGTCCCCAGCCGACCGACCAGGGCGGTGAGCAGGGCCGCTCCGAGGGGCGCGAGGCTGCCGTGGATCGTCCAGAACGCGGAGGTGACCCGGCCCAGCAGATGGTCCGGCGTGACCTGTTGACGCAGGGACATCGAGCAGACGCCCGCCAGCGCCATGCCGAAGGAGTACAGACAGATCGTCACAGCCGCCACCGACACGTGCCCGGTGCCGCCCAGCACCAGCACTGACACCGAGCACAGACTCATCGCGCCGAGCCAGCAGGGGCCGAAACCCCAGGTGCGGCGCAGCCTGGCGGTCGCGGCGGCGGCCACGCAGGTGCCGAGTCCGGCCAGCGCGAGGACGTAGCCCACCGTGCGTTCGTCCTGCCCCAGACCGTGCCGCAGGTGGTAGATGAACACGTCGGTCATGCCCAGGCTGAGAAAGGTGGTGACAGTCAGCAGCACGGTGAGCGCCCGCAGCACTGGCGTGCGCCACAGGAACGCGGCGCCGACCCGAAAACCGGAGCGCAGATCCTGGGCCCGGGCGGCCCTGCTCTCGGCCTCGTCGGCCGACGACCGCACGGTGGGCCTGAGTCTGATGAAGGCCAAGCCCACGAGAGAGATCCCGAAGCTGCCCGCGTTGATGGCGACAGCGGCCGTAGGCCCGAACAGCCCGGCCACCACACCGGCCAGGGCCGGGCCGGCGATGTAGGCGATCGCGTTCGTCGCCTCCAGCCGGCCGTTCGCCGCGACGATCTGCTCCTTGTCGACGAGGTTCGCCACGGCGGTGACATAGGTGATCCGGAACAACGTCTCGAAGACCGAGGCCAGTGCCATGACCACGTACAGCAGCCAGATCTGCGGGTTCAGGGCCCAGCAGACCGGGATCGCGCCGTACAGCACCAGCCGGGCGGCGTCGCACAGCATCAGCAGCAGCCGCCGGTCGAAGCGGTCGGCCCAGGAGCCGCCCACCAGACCGGTGAGGAGCGCGGTGGCGCCCGCGACGGCCGTGAGCAGCCCCATCTGTGCCGCCGACCCGGTGGTGTGCAGCACCAGCAGCGGAAGCGCCACCAGCGAGAAGGCGTTGCCGACCTCGGACAGCGCCTGGACCGCCCAGAAGACGGAGAAGTCCCGGTTGGACCAGAGCGAACGCGCGAACATACGAGGGTCTTCCGTCCTGGGGCTAGCGCTCGGGGGTGTACGGCTCCGCCATGGCGACCGCGATCCGGCGGGGCCCCGTGAACGGCTCTCGGCCGTGCGAGACCAGCATGTTGTCGATCACCAGGACGTCGTCCGCACGGTAGTCGAAGCGGGTCGCCGCGGCTCGGTAGCAGGTCCGGAGATGGTCCATGACGGCGTCCGGGATCGGTCCGCCGTCGCCGTAGTAGGTCTGGCTGGGGAGGTTCTCCTCGCCCAGCATCTCCAGCAGCCCGAGCCGGACCGACTCCGGCAGCGTCGTGACGTGAAAGACAGTCGCGTGGTTGAACCACACCGGCTCGCCGGTCACCGGATGCCGGTGCACAACCTCCCGTACCGCCCGGGTGCGCAGCCCGCCGCCGGAGAGCCACTGCGCCTCGATGTCCCGTTCCCGGCAGTACCGCTCGACCTGCGCGCGATCCTCGGTGGCGAACGCCTCCTGCCACGGCAGGCCGACCAGGTCGCCGTAGTTGCGTACGACCGTCCAGCCGCGCCGGGCGAACTCCCGGCGCACCTCGTCGTCGATGGCGGCCAGCACCCGCCTGGTGTCGGCCAGCGGGGTGGCGCCCCGGGTCAACGGCGGGCGCACACAGTGGAAGTACAGGGTCAGCGGCCAACTCGCCTGGTACGAGTTCTCGTTGTGCAGAAAGATCTCTTCACCGGGCGGGTAGTCGGTGGATGTGTAGACGTTCCCCTTGATCACGCTCCGGGGGGAGGAACGCTCGGTGTACGGCAGCGGCTCGCCGGAGAGCGTGCGGACGATGTTCGCGAAGCCGTCGGCGCCCCCCACGTCGAAGCCGCGCAGCAGCAGCGCACCGCGTTCACGCAACGCGGTCCGGAGATCCTCCCGCCGGGCACGCAGCCGTTCGACGGCCGACTCGCCGTGCCCCTCCACAACCAGCGGGAGCACCGGGGTGGTCTCGACCGTCATCGAGGTGCCTCCGACAACAGCGGCAGCAGCCGCCGGGCGCCGACCGCGGCGGGTTCCTCCCGGGCGGGTTCCTCGATCTCGCCGTCCGTTCCGGTCAGCACCAGGCTCATCACCCGGCCGTTCTCCGCGAAGAGGAACCGCTGTTCGGTGAGCGTGTCCAGACGTTGCCGCAGGTCCTCCGGCCCCTCCGGCCAGTCCCGGGCCAGTTGCTCGGGCTTGGCCGGCGAGGACAGCCGACGCAGCAACCGGCTGGTCACCGCGTCGACCGGGTGCGTCCGGAGAGTCCCGGAACGGGAGTCACGGACCGTGAGCCGGCCGTCGTCATCGGCGACCAGCCGCAGCTCGCGACGGGCCGCTCCGTCCTCCCCGGACCAGGCTGCTCGCCACTGGGTGACCAGCCCGCTCAACTCGTCGTGCCACTCGACCGCGTCGAGCATGTACGGCGCCAGGTTCTGGTCGGCGAAGAAGTACGCGAGATCGGCCAGTGCTGACTCGTCGAAGGGATACGTGAGGGAGTAGTAGTCCACTGGTTTCAGGACAAGTCCGTACTCGTCGCTCCGCTTGAAGTAGGGACTGAAGCGGTCGAAGCGCACCATGTACACGCCGTGCGGCGGCACCAGGTGGACGAAGTCGCGTAGTTCCTCGGCGTACTTGCGGTAGACCATCGGGTCCTCGCCGGGGAAGCCGATCAGCAGGTTCCACTCGGGCTTGATCCCGAACTCCTCGCAGTTCTTGAGGAACTGCAGGTTCTGGAACGCGGTCGTGCCCTTGCCCATCAGTTTGAGCGTAGAGGAGGACAGCGCCTCGATGCCGGGCTGGACGACGGTGACGCCCGCGTCCGTCATGGCGCGCAGGTCCTGACGGCTCAGCGGGAGCTTGACCTCGTAGAAGATCTCGGCCCCCGGCGGCGGATCGAGTCGAGGGAAGACCTCGCGCGAGTAATTGCGCGGCATGACATTGTCCGTGCAGAAGAGCGAGGTGTAGGTGGGCGCGAATCCGAATAGCCACTCGAACTGCCGGACGGCCAGATCCGGAGTCATGGCCCGAAAGGCCATGCTTTCGCCGTTCAGTCCGCAGAAGGTGCAGTGCGAGCGCTGCCCCCACCAACAACCGCGGGACGTCTCGAAGAACAGCATGGGTTTACTGGTCCCCGTGCGCCGCAGCTCCGGATGGCCCTCCAGCGCCTCGAAGAAACTGTCGTAGTCAGGCAGGAAGAAGTCGTCGATATCACGTTCCGCACCGATGGACTTACGGAAGCGCGGGTCTCGGCAGTTCCGCTCGGAAAGGATTCCCGGAACGGCATCAGCGCGCCCCAGGTCATCGTCGAGGACACACCGCAGGAAATCACCGAAGGTGTTCAGCGCGGGACCGGAGAAGACAAAATCGACGGCCGGCACATGCTCGGCGACCACCGATCCCATAGGCGCCTCGCAGTTCGCCCCGCCCAGCACGACGAGCGTCCGCGGGCTGCGCTCCTTGATCAGCTGCGCCAGAGCGATACTCGGTACGTGCTGGGCGAACATCGAGCTGAACCCCACGATGTCGACCTCGTCAAGCCGGTAGCGGTCGATCAGTTCCTCACAGAAATCCCGCAGCCCGTCCCGCGCCGACAGGATCTGCTCACGGAAGTCGGCCCACCGGGCACCCCGATAATAACGCTGGAAGTACTGGGTGGCGGTATCGGCCTCGCCCGGAAAGGCGATGTGCCGGAACAGCCAGTCCCCGATCCCTGTGTCCACATGATCGTGACTCACGGAGAGGGCCTCGTACAGACGCGTCCCGAAGAACTCGGCCATGTCCTGGTTGAGATAGCACACGTGCGCTCGCGCCCGGTCGTCGAAATCCCGGCGAACGAGAGTCGACAGCTGTCCCAGGGCGAATGACGGACGATTCCAGTCGGCAAATGGCATGTTCACCAAAGCGACATGCAACAACTGCGGCCTCCCCGTGATCATTCGTTCTGATTCTAGTGCGCCATGGCTTGAGTCGGCAGGGATGTTCAGGCCAACGAGAATTCCGACGGGCACGGGGTGAGGTAAGAATGGACTCGGGGTCTTTTCCTGCTGCCGCACAGGTGCGTTCGCCGTGGTCCAACGGGTGTTCGCTGAGGACTTCGCGGGCTTGGCGGCCGGCCCTCGGGCGAGACCACACGGCCGGGACGGGGGAATGATCCGGCCAAGTGCAACGACCGCTTGCGCCAGCGGACGGGAGGCCCGACCGTTGGACGCACGCTTCGTCACCGCGTCCAGTGAGGTCTTTCAGCGTTGCCTCTCCAGGGTGAGGACAGCTTTGGCGATGACGGTCATTCGCGATCATGCATCGCGTGTTCTCGCGATGTGCTTCTGGAGCTGTTTCCGCACCTGTCCGCGCTGCTGGTCGAGGAGATCGAGCGAGGTGCGGACGAGGTGGTGTTGAGAACGCGGGCGCGGGCACCAGACGCTACCTGCCGGTGCGGCCAGAGTTCGGTGCGGGTGCACGGCCGGTATGTACGCAAGCTCCGTGACGCCACCGCGAGCGGGCTCGGCGTCGTGATCGAGTTGTGCATACGCCGGTTCCGCTGCGAGAACTCCGCCTGTACTGCGGTGACGTTCGCCGAGCAGGTCGCGGGCTTGACGGTCCCGCACAGCCGCTACACGCCGCTGCTGCGCGGGCTGCTGACGTAGCTCGGACTGGCCCTGGCCGGCCGGGCCGGGACCCGCCAGGCCGCCGCGGTCGGCATCACCGTGGGCAAGGACACGCTGTTGCGGCTGGTCAGAGCCCTGCCCGAGCCGGAGATCGGAGAGGTGGAGGTGCTGGGTGTGGACGACTTCGCCTTCCGCAAGGGCCGCCATTACGGCACGGTGCTCATCGACATGGCCACCCACCGTCCATTGCATCTCTACGACGGACGCGAGGGCGAGGACCTGGCCGCCTGGCTCAAAGGTCATCCCGAGGTGAAGGTCATCTGCCGAGACCGCTCCAGCGGTTACGGGGAGGGGGCGCGGGCCGGGGCGCCGCAGGCCGAGCAGGTCGCCGACCGCTACCACCTGTGGGCCAACCTCGGCCAGGCGGTCGAGAAGACGGTGAATGCCCATCGCTCCCGCCTGTCCGAAGCACCCGAAGAACTTGCGGACACTCTCGACGAGCCGCACGTGGTCCAGCCGCCGGCAGAGCTGAAGGTCGTGACTCGGCTTCGTGAGCAGCATGCCGCCGCCCACGAGCTGTGGGAACAGAGGATGTCGAAGGCGGCGATCGGCCGGAAACTCGGATTGCACCAGGCCACCGTCCGCAAGCTGGTCAATGCCCGCTCCGCCGACGACGTCGTCGCAAAAAGCTTGCAGCGGGCGCACATCGTCGACCCGTATGTCGGCTACCTGCGCCTCCGGTGGAACGAAGGCGTTAGGAACGCCGCACAGCTCTACCGCGAGATCCAGGAACTGGTTTACTCCGGAGGGGAGTTGGCTGTCCAACGTCATTTGCGACGCTACCGGACAGGGCGCGGACACGCACCCGTGGCGGGGCCTAAGCCTCCTTCGGTCCGCGAGGTCACCTCCTGGATCATGACCCACCCCGAACACCTACGGGACGAGAACGCCGACAAGCTGCATCGGCTGCGTGAGCGCGATCCCGAACTCGACCGGCTCACCCTTCATGGCAGAAAGTTCGCCGCGATGATGACCGGCCGCCACGGCGACCGCCTTGAGGACTGGATCATCGACGTCGAACGGGACAGCCTGGCTCCGCTTGCGGGCTTCGCCCGCAACCTCCACCGCGACTTCGAAGCCGTCCGCAACGGACTGTCCCTGCCCCACAGCTCCCTCGACCACGAGCTTCGTCAACTGCGCCAGCAGGCCGCCTTCACCGGTCATCCGGATCCCGTCGGCCTTCGCCTGGGCCACCAGCCCACCCACGAGAGCCCGGTCCAGCTCCGGCTCAACGGCCTCGGCCGCCGGCTCACTCGAACGCGCATTCCGCTTCATGATGTTCCTCCCCGGGAGATTCACCAGCCTTAACTGTGCTATCTCATGACATTGGTTCCTCGCTGTCAGGCTTGGCGGGCGTAGGACGCGAGGCGATCGGCGAGCTCGATGACGAGGTCGCGAAGTTCATCGGGGCGCTCGATGACGAACGGCCGGTCGAGTGAGGCGAGTACCGGAGGCACCCAGTCGAGCCGCTCCGCCCGCAGCTCGACGCGTAGCCAGCGCTCGGTTGCCCGGTCCTGGCCTGCCGTGGGCTCGTGCTCCTCCAGGCTCGCGACGCTGGCGGGAAGGTGGGCGCGGATCTGCTCGACCGTCCCGTGGATCCGCAAGGTCACCTCATGCCGGTAGTCAGCCGTGGCGAAGCCTGACAACACGCGCTGTGCCGGATCGGGGCCCGCCGGCGCTTCGAATGAGCCGGGCAGGGTCCGCGCGTCTGCGATGCGATCGAGCCGGAAGGTTCGATCCTCGCCGATCCGGGCGTCCTTGCCCGTGACGTACCACCGGCCCGCATGGGCGACGATCCCGTACGCGTGCAGCGTGCGTTCGCTGCGCCGTTCGTCGCGGTCGGTGTAGCGGATCGAGACCGGTCGGCGGTGGCGCACCGCATCGGCGATGGTGAGCAGGACCCCGGCGTCCGGGGTGTCGAACTCTCCGGGCTGGTCCGTGAAGGCGAGGGATTCCAGGAGTGTGTCGAGCCGGCGGGCGATGTGCTTGGGCAGCACCCTCCGGATCTTGGCCGATGCCGTCTCGCTTGCCGTGTGCTGCGTCGTTGTCAGCCCTGCCCGGCGGCCGGCGACCAGGCCGAGCAGCACGGCCAGCGCCTCGTCGTCGCTGAGCATGAGCGGAGGCAAGCGGTACCCGGGGGCGAGCCGGTACCCGCCGTAGCGGCCGCGCACCGATTCCACGGGCACGTCGAGGTCGATCAGCTGGTCCACATACCGCCGCACGGTGCGCCCTTCGACGCCGAGCCGGTCGGCGAGTTCGGCCACCGTCCGGGTGCCGCCCGACTGCAGCAGCTCCAGGAGTGTCAGCACGCGGCCAGTGGGTCGGGGCATGTGCACAACCTAACGCGAATACAGGACCGATTCTGTCCACTATTTCTCCTAGCCTGCGACGTGCACGACTCCACACAGCCAAGGAGATCCCCATGGACTTCGTCTCGATCCGCATCATCACCAGCGACGTAGCGCGTCTCGTCGAGTTCTACGAGCGAGCCACAGGAGTGCGGGCGACGTGGGCCACCGAGGACTTCGCCGAGCTCAAGACCCCGGGCGCCACCCTCGCGATCGCCGGCACCCGCACCGTCCCGCTGTTCGCCCCGGGCTCTGCCCGCCCGGCGGACAACCACAGCGTGATCACCGAGTTCCTCGTCGACGACGTGGACCGCGTTCACCAGAACCTGACCGGCTTCGTCACCGACTTCGTCACCGAGCCCACCACGATGCCCTGGGGCAACCGGTCGCTGCTGTTCCGTGACCCCGACGGCAACCTCGTCAACTTCTTCACCCCCGTCACCCCTGCGGCCATCGAAAAGTTCGCACGCTGACGCCACGCACAGCCGCTCACGCGGGAGCCCTGAGATCTCAGGGTTCCCGGTGAACGCGGCCGCCGAGTCCAGGAGCGCCACCAGCAGGGGGCACCGGAACGCACCGCTGACCCCCGAAGGACGTCTGCGCTTGTGCCTGCGGATCGACGCCGGACGTCCGATCGCGCACGTCGCTGCGGAAGCCGGGATCTCGCGCCGTTGCCTGGCCAAGTGGTACGCCCGCTGGCGGGCGCACGGCGAGAACGGACTGCTCGACCACTCCTCCCGCCCCGCTACCAGCCCCGCCCGCACCCCCGAGGACATCGCCGACCTGGTGGAGGCGCTGCGGCGGCGGACCAAGCACGGGCCAGCCCGGCTCGCCGCCGACCTACAGCGGCTGCACGGCGTCACACTCGCGCCGGCGACCGCCCACCGCATCCTGGTGAGGCGAGGACTCAACCGGCTCCGGGACCTCGATCCACCGACCGGCGAGCAGCTGCGGGAGGTCATCCGCTACGAGCACGACCGGCTCGGCGACCTGGTCCACGTCGACGTCAAGAAACTCGGACGTATCCCGACCGGCGGCGGCTGGCGGATGCACGGCGTCGGCACCGAGTCCGCCCGCGCTTCCAAACGCACCGGTCCCGGCATCGGCAAGGTCGGATACACGTACCTGCATTCGGCGCTCGACGACCACTCCCGGCTCGCCTACACCGAGGCCCTGGACGATGAGAAGGCCGTCACCGCGGTCGCCTTCCGGCACCGTGCCGTTGCCTTCTCCGCCGCCCACGGCATCACACCGATCCGCTGCTGCCTCACCGACAACGGTGCGTGCTACCGGTCTACGACCTGGGCTGACGCGCTCGCCGCGACCGGTACGAAGCACAAGCGGACCAGGCCGTACACGCCGCGCACGAACGGGAAGGTGGAGAGGTACAACGGGACGCTCTCCCGCGAGTGGGCGTACGTCCGCGACTACACGACCGAGCGTGAACGACGCGTCGCACTCGTGGAGTTCGTGAACTACTACAACCACGAGCGGCCGCACGCCGCGCTCGGCGGCCGACCGCCCATCAGCCGGACCGCCAAGAGCGACTACCGGATCGTCTTTGACCAGCCGCCCGAACCACTCTCGGACATCCCTCAGCAGCTCACCTTCGAGGACTTCGTGTAACCAAGATCCCGAGACACCACACTTAACTGGCTCTTCCTGCCTGGGAGTTACACCATTCACCGTACAGACCCGCACTCCGTCACAGTCCCGCACCGCCTCACTGTGTGGGGCCGGTCAGGCGGCCGGCACGGTGCCGGGCCGGTCATGCACGTTTGCTACCGCGTTGATCTGATCTGTGCCCGCCTGGGTGAGGAAGACCCACGTCCCGTAGACGCCCCACATGAGGCCGAGCAGCGAACTAGCGGCGTAGAAGCCCATTCCGTTGGTGGAGCCGACGGTGGCGAACAGTCCGGCGGCGGCGATACCTGCCGCGAACACGACGAGCGCGACGACGAGGATGGGCCGCGCATGCTGGGACGTGCCACGGCGGGCTGCGTGGTCGAGCACCGAGAGCAGACTTGCGCTTGCTGCTGCGGCGACCAACAGTTCGACCCCGAGCGCCCAGGTCGGTTGCGGCAGGGTGACCAGCGATGCGGTGACTGTGGTTGTCAGGAACAGGGAGACGGTTTGCGCGGCGCGGTTGCGGTATTCCTGGGAGGTGGCGACGACGTCGAAGCGGAAGGCGACAACGATGAAGGTGAGGCCGGTGAGGCCGGCGGCGCTTCCGCCGACGGTTGCAGCGAACGTGGTCCACATGGCGGTTGCTCCTGTGCGATCCGTGCTGGGGTGGAAGGTCTCGGTGCGATGAAGTGCGGTGGGCGGCGGCCGTCGCACCGCCGCCCACCTCGCGGAACTACCTCGTTTCGACCTTGGCCATCGGGTCTTCACCGTTCTCCAGGGCGTTCACCGCGTTCTTCCAGGACGGGTCGGCCGAGTAGAGCTGGCTGCGCAAGTAGGCCCACACGAGAGCCCGCAGAGTCGCCACGCGCTCGGGATTTTCGTCGTCCGTCTCTGCCGCGTCGTATCCGGATATGCCACCGAAGATGTGACCGGCGCCGTACATGGTCACCATGGTTTTGTTGCCGCCGGGGCTGGCCGAGTAAGCGTCAGCACGGTAGCTGAGCCGATTGGAGAAGTTGGGGTTGAGGTCCTGATCGCCCACGATGATCAGGCTGGTGCCTGTCATCTGCTCGAAGTCGGTGTAATACAGCACCGGGTAGTTCGTCTTGGCCCACTCGGCGAAGTGCTCGTCGTTGCCGATGCCTGGAGCTCCGATGAGCACTCCCGCCTTGACACGAGAGTCGGAGAGGTCCTTCGGCCGGTCGTCGTCCGGGTCCAGCATCTGGGCTCCGAGGAGGAGGGAGACGGTGTTGCCGCCCAGGGAGTGTCCTACGGCACCGACACGGTCCCTGTCGATCCGCCGTTCGGCAAGACCAGGAACGGCGGCCTCGATGTCGTCGAGGCGGTCGAGGATGTTGTGCATGTCGGTGGCGCGGTCACGCCAGAACAGGGGCGCGTCCTTGAGGTCGGTGTCGCGCAGACCGAGGGCCGTCGAGTCCAGGTGGGTCGGCTGGATGACCGCGAACCCGTGGGCGGCGAAGAAGTTCGCCAGCGGCCCGTAGCCGTTGTAGGAGGACAGGAAGTTCGCCGGCCCGTGCCCGTGGGACAGGAGGATGAGCGGCAGGTCGGTGCCGGTCGCGGGGATCGACACCTTGACCTCCAGCGGCACGGGCCGGCCGGGAACGTCGAGGGTGACCGGATGGTAGGTGAGGACGGGTTGCGACGCGTTGACCGGGATGTTGGCGGCGTCGCTGTACGGCTTGCTCATCGGAGCCCTTTCGAGATCGGTGTTGACATAGCGCCTGTCGTAACTGGCGGTAGGCATGGAACTGGCGGTCGTGGCCGCGAGCCTGATGGGCCAGGAACGGCCGCCCGGCACCTGGATCGGTGTGGACGGTGATCTCCGCAGCGGTGCACAGATCTCGTCAGGTGTTCGTCCCGCGGTTTGACGGCAGAGGGAGGGCGACTGGCTCAACCATCGACTGTCATGCCTCCCTAGCTCGACGGATGCACTTGTCTTGCCGGGAACTGTAAGATCAACCGAACAAACCGAACTAGGGCGAAAGTGACATGACTGAGTCCGCACTCGATGGGCGTCACAGAAGAGCACGGTTCGGAGTCGAGAGCCTGGTTGTGCGCGTTGCCGATGGCGACTTCCCGACCGTTGTGAACAGTGGGTACACTGTCAAGATCACGCATGGCGGCTCTGCACCCCCTTTTCAGTACCTCGGGCGAACCCAGGGTCCCCCTGTTCCTGGCGCGGTGACGGTGATCGAGCCCCATGAGGTCGTGAGCTGCCTCGATCAGGACAAAGCCGCCGCTGACGGCCAGGCCATTGTGCAACTGATGTTCATTGACGCCGATCTCATGTCAGTCGGCACAGGCCGGCCGCGCTTTCATGAGGTGACCTATCCAGACCGCAGCCTCTTCAACGACATTGCTGCGCTGCACAGGGGTTTGGCGCACGGCGAGGACGAGTTGGATCTCGAGTCGTCGCTGATCCGCTTGCTGACCGTCCTGCTCGCCAGGCATGCGGATGCTCCCGGCGCAGCGAGTCCGGCACTTCGCCCTCGAGCGCTTCGTCAAGTACGGGAGATGCTCCACAGCCAACTGAACTCCAACATCAAGCTCGACGACCTCGCGGCAGTCGCCGGTTGCAGCAAACGCCACTTGATCAGGAGTTTCCGGCAGGCTTACGGGGTTCCACCGCACCATTACCGGACCCTGTTGCGCTTGGCACGCGCCAAGTCCATGCTGGCAGCGGGACGATCCGTGGCAGAGACCGCCGCCGAGCTTGGTTACTGTGACCAGAGCCAGCTCAATCGGCACTTCCGGCGGGAATTCGGCATGAGCGCAGGTGGCTATGCCAGGACCGTGCGGTAGGTAGACCTGCGATGTCTTGGCTCAACTGCCGCCTTGCCGACTCCCATGGGAAAGCGCTGACCGGTGGGCCGGGTCACGTCCGCTCCGCACAGGCGGAGGTGAACCGAACCCGTTGCCGGGCCATTCCGTCTCGTACTCGTCCGCTCCGCACAGGCGGAGGTGAACCGTTCTGCGATGCGCGGCAGCGTGGGAGTGTTCAATGATCGGCGGATCCGATGATCAAGGAGACGCCTGATGAGCGACACCACCATCGAGCAGATAGCGGGCGCGGATGTCGAGCCGG
>NZ_JBIRNP010000023.1:0-120680 GCF_044331705.1 Streptomyces sp. NPDC017202 | reverse complement strand
ACCCGCTACGACAAGACCGCCGAGTCCTACCAAGCAGCCGTCACCCTCGCATCGCTCCTGATGTGGGCGTGACATTTGAAGACACCGCCTAGGGCAGCCCGCCCTCCCCCTCGCCGCGCGACTGCCGCGCGGGGTGGAGACACGTTGCCCGCCGGCCCGGAGCCCGTCTTCCCGCTCCGGCGTCCGGATGCCTTCCAGCTTCGAGGATCCGACGTGCGCAGGAACGAGAACACCCGCCGTTCCCCCGGCACGGCCGCCGGTGGCGCGGGCGCGTGGGCGCTCGGCGCCACCGCTGCGAGCGCGGACGGGACGCCGACCCCCGCCCCGCCGCTCCCTTCGCGCGGGCCGTCACCCGTACGGCTGACCGGCTCGCCGGGGATCCGACGGCTTCCGTCACCCCCTTCGGGTACGAGATGACCGGTGGCGTCGGTTCGACGGCGTACGGCGTGGCCGGTACGGCCGGTTCCGCCGTCCGGGCGGCCGCCGGGCACGCCCGCACCGGTGCCACGGCGGCTGCGGACACGGTCGCCCCCGCGCGGGGGCCGGCCGCCACCGAGGCCCGGCGCGGCTGACCAACACGGCCCGCGCACGCGGCGAGCGCACCCGCGCCCACCGTGCCCCGCGGGCCCCGCACGCTCCCCGTCGGCCGCGCGCCGTCGGGGCATCCGCTCCGCGGGAGGCAGGACCCGGACGGCCGAAGCCGTCGGCCGTCCCGGCCGTACCCCCGCGGGACGGGGCCGGGTCGTCCCCATTGGGGTGGGGACGACCCGCCCTGGCCCCTCCGGGGCTGTTCCACGGGTCTCACCGGGCCAACCCCAGCCCGGTGAGACCCCTCCCGGGCTCCGCCCCGGTCGCGTGCCGCCGCCGCCCCGCCTCCTCACAGGCGGCACGGCGTGCCAGTGATGTCGGCATCATGTGACAGGTATCACCGCTCAGGTGTGACCCTCGATTTAGGGGCCCCCCGCAAGCAGCGATAACCTGCGAGACGGACATGCCGCGCGCTCGGACACCGTGTGCGCCTCCCTTGTGACTGACAGACGGCGGACGT
This sequence comes from Streptomyces sp. NPDC017202, assembly GCF_044331705.1. NCBI lineage: Bacteria > Bacillati > Actinomycetota > Actinomycetes > Kitasatosporales > Streptomycetaceae > Streptomyces > Streptomyces sp. NPDC017202. Next base: position 119,632 of record NZ_JBIRNP010000023.1, on the reverse strand, counting down.
CACGTTGCCCTCGCGGCACGCCCACGCAGACAACGAACCGCGAGATCACTGATAGGGACGGAAGCGCGTGGACCTGTTCGAGTACCAGGCGAGGGACCTCTTCGCCAAGCACGATGTACCGGTGCTGGCCGGTGAAGTCATCGACACGCCTGAGGCGGCCCGCGCAGCCACTGAGCGTCTCGGTGGCAAGTCCGTAGTCAAGGCCCAGGTGAAGGTCGGCGGCCGTGGCAAGGCCGGTGGCGTGAAGCTCGCCGCCACCCCGGACGAGGCCGTCGCCCGTGCGACGGACATCCTCGGCATGGACATCAAGGGCCACACGGTCCACAAGGTGATGATCGCCGAGACGGCCCCGGAGATCCTGGAGGAGTACTACGTCTCCTTCCTCCTGGACCGCACCAACCGCACCTTCCTCTCCATCGCGTCCGTCGAGGGCGGCATGGAGATCGAGGAGGTGGCGGCCACCCGCCCCGAGGCCGTCGCGAAGACCCCGATCGACGCCAACGAGGGTGTGACCCCCGAGAAGGCCCGCGAGATCGTCGAGGCCGCGAAGTTCCCGGCCGAGGTCGCGGACAAGGTCGCCGACGTCCTCGTGACGCTGTGGAAGACCTTCATCGAGGAGGACGCCCTCCTCGTCGAGGTCAACCCGCTGGCGAAGGTCGCCTCCGGCGACGTCATCGCCCTCGACGGCAAGGTCTCCCTGGACGAGAACGCGGACTTCCGCCACCCCGACCACGAGGCGCTCGTCGACCACGCGGCGGCCAACCCCCTCGAGGCCGCGGCCAAGGAGAAGAACCTCAACTACGTCAAGCTCGACGGCGAGGTCGGCATCATCGGCAACGGCGCGGGTCTCGTCATGAGCACCCTCGACGTCGTCGCGTACGCCGGTGAGGCCCACGGCGGCGTCAAGCCCGCCAACTTCCTCGACATCGGCGGTGGCGCCTCCGCCGCCGTCATGGCGAACGGCCTGGAGATCATCCTCGGCGACCCGGACGTCAAGTCCGTCTTCGTCAACGTCTTCGGCGGCATCACCGCCTGCGACGAGGTCGCCAACGGCATCGTGCAGGCGCTGCAGCTGCTCAAGGACAAGGGCGAGGAAGTCACCAAGCCCCTCGTCGTCCGCCTGGACGGCAACAACGCCGAGCTGGGTCGCAAGATCCTCTCCGACGCCAACCACCCGCTGGTCCAGCGCGTGGACACCATGGACGGCGCGGCCGACAAGGCCGCCGAGCTCGCGGCTGCGAAGTAAGGAAGAGGGACAGACACAGCCATGGCTATCTTCCTCGACAAGGACAGCAAGGTCATCGTCCAGGGCATGACCGGTGCCACGGGCATGAAGCACACCAAGCTCATGCTGGCGGACGGCACCAACATCGTCGGTGGCGTGAACCCCCGCAAGGCGGGTCAGTCGGTCGACATCGACGGCACCGAGATCCCGGTCTTCGGCACGGTCGCCGAGGCGATGGAGAAGACGGGCGCCAACGTCTCCGTCCTCTTCGTGCCGCCGGCCTTCTCCAAGGCCGCCGTCATCGAGGCGATCGACGCCGAGATCCCCCTCGCGGTCGTCATCACCGAGGGCATCGCGGTCCACGACACCGCCGCGTTCTACGCGTACGCGGGCTCGAAGGGCAACAAGACCCGGATCATCGGCCCGAACTGCCCCGGTCTGATCACGCCGGGCCAGTCGAACGCCGGCATCATCCCGGGCGACATCACGAAGCCGGGCCGTATCGGCCTGGTCTCGAAGTCCGGCACGCTGACGTACCAGATGATGTACGAGCTGCGCGACATCGGCTTCTCGTCCGCCGTCGGCATCGGTGGCGACCCGATCATCGGCACCACGCACATCGACGCGCTCGCCGCGTTCGAGGCCGACCCCGACACCGACCTGATCGTCATGATCGGTGAGATCGGCGGCGACGCGGAGGAGCGGGCCGCGGCCTTCATCAAGGAGAACGTGACCAAGCCGGTCGTCGGCTACGTCGCGGGCTTCACCGCGCCCGAGGGCAAGACCATGGGCCACGCCGGCGCCATCGTCTCCGGCTCCTCCGGCACGGCCGCCGCCAAGAAGGAGGCCCTCGAGGCCGCCGGCGTCAAGGTCGGCAAGACGCCGACCGAGACGGCGAAGCTGGCCCGGGAGATCCTGGCCGGCTGAGCGGCTTCCGCCGGCTGAACGCCGGTCCGAACGTCAGTGGGCCCGTCCCCTCGGGGGGCGGGCCCACTGACGTGTCCGCGGGGCGCGCAGGGCGGGGCCGTCGCGTCAGTGGGGCTCCGGCCGGAGTCTCTCCGGGCCGTTCGCCGCTTCCGCCCGGAGTTTGGCCCGCAGCGCCAGTTCCGCGGCCGAGAGGGGGCCCGGGGCCGTCCTCGGGGGGACGCCGCGGACCGTCTCGCCGGGCGGGACCGGGGCCTCGTAGCGGGTGGGGGCGGTTCTCAGGGTGAGGGCCGTCGCGCCGATGATCGCCACCGTGATGGCGATCGCCGCCCTGGTCCAGAACCGGGCCCGGCGTTCGCTGCCGATCCGTACCGTCGGGGGTTTGGCGGCGCGCAGGCGTTCCGTCGACGCCGTCTCCGCCAGGCGGCGGTGCAGCTCGGACGGTTCCGCCAGCTCCGGCAGCCGGGCGGCGACCGCCGCGCGCGCGTGCAGCAGGCGGTTCGCCGCCGCCGGTGTGCTCGCCTCCGTCTCCGCCGCGGTCTCCGGCAGCCCCAGGCCGACCCCGTCGTACAGCAGGAGGGTGCGGCGGTAGGACGGCGGGAGCGTCAGGAGGACGTCGAGCAGGGCGCGGTCACAGGCGTCGGCCGGCGGTGGCTCGGGGTGGCGGTAGCGGGGGCGGAACCGGTGCCAGGGGGACAGCGCGTACTCGTACGCCGCCGCGCGGACCCAGCTCGGCGGGTCGGGGTCGACGGCCACCTCCGGCCAGCGCTGCCAGGCGATCTGGAAGGCCTGCTCGACCGACTCGCGGGCCAGTTCGCGGCGGCCGGTGAGGAGGTAGGCCTGGCGGACGAGGGCCGGGGCGCAGAACGCGTACAGGGCGTCGAAGGCCTGAGCGGGAGTCAGGGGAGGGGAGAGGGAGGACGGTGGGGCGAGTACGGCTGTGAGGGTGGGGGCGGGGGCGGAGACGGCCGTGGGGGCGGAGGTCTTCCCGGCTGCGTCCGGACCGGCCGTCAGCCGGGGTGCGGGCTCGGACTTCTGGGAGCCCGTCACCTCGGCCGTCTTCTCGGCCGTCGTCCCGGCCGGCGGTTCGTCCGCCAGCTCGGCCAGCAGTTTCGCGTACGACTCCCTCTTCAGGCCGCTCGGAGTGGAGCGGCCGGTCTCCCACGCGCGCACCGTCTCCCTGCTGACACCCAGTCGCGCCGCCAGCTGAGCCTGCGTCAGTGAGCTCCTCTCGCGCAGGCGTCGGCGTTCCCTGGGCGGGGGGAGCGGGGTGTCGAAGCACTGTGTCACAGGGCACCCCTTCGTACGAAAAAGTACATAAACGTATATTGGGCGACACAACGGTGGTTCGCTCGTTACGACGGGAAGACGCGTGTCGTTGGGAGCATGGCGGGCGTGATCCAGATGACCGCTCGTCGTTCGTCGTTGTCGCTCCTCCTCGTCCGGCTCGTCCGGCTCGTCAGGTCCCGCCGCCGTTCCCCCGGACTGGCCGCCGGACTGCTCGGCGGTGCGCTGGCCGCGGGGCTCGGGCTCGGTTCGTTCGCCGTGCTGGTGACGGTGCTGTGGATCAGCTCGCCCTATCCGGACAGCGGGGCCGGTGGCGCGCTGCATGCCGCCGCCGCGCTGTGGCTGCTGGCGCACGGGGTGGAACTGGTCCGCGCCGACACCCTGTCCGGGGTCCCCGCGCCGGTCGGCGTCACCCCCCTGCTGCTGCTCGTCCTGCCGGTGTGGCTGCTGCACCGGGCCGCGCGGGACGCCGTGGACGGGACCGGGGAGGAGGGCGCTCCCCTGGTGAGCGCCCGGACCGCGTGGGCGGGGGTGGTCCTCGGGTACCTCGCCGTCGCCGCGGCGGCCGCGGGCTACGCGGCCGGCGGCGCCCTGCGGCCCTCCTGGTTCGGGGCCGTGGTGTCGCTGCCGGTGCTCGTGGCCGTCGCGGCGGGGGTCGGGGTGTGGGTGGCGTACGGGTGTCCCCGCGGGCCGGTGGAGCGCGTACTGGCGCTGTTGCCGCGCGGGGCGCGGCGGCTGGTGCTGGGGGCGGAGGGGCGGGAGCGGGTGGCGGTGGCCGTGCGGGCGGCGGGAGCGGGGGCCGCGGTGCTGGTGGGAGGCGGTGCCCTGCTGGTGGCGGTCTCGTCGGTGTGGCATCTCGGGGCGGCGCGGGGGGCGTTCCTGGAGCTGACGGGGGGATGGTCGGGGCGGTTCGCGGTGCTGCTGCTGTGCGTGGTGCTGGTGCCGAACGCGGCGGTGTGGGGGGCGGCGTACGCGCTGGGCCCCGGGTTCGTGCTGGGGACCGGGCACGTGGTGGCGCCGTCGGCCTCCGACCCGGCTCCGCTGCTGCCGCCGTTCCCGTTGCTCGCGGCGGTGCCGGAGGCGGGGGCGGGCGGGGTGCTGAACTGGGGTGCGGCAGTGGTGGCGCTGCTGGGCGGGGGCGCGGTGGGGATGTTCGTGGGGCGGGGTGCCGTGCGGCCCGGCGGACGGGTCTGGTCCTGGAAGCGGACGGTGGGAGTGGTGGGGCTGGCGGGGGTGCTGTGCGCGGTGGGGTCCGGCGTGCTGGCGGGGATGGCCGGGGGGCCGTTGGGAGTGGGGAGCCTGGCCCGGTTCGGGCCGGTGGGATGGCAGGTGGGCGCGGCGGCGTGGGTGTGGGTGGTGGGGGTGGGGGTGCCGGTGGGGCTCGGCCTGCGGTGGTGGTGGGGGCGGGGTGGGACGACGGGCGCGGCCACGTCGGTGCGGACGGCAGCGCCGGTGCCGCCGCCGGTGCCGACGCCGGTGGTGGTGCCCGCTCCGGCATCCGGCGCGGATGCCGAGCCGTACGACTTCGAGCGCGAGGAGGGCACCGGGACGCCGTGAACGGCGGGGGGTGTTCGCGCCCCGCCGCCCCTTCCCGACCCGACCCGGGGGCCGCCGCCCCCGGACCCCGGCTGCCGGCCCTGCACGGACCTCGTCCTCGAAATCCCCCGGAGGAGCGGCCCCCGGCCGGGACGAGACGCCCGGCCGGAGCGTTTTCGGCCCGCCGGGCCGGGTGATGGGTGGGCGTGGGTCCTGTGAGGTGGAGCCCCAGGGCCGCGGTGGTGCGGCCCTCGGTGCGTGCCGCCTGGGGTCTTTCGTTTGGATCAGGCCGGATCAGGGAGCGGGGTTTGGTGCCGTTCATCGCAAGGCGGAGGAGGGCGCCATGGCGGAGCCCTGGCAACCGACGACAACGCGGCGAGGGGCGGTGCCAGGCCCCGCGAGCCCGGCATGATCCAGACGAGAGGCCCTAGCCGTTGCCGCCCAGGACGTTCCTCAGCTGTTCCGGCAGGAGGTCGTTGCAGGCCTGCTTGGACTCGTTGGTCAGGGCGTCGTTCGTGCAGGTGTAGTAGTCGCTGTAGACCAGCTGGGCCGTGAAGGTGAGGGCCACCAGGGCCAGGGCCAGGGAGGCGGTGACGATGCCGCTGACGGCCGCCGTGGTCTGGGGGCGGGCGGGCGGCTGGGGGTTGTCCGGGTCGGGGGTGCGCGGCTTGGCGCGCAGTGCGCTGATGCCCCAGTTGAGGGCCAGCGCGCCGAGCAGGAGGGCCACGTAGGGCCAGCCGAAGAGGGCGAAGAAGAAGGCCCACATGCCGCACAGGAGGGCGTAGCGGGCGCGGCGCTGGGACGGGTCGGTGGGGTCCCAGCGCGGGCCGGGAGTGGAGCCGGAGCCGGGGCCGCCCTCGGGAGGGCCGCCGGGGCGCTCGCCGAAGCCGCCGCCGGAACGGCCGGGCTGGCGGTCGCTCCACTGGCTGCCCCAGGGGGAGTTCCCGGACGGCGGCTCGCCCCCGCCCCGGGGCGGCCGGCGGGGCTGCCACGGGCGGTCGGGAGTGCCTTCCGGGGGCGGGGCGAAGGGGTTGTCGTCGTTCGGAGAGTTCGGTGAGTCCGGTGAGGAGCCGCTCGGTGAGGAGGCGTCCGGCGAGGAGCCGCTCGGCGGGGAATCCTTCGACGAGGAGCCCTCGCCGCCGCTCGCCCGGCCCGTGGACGCGTCGGGCGGGGTGGCTGGGCGCTCCCGCAGCAGCACGGCGCCGCGCTCCCCTCCCTGCGGTGACTGCGGGGGGAGCGTGAGGAGTCGCAGACTGCGGTCCGGCATCAAGAGAGCGTCTTCCCCTAAGTGATCACGACGGTGGTCACGGCTTGCTGGCCGAGGCGACCGCACACGGCTGTCGGATGTGAGCGGTCACAGGGGAAACGCTCCGCACGACGACCGCGTTCCCGAGCCCGCTCGCCCCAGACGCTACCTTCCGGCCACGCCCCCGTCCCGCGGGGGCCGTCCGGTGTGCCGGTATCGTTGCTGGCGGTCGGCCGCTTCGTAGACTTCCCCGTATCCCGGGGCGCGAAGCATTCGTACGAATGCACAAGCGTGGCGTCGTGAGTCGGCCGACGGACAGACGCTCCCCCGAGAAAGGGCCCCATCGTGGCCGCCAAGCCCGAGGCCAAGCGCCTCGTCGTGCTGGTCTCCGGTTCCGGTACGAATCTTCAGGCGCTGCTCGACGAGATCGCCGCGACCGGTGTCGAGGCGTACGGCGCCGAGATCGTGGCCGTCGGCGCCGACCGGGAGGGCATCGAGGGGCTCGCGCGGGCCGAGCGGGCCGGGATCCCCACCTTCGTGCGGAAGGTCAAGGACTACGGAACCCGCGAGGCCTGGGACGCCGCCCTCGCGGAGGCCGTCGCCGCCCACGAGCCCGACCTCGTCGTGTCCGCCGGGTTCATGAAGATCGTCGGCAAGGAGTTCCTGGCGCGGTTCGGTGGGCGGTTCGTCAACACCCACCCCGCCCTGCTCCCCAGTTTCCCGGGTGCCCACGGGGTGCGGGACGCGCTCGCGTACGGCGCCCGGGTGACCGGCTGCACCGTCCACTTCGTCGACGACGGCGTCGACACCGGCCCGATCATCGCGCAGGGCGTGGTGGAGGTCCGGGACGAGGACGACGAGAGCGCGCTGCACGAGCGCATCAAGGAAGTCGAGCGAAGGCTGCTCGTCGAGGTCGTGGGGCGCCTCGCCCGCAACGGCTATCGCATCGAGGGACGAAAGGTAGTTATCCAGTGACCGCCGAGAGCAACGAGAGCACCCAGCGGCCGATCCGTCGCGCGCTCGTCAGCGTCTACGACAAGACCGGCCTCGAAGAGCTGGCCCGCGGGCTGCACGAGGCCGGTGTCACCCTCGTCTCCACCGGGTCCACCGCCTCCCGCATCGCCGCCGCCGGCGTCCCCGTCACCAAGGTCGAGGAGCTGACCGGCTTCCCCGAGTGCCTGGACGGCCGCGTCAAGACCCTGCACCCGCGCGTGCACGCCGGCATCCTCGCCGACCTGCGGCTGGAGGACCACCGGCGGCAGCTCACCGAGCTGGGCGTCGAGCCCTTCGACCTCGTCGTCGTGAACCTCTACCCGTTCCGCGAGACGGTCGCCTCCGGTGCCTCGCCCGACGAGTGCGTCGAGCAGATCGACATCGGCGGGCCGTCCATGGTGCGCGCCGCCGCCAAGAACCACCCGTCGGTCGCCGTGGTCACCAGCCCCGAGCGCTACGGCGACGTCCTCGCCGCCGTCCGGGGCGGCGGCTTCGACCTCGCCACCCGCAAGCGGCTGGCCGCCGAGGCCTTCCAGCACACGGCCGCCTACGACGTCGCCGTCGCCTCCTGGTTCGCCGACGACTACGCGGCCGTCGACGACAGCGGCTTCCCCGACTTCCTGGGCCACACCTACGCGCGCAAGAACACCCTGCGGTACGGCGAGAACCCGCACCAGGGCGCGGCGCTCTACGTCGACGGCACCGGCGGTCTCGCCGAGGCGGAGCAGCTCCACGGCAAGGAGATGTCGTACAACAACTACACGGACACGGACGCCGCCCGCCGTGCCGCGTACGACCACGACGAGCCCTGCGTCGCGATCATCAAGCACGCCAACCCCTGCGGCATCGCGATCGGCGCGGACGTCGCCGAGGCGCACCGCAAGGCGCACGCGTGCGACCCGCTGTCGGCGTTCGGCGGCGTCATCGCGGTCAACCGCCCGGTCTCCAGGGAGATGGCGGAGCAGGTCGCCGAGATCTTCACCGAGGTCATCGTCGCGCCCGGCTACGAGGAGGGGGCCCTGGAGGCCCTCGCCAAGAAGAAGAACATCCGGGTGCTCAAGGCCGAGGGCGCCCCGGCCGCCCCGGTCGAGGTCAAGCCCGTCGACGGCGGCGCCCTCCTCCAGGTCACCGACCGCCTCCAGGCCGACGGCGACGACCCGGCCCACTGGACACTGGCGACCGGCGAGGCCCTGAGCGAGACCGAGCTGGCCGAGCTGTCCTTCGCGTGGAAGGCCTGCCGGGCCGTGAAGTCCAACGCGATCCTGCTCGCCAAGGACGGCGCCTCGGTCGGCGTCGGCATGGGCCAGGTCAACCGGGTGGACTCCGCGAAGCTCGCCGTCGAGCGGGCCGGCGCGGAGCGCGCGCAGGGGTCGTACGCCGCCTCCGACGCGTTCTTCCCCTTCCCCGACGGGCTGGAGATCCTCGTTGAGGCCGGGGTGAAGGCCGTCGTGCAGCCGGGCGGTTCGGTCCGTGACGAGCTGGTCGTCGAGGCCGCGAAGAAGGCGGGCGTCACCATGTACTTCACGGGGACGCGCCACTTCTTCCACTGACGCCGACGGTCCGCCGCTGACGCGGGGCGGGCGGCTCGGCACCTGCCGGACCGCCCGCCTTCCGCCGTCGACGCCCGGTGGCTCACGTCAGCCGCCGCGCGCAGGAGCCGGAGGTCACCCACTTGTGGGAGCGGATGTCGTTGTTCACGACGGACCCGTCGGTGAAGGTGTGGTCCGTCAGGTTGTCCGCGAAGTACTCGTCGGGCGACAGGCAGGTGCAGCCCCCGCCGTAGTTCTCCGGGTACCGGAACCGGACGACGTCGTTGCCGCCCGTGCGACCCGCGTTCCTCACGGACGACGCGCGGTCCCGGGCGTCGACGAAGCCGCCGCCGGCCGCGCCCCGGTCGGCGGCGTTGCCCGCGTGACCCTAGCCCTCGCAGTCCAGGGTGTCCCGGGCGTGGACGTTGCCGTTGCGGCCCGGCCACTTGTTGTTGCGTCAGTGGCGCGGCCGGCGGAACCAGCCCGCGCTCTCGCGCTTCGCGCAGAAGACGATCACCAGGATGCTGACGGCGATGAGGACGAGGCCGAGGCCCCAGGCCGACAGCATGAAGATGCCGGTGACGATGGCGAACGAGCCGTACACGATGGAGCACACGCGCACGGCGTTGCCGCCCTTGGCGTACTGCAGGAGCAGCACGACGCCGAGGATCGCGAACACGGTGGCCAGGCCCGCCATGAACACCACGATGCCCTTGCCCAGGTCGGCGTAGCGCTCCACGTCCGGGTCGTCGGTCACCCCGGCCTTCAGCATCTCCTCGTCCCACCGGGACAGCACCCACACGTACGAGCCCGCGACGATCAGGTGGGCCAGGGCGATCACGCCCACCAGGACCTGCGCGACGCGCGTCGGCCGCGGCATCTGCGCCGGGCCGCCGGGGTGGTGGCCGCCCTGGAAGTACGGGTCCCCGCCCGGGTGCTGCGGGTACGCCTGCTGCGGATACGGCTGCTGCTGGTACGGCGGGGCCTGCGGGACGCCGTACCCGGGGGCGGGCGGCTGCTGCGGGTGGCCGTAGCCGGGCGCGGCCGGGGGCTGCTGGGGCGGCGGCCCGTAGGGGTTGTTCGGCTCGCCGAAGCTCATGGCGGTCCTTCCTCCGTGTGCACTCGGGTGCGGGGACGACGCGTGGCACGTGCGGAGGAAGTTCTCACGGTGCGGTGCGTCCCCCCGGTACTGCCCGCGGCACTGGACGTCAATCGTTCGTCAGCGACCGGTTCGTTGTCCAGCCGGTGACCCGGGACGTTGTGCAAGTGCAACTCGGTGGATCACCGCCGGAGCGGTCGCCGCACCGGCCCGGCGGGCATGTCCGGCGGCGGGGTCACCCGGATTGGAACCGGGAGGGCGTCATCCGGGAAGATGGGCCCATGACCGCCCAGATTCTCGATGGCAAGGCCACCGCAGCCGAGATCAAGTCGGACCTGACCGCCCGAGTGGCGGCGCTGAGGGAGAAGGGCGTCACGCCCGGCCTCGGCACGATCCTCGTCGGGGACGATCCCGGCAGCCAGAAGTACGTCGCCGGCAAGCACCGTGACTGCGCCGAGGTGGGCATCGCCTCCATCCAGCGCGAACTGCCCGGCACGGCCACGCAGGAGGAGATCGAGGCGGTCGTCCGCGAGCTGAACGAGGACCCGGCCTGCACCGGTTACATCGTGCAGCTCCCGCTGCCCAGGGGCATCGACGAGAACCGCGTCCTCGAACTGATGGACCCCGCCAAGGACGCCGACGGCCTGCACCCGATGAACCTCGGCCGCCTCGTCCTCAACGAACCCGCCCCGCTGCCCTGCACCCCCAACGGCGTGCTGACCCTGCTGCGCCGCCACGGCGTCGAGATCAAGGGCGCCGAGGTCGTGGTCGTCGGCCGCGGCGTCACCATCGGCCGCTCGATGCCGCTGCTGCTGACCCGGCGCAGCGAGAACGCCACGGTCACCCAGTGCCACACCGGTACCCGCGACCTCTCGGCGCACCTGAGGCGGGCGGACGTCATCGTCGCCGCCGCGGGCTCGGCCCACCTGATCCGCGCCGAGGACGTCAAGCCGGGCGCGGCCGTCCTCGACGTGGGCGTCTCCCGCAACGCGGAGGGCCGGATCGTGGGCGACGTCCACCCGGACGTCCGCGAGGTGGCCGGCTGGATCTCCCCGAACCCGGGCGGCGTCGGCCCGATGACCCGTGCCCAGCTGCTCGTCAACGTGGTCGAGGCGGCGGAGCGCAGTGTCGGCTGACCGCGGGAACCACCCCGACCGCACCCACGCCGACGACCGCACCGAAGCGGGCGACCGCACCGAATCGGGCGACCGCACCGAATCGGGCGACCCGGCCGACGCCACGGAGCGGACCGATGCCGCGGACCGGACCGATGCCGCGGACCGGACCGATGCCACGGAGCGCGCCGATGCCGCGGACCGGGCCGACGGCGTGGAGCACCCCGGCGCCGCGGACCGCGCCGACGGCGGTGAGCCGGCCCCGTCCGCCGAGGAGCGTGCGTTCGTGGAGCCCGTCGTCCGCGACCCGGTCAGCGCACCCGACGCCGACGGCGTCCCGCGCCGCACCACCCGCCGCTTCCCCCTGTTCACGCGGGACACCGCCCGTCCCGAGGGCGGCGGCCGGGCCGCACCCCAGGACGCGCCCGCGCCCGCCCGGCAGTGGCCGATCCTGGCCGTCCTCGGCCTGGTCGCCCTCGGCCTGCTGGTGACCGCCTTCGACCAGTTCCGTGTCGGCACGATCCTGATCGGCGCCGCCCTGCTCGGCGGCGCCGCCCTGCGCTGGTTCCTGCCCGGCGTCGGCATGCTCGCCGTCCGCTCCCGGTTCACCGACATCGCGACGTACGGCGTGCTGGGGGCGGCGATCGTCCTGCTGGCGCTGATGGCCCAGCCCGGCCCGTGGCTGCAGATCCCCTTCCTGAAGGACACCCTGCACTTCACGGTCGACGGCTGACGGCCCCGCCCCGGCGCGCGTACGGCGGCCCGTCCTCTCCCCCGAGAAGGACGGGCCGCCGTCGTGTCCCACGCTGCCGCACGGGGAGCGCGCCGTTCAACGCCCGGCCGCGCGCTGTGGCACAGCGGTGACCGTTCCGCCACCGTGTGCGCGCCCGGCCACAGTCACCCCCGGACCGGGAACCGGTCCCGCCGGGGGAGCCGCGGTGCCCGGCCGGGCGCTACCGTGGCCGCGGGGGACACGGCGGCGGAAGGGGGACCGATGCCTCGCTGGAATGATCTGCCGGACGCGCTGGATCCGCAGGTCCGGGAGTTCGTCACGCGGCTGCGCCGGATCGCGGACGACAGCGGTGCGGGCCCGGCCGCGCTCGCCGACGGCACCGGCTACGGCGAGGCATCCTGGGAGCGCTACCTCGACGGCCGGCTGCTCGCCCCCAAGGGCGCGGTCGTCGCCCTGGCCGAGGTCACCGGCACCGACCCGGTCCCGCTGATCACCCTGTGGGAACTGGCCGAGCGGGCCTGGAGCCGCTCCGCGCTGCGCCACGGCGACGCCACCGAGGCCGTCCTGCTGTCCCGTGCCCGCACGGTGACGACCCCGGCGCCCGGCCCCGGCCGGCCCGCGCGGCGCCCGGCGGTGTTCCTGGCCGGCGCGCTCGGCGCGGTGACCGTCACCGTGGGCGCCTTCCTCCTGACCGACGGCGGACCCCCCGACAGCGGCCGGACCGCCGCCCGGACCCCCGCCCCCTCCGCAGCCTCCACCCCCGGCCTGCCGCCGGGCGTGCTGTGCGCCGGCCCCGGTTGCACGGGCAAGGACCCGGAGAAGATGGGGTGCACGGGCGAGCACGTCACCACGGCACGGAGCGTCACCGTCGGCGCGGCCCTGCTGGAGGTCCGCTACAGCGACACCTGCGGCGCCGCCTGGGGGCGCCTCACCGGGGCGGTACCGGGCGACACCGTCCGGGTGACCGTGGGCGGGACGAGCGGGACCGGCGGCATCACCGGCGGCGGCGAGACGATCGCGTACACCCCGATGGCGGCCGTGAAGGAGCCGGGCGAGCTGCGCGCGTGCGCCGAACTGGCCTCGGGGCAGCGGGGCTGCACGTAGGGTCTTTCGTTCGGGTCAGGCCGGATCAGGGAGCGTGGGCCGGCCTGACCCGAACGAAAGACCCTGGCCGGGGACCGGTCCGGCCGCCGGAACCGGCCGGGGAAAGAAATCGGCGCGCGCAGGCATACCCCGCTCCGCCCCGGGCACGCGAACGGTAACCCCACGGGAGTCCGGCACGACCCGGCACCCCCACCGGCGGCCGCCCGGTTCCCCCCTCTCCCGGACCGGCGGCCGCCTTTCGCGCCCTCGGGCCGGGGAACGCACGACGTGGTGCGGCGACCGCGACCGGATGTCACTCTGTGGGACGGGCCACACAACCCCGGACGTACGGCATCCCGGATGCGCGGTAGCCTGACCGCTGGTCGATCTCTTGACGCCAAGAGATCGATCAAACGTCCGGGGCAGGGACGCCCCACCGCCAGCTGTCATACGGAGAACGCCATGACCCGCACTCCCGTGAACGTCACCGTCACCGGCGCGGCCGGCCAGATCGGTTACGCACTGCTCTTCCGCATCGCCTCCGGCCAGCTGCTCGGCGCGGACGTGCCGGTCAAGCTGCGCCTCCTGGAGATCACGCCCGCGCTGAAGGCCGCCGAGGGCACCGCCATGGAGCTGGACGACTGCGCGTTCCCGCTGCTCCAGGGCATCGACATCACCGACGACCCGAACGTCGCCTTCGACGGCACCAACGTCGCCCTCCTCGTCGGCGCCCGCCCCCGCACCAAGGGCATGGAGCGCGGTGACCTCCTGGAGGCCAACGGCGGCATCTTCAAGCCGCAGGGCAAGGCCATCAACGACCACGCCGCGGACGACATCAAGGTCCTCGTCGTCGGCAACCCGGCCAACACCAACGCGCTGATCGCCCAGGCCGCCGCCCCGGACGTACCGGCCGAGCGCTTCACCGCGATGACCCGCCTGGACCACAACCGCGCGCTGACCCAGCTCGCGAAGAAGACGGGCTCCACGGTCGCCGACATCAAGCGCCTGACCATCTGGGGCAACCACTCCGCCACGCAGTACCCGGACATCTTCCACGCCACGATCGCCGGCAAGAACGCCGCCGAGGTCGTCGACGACGAGAAGTGGCTGGCCGAGGACTTCATCCCGACCGTCGCCAAGCGCGGTGCGGCCATCATCGAGGCGCGTGGCGCGTCCTCCGCCGCCTCCGCCGCCAACGCGGCCATCGACCACGTGTACACCTGGGTCAACGGCACCGCCGAGGGCGACTGGGCCTCCATGGGCATCCCGTCCGACGGCTCCTACGGCGTCCCGGAGGGCCTCATCTCCTCCTTCCCGGTCACCACCAAGGACGGCAAGTACGAGATCGTCCAGGGCCTGGACGTCAACGAGTTCTCCCGCGCCCGCATCGACGCCTCCGTGCAGGAGCTGGCCGAGGAGCGCGAGGCGGTCCGCGCGCTCGGCCTCATCTGAGCCACGGCTCACCGCACCACCGCACCACCGCACTTCCCGATCCCCGGACGGCACCCGCCGCCCGGGGATCGGTGCGTCCGGGGCCCTGCCGGGCCCGCGCCGTCCGGGGTTCCACCCGTTTTCATCTGCTTCTGTCCGCATTTTCAGTGACGCCGCGCACTTTCGGCCATGGATTGCGCATGCGATCGGGGTCGAAGGGCATGCGCTCACGGTCCCGAGGGGTGACGCCGGCGTCACCGAGGGGAACGGAACCGGAACGGAAGGCGATCCCGATCATGACGGACACCGCGGACAGGACGGACAGGGCGGACGGTACGGAACTCCAGGCGCGCAGGACCGTCTGCGCGGGCGGCGAATGGCGCGCGGCCGTCTCCGGCGCCACGCGCGAGATCCTCGACCCCGCGGACGCCCTGCCGTTCGCCCTGGTCGCGGAGGGCGACGAGAAGGACACCGATCTCGCGGTGGCGGCGGCCCGGCAGGCCTTCGACCACGGTGACTGGCCGCGCACCCCCGCCGCCGAGCGCGCCGCGCTGCTGCGCCGCGTCGCCGACCTCCTCGTACGCGACCGCGAAGAACTCGGCCTGCTGGAGAGCCGGGACGCGGGCAAGACCGTCGAGGAGGGCCGCGTCGACATCGACTGTGTCGCCGACGCCTTCCGCTACTTCGCCGACCTCGTCGCCGCGGAAGCCCCCGGCCGGGTCGTCGACGCGGGCTCGCCCGACGTCCACAGCGTCGTCGTCCACGAACCGGTCGGCGTGTGCGCGCTGATCACCCCCTGGAACTACCCTCTCCTGCAGTCCAGTTGGAAGATCGCCCCGGCGCTCGCCGCCGGCAACACCTTCGTGGTCAAGCCCAGCGAGATCACCCCGCTGACGACGGTCGCGCTCATCGGCCTGCTCGCCGAGGCCGGGCTGCCCGCCGGCGTCGCCAACATCGTCACCGGTCCCGGTCACTCGGTCGGCGCCCGCCTCGCCGAGCACCCCGACGTCGACCTGGTCTCCTTCACCGGCGGCCTGGTCAGCGGCACCAAGGTCGCGCAGGCCGCCGCTCCCGGCGTCAAGAAGGTCGCCCTCGAACTCGGCGGCAAGAACCCCAACGTCGTCTTCGCCGACGCCTGCGCCACCGAGGAGGGCTTCGACACCGCCGTCGACCAGGCCCTCAACGCGGCCTTCATCCACAGCGGCCAGGTCTGCTCGGCGGGCTCCCGCCTCATCGTCGAGGAGTCCGTCCGCGACCGCTTCGTCACCGAACTCGCCCGCCGGGCCGGGCGGATCCGCCTCGGCCGCGGCACCGAGGACGGCGTCGAGTGCGGCCCCCTCGTCTCCGCGCAGCAGCGCGCGAAGGTCGAGGCGTACGTCGAGTCGGCGCTCGCCGAGGGCGCCGTACTGCGCTCCGGCGGCAAGCGCCCCGACCCCTGCCCGCAGCGGCCGCGGGACGGCTACTTCTACGAGCCGACCGTCCTCGACCACTGCCACCGCGAGATGCGTGTCGTCCGCGAAGAGGTCTTCGGCCCGGTCCTCACCGTCGAGACCTTCCGCACCGAGGACGAGGCGGTCGCCCTCGCCAACGACACCGAGTACGGCCTCGCGGGCGCCGTCTGGACCGCCGACGCGGGCCGTGCGCGCCGGGTCGCCGGCCGGCTCCGCCACGGCACCGTCTGGATCAACGACTTCCACCCCTACCTCCCGCAGGCGGAGTGGGGCGGCTTCGGCAGGAGCGGCGTCGGCCGCGAACTCGGCCCCGCCGGACTCGCCGAGTACCGCGAGACCAAGCACGTCTACCAGAACCTGGCGCCGAAGCCGGTCCGCTGGTTCGCGGGCTGACCCGCGGCCCCCGCACCCGGCCCACCCGCGGCCCGCACGTCCGGTCCACCCGCGGCCCGCACGTCCGGTCCACCCGCGGCCCGCACGTCCGGTCCACCCGCGGCCCGCACGTCCGGTCCACCCGCGACCCCGCTCGCCCGCCCTCTCCAGGAGTGCTCATGCCCGAGACCCCCCACGTCTACGACTACGTCGTGATCGGCGGTGGCACCGCCGGCTCCGTCATCGCCTCCCGCCTCACCGAGAACCCCGACGTCACCGTCGCCGTCGTCGAGGGCGGCCCCAGCGACGTCGGCCGCGACGACGTCCTCACCCTGCGCCGCTGGATGGGCCTGCTCGGCGGCGAACTCGACTACGACTACCCCACCACCGAACAGCCGCGCGGCAACTCCCACATCCGGCACAGCCGGGCCCGCGTCCTCGGCGGCTGCTCCTCCCACAACACCCTCATCGCCTTCAAGCCGCTCCCCTCCGACTGGGACGAGTGGGAGGCGGCCGGTGCCGACGGCTGGGGCGCGGCCGCCATGGAGACGTACTACGCCCGCCTGCTGAACAACATCGTCCCGGTCGACGAGAAGGACCGGAACGCCATCGCCCGCGACTTCGTCGACGCGGCGCAGGCCGCACTCGGAGTACCCCGCGTCGAGGGCTTCAACCGGCGGCCGTTCACCGAGGGGGCCGGCTTCTTCGACCTGGCCTACCACCCCGAGGACAACAAGCGCTCCAGCGCCTCGGTCGCCTATCTGCACCCGGTCATGGACGAGCGCCCGAACCTGCGCATCCTCCTGGAGACCTGGGCCCACCGGCTGGAGCTGGACGGCACCCGGGCGACGGGCGTACGCGTACGCGCCGCCGACGGCGAGGAGTTCACCGTCCGGGCCCGCCACGAGGTCCTGCTGTGCGCGGGCGCCGTCGACTCGCCCCGCCTGCTCCTGCACTCCGGCATCGGACCGAAGGCCGACCTGGACGCCCTCGGCATACCCGTCGTCCACGACCTGCCCGGCGTCGGCGAGAACCTCCTCGACCACCCCGAGTCGGTGATCGTGTGGGAGACGCACGGCCCGATCCCCGAGAACTCCGCGATGGACTCCGACGCGGGCCTGTTCGTGCGCCGTGACCCCGAACAGCCGGGCCCCGACCTGATGTTCCACTTCTACCAGATCCCCTTCACGGACAATCCGGAGCGCCTCGGCTACGAACGCCCGCCCCACGGCGTCTCGATGACCCCCAACATCCCGAAGCCGAGGAGCCGCGGCCGCCTGTACCTGACCAGCGCGGACCCCGCCGTGAAGCCCGCCCTGGACTTCCGCTACTTCACCGACGAGGACGACTACGACGGCCGCACCCTCGTCGACGGGATCAGGATCGCCCGCGAGATCGCGAAGACCGAGCCGCTCGCCGGCTGGCTCAAGCGCGAGGTGGCCCCCGGCCCGCACGTCACCGGCGACGAGGAACTGAGCGAGTACGCCCGCAAGGTCGCCCACACCGTCTACCACCCGGCGGGCACCTGCCGCATGGGCGCGCCCGACGACGAACTGGCCGTCGTCGACCCGCGGTTGCGCGTCCGCGGTCTGGACGGGCTGCGCATCGCCGACGCGTCGGTGTTCCCGACCATGACCGCCGTGAACCCCATGATCGGCGTGCTGATGGTCGGCGAACGGGCCGCCGAACTGGTCGGCGGACGGCCGGACGCCGAAACCGGTGGAACCGGTGAACGGCCGGGCGGCTTGACCGCCGAAACCGGTGAACGGCCGGGCGGCGTGACCGCCGAGCGGGCCGCGGGCCCGGTCGGGGGCGGTGCGCGATGACCACGAGCCCCGCCGGCCCCGCGGCCCCCACCCCCGCGGCCTCCGCCCCCGTCTTCTCCGTCGAAGGCCTCTGGAAGGTCTTCGGCCCGAAGTCCGAACGCGTCCCCCTCGACCCGGAGCTGGCCGCCCTCCCGGCCGCCGAGCTGCGCTCCCGCACCGGCTGCACGGCCGCCGTCCGGGACGTCTCCTTCGACGTCCGCAAGGGCGAGGTCTTCGTCGTGATGGGCCTGTCCGGCTCCGGCAAGTCCACCCTCGTGCGCTGCCTGACCCGGCTGGTCGAGCCGACGGCCGGCACCATCGTCGTCGACGGCGAGGACGTCCGCGCGATGGACCGCACCCGCCTGCGCGAACTCCGCCGCCACCGCGCCGCGATGGTCTTCCAGCACTTCGGCCTGCTCCCGCACCGCACGGTCCTCGACAACGTGGCGTACGGCCTGGAGATCCAGGGCGTCGGCAGGTCCGAGCGCCGCGAGCGGGCCGGCGAGGTCGTCGCCAAGGTCGGCCTGGCGGGCATGGAGCACCGCAGGCCCGGCCAGCTGTCCGGCGGCCAGCGCCAACGGGTCGGACTGGCAAGGGCGTTGGCCGTGGACCCGGAGGTCCTCCTCTTCGACGAGCCGTTCAGCGCGCTCGACCCGCTGATCCGCCGGGACATGCAGGAGGAGGTGATCCGCCTGCACCGCGAGGAGGGCCGCACGATGGTCTTCATCACCCACGACCTGAGCGAGGCGCTCAAGCTCGGCGACCGCATCGCCCTCATGCGGGACGGCCGCGTCGTCCAGCTCGGCACCCCGGAGGAGATCGTCGGCTCGCCCGCCGACGACTACGTCCGCGCGTTCGTCCGCGACGTCCCCCGCGAGCAGGTTCTCCCCGTCCGCACCGCCATGCGCGCCGCGACCCCGGCGGACGCGGGCCACGGCCCGGCCGTCGCCTCCGACGCCACGGTCTCCGAGGCCATCGAAGCGGTCGCCCGCACCGGCATCCCGGCCCGGGTGATGGACGACGGCCGCTGCGTGGGAGTCGTCGACTCCGACGCCCTGCTGGGGGTCGTCGCGGGGACGACGCCCGGTGCCGCGACAGGGGCGGAACCCCGTGAGGAGGCCGTCTGATGGCGACGATCACCGCCCCCGCCCTCCGCGTCCCCCTTCCCGGCGTCCTGCGCGGCCGCGCCGTCCGCAAACTCCTCGTCCTCGCCCTCGCGGCGGCGGTCCTCGTCCCCCTCGCCCACGCCCGCTGGCACAGCGGGACCTGGCCCGCGGCCCTCACCGTCGACCTGACCGGCCCGCTGACCCGCGCCAACGACTGGATCATCGACAACCGCGACAGCCACCCCCTGTTCCTCTACTTCTTCGGCCACATCAGCAACGCCGTCGTCCTCTCCGTGCGCGCCGTCTACCTGTTCCTGCTGGCCGCGGGCTGGGCCGGCGTCACCGCACTCGGCGCGGTCGTCGCCTGGCGCACGGCGGGCGTACGACCGGCGCTCGGCACGGCCGCCGCGTTCCTGACCTGCGGCCTGCTCGGCATGTGGGTGCCGACCATGCAGACCCTCGCCCTCATGGTGGTCGCCGTCCTCGCGTCCGTCGTCGTGGGCGCGCTGCTGGGCCTCGCCGCCGGCCTCTCCGACCGCATGGACCGAGCCCTGCGCCCGGTCCTGGACACCATGCAGGTGCTGCCGGCCTTCGCCTACCTGCTCCCCGTGGTCCTGGTGTTCGGCATCGGCGTCCCGGCGGCCGTCCTGGCCACCGTCGTCTACGCCGCCCCGCCCATGGCCCGCCTCACCTCGCTCGGTCTGCGCGGCGCCGACAAGGAGGTCCTGGAGGCGGTCGAGTCGCTCGGCGCCACCGCCCGCCAGCGCCTGCTGACCGCCCGCATCCCGCTGGCCCGCAGGGAGCTCCTCCTCGGCCTCAACCAGACGATCATGATGGCGCTGTCGATGGCGGTCATCGCGTCGGTGATCGGCGGCGGCGGACTCGGCGACCGCGTCTACCAGGCGCTCGCCTCGGTGGACGTGGGCGCGGCCCTCGCGGCCGGCATCCCCGTCGTGCTGCTCGCGGTCGTCCTCGACCGGGTGACGGCCGCCGCCGGACGCGGCACCGGGCCGGCCCACGGCCGCCGCACCACGTACGCCCTGCTCGCCGCCGCCGCCGCCGCCGCGGCCCTCGCCGTCGCCGTACGGCTGGCCGGCCGGCCCGACTGGCCGGACGCGTGGACGGTCGCCGTCGCCGAACCGGTCAACCGCGTCGTCGACTGGATGACCGGCCACCTCTACTCCGGCGTGCCCGTCGTCGGCGGCACCGCCGACTGGGCGGCCCACTTCACCACCTGGGTCCTGGACCCGGTCCGCGACGGCCTCCTGTGGCTGCCCTGGTGGTCGGTGCTGCTGCTGGTCGCCGCGCTCGCCTGGCCGATCGGCACCTGGCGCACCGCGCTGACCGCCGTCGCGGCCATGGCCGCGACCGGTGTGCTCGGCGTGTGGGAGCCGTCCCTGGACACGCTGTCGCAGGTCCTCGCGGCGGTCGCCGTCACCCTCGTGCTGGGCTTCGCCACCGGAGTCGCGGCGGCCCGCAGCGACCGCGTCGAGCGGCTGCTGCGCCCCGTCCTGGACGTCTTCCAGACGATGCCGCAGTTCGTCTACCTGATCCCCGTCGTCGCCCTGTTCGGCGTCGGCCGCGCACCGGCGGTCGCCGCGGCCGTCGTCTACGCGCTGCCCGCCGTCGTGCGCATCACCACCCAGGGCCTGCGCCAGGTCGACCCGGCCGCCCTGGAGTCCGCCCGCTCGCTCGGCGCGACCGGCGGCCAGCAACTGCGCCAGGTCCAGCTCCCGCTGGCCCGGCCCGCGCTGCTGCTCGCCGTCAACCAGGGCGTCGTCCTGGTCCTCGCCGTCGTCGTCATCGGCGGCCTGGTCGGCGGCGGCGCCCTCGGCTACGACGCCGTCTTCGGCCTCGCCCAGGGCGACCTCGCGACCGGTCTGGTGGCCGGCGCCGCGATCGTCTGCCTCGGCCTGATGCTCGACCGCGTCACCCAGCCGGCCGCCCGGCGCACCGGGAAGGGAGCCTGACATGCGACTGCGTACGACCGCCGCGGCGGCGGGCCTGCTGCTGCTGACCGGCTGCGGCGCCGCCGACATGACCGAGCAGGCCTCGCCCTTCGCGGGCGCCCGGGGTGCGAGGACCGTGACCCTGTCCGTCCAGTCCTGGGTGGGCGCGCAGGCCAACGTGGCCGTCGCCCGGTACCTGCTGGAGCACGAACTCGGCTACCGCGTCGACACCGTCCAGGTCGACGAGGTGCCCGCCTGGGACGCCCTCAGCCAGGGCCGCGTCGACGCGATCCTGGAGGACTGGGGCCACCCCGACCAGGAGCGGCGCTACGTCGACGACAAGAAGACCATCGCGCGCGGCGGCGACCTCGGCGTCACCGGGCACATCGGCTGGTACGTCCCCACGTACTTCGCGAAGGCGCACCCCGACGTCACCGACTGGAAGAACCTGAACAAGTACGCCGGGCGGTTCCGCACCGCGGAGAGCGGCGGCAAGGGCCAGCTGATGGACGGCTCCCCGTCGTACGTCACCAACGACAAGGCCCTGGTGGAGAACCTGGACCTGGACTACCAGGTCGTCTTCGCCGGCTCCGAGGCCGCGCAGATCACCCAGATCCGCCGGTTCGCCGAGGAGAAGAAGCCGTTCCTGACCTACTGGTACGCCCCGCAGTGGCTGTTCGAGAAGATCCCGATGACCGAGGTGAAGCTGCCCGCCCACGAGGAGGGGTGCGACGCCGACCCGCAGAAGGTCGCCTGCGGCTATCCGCACACCCCGCTGGAGAAGTACCTCAACGCGGACTTCGCGAGGACCGGTGGCCGGGCGGCGGCCTTCCTGAAGAAGTTCAGGTGGACCACCGAGGACCAGAACATGGTCTCCCTGCTGATCGCCGACCGGAAGCTCAGCCCGGAGGAGGCGGCGGAGAAGTGGGTGGACAGCCACGAGCCGACCTGGCGCGCGTGGCTGTCCTGACGGGACCGGCTACGGCCGCTCGCGCAGCCGCGCGGCGATCTCCGTGACCGCCGCCGTCGCCCGCTGCTGCACCCCCGGCCCGAACGTGACCCGGGTGGCCCCGAGTTCGCCGAGTTCGGCGGGCGAGGGGCCCTCGCCGACCCGCGCGAGCACGTTGACCGGCCCCTCGGTCCCGGCCCGCAGCAGCGGCAGTACGGCGGTGGGGACGCCGATCGGGTACACGCAGTCGGCGCCGGCCGCCACGTACAGCGCGGCCCGCTCGAGGGCCCGCGCCGGGTCGGGCTCGCCCCGTAGGAAGGTGTCGATCCGCGCGTTCACGAACAGCCGGCCGGCGGCGGCCGCGCACACCTCGGCGAGCCAGTCGGCGTGGGCGTGCGCGTCCTTGAGGACGCCCCCGCGCGAGTCCTCCAGGTTGCAGCCCACGGCCCCCGCCTCCAGCAGCCGCTCGACCAGTTCCCCCGGCGGCAGGCCGTAGCCGTCCTCGACGTCCGCCGAGACCGGCACGTCCACGGCGCGGGTGATGCGCCCGACCGCCGCGAACATCTCCGCGGCCGGCGTCTCCCCGTCCGCGTGGCCGAGCGAGGCGGCGACCCCCGCGCTCGGCGTGGCCAGCGCCGGGAAACCGGCGTCGGCGAGGGCGCGGGCGCTGGCCGCGTCCCAGGGCCCCGGCAGCACCAGGGGGTCGTCGGGGAGCCGCCCGCGGTGCAGGGCGCGGAAGGTGTCGGCCTTGGTCACCACGACGCGCTCCCCGGTAAGGCGTCACGGGTGTCCGCCGTGCGGAGGGCCACCGGCGCGCGGAGGATCACCGGCGTGCGGAGGGTCGTCGCGGGGCGGAGTGCCACCGCCGTGCGGAGGATCACCGGTGCTGCCCCGGCCGGTAGTGGCCGGGCACCAGGCGGCAGGTCACGCCGAACCGGTTCCACGCGTTGATCACCGTGATCGCGGCGATCAGCTGCGCCAGCTCCGCCTCCCCGAAGTGCTCGGCGGCCCGCTCGTACACCGCGTCCGGCACGAAACCGTCCGTCAGCACCGTCACCGCCTCGGTGAGCGCCAGCGCGGCCAGCTCCCGCCCGGTGTAGAAGTGGCGGGACTCCTCCCAGGCGCTGAGCTGCACGATCCGCTCCACGCTCTCCCCGGCCGCGAGGGCGTCCTTGCTGTGCATGTCCACGCAGAGCGCGCAGCGGTTGAGCTGCGAGGCGCGGATCTTCACCAGCTCCAGCAGCGTCGTGTCGAGGCCCTTGCGGGCGGCGGCGTCCAGCCGGACCATCGCCTTGTAGACCTCGGGGGCCAGTTCGGCCCAGGCCAGCCGGGGGGTGTGCTCGGGGGCGTACTCCACGCTGGTCGTACTGGTCGTACTGGTCGCGCTGGTCGTCCTGGTCGTGCTGTCGGTCGCGTTCGTCATGCCCTCGACCCTAGGAGCCGGGCTGCCCACGGGTATGGTCCATTTCCATGCCGGAATCCTGGGCCACTCTGGGCGTCGACCTGCACCTGGAACCGACCGGTCACGGCCTGCGGCGCGGGCTGACCGACGCCCTGCGCGAGGCCGTCCGCGGCGGCCGGCTGGCCCCCGGCACCCGGCTGCCCTCCTCCCGCACGCTCGCCGCCGACCTCGGCATCGCCCGCAACACCGTCGCCGACGCCTACGCCGACCTGGTCGCCGAGGGCTGGCTGACCGCCCGGCAGGGCTCCGGCACGCGCGTGGCGGACCGCGCCGTCGTCCCCCCGGCCGATGCGGCGGCCCCGCACCGGCAGCACCGCCGCCCGGCGTTCGACCTGCGCCCCGGCACCCCCGACCTCGCCTCCTTCCCCCGGACCGAATGGCTCAAGGCCGCCCGCCGCGCCGTCACCGCCGCCCCCCACGACGCCCTCGGCTACGGCGACCCGCGCGGCCGCGTCGAGCTGCGCACCGCCCTCGCCGGCTACCTCGCCCGCGCCCGCGGCGTGCGCACCGACCCCGGGCGCGTCCTCGTCGTCGCCGGGTTCGTGCACGGCCTCCAGGTGCTCGGCACCGTGCTGCGCGCCCGCGGGGTCCGCACGGTCGCCGTCGAGTCGTACGGCCTCGACGTGCACGAGCGGCAGCTGAGGGCGGCCGGACTGCGGACCGTGCCGCTGCCCTTCGACCGGCTCGGCACCGACCCCGCGGGCCTGAGCGGCGTCGGAGCGGTCCTGCTCACCCCCGCCCACCAGTTCCCGATGGGCGTGCCCCTGCACCGCGACCGGCGGGCGGCCCTCGTGCACTGGGCGCGCGGCACCGGCGGACTGGTCCTGGAGGACGACTACGACGGCGAGTTCCGCTACGACCGCCAGCCCGTCGGCGCCCTCCAAGGACTCGACCCCGACCACGTCGTCTACCTGGGCACCGCCAGCAAGTCCCTCGCCCCCGCCCTGCGGCTCGGCTGGGCGGTCCTGCCGCCCGGCCTCGCCGAGGAGGCCGCCGGCGCCAAGGGCGGCATCGACACCTGCGGCGTCCTCGACCAGCTGACCCTGGCCGAGTTCCTCACCTCCGGCGCCTACGACCGCCACGTCCGCTCGGCCCGCCTGCGCTACCGCCGGCGCCGCGACGCCCTGGTCGCGGCCCTGGCCGCACACGCCCCCGAAGCCCGTGTGACCGGCATCGCGGCCGGCCTGCACGCCGTGGTGGGCCTCCCGCCCGGCACCGAACAGCCGGTGATCCAGGCGGCGGCCTGGCAGGGCCTGGCCCTGTACGGCCTCTCCCGCTTCCGTCACCCGTCGGCCCGCGCCGCCCCCCTGGACGCCCTGGTGGTCGGCTACGCCACCCCACCGGACCACGCCTGGACGGGAGCCCTGACCGCACTGTGCCGGGCCCTGCCGTGACCGCGGGACGTCCCACGCCGGTCGCCCCACGCCGACCGACCCCCGCGTACGCCGCCGTCCCGCTCCGCGGCCCGCGCGACGCGTCCGCCACTTCGCTCCGCGGCCCGCCTGCCCGGCCGTGGGCATCACCCTTCCGGATGACCCGGCTGCTCGTGCGCGCCGCCCCTGCGCCCCGTCGGCCGTGAGCCCCGCGACCCGGGCGACACCGTCGGCGTTCCGTTGCTCGTGCGCGCCGCCCCTGCGCCCCGTCGGCCGTGAGCCCCGCGACCCGGGCGACACCGTCGGCGTTCCGCTGCTCGTGCGCGCCGCCCCTGCGCCCCACCGACCGTGAGCTCCGCGGCCCGGGCGACACCGTCGGCTTTCTGCTCCGCGCGCCGCCCTCCGGCCCGCCGGGCCCGCACCGTTGCGAGAGGGACGTACGCCCACTCCGGGGGCGGGGCCGACCGCCCCTCCGCCGCCGCTCGCATGGTGGACGTCGCCCCTGCGGCCGCCGGCGGCCCCGGTAGGCTGGCGGTCAGGCCGTGACTGGCGCGCTGGGATGGGACGGACCATCGGGGAGCGGCCTGCAGTGACCGAGTGCCGTGCGCCTGGGCCAGACCGAGACCGTGACCGCTTGCACGCCACGCCATCCGGAGGCCGACGTCATGTCAGAGCAGCAGCCCCTCTCCACCGAGTCCACCGCCTTCCGCGCCGCCCTCGACGCGGTCCGCGCCGTCGAGCCGCGCGTCGCCGACGCGATCGGCCAGGAGCTCGCCGACCAGCGCGAGATGCTCAAGCTGATCGCCTCCGAGAACTACGCCTCCCCGGCCACCCTCCTCGCGATGGGCAACTGGTTCAGCGACAAGTACGCCGAGGGCACCGTCGGCCGCCGCTTCTACGCCGGCTGCCGCAACGTCGACACGGTCGAGGCCCTCGCCGCCGAGCACGCCCGCGAACTCTTCGGCGCCCGCCACGCCTACGTCCAGCCGCACTCCGGCATCGACGCCAACCTGGTCGCCTTCTGGGCCGTCCTCGCCGACCGGGTGGAGGCGCCCTTCCTGGAGAAGACCGGCGCCCGCCAGGTCAACGACCTCTCCGAGGCCGACTGGGCCGAACTGCGCCGGGCCTTCGGCAACCAGCGCATGCTCGGCATGTCCCTGGACGCCGGCGGCCACCTCACCCACGGCTTCCGCCCCAACATCTCCGGCAAGATGTTCGACCAGCGCTCCTACGGCACCGACCCGGCCACCGGCCTGATCGACTACGACGCGCTGCGCGCCACGGCCCACGAGTTCAAGCCGCTCATCATCGTCGCCGGCTACTCCGCGTACCCCCGGCTGGTGAACTTCCGGATCATGCGGGAGATCGCCGACGAGGTGGGCGCGACCCTGATGGTCGACATGGCGCACTTTGCCGGCCTGGTCGCGGGCAAGGTGCTGACCGGCGACTTCGACCCGGTCCCGCACGCCCAGATCGTCACGACCACCACCCACAAGTCGCTGCGCGGCCCGCGCGGCGGCATGGTCCTGTGCGACGACTCCCTCAAGGACCAGGTGGACCGCGGCTGCCCGATGGTCCTCGGCGGCCCGCTCCCGCACGTCATGGCCGCGAAGGCGGTGGCCCTGGCCGAGGCCCGGCAGCCCGCCTTCCGGGACTACGCGCAGCGCATCGTCGACAACTCCCGTGCGCTGGCGGAGGGGCTGACGCGCCGCGGCGCGACCCTCGTCACCGGCGGCACCGACAACCACCTCAACCTGATCGACGTCGCCACGTCCTACGGCCTCACCGGCCGTCAGGCCGAGTCGGCCCTCCTCGACTCGGGCATCGTCACCAACCGCAACGCGATCCCCGCCGACCCCAACGGCGCCTGGTACACCTCCGGCATCCGGGTCGGCACCCCCGCGCTGACCACGCGCGGCCTCGGCACGGCCGAGATGGACGAGGTCGCGGCCCTGATGGACCGCGTCCTGACGACGGCGGAGCCGGGCACGACGAAGTCGGGCGCCCCGTCGAAGGCCTCCCACGTCCTGGACGAGAAGGTCTCCGACGAGATCTCCCGGCGGGCGACCGACCTGGTGGCGGGCTTCCCGCTGTACCCGGAGATCGACCTCGGCTGAGGCATCCCGCGCGGGGGGCGGGGCCGCGACCGGGCCCCGCCCCCCGCGGCACTCCCCACCCTCCTGAACCACCCCCGCGGCTCTGAGACAATGGTGGGCATGGCGAATGACCGTCCCCGCGTGCTCTCCGGGATCCAGCCCACCGCAGGCTCGTTCCACCTCGGCAACTACCTCGGCGCCGTCCGTCAGTGGGTGGCCCTCCAGGAGTCCCACGACGCGTTCTACATGGTCGTCGACCTGCACGCGATCACGGTCCCGCAGGACCCGGCGGAACTGACCGCCAACACCCGGCTGGCCGCCGCGCAGCTGCTCGCGGCCGGGCTCGACCCGGACCGGTGCACGCTGTTCGTGCAGAGCCACGTCCCCGAGCACGCCCAGCTCGCCTGGGTCATGAACTGCCTCACCGGCTTCGGCGAGGCCTCCCGCATGACCCAGTTCAAGGACAAGTCCGCCCGGCAGGGCGCCGACCGCGCCTCGGTCGGCCTGTTCACCTACCCGATCCTCCAGGTCGCGGACATCCTGCTGTACCAGGCCGACGAGGTGCCGGTCGGTGAGGACCAGCGCCAGCACATCGAGCTGACCCGCGACCTCGCCGAGCGCTTCAACGGCCGCTTCGGCGAGACCTTCACGATCCCGAAGCCGTACATCCTGAAGGAGACCGGCAAGATCTACGACCTCCAGGACCCGTCGATCAAGATGAGCAAGTCGGCGTCCACGCCGAAGGGCCTCATCAACCTGCTCGACGAGCCGAAGGCGACCGCGAAGAAGGTCAGGAGCGCGGTCACGGACACCGACACGGTCATCCGCCACGACCCCGAGAACAAGCCGGGCGTGAGCAACCTCCTCGGCATCTACTCGACCCTCACCGGCACGAGCGTCCCGGAGCTGGAGCGGCAGTACGAGGGCAAGCTGTACGGCGCCCTCAAGACGGACCTCGCCGAGGTCGTCGTCGACTTCGTCACGCCGTTCCGGGACCGCACCCAGCAGTACCTGGACGACCCCGAGACGCTCGACTCGATCCTGGCCAAGGGCGCGGAGAAGGCCCGCGCCGTCGCCGCGGAGACGCTGGCCCAGACGTACCAGAAGGTGGGCTTCCTGCCCGCCAAGCACTGAGGGCGCACCACCGCACGCACGTTCCACCGGGCAGAGCGCTGCACATCACTTCCGCTGCGCCTGCCCTCGACACGGCCGTGGCCGTACAGTCGATAGCCGTACGACTGAGTACGAACCAGGCACCAGGTGCCGGGCCGGCGCCCGGCCCATCCGACGCGACGAAGGAGACGACGTGGGGACCGTAACGATCGGCGTGTCGATCGCGGTCCCGGAGCCTCACGGCAGCCTGCTCCAGGAGCGGCGCGCGGGCTTCGGCGACGCCGCGGCTCACGGTATCCCCACGCACGTCACGCTGCTGCCGCCGACCGAGATCGACCCCGGCGACCTCCCGGCCGTCGACGCGCACCTGACCTCGGTGGCCGAGGCGGGCCGCCCGTTCCCGATGCGGCTGAGCGGCACCGGCACCTTCCGGCCCCTGTCGCCCGTGGTGTACGTGCAGGTGGTCGAGGGGGTCTCGGCCTGCGCCTGGCTGCAACAGCGGATCCGTGACGCCTCCGGGCCGGTCGCCCGCGACCTCCAGTTCCCCTACCACCCGCACGTGACGGTGGCGCACGGCATCGACGAGGCGGCCATGGACCGCGCGTACGAGGAACTCGCCGACTACCGTGCCGAATGGTCCTGCACCGGCTTCGGCCTCCACGAGCAGGGCGCCGACGGCGTCTGGCGCAAGCTCCGCGAGTACGCCTTCGGCGGCCCGGTCGTCCCCCCGCAGGCCGCCCACGGGGACCGCGACTTTCTCCCCCGCCCGCTGATCGACAGGGCCTGATCATCCGGTTCGGAGACGCGTGCGCGGCGGCGGCAGGGTGACGGCGCGGAGTCCGGCAGGCCTGCTCACGCTTCGGGACCCTGCTGGAGCCGATCGGCCACGGCACGGGCGATCGAGTCGGTGACCGAGTCGGGTTGCCATGCCCACTGCCCGTTGGGGTTGCACTCGAGGAAGTACCAGTCACCGGCAGCGGTGACAGCGAAGTCGAACGCGCCGAAGACGAGCCGGAAGGCGGCGAGGTAGGCGGACACCGAGCGCCCGACCCGGTCCGGAACGGCGATCGGCGTGCACTCCATCATGGACTGCCGCCGCCGCCAGTCGAGATCGGGACTGTCGATCCGGACCGCGAACATCCGGTTGCCGACGGCCGTGAGACGTACGTCGTACGCCTTCTCCACCTTCGCTTGGAACAAGTGCGGGCAGACGGCCACGGCGGCGGTGATCTCGTGCGGGAGCACCTCGCGCACCCATACCTGTCGTGCTCGGCCGTCGACCTTGTAGGGCGTGTTCCAGAGCGGCTTGTAGACCACTCCGCCGGCCTGTCCGGAAGCGAATTCCCTGGCCTCCTCCGGGTCGTTGGTGATCAGCGTGCTGGGGACCGGCAGACCGCCGCGCTGTGCGGCGGCGAGCTGGGCCGGTTTGTGTTCCGCCGCCCGGTTGTTCCACGGGTGGTTGACGTAATGGGCTCCGGGAAGCGACGCGAGGATGCCGCCGACGCCCCACAGGGATTGCGAGGCCGCGAACCGGCTCTCCTCTCCGTCCAGTTCGGGCGGGCCGTCGAAGGGTGAGGGACGGCGCGTCCAGACGGAGCGCACTTCGGTGAGGTCGAGTTCGCGGCTCGGCGTGCGCAGGGTGCCGCGCTGATCACCTGTGCGGTACGTGGCGGTCAGTGCGGCACCTCTGTGCAGGTCCGTGCCGGGGTCGAGACGGGCCACCGGGACCCGGCGCCCCGCGAGGATCCGCAGGACCAGGTCCGTGGTCACGTCCTGAGGGTTGGTCAGCACCAGCACCGACCCGCTCGGTCCTGTCATCGTCAGTCGTGGTCGGAGTCCGACGAGTGGTCGGAGTCGTAGCTGTCGGCGGTGCTCGTGCTCGTGGAACTCGAAGTGCTGCTGCCGGTGTGGTGGTCGTGCAGTTCGACCATGAGGCCGTGTTCGTCGACGACGCGGGCGACCTGGGTCTGGGGGTCGATCGCCGGGGTGATCAGGGCAACCGGTTCGGTCTCGGCGTACGGTGCCATCCGGGTGGTGCCCCAGGGGGCGCCGGGGTTTCGCGTGTCCATCGTTTCGCTCCCTCGTTTCGGACTGTTCGTGCGGATGCCCTTCCCCCGTCCGGGGAGGTTTCGTCGCCGCCCTCACGCTCTCCGGACGAAATCGATCTGGACCGACGCGAGGAACGGCTGCACGTCGACGCAGTCCCAACCGATCGGCTCCACCGAATTGATGATCTTGTCGATCTCCTTGCGGATCGCCCGCATGGACACCCTGGCGCGGGTGTCGATGTCGAACCCGGCGACGAACTCCGCATCGCCCTTGGCATAGGCGGTTCTGGCGTCGGAAACGACCTTTTGCATACGCCACGCGTGCAGCAGTCCCATGTCGGTCCTCTTCGTCGGATCCACCGCCGTTCCGAGCGGTTCACGGCGCGGTGTTCATCCTGGCGAAGGGCGTTGAAAGAAGGATGAAATCCCGGTTCGGCGGACGGGGGCACCGGTGCGGAGATCCGGGCCCGTGCCGCGTCGACCGGTTCCCGGTCGCAGCCGAGGCACGCGGCCGTGCGTCGCGGGTCTCCGACCGCCGCACCCGCGCGCGTGCGCCGTGTCTACGCGAAATCCCCTGATCCGGTACGCGAGTGGGCGACGGCCCGCTCGAACCGGTCGCGTGCCCGGACGAGGTCTTCCGTCGCGGCCTGGGGCCAGCCCAACCGGTTGCGGATCTCGGCCCTCACTCCGGTGCCGGGCCGTTCGCCGACCGCCGCAAGTGCTCGGGAATGGAATTCCGCCGCCCCGGCCAGGTTGCCCAGACGTTCCTCAGCAACGGCGAGTCTGCTGAGGACTGCGGCGAACAGCGGAATGTCTCCCACCCGCTCGGCAAGCCCGGCAGCCCTGCCGAGCGCGTCGAGGGCCTCCGCGTAGCGCCCGCGGTCGAGTTGGAGCGCGCCCATGCGGAAGAGCGTCTTGCCCAGGATCCTGGGCCTGCCGGTCCTCTCGGCGAAGCCGACCGCGGCCTCGTAGCACTCCCGCGCCCTTTCGTGCCGTCCCACCTGATGGTGGACGGCGCCGACGTTGGCCAGGTACATCACCGTGAGCCAGTCGTCCTCCGTGCCCCGGGCGAGGCCCGCCGATTCGGACAGGAGCACGGCGGCCTCGGCCGGTTCCCCCGCCGCGTTCGCGAAAATTCCGAGGGAGCCCAGAGCCCGGGCCTGCTCGATCACGTCTCCGGTCCGGCGGCTGATCTCCAGAGCGTCACTCAGCCAGCGGCGTGCCTGCTCGTAGTGGCCCTGCAGTCCGTACGCTATGCCCATGCAGGTGCGCAGTTCGGAGACCATCCGCCGGTCGGTGACCTGCTCCGTGAGTGGCAGCACGATCTCGACGGCGGCCCGGCACTCGTGGTACCGGCCCTGCCGGGTGAGGTAGTCGCACAGTCCTTCGACGAGCCAGCAGGCGTCGTTCACATGGCCTGCGGCCGCCGCGTGGGCGACCACGTCGACCAGTTCGCCGCCCACCGCGTCCAGCCACGCCGACGCCTCCTCCCCGTCGGCGAAAGGGGCGGTGTCCACCCTGGGGCCGGTCGGGAAGGCGAAGGGGCCCCAGTCGCTCGCGCGGCGGGCGGCGGCCACGTAGAGCCTGAACACCCCGGCCCGGGCCGCCGCGACTTCCCCGGGGTGCGCGGCGGCGATGCGCCGGGCGTAGACGGCAACCAGGCCGTGCAGGCGGTAGCGGCCCGCGACGGTCTGCTGGACGAGACTCGCCTCGACCAGGCTCTCCAGGACACGCTCGGCGTCGGACGACGCGGTGCCCAGCATGGCGGCCGCCGCCAGCCGGTCGAACTCCACGGTCGGTGAGAGGCCCAGCACGCGGAACGCCCGACGTTCCGCCGCCGTAAGCTGATCGTAGGAGACCCGGAAGGCCGCCTCCACGCTGCGGTCCTCGACCGCGAGCTCACCAAGACGGTGCTCGTCGTCGGCCAGCCGGACGGCCATGCGCTGCAACGCCCACGACGGACGGTTCTGCATCCGAGCCCCGACGATCCGCAGTGCCAGCGGCAGCCGGTCGCAGAGGCGGGCCAGCTCGCGCACCGCCGCACGCTCCGGGGCGGAGCCCGGATCGCCGACCGCGTCGGTCAGCAGGGCCACCGCCTCGTCCATGTCCAGCGGCGCCAGCGAGATCCTCCGGTCGGCGTCCAGCCCGGTCAGCCGCTGCCGGCTGGTCACCAGCACGAGGCTGCCCGGACCGCTCGGCAGCAGGGGGAGTACCTGTCCCGCGGCGGACGCGTCATCGACCACCAGGATCAGTCGGAGGAACTCGGTCGCCGCCCTCCATGACGCCGCCAGGCCGTCAAGGTCCTCCGTCGGGTCGTCGTCGCCTTCGCCGATCTCACCTACCGCCCGCAGCAATCGGTGCAGCACGCGCTGCGAGTCCGCGGCTTCCCGCCCCTCGCGGTGACCGTTGAGGTCCACGAACAGGCAGCCGTCCGGAAAACGGTCCCGCGCGGCACGCGCGGCACGCACTACCAGTGCGGTCTTGCCGACCCCGGCCATGCCGTCCACCGCACGGACCGTGACCACCCGTTCATCGGCCGGTCCGAGGAGCACGCCCAGTTCGTGCTCCCGCCCGGTGAAACCGCTGACGTCCACCGGCAGTTCGTTCCGTACGCGTCGGCGTGGGGGGACGGTTGCGGGGGCCTGGCCCGTTGCCCGGCGCGTCCGCGGCGACGCGCCGACGAGGAAGGTTTCGTCCGAGCGCAGCACCGCCTCGTGCACCCGCCGCAGTTCACGGCCCGGCTCAGCTCCCTGCTCCGCCACCAGACGACGGCGCACCTTGGCGAAGACGGACAGCGCGTCGGCCTGCCGCCCGCCGGCGTGGAGAGCACGCATCAGCAGGCCGGCCAGGGGCTCGTGGTGCGGATGCGTCTCCGACAGGGCAAACAGCTCTCCGACGACCTCGGCATGGCGGCCCAGCCGCAGTTGGCACTCCACCTTGTCCTGCACCAGCGCGAGCCTGTGTTCCGACAGCCGTAGACGCTCGGCCTCGGCGAACGGCCCGGGAATCGCGGCCAGGGGCTCGCCCCGGAACAGCTCCAGAGCGGTGGACCACGCGCTCACCGCGGCGGCCAGGTCACCGCGATCCCGTGCGGCGTGCGCCTCGGCGACGATCCCCTTCAGCCGAGCCGTGTCCGTCGAGACGTCGTGCGGTTCGAAGCGGTAGCCGTCCCGGTCGGTCGCGATCACCGAGCCGGAGGTGTTCCCGCCCCCGGGGTTCAGACGTTTGCGCAGCTGGTGAACGTAGACCGGAATCACCTTGGCACCGGTGCCGGGCGGCTCCGAACCCCATACCCCGTCGAGCAGTTGCTGCCGGCTGACGGTCGTGCCGGGTCGCAGCAGCAGCGCCGTCAGCAGTGCCTGCTGGCGAACCGGACCGAGGTCCAGCTGCACGTCGCCGCGCCAGGCCCGAAGCGGACCGAGTACGGCAAGCCGGAGCCGATTACCGTCCGTTGACCACAACCCCCTCGATGGCACGCTGGAGAGTGTACGTCCGCCTCCCCCCTCACGGGCTTCAGACCGGCAGCCTGCGGAACAGTCCGCGCGGCAGGTGCCGCAGGCCCGACATCACCACGCGCAGCACCCCCGGCACCCACACCGTCTCCGAGCGCCGCCGCAGCCCCAGTTCGACGGCCGCCGCGACCTCCTCGGGGGTGGTCGCCAGCGGCGCCTCCGCCAGCCCGGCGGTCATCCTCGTCCGGACGAAGCCGGGGCGTACGACCATGACGTGGACGCCCGTCCCGTGCAGCGCGTCGCCCAGCCCCTGCGCGAACGCGTCCAGGCCGGCCTTGCTGGAGCCGTAGATGAAGTTGGCGCGGCGGGCCCGCTCGCCGGCGACGGACGACAGGACGACCAGGGAGCCGTGGCCCTGGGACTGGAGCGCGCGGGCGGCGACCAGGCCCGCCGACACCGCGCCCGTGTAGTTGGTCTGCGCGACGCGCACGGCGGCCACCGGGTCGCGCTCGTCGCGGGCCTGGTCACCGAGGACGCCGAAGGCGAGCAGCACCAGGTCGACGTCGCCCTCCGCGAACACCTTGCCCAGCGCGCTCTCGTGCGCCTCGGGGTCGAGGGCGTCGAAGGCGACGGTGCGCACGTCGGCGCCGAGGGCGCGCAGCTCCGCGGCGGCCGACTCCAGGGCGGGCGAGGGGCGTCCGGCCAGATGGACCGTGCGGGTGCGGCGGGCGACGAGCCGGCGCGCGGTGGCCAGCGCGATCTCGGACGTGCCTCCCAGCACGAGGAGGGACTGGGGGAGGCCGAAGGCGTCCTTCACGACTGCTCCTGGGGTTCTAGAGGGTGAGTCGGCGCGCGAGGTCGGACACGAACACCCCGCGGGGGTCCAGCTCCGCGCGCAGCGCGCGGAAGTCGTCCAGCCGCGGGTACATCGCGGCGAGCAGGTCCGGCCGCAGCCGGGAGTCCTTGGCGAGGTAGACGCGCCCGCCGGCGGCGGCGACCTCCTCGTCGAGTCCGTCGAGGAGGCTGCCGAGGCCGGGCAGGCCCGCCGGGACGTCCAGGGCCAGCGTCCAGCCGGGCACGGGGAAGGAGAGCCAGCCGGGGTCGGCCTCCCCGAACCGTTTGAGGACGGCGAGGAAGGACGGGCAGCGGCGGCGCGCGATGCGGTCCACGATCCGGCGCAGGGTCTCCTCCCGGCCGTGGCCGACGACGAACTGGTACTGCACGAAGCCGCCGCGGCCGTAGACGCGGTTCCAGTGCGGGACCCCGTCGAGGGGGTGGAAGAAGGTGGACAGCCGCTGGAGTTCGCCGGTACGCGCGCGTGGCGCCCTGCGGTACCAGAGTTCGTTGAAGAGGCCCACGGTCCGGCGCGTCAGCAGGCCCTCGGGCAGGCAGGCGGGCGCGGCCGGGAGCCGGGCGGGGCGGAAGGACAGCGGGGCCCGGCGCGCGCGGGCGGGCAGGGCGGCGAGGGGGGCGTGGTCGCCGCGGGTCAGGACGGCCCGGCCGGTGGCGGCGCCGCGGGCGAGCAGGTCGATCCAGGCGACCGAGTAGCGGTAGCGGTGGTCGGTGGCGGTCAGCCGGGCCATCAGGTCGTCGAGGTCGGTCGCGCGCTCGGTGTCGACGGACATGAGGCTCGTCTCGACGGGCCGCAGCCGCACGGTCGCGGTGAGGATCACGCCGGTCAGGCCCATGCCGCCCGCGGTCGCGTCGAAGAGGGCGGTGCCGGGGCGGACCGTGCGGACCGTGCCGTCGGCGGTGAGCAGTTCCAGGCACACGACGTGCCGGGAGAAGGAGCCGGACACGTGGTGGTTCTTGCCGTGGATGTCGGCGCCGATCGCGCCGCCGACGGTCACGTAGCGGGTGCCGGGCGTCACCGGCACGAACCAGCCCAGGGGCAGCAGGACTTCCATGAGGTGGTGCAGGGAGACGCCCGCGTCGCACAGGACGCTGCCGCCGGCCACGTCGACGACGTGGATCCGGTCGAGGCCCGTCATGTCGAGCACCGCCCCGCCGGCGTTCTGCGCCGCGTCCCCGTACGCCCGTCCCAGGCCCCGGGGGATGCCTCCGCGCGCCCCGCAGTCTCGGACGGCGGTCACGGCCTCCTCGTACGTCCTGGGACGGATCAGACGGGCGGTGGAGGGAGCGGTGCGGCCCCACCCCGTGACGGAAACGGTCTCGGCAGGCATGTCGGTGACCGTATCGCCCCTGAGTGGGTGATTAGTTTTCAAACATTCCACCGTCCCCGGAATGGGTGATTAATGGTATGTCGCTCGATATTGCCCGGAATCCGGCGTGCCCGGCGTGAACAGTGAATCGGCATGGACGACATGGACGACATGGACGACACCGGCGGCATCGACAGGGTGGACGGCATCGACAGGGTGAACGGCATCGACAGGGTGGACGGCGCGGCGGCCGGCATCGACCACCGCATCCTCACGGCGGTCCACGCCCGCGGCGCCGATCCACGCCTGGCGGCCGCCGCGCGCGCCCTGTCCCGGGCGGGCGAGCACGGCGCGCTGTGGCTCGCGGCGGGCCTCGCCGGAGCCGCCCTCGACGGCGCCCGGCGCGGCGCCTGGCTGCGGGCCACCGCGCTCACCGCGGGCGCCCACCTCGCCAGCATGGGCGTGAAACGGATGGTGCGCCGCCCGCGCCCGACACACGTCGCGCCCCTGGTCCGCACCGCCGGCCGGCACTCCTTCCCGAGTTCGCACGCGACCTCCGCCGCGGCCGCCGCCGTCGCCTACGGCGCCCTGGGGGCGTACGCCGTGCCCCCGCTCGCCGCCGCGATGTGCCTGTCGCGCCTGGTCGTGGGCGTGCACTACCCCTCCGACGTGGCCGCGGGAGCGGCCCTCGGGGCCCTCGCGGCGCGCATCGGCACCCCCTGGATGAAAGCCGGCGCGCACCGGGTCGGGGGAGGCGTCCGTGACTGAGGCCGCGCCCCTCGCCGGGACCCCCCGCCGCGCCGAGCCGCACCCCCCGGAGGCCGCCCTCCCCGGCCGGCGCACCCACCACCACCCCGGCGCGGACCCCGGCCCCGCCCCGCACCCCGGCGACACCGCGCCCACCGGCTCCCTCCCGGCCGGCCTGCTGCGCACCGCCCGCCCCAAGCAGTGGGTCAAGAACGTCCTGGTCGTCGCCGCCCCCGCCGCGGCCGGGCAGCTGTTCACCGTCCACGCCCTCACCGAACTCGCCCTCGTCCTGGCCCTGTTCACCGGCTGCGCCGCCGCCGTCTACCTCGTCAACGACGCCCGTGACGCCGCGGCCGACCGCGCCCACCCCACCAAACGGCACCGCCCGGTCGCCGCCGGACAGGTCCCCGTCCCCGTCGCCTACGCCGTCGGAGGCGCCCTCGCGGTGCTGGCCCCGGCCGTCGCGGCCTGGCTGACCAACCCCGCCGTCGCCGGACTCCTCACCGCCTACCTGGGCATGCAACTGGCGTACTGCGTCAGCCTGAAGCACGTCCTCGTCGTCGACCTCGTCGTCGTCACCACCGGCTTCCTGATGCGCGCCATGGTCGGCGGGCTCGCGCTCGGCATCCCGCTGTCGCGCTGGTTCCTCATCACCACCGGCTTCGGGGCGCTGTTCATGGTGTCGGCCAAGCGCTACTCCGAGGCCGTGCAGATGGCCGGGACGGCCGGCGCCACCCGCGCGCTGCTCACCGAGTACACCACCGGCTACCTGCGCTTCGTCTGGCAGCTCGCGGCCGGGGTCGCCGTGCTCGGCTACTGCCTGTGGGCGCTGGAGGAGGGCGGCGTCCCGCACACCAGCGTGCTGCCCTGGCGCCAGCTGTCCGTGGTCGCCTTCGTCCTGGCCGTGCTGCGCTACGCCGTCTTCGCCGACCGCGGCACCGCGGGCGAACCCGAGGACGTCGTCCTCGGCGACCGCGCCCTCGCCCTGATCGGCCTGGCCTGGCTCACCATGTACGGTCTGGCGGTGGCCGACTGGTGACACGCCGTACCGCCGTGGGTCACCGTCCGGCGGTTTCGGGGTAGACGGACACCCACGATGCCCGGCCGGAGCACCGCGCACATCTCACCACGGGAGTCGGATCATGGACTGGCTGAAAAAGCTCCCCGGGATCGGGCCGTGGATCACGCGGGTGACGGCCACGCACGCGTGGCGGTCGTACGAGCGGCTGGACCGGGTGCGGTGGACGATGCTGGCCGCCGCGATGACGTTCACCAGCTTCGTCGCGCTCTTCCCGCTGCTCACCGTGGCCGCCACGATCGGCGCCGCCACCCTCGGCCCCGAGCGGCAGAAGGAGCTCCAGGACCGGATCACCGACCAGGTGCCCGGCATCTCCGACCGGTTGAACGTCGACAGCCTGGTGCAGAACGCCGGCACCGTCGGCCTCATCGCCGGCGCCGCCCTGCTGTTCACCGGCGTCAACTGGGCCGGCTCGACGCGCGAGTGCCTGCGCGCGGTGTGGGAACTGCCCGACGAGGAGGAGAACCCGCTCCTGCGCAGGCTCAAGGACCTGGGCATCCTCCTCGGACTCGGCGGCGCCGTCCTCGTCACCCTCGCCATCTCCACCGTCGCCTCCGCGATGGTCGGCTGGATCATCGAGCAGGCGGGCATCGACCAGTCCGGCTGGGGCGGCGTCCTGCTGCGCCTCGCCGCGTTCCTCGTCGCCGTCCTCGCGGACTTCCTGCTCCTGCTGTACGTCCTGACGCTGCTGCCGGGCGTGGAGCCGCCGCGCCGCCGCCTGATCGTGGCGGCGCTCACCGGCGCCGTCGGCTTCGAACTGCTGAAGCTGCTGCTCAGCGGCTACCTGCAGGGCGTGGCCACGAAGAGCATGTACGGCGCTTTCGGCGTGCCCATCGCCCTGCTGCTGTGGATCAACTTCACGGCGAAACTGGTCCTGTTCTGCGCCGCGTGGACCGCGACGGGATCCGCCGGCGCGGACAGCGGCACCGACACCGGTTGCGGCGCCGAGTCCGACCCCGGAACCGGCGCCCCGGCCGGGGTCAGCGGCGGCGGCGCACCAGATCCGGCAGCGGCCACCGGCGGTTGACCAGGAACGCCGCACCGGCGAGCAGCACCAGCGCCCCGCCGGCGATCGCCATGGCGGTCCCGACGCCACCGGAGCCGTTCTTCGCGACCGCGCCCGCCACCGGCCGCTCGGACACGTTGCCGACGCCGCCGGCCTCCCCGCCCCCGCCGGGGTTCGCGCCGGGCTGCGCGCTGGCCCGCGCGGCACTCCTGGGCGGGACCAGCTCGCCCACCGGGGCCACCTTGCCGGCCGCCTGGAAACCCCAGTCGAAGAGGGCGGCGGTCTCCTTGTAGACCTCGTTGTGGTCGTCCTTCTCCGGGTTCATCACCGTGACCAGCAGGACCCGTCCGCCCTGCTCGGCGACGCCGGTGAAGGTGGCGCCCGCGTTGGTGGTGTTGCCGTTCTTGACGCCCGCGATGCCCTGGTACTGGGTGATGTCGTAGTCGCCGGTCAGCAGCCGGTTGGTGTTCTGGATCTCGAAGGTCTCGCGGACCGTCCGGCCCTTCTTGTTCTTGGTCGTGGCGCCCGGGAACTTCGCGGTCAGTGTCGAGCAGTACTCGCGGAAGTCCTGCTTCTGGAGGCCGGAGCGGGCGATCAGCGTCAGGTCGTAGGCCGAGGAGACCTGGCCGGGGGCGTCGTAGCCGTCGGGCGAGACCACGTCGGTGTCCAGGGCCTGCAGTTCGTCGGCGTGGTCGTTCATCTGCCGCACGGTGGCCGCGACGCCGCCGTTCATGGACGACAGGACGTGCACGGCGTCGTTGCCGGAACGCAGGAAGACGCCGAGCCACAGGTCGTGGACCGAGTAGGTCTCGCCCTCCTTTATCCCGACCATGCTGGAGCCGGCGCCCACCCCCTCCAGGTCCTCCGTCCGGACCTTGTACTGCGTGGCCTTGGGGAACTTCGGCAGGACGGTGTCGGCGAAGAGCATCTTCAGGGTGCTCGCCGGGGGCAGCCGCCAGTGCGCGTTGTGCGCGGCGAGCACCTCGCCGGACTCGGCGTCCGCGACGATCCAGGACCGCGCGGTGAGGTCCTTCGGCAGCACCGGCGCGCCGCCGGCGAGCTGGACCTGCGTCCCGGCCTGCCCGAGGCGGACGCCGCCCAGCGACGACATCTTCGCCGGGGGAGTGGCGGACGCACTGGCCGAAGCCGAAGCCGAAGGGGAGGCGGACGGCGAACCGGAGGCCGGGGCCGAGGGCGACGGGGTCGGCGCGGCGAGGGACACGGGCGCCGTCAGCGCGAGGGACGCGAGGGTCGCGGAGGTGACCAGCAGGGTTCGCCTGGCGGTCTGCTTCAAGGGTGCGGGCACGACGGAGAAAGTACCTGGCGGACGACGGGAAGTCCCGCCCCCCTCCCCACCCCCGTCATGGAACCGGACACCGGGCGGCGATACTGAACGCATGAAGCTCAGCCGACCGGTG
Source organism: Streptomyces sp. NPDC017202 (assembly GCF_044331705.1). NCBI lineage: Bacteria > Bacillati > Actinomycetota > Actinomycetes > Kitasatosporales > Streptomycetaceae > Streptomyces > Streptomyces sp. NPDC017202. The sequence goes on along the minus strand of NZ_JBIRNP010000023.1, from coordinate 79,844 downwards.
TCCTGGTTCCTTCTCGCCTTCGGGGTGTGGAGCTGGGTCATCTGGGTCACTTTCGTCAAAAACCTGATCAAGGACGGCAGCGGGCTCGCGTTCGACGACGGCGACCCCACGGCCTACTTCTGGGTCCATCTGACGCTCGCCGTCGTCTCCTTCGTACTGGGGACGGTCGTCGGGGCCATCGGGTTGCGCGGACTGCGCGCCCTGCGCCGAACGTCATAGCCCGACGCCCGACCTCCGACGCCCGACGCCGACCTCCGACGCCCACAGCGGGGATACGAACACCGTGGCCATCCTTTTCGTGCTGCTCGCCCTGGCTTTCCTGGCCGTCCTGGTCGTGGCCAACTGGTACCTGTGGCGCCGCCTGTTCCGCGACACGACCCGCGCCCCCGGCTGGGTCCGGCGCGGCGGCGCGGTGCTGATCGCGGGCGGCTGGGTCCTCGCCGTCGGCGCCCTCGTCGCCGAACGCGCCGGCGCCCCCTTCTGGCTCCAGCGCGTCCTGGCCTGGCCCGGCTTCCTGTGGATGGCCCTGTCGATGTACCTGCTGCTGGCGGTCCTGGCGGGCGAGGCCGTACGCCCCCTGCTGCGGCGCGTCCTGGAGCGGCGGGCGGCCGCCCGGGTGCCGGTGCCGGTGGAGGCGCGGGACGAGGAGCCCGAGACCGTGCCCGCGTCCCCGCCCGGACCCGGCACGCCCGCGCCGCCCGAGGAGCCGCGGCCCCCGCGGGACACCGGCTCCCCGCGCCCCGCCGCCCCCTCCCGCCGCCTGTTCGTCTCCCGCGTCATCGGCGGCGCCGCGGCCGCGGCCGCCGCCGGGACCGTCGGCCACGGCACCTACGGCGTGCTGCGGGGCCCCGGGGTGAAGCGGGTCACCGTCCCGCTGGCCAGGCTGCCGCGCGCGGCGCACGGCTACCGGATCGCGGTCGTCAGCGACATCCACCTGGGCCCGGTCCTCGGCCGCGGTTTCGCGCAGAAGGTCGTCGACACCATCAACGGCACGCAGCCCGACCTGATCGCGGTCGTCGGCGACCTGGTCGACGGCAGCGTGAAGGACCTGGGTCCGGCGGCGGCCCCGCTCGCGCGGCTGCGGGCCCGGCACGGCAGCTTCTTCGTCACCGGCAACCACGAGTACTTCTCCGGCGCCGAGCAGTGGGTCCAGGAGGTGCGGCGGCTCGGCCTGCTGCCCCTGGAGAACGCGCGGACCGAACTGCCGTGGTTCGACCTGGCCGGCGTCAACGACGTCGCGGGCGAGAGCGAGGGCCAGGGCCCCGACTTCGCGAAGGCCCTCGGCGACCGGGACCGGGCCCGCGCGTGCGTGCTCCTCGCCCACCAGCCCGTGCAGATCCACGACGCCGTCGAGCACGGCGTCGACCTCCAGCTCTCCGGCCACACCCACGGCGGCCAGCTCTGGCCCGGAAACCTCCTCGCCGCCGCCGCGAACCCGACCGTCGCGGGCCTGGAGCGCTACGGCGACACCCAGCTGTACGTCTCGCGCGGCGCCGGCGCCTGGGGCCCGCCCACGCGCGTGGGCGCCCCCTCGGACATCACGGTCATCGAACTGGCGTCGAAGCAGGCCTGACGACCGCCCGGCGACCGCCCGGTGTCCGGCGGAGCGGCTAGCCCCACTCCGCCGCCCGGCCCGGCAGCCGGACCGTCACCGTCAGGCCCTCGCCCGGCGCCGTGCGGACGTCCACCTCGCCGCCGTGGGCGTCCACCACGCCCTGCACGATCGCCAGGCCCAGCCCGCTGCCCGCGCCGCCGCCCGCGCGGAAGAAGCGGTCGAAGACCCGCGCCGCGTCCTCCGCGGCCAGCCCCGGCCCCTCGTCCCGCACCGACAGCCTCACGGCGCCTTCGGCGTGCTCCACGGCCAGCCGGACCGGCACGTCGGCGGGCGTGTGCGTGCGGACGTTGGCCAGGAGGTTGCCGAGGACCTGGCGCAGCCCCGACTCGTCGGCCTGCACCAGGACCGCGCCGGCCGCGTCGACCGTGACGGGCCGGTCCGGCTGCTGGGCCCGCAGGTCCTGCGCCGCGTCCCGCACCAGCCGGCTCACGTCCACGTCGCGCAGCCGCAGCTCGGGCCGCTGGTCGAGGCGGGCCAGGACGAGCAGCTCGTCGACGAGCCGGCCCATGCGGTCCACCTCGCCGTTCATCCGGTCCCAGGCACGCCGCCGCTCGGCCGGGTCGCGCAGCATGCCCCGGTCGTACAGCTGGAGGTAGCCGCGGATCGCGGACAGCGGGGTGCGCAGCTCGTGCGAGGCGTCCGCGACGAACCGGCGCAGCTGGGCCGCGCTGCGCTCGCGCGTGCGGTACGCCGTCTCCACCTGCTGGAGCATCGAGTTGAGGGCCAGGCGCAGTTGCTCGACCTCCTGGGTGGGGTCGTGGCGGGAGGGCACCCGCCGGGTGAGGTCGCCCTCGGCGATCGCCGAGGAGGTCTCCACCATGTCCTCCAGCGGCCGCATCCGCCGCCGCACGCTGAACAGCGTCAGGCAGGCCAGCAGCGCCAGCAGCAGGGAGCCCACGGCGAGGTCGAGCTTGAGCGCCTTGACCATGGCCTTGTGCACGGCGTCGGTGGAGGTGGCCAGCAGGATGTAGGTGCCGTCGGAGAGCCGGATCGCGGTCGCCCGGTAGGCGGCGCCGTGCACGGTGACGTCGTGCGGCTCCGGGTCGCGGGCGAGGGCGGCGGGGTCCTCGACGGCCCGCGCCAGCCCGGTCTGGGCGTCGGTCGGCGCGACGCCGAAGACGGCCACCGCCGCTCCGTCGCGGCCGACCGCGGCGAAGACGGAGTCGGGCGTGGGCAGTTCGCCGGACCGCTCGGGCATCAGGCGGTCGCGGACGAAGCCGAGCACGCTCAACGAGTCGATCTTCCGCAGGGTGAGGCCCGAACCGCTCAGCGAGGCACGGGTCTTGGTCAGTTCGGAGTCGGCCTGGTCCAGCAGGTAGTGCCGCATGGTCATCAGGCTGAAGGCGGTCGCGGCGACGACGCCGAGCGCGAGCAGCGCCACGTTGGCCGCCGTCAGCTTCACGCGCAGGGAGTGCATGCCGCGCCGGTGCAGCCGCCTCATGCCAGCCCGTATCCCACGCCCCGCCGCGTGGTGATCACGGGCGGTCCCAGCGCGTCGAGCTTGCGCCGCAGATAGCTGATGTACGTCTCGACGACGGTCGACTCGGCCGGGGCGTGCTCGTACTGCCAGACGTGGCGCAGGAGTTGCTCCTTGGGCACGATCCGGCCGCCGTTGCGCACCAGGAAGCGCAGCAGCGCGTACTCGGTGGGGGTCAGCTCGACGGTGCGGCCCGCGCGGTGCACCGAGTACGTCGCCTCGTCCAGCTCCAGGTCGCCGTAGCGCAGCGGCGGGCGCGGGGGGAGGGCGTCGGCGGGCCGGGTGCGGCGCAGGACCGCCGTGACGCGGGCGACGACCACGTCGATGTCGAACGGCTTGGTGATGTAGTCGTCGCCGAAACCGAGGGCGCCGACGATCTCCGCGGGCGCGTCCCGCGCGGTCAGGAAGACCAGGGCCAGCTCCGGCCGCCGCGCGCGCAGCTCCCGCCCGAGGGCGCGGCCGTCGCCGTCGGGCAGCATCACGTCGAGGAGTGCCACGTCGGGCCGGACACGGCCGGCGAGGGCGAGGGCCTCGCGGACGGTGCCCGCGGTCAGGACCTCGAAGCGGTGGAAGCGCAGGGCGATGGCGAGGACGTCCGCGATGCTCGGCTCGTCCTCCACGACCAGCACGGTGCCGGGGGCCGTCGTCATGCCCCCAGTATCGGCGCGGCCACCGGCGGCGGGACCGGTTCCCGCTTTGGAGTTTCTTGAGAGTCACGGCAGTTGGCCGCCACGCGCGGGCGGCGGCGCCGATCCTGGTGGCCAGGACCCGGGGGACCGACCGACGACGAAGGAGCTGAAGCGTGGCGGCATTGGCGCGATGGTGCTACCGGCACCGGCTGGTGGTCCTGTTGCTGTGGGTGGGGGCGTTGTGCGGACTGGGCTTCTCGGCCTCGTCCGCGGGCACGGACTACGCGAACGTGTTCTCCCTCCCCGACACGGACTCCAAGAAGGCGTACGACCTGATGGAGGAGGCGTTCCCCGCGCGCGCGGGCGACACCGACACGGTCGTCTGGAAGGTGGACGAGGGCTCGGTCCGGGACGCGGGGGTACGGGCCCGCATCCAGCCCGCGCTGGAGGAGATCGCCGGCATGAAGGGCGTCGGCGGCGTCACCGGCCCGTACGCGGGCGCCGAGGGCGCGGCCCAGGTCAGCCGGGACGGGCGGATCGCGTACGCCCAGGTCACCTTCACCGACCAGGCGAACGCCGTCCCCAAGGAACTCGTCCAGGACGTCGTCGACACCGCGCGGGACGCGCGGCGCGACGGCCTCGACGTCGAGCTGGGCGGACAGGCCGTCCAGCGGGTGCAGGAGCCGCCGACCGGTCTCGCGGAGATGGTCGGGCTGGCCGCCGCGGCGGTCGTGCTGTTCCTCGCCTTCGGCTCGCTGTTCGCGATGCTGCTGCCGATCGGCGTGGCCGTCTTCGGCGTCGGCACCGGCATGTTCTCCACCCAGCTGCTCAGCCACGTCACCGACATCCCGGACCTGGCGCCGCTGCTGTCCTCGCTGATCGGCCTGGGCGTCGGCATCGACTACGCCCTGTTCATCGTCACCCGGCACCGCAAGGGCGTCCTGCGCGGCATGGACCCGGAGGAGTCGACGGTCACCGCGCTCGACACCTCGGGCCGCGCGGTGCTGTTCGCGGGCGGCACGGTGTGCATCGCGCTCGCCGGGATGCTGGTGACGAACCTGCGCTTCCTGGACGGCGTCGTCATCGGCACCTCCCTCACGGTCGTCCTCAGCGTGCTGGCCGCCACGACGCTGCTCCCGGCGCTGCTCGGCTTCCTCGGCCCGCGTGTGCTCAGCCGCAGGCAGCGGCGCCGGCTCGCGGCCGAGGGCGGTCTTTCCGGCGTGGGCGAGGCCGGAAACGGTGCCGGCGAGGCAGGAAGCGGTGCCGGCGAGGCGGGAAGCGGTCCGGGCGGAGCCGGGAGCGGGGCGGGCCCGGTGCCGGAGCAGGCGGGCGGACTGGCCCACCGCTGGTCCGCGGCCGTCCAGCGACGGCCCCGGACGACCGCCGTGCTGGCGCTGGCGGTCATGGCGGTCCTCGCACTGCCGGTCCTCTCGCTGCGCCTGGGCGCCACCGACCAGGGCAACGACGACACCACCACGACCACCCGGCAGGCCTACGACCTGCTCGCCGAGGGCTTCGGACCGGGCTTCAACGGCCCGCTCCAGGTGGTCGTCCCGGACGGCGACGCCACCACCCTCGTCCGGGACGTCCAGGCCACCGAGGGCGTCGCCCGGGTCGTCGCGCTGCCGCCCGTCCGGGGCGTCACCGTCGTCCAGGTGGTCCCCACGACCTCGCCGCAGTCCGAGGAGACGGACACCCTCATCGACCGGCTGCGCGACGAGGTGATCCCGGGGGCCGGTGTCGAGGCGCACGTCGGCGGGGTCACCGCGGTCTCCAAGGACTTCGCGACCGTCACCGGGGACCGCCTGCCCCTGTTCGTCGCGACGATCATCGGCCTGGGCTTCCTGCTCCTGCTGGTGGCCTTCCGCTCCCTGGTGGTGCCGCTGACGGCGGCCGTGATGAACCTGGTCGCCGCGGCGGCCTCCTTCGGCGTGCTCGTCGCGGTCTTCCAGTGGGGCTGGGGGCTCGACCTGCTCGGCCTCGGCAAGGAGGGCCCGATCAACGCCTTCCTGCCGATCATCATGCTGTCGCTGCTGTTCGGCCTGTCGATGGACTACCAGGTGTTCCTGGTCAGCCGGATGCACGAGGAGTGGGTGCACACGCGCGACAACGCCCGCGCGGTGCGCGTCGGCCTCGCCGAGACCAGCCGGGTCATCAACTCCGCGGCCCTGATCATGGTCTGCGTGTTCCTCGCGTTCGTCCTCAGCGGCGACTCGGGCGCCGCGATGGCCGGCGTGGGCCTGGCGGCGGCGGTCGCGCTGGACGCGTTCGTCCTGCGCACGGCCCTCGTCCCGGCCGTCATGCACCTGCTGGGCACGTCCAACTGGTGGCTGCCGGCCTGGCTGGACAAGCGGCTGCCGCACCTGGCGGTCGAACCGCGGGAGGAGGCCGGGGAGACCGTCGCGCACGCCGGCGGCCCCGCCTCGGCCGTCCACGGCTACGTCCGCGACCCGGCCGGCGACCCCGTCGAGGGCGCGGCGGTCACCCTGATGTCGAAGGGCGGACGCCAGGTGGACCGGGTCGTCTCGCTCGCCGACGGCTCCTACGTCCTCTCCGTCCCGGCGCCGGGGACGTACCTGCTGGCGACCACGGCACCTTCGTACGCCTCGTACGCCCGCCAGGTGCTGGTCGCGGACGAGCCGCCGGCCGTCGACGTGGAACTGGAGCCGGGGGAGGTCGACGCGCCGCGCTGACGCGGACCGCCTATTCGGCCGGGCCCGGCGGCTGCTCCTTCTGCTCCTGCTCCTCCTTCTGCCTCTTCGCCGGGTCCGGCAGGGCCTTCGTCATACCGGGCAGGAAGTCCGTGAACAGCTCGTGCACCTCGTGGACGAGCGGCCGCAGCACCCGGAAGCGGGCCAGCGTCACCCCGCGCGCGGTCAGGCGCGCGCCCCGCTCGGCGAGCCGGTAGCTGCGCTCGCGGTCCTCGGTGCGGTCGAAGATCCAGTACAGGACGAGACCCATCTGGGCCAGCCACATCAACTCGGGCAGCACCTCCCGCAGTTCCTCCGGCACCTTCGCCTTCGAACCGGCCAGCACCGCCCGGTGGACGCCGATGGCCTCGTTGCGCGCGTGCTCCGACTCCGGGGAGAAGGGGCTGAGCGGGCTGTCCGGGTCGGCGGCGTTCTTGAAGAACTGCACCGCGAACTCGTGGTACGGCGTCGCCACGTCCAGCCAGATCCGCAGCACGCCCGCCAGCCGCGCCTCCAGGTCCGTCTCCCGCTCCAGCAGCTCCCCGATCGCCACCCGGTGCTCGGCGGCGAGCCGGTCGTAGAAGCCCTGGATCAGGTGCTCCTTGCCGGCGAAGTAGTAGTACGCGTTGCCGACGGAGACCCCGGCCTCCTGCGCGATGGCCCGCATCGTGGTCCGGTCGTAGCCGCGCTCCTGGAACAGCCGCATCGCCGTTTCCAGGATCCGCGCGCGGGTCTGCTCCGACTTGGTCGGGGCGACGGCCTCGGAGGACCGGTTCGGGGGAGCGGCCTCGGCGGGGCCGTCGTCGTTCGCTGGCACGGGAGGGAGCCTAGGGCCTGTCCGGCGGATCATGCCGGAGACGCGGGGGCTGGCACGCGCATCTGCGGCGTTGTCGTCGGTTGCCGACGCTCCGCGTCGACGCCCTCCTCCGCCTTGCAGCTGCACGCATCAGCCCCCGCTCACCTCGGCTGCAAGGCGCCGCCGGTTTCCTCCGACTTGATCCGCCGGACAGGCCCTAGTCAGTGGGGGCGGGGGCCGCCGTCACCGGCGGGGCGCGCGGGTCCGCCCCCGCGCCGGGCGGTACGACCGCCCGCCCGCCCGGCGGCACCGGGGCCGCCCGCCCCGTGCCCCGCCCCCTGTCACGTCCGGCGACCCAGCTCCGGCCGCTTGGAGTAGTCCGTGAGGCCGAGGACGTTCCCCCAGGGGTCGGCGACCTCGACGGTCCAGCCGGTGGCCACCGGGAACGGCCCGTCCAGGGGCTGGATGCCGGCGTCCGCCAGCACGCGGGCCGCCGCGCGCGCGTCCGGCACCTCCAGCCACAGGCGCGGTGCGGCCCACGGCGGCGGCCGGTGCCCGAGCGCCTCCTCCACGCGCAGCAGGACGCCGGGCGTCTCGCCCCCGACCTTCAGCAACGCGATCCCTGCCTCGTCGAACCGGAACGCCACCGCGAACCCGGCCCGCTCGTAGAACCTCACGGCCTCGCCGAGATCGCCGACGGGCAGCAGGACGTTGTCGAACCCGAGCAGTTCGTAGGACTGGTCGTCTGACATAACGTCAGAATAGGTGGGGAGTCAATTGAATCGGATGATTTCCGGCACGTCCTCGTGCGGTCCGTGCAGCCGATGACGGTGCGCGTGCAGGAGGTGAAGCGTCGGTCCGCGATGCAGGACGGGGAGGGAGCTGCGGCGTCGGGCTCGGAACAGCCGAGGCCCACATGCTCGCTACATCTGGCTGCCGGCCCTCCGGCTCAGCGGAGGTACGTCTGCTGCCACTCGATCGAGGTCATGGTGAGCGCGGCGTCGGCGAGGGACCGGGCGGAGGCCGTCTTGAGCTTCGCGAGACTGCTGTCGATCCAGGGCTGGACGTTCGAGCAGCCCTGCTCGCGGTACTCGACGGCTTGGAGGAGACATTCGAGCTTGTCCGCGTCGTGCGCGCAGATCACTTCGAGGGAGTCGCCGTTCTCGTACTCCTCCACGATCCGCTGTGCCCCGGCCTTCACCGCCGGATGCGCGGCGGACACCTGGTCTGCGGTGACCTTCTCGTTGCCGGCGGCTTCGAGGTAGCGGCGACCGATGTGCGGGATGTCGCTGACGCGGGTCTCCTGGGTGTCGTGCCAGAGCCCGAGGAGCGCCGTCTTCGCAGGGTCGGCGCCCTCCATCATGGCGAGTACGGAGCCGATGAGCGCCACGCGGAACGAGTGCTCGGCGATCGTCTCGGGGTCCTTCACCCCGGCGATCCACCATCCTGATCGTTTGGCGCGCTTGAGCATCCCCATCTCCAGCAGGAAGCCTGTGGTGCCCTTCGCCTGCTCCTGTTGCTCTGCGTCCGCCATGAAATGCGTCCTCCGATGTGTCATGTGCGGTTCTCGCGTAGAACGTAATGCACTGAACTGAGGTCCCGCCTCGCTCGCGGGGAGATCCGGTCGTGATCGAGGAGCCGGGTGGTGTGTGCGCTCAGTCTTTCCGTCAGGTCAGGGTCTGCCAGGGGAAGCCATCGATTGGTGATCAGCAGGGCCCAGAGCGAGTGGACGTACAAGTCCGTGTATGCCGGAGCCTGGTGGAGACCTTCGGTGAGACCGCGCAGGAGCCGTACGGGCTCCCAGTGAGTCGGTCCGTGCCGCATGAAGCCGTCGTCAGGCTGCGGCTCCCGGATGGAACCGAGCCAGTAGGCCCAGTAGTTGAGGTTCGCGGTCTCGGCGGCATCGTCGTCCGTCAGGCCCCGGTCGATGAAGTCCAGCAGTGGCTGGGGATCCCCGAGCCGCGCCAGTGCGACGGCAGTTGACCGTGCCGTCGCCCAGTGAGGGGTCCAGCCACGGGCGGCAATCAAGCCATGGGGCGTGTGCAGAGTGCGGCTCATCCACGACGTCGCCTCGGAGGTCCGGTCATAGGAGCACAGGTAGAGCGCCTGGCGGTGAAGCAACAGCCCGTCGTCTCCGGCGCGCAAGGCGGACTCGGCGGTGTCCCAGAGGTGGGAGAAGAACACGCTGCGGTCGGGGGCTGCCAGGAGCGGGGCCTTGGCGACGGGGCCGCGACGTCCCGGTACCGCTCTACGGGCGAGGGCAGGCGGGACGGTGCCGTTCAGCGCCCAGGCGATCATGTGGGCCGTGTCGCGGGTGTGCACCCACTCCGCCAGCGGGTGGCGGGTGTTGCTCTCCGGATGGATCGTCGCGGCGAGAACGCGGTCCGCGTCCATCGCCGGGTCGAGAAGGTGGAGAACGTGGGGATCGGCTCCCAGCGCGAGTAACCGGCGCCGCAGGTTCAGGAGGCCGCTGGCCTTCACGTTGGCGAGCGGCCGACGTCCGCTCTCCCAGCCCTGCCAGGTGGCGAGGTCGACCCCCATCGCTTCGGCCATACCGACCTGTGTGCGGTTCGCACTCTCCCGGGCGAGGCGAAGTACGAACCCGGCGATCGTGCCCATGGCCGCGCGTTCGCGCGCAGCTCGTTTCGCAGCCACGCCACCCCCTGTGCCCTCGGCCGTTCAACCCGTACCCACAGTCAGTTCTACTCCACTCACGGTGACCGTAGCTTCTGGTTCGGCAACAGTCACCGTCATGAAGGAGGTCGGAATGGCTACCGCAGTGGAGACCGGCATGCGTCCCTGGGGAGCCGGCCGGCTCGCCCCGTACCCGACCGTCACCCGCCGCCCCCACGCGTTGGTCACGCTCGACGCCGACACTCAGCTCGGCGTCTACACCGACCGCGCCGGCACAGTGATCGAGATGGGTAAGCACGGGACCGGCAAGGGCACCGAGACGAGCACGACCACGAACTCGGACTCCGCACCCGACCAGGGGCACGACCAGGACTCCGAGCAGGACTGACCCGTGACCGACGAGAGGCCGGTGCTCGTGGCCACGGAGGCGGACGACCTGACCGCCGACATGGTGATCAGCGAGCTGAACCGGCGCAACGTGCCGGTGACCAGGTTCAACCCCGCCGATATCGGCGCTGCCCTGACGGTCTCCGCTCGGTTCGGATGCTGCCCGGCCCCCGTGGTTGGACAGCTTCGTACGCCGTCACGGACCGTTGACCTGGCCCAAGTCCGGTCGGTGTACTGGCGCCGCCCGGTGTGGCCCGCCTTCGGCCACCTCGGCGCTGACGACGCGCGGTTCGCGGCGGCCCAGGTCCGCTACGGGCTCGGTGGCACCCTGTACGCCCTCGACGGGCCTCTGTGGCTCAACCACCCACTGTGCAACGCCGCCGCGGACTACAAACCCCACCAGCTCGCCGTCGCTCAGCGCCTCGGGCTCGCCGTGCCGCCGACCCTGGTCACGAACGACCCGGACGAGGCGCGGGCTTTCGTCGCGAGCCACGATCAGATGATCTTCAAGACGCTCCGATGGACGCCCTACCAGCGCGACGGCGTTCCTGTCACCGGCTGGGCCGATCCGGTGACGGCGGCCGAGATCGACGAGAGCGTCTCCTTGGTGCCACACCTGTTCCAGGCCGTCGTGGACAAGGTGGCCGACCTCCGCGTGCTGGTCGTCGGCCGCGAGGCGTTCGCCGTGCGGATCGAGTCCGGGATGCTGGACTGGCGCAAGGACTATTCGGCGCTGTCCTACCGCGTGGTGGACCTGCCCGACCGAGTGGAGAAGGCGCTCCTCGCGTACCTCGATCACTTCGGGCTGGTCTCGGGGAGCTTCGACTTCGCCGTGGACAAGGCCGACGATCTCTGGTGGTTGGAGCTGAACCCGAACGGACAGTGGGGGTGGCTGGAGGAATCCACCGGCCTCGCGATGTCCGCCGCATTCGCTGAACTGCTGACGCAAGGAGTGGCCCATGACCGACACCGCCGATGAACGGCGCGCCCTTGCCGCCCGCCTGACGCGGGCGGGCGTCCTCTCCAGCCCCCGCTGGCGGGCGGCGGTCGAGACCGTGCCGCGCGAGCTGTTCCTGCACCCCGGGGTGTTCCTGCCCGCAGAGGGTGGCCGGTGGCACCCGGTCACCGTGGTCGGCACCGACCCGACGGAGTGGGCGCGGATCGCCTACCGTGACGAGTCCCTGACCACCCAGCTCGACGGACATCTCACCGCCGACCAGGCCGGCGGCACGGTGGAGGGCTCCCCGACCTCCTCGTCCACCACCCCGGTCACCGTCGTGGACATGCTGGAGAAGCTGGAGGTGGAGGACGGGCACCAGGTGCTGGAGATCGGCACGGGGACCGGCTACTCCTCCGCCCTGATGTGCTTCCGCCTCGGCGAGGACAACGTCACCACGGTCGAAGTGGACCCGGACGTCGCGGCCCGCGCGGACGCCGCCCTGGAGACCGCCGGGTTCTCGACGTGGACCGTCACCGGGGACGGGCTCCTCGGTCACCCGCGCCGCGCACCGTACGACCGCGTCATCGCCACCTGCGCGGTGCGCCGCATCCCCTACACCTGGATCAGGCAGGCCAAGCCGGGCGGCATCGTCCTCGCCACGGTCGGCGGATCCTGGCACTACGGCACCGGACTGGCGAAGGTGACGGTGGCCGAGGACGGTACCGCCGAGGGCAGGATCATCGGCCGCAGCTCGTTCATGCAGGCCCGGTCCCAGGCCGAGGTACCGATCGCCGGTGACCTGTCCGCCCGCGCCGCCTACGCCGACAGCGAGCGCGAGACCAAGGTGCCCCCGCTGCTGCTCGAAGAGTGGATGCCTGCCTTCCTCGCGCAGATCGCCGCCCCGGGGGTGCGTTTCGTCCGCGCCACCTCGCTGGAGGGCAACCGTCTGCTGTACCTCTTCGACCCGGACCGGGAATCCTTCGCCTCGTTCACGGAGCACGACGGCACCTGGACGGTCCGCCAGGGAGGCCCCACGGCCCTGTGGGACACGATCGAGCAGACCCTCACCGCCTGGCAGGACGCGGACAGCCCTGACATCACCGCGGTACAGCTCCGCATCACGCAGGGGACCCACACCTACTGGATCGACGGCCACCCCGCGCTCCGTTGGCAGCACCACATCGCCTGATCGAGGTACCGCGATCACCAGCGAAGCGCACCACCCTGCTGGGACAGGACGCCGACCGGGCCTGGTCGGCGGGAACCTTCGCGTCCTGCCCCGTGTCCTCGGTGTGGAGACGCGGCTCGTCCGCCGTGCGACGCGGCTGTCCGCGTCCGCCGGGTGGGCGGCCGAGGACTACGGACGAGCTGTGGCGGCGGTGCGCGAGGCGAAGCGCCACACCGGCCTGCCCCCGGACGCCCACGACGTTCCCGATCCTCGGCTGGCCACGCTCTGTGGGTGCTGCGGGAGGCGGGGCCGCAGGCACGCGAGACGGCCGTACTCGGCCGGAGGCTCGCGGAGCGGCTACAGGGGCTGCTGGACGACCAGGATTCTCCGCTTCACCCAGCACTGGCCCTGGACCGGCGAGATCACCACTGCCCTCGAACGGCTCGCGCTCCTGGCCGCCCCGGCTGATCAGCAAACTTCCGCCATCCCGACGACAACAGCACCTGCCCCGGGCAGTGGAACCCGGCGCCCACCCGACGCGACAACCGGGCCGCCGGCCTGCCCACCATCAGCTCCGGAAAGCGAAAGGGCCCACCGACTCCGTCGGCGGACCCTCACGAAAGATCGCGGCTTATGAGAGATTCCGTGCTCGCTCGATGAGCTCCCTGACCAGGGAAAATTCTTCAGGGCTGCCACGGTGATTAAAGGGAGACGTCACTTCGGTTCTCGCTATGCCCCTCGTCACGGATTTCAGTACTTCGTCATCCGGCCTTGCGCCTCTTTCCAGAAGGAGCTGTACTGTTTCCGGATGCCCGCTCTCGGCCGCGCTGGACAAAGGGCTGTGCCTTGTGGGGATCCCAAGTTTTTCGGCGACGCCTTCAATCAATTGAAGTTCTATTATGAGATTGGGAGAAGCTCCCCGGTCTAGCAGCATCCTCACCATTCCGACATCGCCTTGCGCGGCAGCGAGCATTAGTGGTGTGGTTTGATCGGTACCGACTGGACCGTCGGGGCGCGCACCCGCATCCAGGAGATGTTGAGCCACCTCGTGCATACTTCTTGGTGCGGCGTATCGTAGTGCATATGTCTCGTGGTATTCGCCCATCTTGGCGTCAGGGTCAGATCCGGCGGCCAAGAGAACACGTACCACGTCAGGATGATTGTTCCAGACGGCCTGATCGAGAGCGGTGCGACTCCTGTCGGTCTCGCGCAGGTCGGGGGAAACGCCCGACGCCAATACCTCGGCGACCTGCTGTGCATCCCCAGAAGCAGCAGCTTGACGTAGCACACGGGCGACATTTTTCACTTCCAATGTACTCTTTTCTGTAGATGGCGAGTTGCCTAGATTGCGAAAAATTAAAAAGGGCAGGGGGCTGCCGCCCTGCTCGCGCTGTGCCTGGTCGTTGTTCTCGGCGGAGCCGGAGCCACATCCCTGGCCGCCATCACCCGCTTCGCTGCCGACACCGACTACGACCTGAGCGAACAACTCGGGCTGTCCTCCAGCACGCCGAACGCCTCCACGCTGGGACGACTTCTTGCCCGCCTGAACGGCGACGCGCTCGGCGACGCCGTGGGCGCCTGACTCGCCCGATACGCCATCGATCCGGTCGACGAACCCGACGACACATTGGTCGGCGTGGCCGTCGACGGCAAGACCGTGCGCGGATCCCGCACCAACGGCTAAGCCGTCCACCTGTTCGGCATGGCGCTCCACGTTTGTCAGACCGTGATCGCCCAGCGCCAGGTCGCCGCGAAGAGCAACGAAATCCCCGCCTTCACCCCCACTACTGGACAGGACCGACCTGCATCGCATCGTCGTCACCGCCGATGCGATGTGCACCCAGTGCGCCCACTCTGAGCACGTCATCGCCGCCAGAGGCCACTACCTCCTGGCGGTCAAGGGAACCCGAAGAAGCTGCGCAAACAGCTGCGGCGCCTGCCCTGGCGCCAGATCCCGCAGCAGTCCCAGCAGCCCCAGCAGTCCCGGCACCCCTGGCGGTCCTCGGCCGGCGAGCCCTGGGAGTACGACCTCCACGTCCCCAACGACCCCCGGGCCGTCACCGTCTGCCGCCGCACGCTCCGGCTGATCCTGACCCTCCACGGGCTGATCGGCCTCGTCGACACCGCCGAGCTGCTCGCCGCCGAGCTGGTGTCCAACGCCGTACGGCACACCGAGGGGCCCGCGACGCTCCGCGTGCGGTGGGCGGACGGGGTGCTGTGGATCGGGGCCTGGGACACGGACCCCGAACCGCCCCGGTTCCCGGCGGAGTCCGCCGATCTCGGTGACGGTGAGGACGGGCGCGGGCTCGTGCTGGTGCGGGCCTGTTCCCGGGGCTGGGGGTGGCGGCCGGCGGCGGGATCCGGGAGCCGGGGGAAGTACGTGTGGTGCGAACTCGCCACCGCGTAGGACGATGGACCACCTGACTTCTTCAGGGCACGTCGTGTCATGCAAGATGACGTGCATCCGATCGATCGTGTGACTTCGGGGGAGAACCCACCGTGACAGAGCAGCCCCAGCAGCCCCAGCAGCCGCCCCAGCCCGGCTACGGGTACCCCAACGCGGGCCAGCCCGGCCCCTACGGGTACCCGCAGGGCGGACAGCAGCAGGGCGGCTACCAGCAGCCTGGGTATCAGCAGCCCGGCTACCCGCAGGCCGGTTACCAGCAGGGCGGCTACCCGCCCCCCGGCGCCGTCCCGCCCGGTGCCTACACCGGTGACCCCAACGCCCCCTACGGCTACGACCCCTACGGGCGGCCCCTGTCCGACAAGTCGAAGATCATCGCGGGCATCCTCCAGCTCTTCCTCGGCACCTTCGGTGTCGGCCGCTTCTACATCGGGCACGTCGGCATGGGCCTCGCCCAGCTGTTCACCTGCGGCGGCTTCGGCATCTGGGCGCTGATCGACGGCATCATCCTGCTCACCAGCAACGACAAGACCGACGCCCAGGGCCGGATCCTGCGTGGCTGACGTGGTGGGCGGGGAGCCCGGCTCCCTCCTGCGACGCCCGGCGGCGGCACCCCTCGCGGTGCTCGCCGCCGGTCTGGCCGGTTCGGCCCACCTGTACGTCACCGACCCGCACGAGGGCGGGCATCTGCTGCCCCGGTGCCCGTTCCGCTTCGTCACCGGCCTGCTGTGCCCCGCGTGCGGCGGCACCCGCATGACGTACGACCTGATGCACGGTCACCTCGGCGCCGCCTGGCTGGACAACCGGGCCCTGCTCCTCGCCTCGCCCTTCGCCCTCGTGCTGCTGGGCCGCTGGATGTGGGAGGGGCTGCACGGCCGCCGCTGGCGCCCCGCGCTCGGCCCGCGCGCCCAGGCCGTGATCCTGGGCCTCGCCGTGACGTGGACCGTCGCGCGCAACGTCCTCTAGAGCGCCCCGCCCCACCGAGCCCGCCTGACCCCGCCCGACCTCGTGACCCCGCCCCGCGCCGCCCGGACGACGATGCGCAAAACCTTCCGGGTACCCGGCGATTGGCGGGAATTGATCACGGAATAGGAACGATCGTTCGTTCCTACTCCCCTCTTACCTTCGGCGTTCTCTAGGCTCACGGCTCACAGGGGGGACGTCCGCACGGCCGAAAAGCGTGCTCGGACGTTGCCGACGCACGGTCGGCGCAAGCTCGGCGCATGTAGAACGCGCATCCCTCCTGGACTCCCCGGCCCGGAGCAACCAGTTCCGGGATCGCCGCAACACGAAGCAATCCAGGAGCAGTTCTCATGACCGTCCCCACTCCCGACGCCCCCTACGGCGTCGACCCGCTGGGCCGTCCGTACTCCGACAAGTCGAAGATCGTCGCGGGCATCCTCCAGCTCTTCCTGGGCTACCTCGGCATCGGCCGCTTCTACGTCGGCTCCGTCGGCGTGGGCGTCGCCCAGCTCCTCACCTGCGGTGGCCTCGGCATCTGGGCGCTCATCGACGGCATCCTGTTCCTGACGAGCAACGACCGCACCGACGCCCAGGGCCGCGTCCTGCGCGGCTGATCCCCGCCCGCTCGACGCCGAGGGCCCCGCTCGCGCATCGCTGCGCGGAGCGGGGCCCTCGGCGTGTCGCCCGGACCGGGACGGCCCGGACCGGTGCCGCCGGGATCAGAAGCGGCGGGTGATCAGCGCCCGCTTGACTTCCTGGATCGCCTTGGTGATCTCGATGCCGCGCGGGCAGGCGTCCGTGCAGTTGAACGTCGTACGGCAACGCCACACGCCGTCACGGTCGTTCAGGATCTCCAGGCGCTGCTCGCCGGCCTCGTCGCGCGAGTCGAAGATGAAGCGGTGCGCGTTGACGATGGCCGCCGGGCCGAAGTACTGCCCGTCGTTCCAGAACACCGGGCACGAGGACGTGCACGCGGCGCACAGGATGCACTTCGTGGTGTCGTCGAAGCGCTCGCGGTCCTCGGCCGTCTGGAGCCGCTCACGCGTCGGCTCGTTGGTGTCCTTCGTGATGAGGAAGGGCATGACGTCGCGGTACGCCTGGAAGAACGGCTCCATGTCGACCACGAGGTCCTTGAGGACCGTCAGGCCCTTTATGGGCTCGACCGTGATCGGCTTCGCGGGGTTGATGTCCTTGATCAGCGTCTTGCACGCGAGGCGGTTCTTGCCGTTGATCCGCATCGCGTCGGAACCGCAGATGCCGTGGGCGCAGGAACGGCGGAACGTCAGGCTGCCGTCCAGCTCCCACTTGATCTTGTGGAGGGCGTCGAGGACGCGCTCCTTGGGGTCGATCTCCACCTGGAAGTCTTCCCAGGTCGCCTCGGCCGAGACCTCCGGGTTGAACCGGCGGATCCGGAAGACGGCGGTGATGTACGGGGAGTCGGCGAAACCGGGCTCGGGGGCCGCGTCCGACTTGTCCAGAACGGGGGTAGCCATCAGTACTTACGCTCCATCGGCTGGTAGCGGGTCTGGACGACCGGCTTGTAGTCGAGACGGATGGACTCGGTGCCGTCGTCGCCGACCTCGCGGTACGCCATGGTGTGGCGCATGAAGTTGACGTCGTCGCGGTTCGGGTAGTCCTCGCGGTAGTGACCGCCGCGGGACTCCTTGCGGGCGAGGGCGGAGACGGCCATGACCTCGGCCAGGTCGAGCAGGTTGCCCAGCTCGACGGCCTCCAGCAGGTCGGTGTTGAACCGCTTGCCCTTGTCCTGGATCGAGACGTTCAGGTAGCGCTCGCGCAGCTCGGCGATCTTCTCGACCGCCGTCTTGATCGTCTGCTCGGTGCGGAACACCATGACGTTGGCGTCCATGGTCTCCTGCAGCTCGCGGCGGATCGTCGCCACCCGCTCGGTGCCCGTCGAGTTGCGCAGCCGCTCGATCTGCGCGACGACCAGGGACGCGGGGTCCTCCGGCAGCTCGACGTAGTCGGCCTTCTGGGAGTACTCGGCGGCGGCGATGCCCGCGCGCTTGCCGAACACGTTGATGTCCAGCAGCGAGTTCGTGCCCAGCCGGTTGGCGCCGTGCACGGACACGCAGGCGACCTCGCCGGCGGCGTACAGACCGGGCACCACCGTGGTGTTGTCGGCCAGCACCTCACCCGCGACGTTCGTCGGGATGCCGCCCATCGCGTAGTGCGCGGTGGGCTGGATCGGGATCGGGTCCGTGTACGGCTCGATGCCGAGGTAGGTGCGCGCGAACTCGGTGATGTCCGGCAACTTGGCGTCCAGCTGCTCCGGCGGCAGGTGGGTCAGGTCGAGGTAGACGTGGTCGCCCTCGGGACCGCAGCCGCGGCCCTCGCGGATCTCCGTGTAGATGGAGCGCGAGACGACGTCGCGGGACGCGAGGTCCTTCATGACCGGCGCGTACTTCTCCATGAAGCGCTCGCCGTCCTTGTTGCGGAGGATGCCGCCCTCACCGCGGGCGCCCTCCGTCAGCAGGATGCCCATGCGCCAGATGCCGGTCGGGTGGAACTGGAAGAACTCCATGTCCTCCAGCGGGATGCCGCGGCGGTAGACCGCCGCCTGGCCGTCACCCGTCAGCGTGTGCGCGTTCGACGTCACCTTGAAGAACTTGCCGGTGCCGCCCGAGGCGTAGATCACGGCCTTCGCCTGGAAGACGTGGATCTCGCCGGTGGCCAGCTCGTACGCCACGACGCCGGCCGACTTCTTGACGCCGTCGACCTCGGTGATCAGCTGGTCGAGGACGTAGAACTCGTTGAAGAACTCCACGCCCTCCTTCACGCAGTTCTGGTACAGCGTCTGGAGGATCATGTGGCCGGTGCGGTCGGCCGCGTAGCAGGACCGGCGGACCGGGGCCTCGCCGTGGTTGCGGCTGTGACCGCCGAAGCGGCGCTGGTCGATCGTGCCGTCCGGGGTGCGGTTGAACGGCAGGCCCATCTTCTCCAGGTCGAGGACCGAGTCGATGGCCTCCTTCGCCAGGATCTCGGCGGCGTCCTGGTCGACCAGGTAGTCGCCGCCCTTGATCGTGTCGAAGGTGTGCCACTCCCAGTTGTCCTCCTCCACGTTGGCCAGCGCGGCGGCCATGCCGCCCTGCGCGGCGCCCGTGTGGGAGCGGGTGGGGTAGAGCTTCGTCAGGACCGCGGTCCGGCTGCGCTTCGTCGACTCGATCGCCGCGCGCATACCGGCGCCGCCGGCGCCGACGATGACGGTGTCGTACTTGTGGATCTTCATCAGTGGTTGCCTCAGCCCCGTGCCTAGCGGATGTTCGGGTCGAAGGTGAAGATCACCAGCGTGCCCAGCAGGATGGTGAACACCGTGGCGGTGTAGAGCAGGCCCTTCAGCCACAGGCGGGTGTTCGCGCGCTCCGCGTAGTCGTTGATGACCGTGCGCAGGCCGTTGGCGCCGTGCAGCATCGCCAGCCACAGCATCAGCAGGTCCCAGACCTGCCAGAACGGCGAGGCCCAGCGGCCGGCCACGAAGGCGAAGCCGATCTTGGAGACGCCGCCGTCCAGCACCAGCTGGATCAGCAGGTGACCGAGGACCAGGACGACCAGCACCACGCCGGACAGGCGCATGAACAGCCAGGCGGCCATCTCGAAGTTGCCCCGGGTCGACTTCGGGGACTTCTTGGTCCGCTTGCGCGGCGCCTCGATCAGGGGTGCCGGGTGGTCGACGTCGTACAGGGAGGCGCCGCCCTCGACGGGGCCGACCCCGGACGCGGTGGTTTCAGTGGTGGCCATCTGTCTCAGCTCCCGAAGACTTCACGAGCGGCGTGGCCGAGGACGGGGTAGATCGCCCCGAGCATCAGCACGACCCAGATGCCGACGACGGTCCAGAGCATCTGCTTCTGGTAGCGCGGGCCCTTCGACCAGAAGTCGACGGCGATGACACGCAGACCGTTCAGCGCGTGGAAGAGGATGGCGGCGACCAGGCCGTACTCCAGCACGGCGACGATCGGCGTCTTGTACGTGGCTACGACCTTGTCGTAGTCCTCGGGGGACACCCGCACGAGTGCGGTGTCCAGCACGTGTACGAACAGGAAGAAGAAGATGAGGACGCCGGTGACTCGATGAGCCACCCAGGACCACATTCCTTCCCGGCCGCGGTACAGCGTTCCAGCCGGCACGGAAGAACCCTCCGGGAGCGGGGATTGGGGCCTGCCGGCTTCGGCGTCGGACGGGCCCGGCCGGGTACGGTCCACCGGCCCCCAGCATCGTAGCCACGCGGCGGCGCAGGGCTTACAGGGGGCCTGCTTGTGTGATCAAACTGGCACGCGTATGGGTGAGCATTGCGGCATCCGGGGTGGGATGACCCCTTCGTCCCGGTCTGTGGTGGCGTCCTGGCTGGTGGGGCCCCGTGAGCCGGGAGGCCGCGGGCCCGCGGCGTCAGAGCAGCCCGGTCAGCCGCTGCCTCGCCAGCCGGCGGAGTTCCTCCGCCGTCACCACCCGTTCCTCCTCGGGATCGTTCGCCAATCGTGACCGGATGGCCGCAAGGACGTGGTCCAGGGCCTCCGGCGGCGGGACACCGTCCAGGCAGACGACGAACGGGTGGCCGAAGCGGGCCTCGTAGGCCGCGTGCGCGGCGCCGAGCGCCATGTGGGCCGCCCCGTAGGCGTCCGCCGGCAGGGGCGGCAGGGACTCCGCCGCCAGCGCTTCCGTGAGGTCCCCCGCCGTCAGGTCGTACGCCGCCTCGTCCGACGCCGCCAGCAGGGCGTCCAGGGTGGGGTAGGGGCGGTGGGCGGTGACGAGGTGGGCCCAGCGCGGGCTGCGCAGGCAGGTGAGGAGGGCGCGGCGCGTCTCGGCGGCGGGCGCGCCGTTGAACCCGTCCAGGGCGGTGGGGGCCGGCGGAGAGGTCCTGGCCTGTTCCGGGAGGGCCGGCAGGACGACGCGGTCCGGAAGGTCGGAGAGACGGTGCGCAGGCAGTGGGGATCCTCGCGTCACGTGCGGTGCGGCAGGGGGTGTGGTGAAAGGTGTGACGTCACGTTATCGAGAGTGCTCATGACGTGTCCGGCGGATATCCGAATTTCACCCGCACGGGAGAGTTTCGCCACGGGGGGTGGACTCCCTCGGCGCGCCCCGGCCGGACGCGGGCCGTAGGTTGTCGGGGTGAGCAGGCACAGGCATCGGCGCCGGGCGCCGCGGAAGAGGCCGCAGGAGAAAGTCGTACGACGGGCCCTGCTGGCCGGCGGTCTCGTCGTCGTGCTCGGGGCGGGGGTGGGTGTCTGGGCCTCCGGGGACGGCGGCGGGGCGCCCGCGGGATCGGCGGACCGGGCCGGCGCCGCGTCCGGCGGCGCGAGCGGTGACCCGGCCCCGTCGGCGTCGAGCGCGAGCCCCGCGCCCAGCCGGTCGTACGCCCTCTCCACGGCCCCGCGGACGATCCCCGCCGTCCGCGCGCACACCCCCGCACGCGGTCCCGGCTGGCGGCCGGCGGCGAAGCAGCGGGTCGTGGTGAGCGACGCGGACCTGGCCGACGAGGGCCGGATGGTCGCCGGTGAGCTGGGGATGACGTACGCGGGCGAGCGGGACGACGTGCGCGCCGGGGACCTGCGGCTGGCGCTCAACGACGACGAGGGCGCGAACCCCGAGTCCTACACCATGACCGTGCGCGGCGGGCGGGTGACGGTCAGCGGGCCGTCCGACGCGGGCGTGTTCTACGGCACCCGCACCCTGAAGCAGGAGGTGCACGGCGGCGGTACGGCGCCGGAGGGCGTCGTGCGCGACGAGCCGGCCAAGCCGCGGCGCGGGTTCATGCTGGACATCGCGCGCAAGAACTTCACGCCCGGGTGGATCGAGGACCGGGTGCGGGAGCTGGGGGACCTGAAGTTCAACGAGATCGGGCTGCACTTCTCCGACGACCAGGCCTTCCGGATCGAGTCCGACACCCACCCCGAGATCGTCTCCCGGCAGCACCTGACCAAGGCGCAGGTCACGAAGATCGTCGACCTGGCGGAGAGCCGGCACATCACCGTCGTGCCCGAGATCGACTCGCCCGGACACCTGGGCGCCGTCCTCGCCGCCCACCCCGAGCTGCAACTGCGCAACGCGCGCGGGGTCGCCACCCGCGGGGCGATCGACATCTCCAAGGACGCCTCCGCGGCCCTTCTCGACGACCTGCTCGACGAGTACGCCGAGCTGTTCCCCGGCGGGCAGTGGCACCTGGGGGGCGACGAGTACCAGGCCCTGACCGTCGCGGACCCGGAGGCCTCCTACCCGCAGCTCGCCGCCGCCGCGCGCGAGCGGTACGGCGCCGGCGCCGGCGTCGCCGACCTCGCGACCGGCTGGCTCGACGACCGCGCCGACACCGTCCGCGCCCACGACCGCACCGTGCGCGCCTGGAACGACGGCTTCTTCAAGGGCACCTCCGTGAAGGCCGACGCCGCCCTCCAGGTCGCCTACTGGACCGGCAAGGAGATCGGGGCGCGCCCGCCCGTCGACTACCTGGCCGCGGGCCGCGAGGTCGTCAACTACAACGACGAGTTCCTGTACTACGTCCTCGGCGAGCCCCAGACCTTCGTCTACCCCACCGGGAAGCGGATCTACGAGCAGTGGACCCCGCGCGTGCTGCGCGGCACCACGCCGGTGCCCGCGCGCCACGACGACCAGATCCTCGGCGGGACCTTCGCCGTCTGGTGCGACCTGGCGAACTCCCAGACGCAGGACCAGGTCGCGGCCGGCATCCGGATGCCGCTGCGGGCGACCGTGCAGAAGCTGTGGGACCCGCGCGCGCCGCAGCTGTCCTGGACGCGGTTCAAGGCACTGGCGGACCGCCTGGGGTGAGCCCCGCGGCGCCGCCCCGGCCGTGCGCGTGGCGCCTCCGCGGCGCTGCCCGCGGCCGTGCTCGTGGCCGTGGTCGCGGCGCCACCCCCGGCCGTGGTCGCGCCGCCCCCGCCCGCAATCGCGGCGCCTTCGCCGTGCTGCTCGTGGCCCTGCCCGTGGCGCCCTCGCAGCTTGGCCGAAAAGTTTCCTTCCTCTTCCCTGTGACACTCCTCGGCTGTCGCACGCAGTAAGGGGAAGTGCGGGCTCCGTAAGGGCGGCGCCCCGGACAGGGAGGCGTGCATGAGCCTGGTGGACCTCATCGCCCGGGCCGACGAGCGTGGACTGGCCGCGAGCGGACTGGCTTGTTTGGACCGGTGCGTGCCCCTCCTGGGGGGCGACGACGAGATCCTGCGCCCGCTGTGGGGGAACCTCACGGACGCCTCCGACGCGGCCGACTGGGGCGGACTGCTGGAGCAGATCCGCGGCAAGCTGGGCGTCGGCGGGGACCCCGCCGAGGAGGACGGCGACGGTGGCGACGAGGCCGTCCTGCTCGCCCGGCGGATGCTGGCGGCGGCCCCCGCCGAACGCACCACCGCGCGGCTGCGGGCCTGGGCGGACGCCTGCTCGGTCGCCGCGCTCCTGATCCACCGGCTCCTCGACCCGGCCGACGACCCCGCCCCGCTCGACTCCCGCCGCGCGGGCGGCACCGAGGGCATGCCGCCGCTGGCCGCCGCGGAACTGCGCCGCCAGGTCACCGTCCTGGAGGTGCTGGCCGGGCACGGGGCGGGCGGGCTGCGCCGGGCCCTGGAGGTCTCCGTCGAGGGACGCCGGGTGCTGCGGGCGGTGGTCTCCCGCAGGGCGCGCGGGCGGGGCTGACCCGGACGGGCGGGGCGTACCGCCACTCCGGGCGTGCCGTGCCGTCCGTTCAGGTGCGCCGCCGGGTCCGGGCGTGCCGCGGGCTCCGGAGAGCCCTCGGCTCGGCGGGACCGCCCGCTCACCGGCTCAGGAGTGCAGCCACTTCACCACCGCGTCGCCGTACCGCGCGGTCGTCGTGTAGAAGGCCGTCAGGTCGGCGTGGGCGGAGGCGAAGACGGCACGGGTGCGGGCCTCCTGGGCCGGGCCGCCGTAGCGGGGGAGCAGCTCGGGGCGGACCGGGCGCCACAGGTCGTCGAAGTCGGACGTGGCGAGGAACGCCGCCACCCGTGCCGTCTGGGCCGCGGTGAGCAGCAGGAACGGCGGCTGCTTCGGGCCGGTGGCGTAGACCCGCTGGCCGCCGAGGACCACATGGGCCCCGGGCCCGGCGTCGACGTGCTCCGGCGGGGCGTCGGCGTACAGGAGCTGCTGGTCGGGGTAGCGGCCGTCCAGGATCTCCTCGCGGTGCCGTCTGATCCGGCCGCGCATCGCGTCCTGGTCGTCCTCGAAGAGTCTCCGCAGCCAGCCGGCGCTGTTGCGCAGCGCCGAGGCCGGTACGGCGCGGAAGTGGAAGTACGCGCTCATCACTCCGGCAGCGCGCGGGCGGGCGCAAGTGTCACTCCCGTGTCCGTCGTGCGGGGAAGACGGGGCGGTCCCGCGCCGGTTCCGGGAACAGCCCGGCGCGCGGTGACGGAATGCGGGCGGACCTCGCTGTTCCGTATGTGACGTGGAATGTGACTCAGGACGCGACGGGCGCCGTGACGGACGCCGTGACGGGGGCTCCGGCACCGGGGCAGACCCAGCCGGGCGGCCGGCCCTCCGCCGCGGCCAAGCCGGCGCGGTGGGCGGCGGACGCCGTGAGCGCGCTGCGCGAGGGCGCGCGGCTGCACCTCGACTACTCGGCGCGGAGCCTGTGGCGCGTCGACCGGGTGATCGACGAGCTGCGCCGCGAGGAGACCCCGTACGGCGCCGTCGAGAACGTGCTGCGCGGGCTCGGGGCGTACGGCGGTGAGGTGATCGTCCGCGAGACCGGCGGCGAGTGGTGGGCGACGGGCGGCGACCACTGGGTCCGCACCCCCGACGGGCGGCTGTGGGACCCGGTCGACGAGGCCCGCCGCTGCTTCGGCGGCCACGGCTCCCTGCGCCTGCTGTGCCGGGACGCGACCCTCACGGACCGGGCCTGACCACGGTGCGGCCCGCGGCCGCCGCCACGGACCCGCACGGCACGGCGCCCTGCTCACCGCCGGTGTGACCAGCGACACAGTCAGGACCCGTGATGCTTGCGCGCACCGATCCGCTGGGGCAGGCGGAGGGACCCGACCCGACGGTCCCGCCACCCGAGAGGAGGGGCGGCGCCATGGACGACGCGGACGGCATGAGAGCCCGCGCGGCCGGATTCGTCGCGCGCGTCGGCGCACGCGGCCGGCTGCCGCTGGACTACTCCGTCGCCAGCCTGCGCGTCGTCGACTTCCTGGTCGACGGGCTCCGCAAGGGCGGCGCCGACCGGGAGCGGGCGCACGACACGCTCGTCGAACTCGGGGCGTACGTGGGGGAGGTGCTGGTCCGCCGGGCCGGCGCGGTGTGGGTCGACCTCGACGAGCGGCAGCGGGCCTGGCTCGGCCAGTCCGTGGGGGTGCGCATGCCGGACGGACGGGTCTGGAACCCCCTCGGCAAGGTCGTCAACCGCTTCGAGGCGGGCGGCACCGACGAGTCCCTGCACACCTTCTACCTGACCCTGCACGGCAGGGCCCGCCGGACACCGGGCAGGGGCGCCCCCGCCAGGGGGGCGGCCGCCTGACCCGGGGGTGCGTCGCCGGCACCGGCACGGTCCCACGGGGGTGGGCCGAGCCGGCGCCGACGGCGTCCTGTGACACTTCTGTGAGGCCTGACGCTGATGACCGTGGGGGCGAGGACGCGACCGGGACCGGTGCACGGCGCGTTCGTCACGCACCCGCCACGAACTCCGCACGAACGAGGACAGTCTTGGGCCAGGGAGGGGAACCCCGGCGCGCGCAGGCGTACGACGGGGAACTGGGCGCGGCGGTAGCGCGGGCGCAGGACGGCGACGAGGCCGCGTTCGCGGTCGCGTACCGGATCGTGCAACCGGGGCTGCTCGGCTATCTGCGCGGCATCGTGGGCGACGACGCCGAGGACGTCGCCTCCGACGCCTGGCTGGAGATAGCCCGAGACCTCGGGCGGTTCAAGGGCGACGGCGCGGGATTCCGGGGCTGGACGGCGACCATCGCCCGGCACCGGGCCCTGGACCACCTGCGCAGGCTGCGCGTGCGGCCCCGGGCCGCCACGCTGGAACAGGACGTCCTCGACCTGCCCGGCCGGCACGACACCCACGACCAGGTCGTGGAGTCCCTGTCCACCGAGCGGGCCCTGGAGCTGGTGCGCGGACTGCCGCGCGACCAGGCCGAGGCCGTCCTGCTGCGGGTCGTGGTCGGCCTGGACGGGCCCGCCGCGGCCCGTGCCCTCGGCAAGCGCCCCGGCGCGGTCCGCACGGCCGCCCACCGGGGCCTGAAACGGCTCGCGCGCCAGCTCGGCGGCGAAGGTGTGACGGATGACGGCCCCCGGACGCTGGGGGAGTCGAAATGAACGGTGACGGTCGCGGCCCGTATGGATCAGGGGCGGCGGACGCGCCCGGAGGCAGAGCTCGCACAAGCACGACAGGCGGAATCGGACATGGGTGAACGGATGAGCGGCGGCGAGGACGTCCATCGCCGACACGCCCGCCCCGCCCGCCCCGTACCCGGCGACGACGACGGTCATGCCCGGGTGGAGGCGCTGCTCGCGCGTGCCCTGCGGGACACCTCCGGCGGCGCCGAGCGCGAACGGCAGGCCGTCGCCGCCTTCCGGGCCGCGCGGGACGCCGGCGCGCACCGTGCCCGTACCCGGCGGCGGGACGACTGGCGGCCCCGTGGACAGCGGCACACCGTCCGCTCGCTGCGGGCCACGCTCTCCGTGGTCCTGGCCAGCCTCACCCTCGGCGGTGTCGCGGTCGCCGCGATCGGCTCGGCCGGCTCCTCGGCGGACACCGCGGACGGCGCCGGCCGCGGCACGTCGTCGGCGAGCGCGTCGTCGGCGAGCACGCCGGACGGCCGGCGCGCCGGAGCCGCCGCCACGCCGTCCTCCGGCGCCGCCGCGGACCGGGACCGGCCGCCGTCCGCCGAGGACACCGAGGCCCACTGCCGCGCCTACGAGCAGGTGGCGGGCCGGGGCAGGGCGATGGACGCGACGGCGTGGCAGCGCCTGGTCGCCGCCGCGGGCGGCGAGGAGAACGTGACCGCCTACTGCGCGGCGCGGACCGCGTCGCCCACGGCGACCCCCGGGAACGGCGGCGAGGGCAGGGGCGCCGGCTCCGCCGACCCGGCCGGCGGGAACACGGGAAACACCGGCAACACCGGCACCACGGGGAACGCGGGCAACACCGGCACCACGGGGAACGCGGGGAACGCGGCGAGTGCGGGAACCGCCGGGAACAGCGGAACCGGAACCGGAACCGGAACCGGAACGGCCGGGAACACCGCGACCTCCGGAACCGCCGGAAACACCGGAGGCTCCGGAAACACGGAGAACACCGGGAACACCGGAAACACCGGAAACGGTCGGCCGTAGCCCGCGAGGACGCCGAAAGCCGAGTACGGACGGGGACCGGTGGCCGTCCACCGGCCGGCCTGTCGAGGGTGCCGTCGTGACGAGCCGGCCGCAGCCGTGGTGCCGTCATGAGGAGCCGTCCCGGCGGCGGTCGGCACTGCCGCCGAAGCGACGGCCGGAGCCGCCACCCCCCACAGGAGAGGCCCCGGCCGTCGCGCGGCACGGGCCGCGCGGCGACCCGTACCTCCTACAGCGCCGTGCGTGCGTTTTGTGTCACACCCGGTGCCCGCGCGTCCGCGTCACGACTGGGTTGCAGCTTGTGCGGACGTGGACGATCGGTGGTTTCAGGTCGTAACGTGCCTTTCGCGCCGGAGGGCGGAAGGGCTGGAGCAGTGTGACCGACTGCGGCCGCCACCATCAGCGGCCCCGGCCGACTGCGGTCGGCGAACCGCACCATCGACCGAGGAACCACCACGTGGGGGACGACGCGGAGCTGACAGCCGCGGTGCTTGCGGCACAGGACGGGGACGAGGCCGCCTTCCGCGCGGTGTACCGCTCGGTGCACCCGCGGCTCCTCGGGTACGTCCGCACCCTGGTCGGTGACCTCGACGCCGAGGACGTGACCTCGGAGTCCTGGCTCCAGATAGCGCGCGACCTGGAGCGGTTCGACGGGGACGCCGACCGTTTCCGCGGCTGGGCCGCCCGGATCGCCCGCAACCGCGCGCTGGACCACATCCGGATGCGGGGGCGCCGGCCCGTGGCCGCCGGCGACGAGACGGAACTGACCGGCCGGGCCGCCGACTCCGACACCGCCGGCGAGGCCATCGAGGCGCTCGCCACCGGCCGCACCCTCGATCTCATCGCCCGCCTGCCCCAGGACCAGGCCGAGGCGGTCGTCCTGCGGGTGGTGGTGGGCCTCGACGCCAAGACGGCCGCCGAGACGCTCGGCAAACGGCCCGGCGCCGTACGTACGGCCGCGCACCGCGGGCTCAGGAAGCTCGCCGAGCTGCTCGGCGAGGACCCGGACACGGCGGGCGTGCTCGACGCGCTGCCGGCGCAGCGGGCGCCGAGGGGGCGCGCGGTGGCATCCGGCGGTGTGACGCATGCGTGCGCGCCGACGCAGAAGGACGTGTGATGGCCGACGATCGCTGTGTCCTCCCCGGAGACGCCGGAGACACGGAGCCCCCGGCAGGCCCCGCAAAGGGCCGTTCCACCGGCCGCTGGCTGACCCGCGAGACGGCGGAACGCCTGCTGGCCGGGGAGGCGGCGGACAACGCTGTCGCGCCCGTCCACCGCCACGAGGCCGACCGGCTCGCCAGGACCCTGGGTGCGCTCGCCGCGATGTCGGCCCCGCCCGCCCCCGAGGACGAGGAACTTCCCGGTGAGGCGGCGGCCCTCGCCGCGTTCCGCAAGGTCCGGGCGGACCGCGCGCCGGACGCCGTCCCGGCCTTCTCTCCCGGGCGGGCCGCCGCCCGCGAGCCGGTGCCCGGCGACGAGCCGGGCTTCCCGTGCCGGCCCGCGCCCGCGCCCGGCGAGGACGCCGGCCTGGTCCGCATCGGCGGTCCCGTCCTGTCGTACGGCCGCCGCCCCCGGCTGCGCCGCCCCGCCCGCCTCGCACTGGCCGCCGCGCTGACCGTCGGGATGGTCGGCGGGGTCGCGGCCGCGGCCGGCACCGGGCTCCTGCCCACGCCGTTCGACGACGCCGAACCGGGCCCGGCGGCCTCCGTGTCCGCTGCCGTGACCCCCGGACCGGACCGCCCCCTCGGCTCGTCCGCGCCCGGCACCTCCCCCGGCGGCACCGGCTCGGCGCTCCCGGACGGCGGCACGCGGGGCACCTCGGCCCCGGGCCCGGACGGCTCCGCCGACGACTCCGGCGCCCGCGCCCGCGCCGACGAGCTGGCCGCGTCCTGCCGGGAGAAGGGCGCCGGCCGGGCGCTGGCCGCCGAGCGCCGCCACACCCTGGAGCGCGCCGCGGGCGGCTCCGCGCGCGTACCGGCGTACTGCGCGGGCCTCCTCGGCGACCGCGAGGGCCAGGACCCCGGCGAGCCGAACGGCGGCAAGGCCACGGACGAGGGCGACGCCGGCATCGACGGTGACGAGCAGGGCGGCGGCCGGAACGGCGGCCAGGGCGCGGGGCAGCCCGGCGGGACGACCGGCAAGGGCAGCGAGAGCCGGGGCGGAAAGAAGAACGCGGAGAGCGAGAAGGCCGACAAGGCCGACAAGGCCGAGAAGAGCAAGGCCGACAAGGCCGAGAAGAGTGAGGGGACCGACAAGAGCGCCGCGAAGGCCGACAAGAGCGCCGCGAAGGAGTCGGCGAAGAAGGCGAAGAAGGACGGCAAGGACGCCGAGGCGCCGTAGGCCGGACGAACCGACGCCCTTCACCCTCCTCGTACCCCCTCTGAGCTGCGTCTTCGTGCGCCGTAAAAATTTCTGGCCGCAGGGTGTGACGTTTTCGGCGGCCCAGCCGCAGTAACTAGTGAGCCGACTGGTCATCGGCCCTCGCACTGAGCCGGGGTTCCCCCCGTACCCACGGCTCGTGCACCTGGCGCGGGCGGGACACGTTCCCCCGGTCCCGCCCGCGCCCCATACCTCTCTCCCAGGTCTCCTCGGGACGACGTCCCTCCTCCGCGCCGACGCGGGTCCGCGATCTCCGTCACGCCCTCCGCCACGATCTCCACCATGCCCTTCGGCGCGCCCGTCGGAGCCGCCGGCGGCCTCCGCGCGCGTGCCCCCGGATGACGCCGCGCGAACGGCCCGGCATGGTGGTGACGGGGACCGCAGCAAGTCTGTGAGCAAGGTCCCAGCGTGCTCCCCTCCACGGGGTGGAGGCACGCGGCTACAGTCCGTCGAAGGGTCGGGCAGGCCCAGCCGGTAACCGGCGAGTAACCGTTCAGCGGGAGGCAACACACCATGGCGCGCGAGTCTGAGTCCGGACTGCCCATCGAACCGGTCTACGGGCCGGACGCCCTCGACGGCTGGGATCCGGCGGAGAAGCTGGGCGAGCCGGGCGCCTACCCCTACACGCGCGGCGTGTACCCGTCGATGTACACCGGCCGGCCGTGGACGATGCGCCAGTACGCCGGTTTCGGCACGGCGGCGGAGTCCAACGCCCGCTACCAGCAGCTCATCGCCAACGGCACGATGGGCCTGTCGGTCGCCTTCGACCTGCCCACCCAGATGGGCCACGACTCCGACGCCCCGATCTCCTCCGGCGAGGTCGGCAAGGTCGGCGTCGCCATCGACTCGATCGACGACATGCGGGTGCTGTTCGGCGGGATCCCGCTGGACAAGGTGTCCACGTCGATGACGATCAACGCGCCCGCCGCCCTGCTGCTGCTCCTGTACCAACTCGTCGCGGAGGAGCAGGGCGTCGGCGCCGACCAGCTCACCGGCACGATCCAGAACGACGTGCTGAAGGAGTACATCGCGCGCGGGACGTACATCTTCCCGCCGAAGCCGTCGCTGCGTCTGATCGCCGACATCTTCAAGTACTGCAAGGCCGAGATCCCGAAGTGGAACACGATCTCGATCTCCGGCTACCACATGGCCGAGGCGGGTGCCTCGCCCGCGCAGGAGATCGCCTTCACCCTGGCCGACGGCATCGAGTACGTGCGGACGGCGGTCGCGGCCGGCATGGACGTCGACGACTTCGCCCCGCGCCTGTCCTTCTTCTTCGTCGCCCGCACGACGATCCTGGAGGAGGTCGCCAAGTTCCGCGCCGCACGCCGGATCTGGGCGAAGGTGATGCGCGAGGAGTTCGGCGCGAAGAACCCCAAGTCGCTGATGCTGCGCTTCCACACGCAGACCGCCGGTGTCCAGCTGACCGCCCAGCAGCCCGAGGTCAACCTGGTCCGGGTCGCCGTCCAGGGGCTCGCGGCCGTCCTGGGCGGCACCCAGTCCCTGCACACCAACTCCTTCGACGAGGCGATCGCGCTGCCCACCGACAAGTCGGCCCGGCTCGCGCTGCGCACGCAGCAGGTTCTCGCCTACGAGACGGACGTGACGGCGACGGTCGACCCCTTCGCCGGCTCCTACGTCGTGGAGAAGATGACCGACGACGTCGAGGCCGCCGCCCTGGAACTGATGACCAAGGTCGAGGACCTCGGCGGCGCGGTGTCCGCGATCGAGCACGGCTTCCAGAAGGGCGAGATCGAGCGCAGCGCGTACCGCATCGCCCAGGAGACCGACTCCGGCGAGCGGGTCGTGGTCGGCGTCAACCGCTACCAGCTCGACGCGGAGGAGCCCTACGAGCCGCTGCGCGTGGACCCCGCCATCGAGGCCCAGCAGGCGGCCCGCCTCGCGAAGCTGCGCGCCGAGCGCGACCAGGCGGCGGTCGACGCGGCCCTCGCCGAGCTGAAGAAGGCCGCCGAGGGCGAGGACAACGTCCTCTACCCGATGAAGGACGCCCTCAAGGCCCGCGCGACGGTCGGCGAGGTGTGCAACGCCCTGCGCGAGATCTGGGGCACCTACGTGCCGTCCGACGCGTTCTGATCCGTGCCGAAGCGGCCCGGGTGGTCAGCCGGCTGCCGGCCGCCGGCTTCACCCTCGCCCAGGCGGTCCGCGCCACCTCGACGACGTACCTCTACACGCTCGGGTTCGTGATCGAGGAGCAGAGCGTCGAGCCGCTGCCCGGCGAGCGGCACGAAGGGTTCGACGTCGAGGAACGCGCCCGGAGGATGAGCGGGTTCCCCCTGTCGGCGCGGGCGGGCGCGGAGATCTTCACCGACTACGAACGGCACTTCGGCGAGGGCCTGGAGGTCGTCCTCGCCGGGATCTCGGCCCGCTACGGCATCCGGTGAGCCGGCCTCCGGGCCGGTCGCCCCCTCCGGCTCAGAGCGGCCGGGACAGCACCCCGCGCAGCCGCGGGGTCAGCGGCTTCTCGACGAAGCGGTTCATCAGCCAGGCCAGGGCCAGCATCGCGGTCACGGTCAGCGCGAAGGTCACCCCGGCCGGCAGGCCCAGGGTGCGGTGCAGGACGCGGATGACCACCCAGCCGAGGTGCTCGTGCACCAGGTAGAAGGGGTACGTCAGAGCCCCCGCCACCGTCAGCCAGCGCCAGTTCGCCCAGCTCAGGTGGCCGAGCGCGATCGCCGCCACGGCGACGAACCCGAACGCGACCACGCCGGCGATGCCGATGGTGGTGCGGTGGGCGAAGGCGTCCGGGTCCGAGGCGTTCCACAGCTCGCCCACCGCGTAGTGCTGGCCGATCAGGAAGCTGACGGTCACGATGCCCCAGGCGTAGGCGTCCCCGCGGTCGCGGTGGACGAGGTAAAGGCCGATGCCGCCGATGAAGAACGGCGCGTACTCCGGCATCAGGACGAGGTCGAGCACCGGCTGGTGCGCGGCCTGCGCGATGGCGGCGGCCAGCGTCCAGCCCGCACAGAACATGACGACCCGGCGGCGGTTCGCCCCCGGCAGGACGACGCACAGCGCGAACAGGGCGTAGAAGCGGATCTCCACCCACAGCGTCCAGCACACGCCGAGCACCCGGTCCGCACCCAGCGGCTGCTGAAGCAGCGTCAGGTTCACCAGGGCGTCGCTCGGCGACACGGCCTCGTAGACGACCGGCGGCAGGGCGAACACCGCCGTCACGAGCAGGACGGCCACCCAGTAGGCCGGCATCAGCCGGGACGCGCGGGAGGCGAAGAACGACGTGAGGGACCTGCCCCAGCCGCTCATGCAGATCACGAACCCGCTGATCACGAAGAACACCTGGACGCCCAGGCACCCGTAGGCGGCGAACGCGTGCAGGGTGGGGAACTGGTGCTTCGGCGAAGTGCCCCAGGCCTCGGTGACGTAGCCGCCGCGGCCGGCGTAGTGGTACACCGCCACCATCAGCGCGGCGACCAGCCGCAGTCCGTCCAGCGCGCGGAGCCTGCCGCCCTCCCGGCGGGCCGGTGCCGGCGCGGGCGGGAGCGCGACACCCGGTTCCTGGACGGACGCAGCCGCGGTGGGCTCGGACTTCGATGTGCTCACGACCGTTTCGGTCACGCTGGTATCCCTCGCAGTGCCCCGTGGGTTCTTCTTGCGCACGCTCCTGACCGGAGACGATCGGATCACCGGAGAGTCGTCAACGGGGATCCTAGAGCCTGATCAGGAGGTCTTTTGTTCGACGAGGCGGCCTTTGTCCAGCCGTCGTCGCGCGTTCACCGCGACGTCAGTTCCGCTTCAGCAGCCGGGCCGAACGGCTGCCGATCCGGATGCGGACCGACTCCCTGCGCGCGAGCTGCCGGACGGACCGGCCCCGCGCGCCGAGCAGGCCCGCGACCCGCGCGATCTCCGTCCAGACCTGGGCCCGGTCGCCGCCCGCCACCGCCGCCGCGGACAGCAGCCGGCACGCCTCGTCCGACTCGCCGCGCCCCGCCCTGATCTCCGCCATGCCGACGAGGACGTCCACCGGCTGCCGGTGGCGCAGGATCTCGGTGCCCACCCGCAGGGCGTCGTCGTCACGGCCCGCCGTGACGTGCCGGACGAAGTCCTCGATGAGATAGCTGCCGTGCCGCGGCGCCACCGCGGAGAACGGCGCGGGCGCGGGGTCCCCGCCCGACTCGCCGCCGGCCTCCTCGCCACCGGCCCCCGGCGCGCCGTCACCGGCCGGGCGCCGTACGGGCTCACCGGGGCCCGGCAGGCCCAGGGCCGTCGTCATCCGGGCGGTGAAGGCCGCGATGTCGAAGAGTTCCTCGACGTCCCGGTACCCGGCCTCCGAGATCTCGTCGTCCAGCACCCGGCGCAGCGCGTCGAGCGCCGCGTCGGGCGTGTACTCGGCGAAGGAACGGTAGCCGGACACGCCCTCCAGGACCTCCCGGGACCCCACCCGGTGGTAGGTGACCGTGCGCAGCCGCTGCTGCACCGCCTCGACCACGGACAGCGGCATCGGGTCGTCGACGCTGGACAGGAAGAAGACGTCGGAGGCGGCCAGTTCCTCCCGCACGCGGTTGCGGGAGAGCGCCCCCAGCCACTCGACCCGGTCCGACAGCAGGGTGGCGGAGCCGATGCGCCACGTCCGCTGGCCGATCCACGCGAAACGCCACGGCAGCCCCTGCGCGTACGCCAGTTCGGCGACCCGGGAGAACAGGTCGAGGCCCTTGCGGTCCTGCATCGAACCGACCATCACGATGCGCGGCCGCGCACCGGGCGTACGCCGGGCACGGACGCGGTGGGCGTCACGGGGAACCGTGTTGTAGACCACGACCGGATCGCTCACTCCCAGCCCGCGGAACATGTCGGCCTGGGCGTTCGACACGCACAGCACCTTCAGGCCGGGCAGCAGGTCGACCAGTTCCTGGTGCCGCAGCGGGTTGCGCGAACCCTCGAAGTTCATGACGTACTCGGTCTCGTGGGCGTACAGCGCCACCGACTTCCCCCGCTCCTGCAACCCCGCGACGAGTTCGCCCGCCAGCGGCGAACGCCAGAACGGGGCGAGGCTGTTGACCAGGACGACCTCGGCGTCCGCCAGGTCCGCCAGGACGTCCTCGGAGCGGCCGTAGGCCTCGAGGTCGAAGTAGCGGATGTCGACCGGACCGCGCGCGAGCAGGGCCTGGGTGTAGGTGAGGACGGGGATCGCCACCCCGGTGACGTAGTCGAAGCCGAGTCCCAGCACGGCCAGCGAGCGTGGCCGTTCCATCCGCCCGCGCACGGCGCGCAGCGCCCGCTCGGCCCGCGACAGGCCGGCCCCCGCCTCGTCGCCCGTCGGCGTCCAGCGCGGAGCCGGCGGTTCGGCCGGTACGGCGGCCCCCTCGACGACGCGCAGCACCCGCCCGGCGACGTCGTCCTGGAAGGCGAGGAAGTGCTCGACGGGCTCACCGTGCGCGTTGGCCACGAACTCGCCCGAGCGCTTGAGGCCGGCGACCACGTCGACGAGTTCGCCGAGCGTGCCCGCATTGCGCAGCAGCGGGTGGCTGACGGTGGGGAAGACGATGTCCAGCGCGGGCGGGCTGAACCAGATCAGCGGGGTGCCCGCCCGCAGCGCCTGGAGGTGGGCCGGGGCGAAGAACGTGACCGCGAGGTCGTATCCGTCGAGCGCGGTGGGATGCCGCTCGACCTCGACCTCGCCGAACTCGGCCAGTGCCTCGCGCAGCCGGGTGAGCAGTTCGCGGTGCTCCTCGCGGGACAGCCTGCCCTGCTTGCCCAGCGGCTGGTCGAGCACCACCATGCGCAGCGGCTCGCCGGGGTCCTTGGCGTGCCGGTGGGTGGTGGAGCGGGCGGCCCGCAGCAGGGCCGGGTCGTCGCTGTGGCCGAGGGCGCCGGTGATGTGGACGGGCGGGTCGGCGTCGGCGGAGCGGAACAGCAGGTGGTGCGCGGTCGCCGGGCCCCAGACGCAGACGGCGGCCGGGGCCGAGGAGCCGTAGTGCCGGCTCGGGTCGCGCCGTCCGGTGCCGGTCCTGCGGTGGTGGAAGTCGAGGTGGCGGTCCTGGACGAGGACGAGCGGCAGGGTGCGGCCCAGCGTGCCGGCCAGCCGCCGGCTGCGTTGCGACAGGTCCTCGAAGAACACCAGCCGGTCGATGCGCTCCTTTTCGACGAAGGCGCGTACGCGGTGGCCGAATTCCTCCAGGAAATCGGCGTCGCTCAGCTCCTCGTCCCCCGTGAAGAGAGAGCGTGCCGGCCGGCCGCCGAATCGGGCGGCGGCCTCCTCCTCCGTCCATCCGACGATTTTTCCGTCCCGGTCGGCGCCGAGGAGGTGGAACGAGTGGGCGTCGGCTCCCTCGGCCCGCAGGATCTCCGAGGCGAGGCCGACGCCATTGCGGTTCTCGACAAACACAGCGATGCGCACGGTGTGAATGAAATACGACCGGGATTCCCCGGACGGGCCACCCGGATCAAACTCTCGGTGAACATTCGATGTGTTCGGGGATGCGGCTGGATGTCTCGAAGCCCTGCGTTTCCCGAAGCCCTGCGTTTCCCGAAGCCCTGTGTTTCCGGAAGCCCTGTGTTTCCGGAAGCCCTGGGCGTCCCGAAGCCTTCGGTGCCCCCAGGCCCTGGGCGTCCCCGAGTCCGGTACGCCCCAGGCCCCGGGTGCCCCGAAGTCCCCGCCGCCCGCCGCCCGTGCCCGCCGCCCGTGCCCGCGCCTTTCGGGTCCGCCGTTCTCACCCCCGCCGGAGCGGTCTGCCCGCCGCCTTCGTCCGGCGTACCGCCTTGCGGAGCGCCCTGGCCCGTCGTACGACCCGGCGCGCGGTGGAGTTGTGCGGGAGGAACGACAGCCGCTCCGGGATACCGCCCGGCAGACCCAGCGCGGTGAGCCGCCGGCGCTTGAAGTACCGCTTGGTGCGCGGCCCGAGAAGGGTGCGCAGGTACCGCTCGGCTTCCGGGCGCAGGCCCGGATGGATCTGGGCCTGCATCACGTAGCCCACCGTCCTGACCAGATCGGCCAGCGACTCCTCGGGGATGCGCGTCTCGCCCTCGCCGTCCTCCAGGTCCGGCAGCAGCGCGTCCGCCAGCACGGCCGGCACCCGGTTGCTGTTCTGGTACGGGGCCAGCCGGTCCATCAGCCGCTCGGTGCCGATCCGGGCGACCGGCAGCCCGTAGAACGTCGACGCGGTGAACAGGGCGGTGGAGAAGCAGCCCACCACCAGCGCCGGCCGGGCTCCGGCGAACAGGACCTCGGCGAGGACCGGGGTGTCCAGCACCGTGAGGTCGACGCCCAGCTTCCCGGCCTCGGCCTCCAGGACCCGGCTGTAGCGGGCCGGTGCGGTGGGGTGCGGCTTGAACACCACCGCGCGGTGCCCGCGGGCCACCGCCCCCCGCATCATCCGTACGTGCAGGTCCTCCTCCTCCTCCACGGTGAGGATGTCGAGCGCGGACAGGTACTGGCCCAGCAGCAGCGCGGCGCCGTCGGGCAGCGCGGGCAGGTCCGCCACGGCCTCGCCGATCTCGTCGAGGACCTTCAGGAAGCCGCTCGTCGGCACGGTCCGCGCGGGCACCCCGAACTCGGTGAGCAGCAGCGGCACCAGCCCCGGCACCAGGTCGAGGTGGAGCAGCCGGCGCACGCGCGTGCCGATCAGCGGGTCGAGCTTGTTGCGGGTCGGCCCGTAGCTCATCAGCCCGTCGGCGTACACGTCGACGGGCGCTCCGGGGAACACCTGCGCGATGGCCTGCGCGGGGTTGACCTGGATCGACTCCAGGACGATCTCCACCCGGTCCTCGCCGAGCCCCCACAGCAGCCGCAGGTAGCGCTCCAGGAGCGGCACGTCGTCCGGGCGCGGCGCCCAGGCGCCCGGATGGAAGGGGCTGATCGCCTCGTTCCAGGACAGCACCGCGTCGAAGCGGCTCCGCAGCGGCGCGAAGCCCGGCATCTCGTCGACGGACGGGGTGGTCTCCGGGGTCGTCGTGTTGTTGCACACCAGCAGCACCCGGCGGTCCGCGGCGGGGAAACCGCCGGAATCCAGCGCGGCGGCCAGTGTCGCGACGCCGTACAGCGTGGAGGCGCAGAAGATCTGGGTCGTGCGAGGCATCAGGCGGCCGCCTTCGGTGTGCCGGTCCGGGAGGAGGTGCTCCTGCGGCGCAGCCGGCGCAGGGTCGACGAGCGTTCCAGGTCCATCGTGTCCAGGACCTCGGCGAACAGGTCCTGCGGCAGGCGCCTGACGGCGGCCGCGCTCATCGTGCGCAGCTGCCGGGCCACCGGCGGTTCGAACTTCTCGATCTCGCCGAGGTGGTGGGCGATGATCGCGCAGTAGGTGCGCACCGCCTTGGGCAGCAGCCGGTCGGCCTCGGGGTCCCGCGCGGTCTCCTCGACGACCTGGTCGAACGCCCGGATGAAGTCCAGCTGACGGGCGTCGCCGATCTGGGTGAGGGAGGAGGCGACCCCGCGCCGGTAGAACACGCCGAGCAGGTTCAGCACGGCGAACGACTCCGCCTCCCGGTGCAGTTTCCAGATCCACGGCCGGTCCTCGGCGGTCCGCAGCCCGTGGGTGAAGTGCAGCAGCCCGCGGTCGACGAGGCGGCGGTGGTAGGCGCCGGCCCAGGCGTAGGGGTAGTCCACCGACGTCGAGCGGTCCGCGGGCAGGATCGCCTCGCGCGGGTTCAGCACCTCCCCCCGCAGCCCGTGCGGATGCCGCACCAGGGTGCGGGCGCGCGCGGTGGCCTGCACGTGGTCGACGCGCACGAAGTCGCAGCCCAGCTCCTCGATCGCGGTGACGAGATCGGTCAGATAGCCGCGCGCGAGCCAGTCGTCGCCGTCCAGGAACGTCAGGTACTCGCCCCGCGCGGCGTCCAGTCCGGTGTTGCGCGCGGTGGCGAGCCCTCCGTTCTCCTCATGACGGATCAGACGCACCTCGGCGACCTTCGACAGCTCTTCGGCGGCCCGTTCGAGAATGGCGGGCGTCCCGTCCTTCGAACGGTCGTCGACCAGCACGAACTCGAAGTCCGGGCGGGCGTTCAGGAGAAGGCTTCTGAGGGTGTCCGGCGCGTATTGCTGGACGTTGTAGAACGGCACGATCACGGAAAGCTTGGGCACGCCGAAATCCTAGGAGCGCGCCCGGCGGTGGAAATTTCCGGTAAGGGTACGGGCGATGAACTCGATGTGTCGGATCGGTGCATCCCGTGTATTTCCGCGGAGTTGACGAGCCGGTTCGGTAACCGGTGGCGCGCTGTTAACTTTCCGTTGCGTCGCGGTTGGACAAAGCCTGGGTTTTGCTTCCTAGCGTCTTCGGCGTGCCACCACGTACTTCGAAGCCCTCACGGATCGCCGTACTCGCGGACTCCGACACCCGCTGGAAATGGGGTGCGGCGACCGCGGGCCGGATCGCTCCGGGCGCGTCCATGGAAGCCGGACCGGGGGACGGCGCGCAAGTCGCCCCCGTCCTCGACGGCTACCTCCTGCGCGGCCGGGCGACCCCCACCCCCCGTCAGCTCGCCGAGGTCGGCGTGCGCGCCGACTCGCTGCGCGAGGTGACGGCCGTCGAGTTCCTGCGCGCCATGGCGGCCGAGAAGTACGACGTCCTCGTCCTCGCGCTGGTCGGCGGCGGCGTCCAGGCGATCCTGCACGGCCTCAAGCGGATCTGGGAGGACGGCACCGAGCGGCCCGTCGTCGTCACCGGCTACGTGGGCGTCGTCTACGAGAAGCTCGCCGACGGTCTGCTGCTGCGGCACGGCGCCGACCTCGTCCTCGCCAACTCCCGCCAGGACGCGGAGCGTTTCCGCGCCGTGTACGACGGGGTCGGCGCCGACGCCTCCTCGGTCACCGAGGTCGCCCTGCCGTTCCTCGGCGGCGCCCCCTACACCGGCGGGCACGACCCGTACACCGTGGTCTTCGCCGCGCAGCCCTCGGTCCCCGACAACCGCAGGGACCGCGCCTACCTCCTCGAACGGCTCGTCCGGCACGCCCGGTCGCACCCCGAGCGCGAGGTGCTGCTCAAGCTGCGCTCCCGGCCCGGCGAACACACCACCCACATCGAGGAGCTGCCGTACCAGAAGCTGGCGCAGCGGCTCGACCCGCCCGCCAACTTCCGCCTCGTGTACGGCAACATGGGCGAGGTCCTCGACCGCACCGACCTCATGGTCACGGTCAGTTCCACCGCCGCCCTGGAATCCCTGCACCGCCGCATCCCCACCGTGGTCCTCACCGACCTCGGGGTGCGCGAGGCGCTCGGCAACCACCACTTCGTCGGCTCCGGCTGCCTCGCCTCCTGGGACCAGCTCGACGCCGGGCACCTGCCCGTCCCCGACGAGGAATGGGTGGCCCGGCAGGGCGTCGCCGCCGGGGGCGGCTCGTACGAACGCGCCTTCGACACGGCCCGCGAACGCATCACCGAGCTGCTCGACCGCCCCGGCGGCCTGCCGCCGCTCACCCCCTACTACACACCCGCCACCGCCCCCGGCTACCTCCCCGCCATCCTGGCCCGCCACCACCTCGGTCCCGACGGCAGCCCGCTGCCCGGAGCCCCGGCCGCGGACCGGGGACCCGGACCGGTCCGCCAGATCGTCCGCCGCGCCGCCCGCGGCGCCTACCGCCACGGCGTCCAGCGCGTCGCCCCGGTCATCCGCCGGATGGGCGACCTGTGAACGCCCGCCACACGGCCGTCGGCCCCCTCGGATCCGTGCGCGGCGCGTCATGAGCGGCGTCCGTCCTCCCCTCCCTCCCCGTCAAGGAGTCCCGCCCATGTCCCCCTCCCAGGCGGGCGTGCGCCGCGTCCTCGCCGTGATCCCCGCGCGCGGCGGGTCCAAGGGCGTCCCCGCGAAGAACCTCGCGCCCGTCGGCGGCGTGCCCCTGGTGGCGCGGGCCGTGCGGGAGTGCCTGGCCGGCCGGCTCGTCACCGACGTCGTGGTGTCCACCGACGACCAGGACATCGCCGCGGCCGCCCGCGAGGCCGGTGCCGAGGTCGTGCTGCGCCCGGCCGCCATCGCCGGCGACACCGCCACCTCCGAGGCCGCCGTCCTGCACGCCATGGACACCCACGAGGCCCGGCACGGCACGACCGTCGACGCGGTGCTCCTGGTGCAGTGCACCAGCCCGTTCCTCGTCCGCGAGGACATCGACGGCGTGGCCGCCGCGGTCGTCGAGCACGGTGCCGACACCGCCGTCACCGTCGCCCCCTTCCACGGTTTCGTCTGGCGCGACGGCACCGACGACAGCACCGACGGCACCGGCCCGGACGGCGGCTTCGGCGTCAACCACGACAAGTCGTACCGCCCACGCCGCCAGGACCGCCCCCAGGACCTCCTGGAGACCGGCGCCGCCTACGCCATGGACGCGGCCGGCTTCCGCGAGCACGGCCACCGCTTCTTCGGCCGCACCGACCTCGTGCGCACCGACCCGGCCCGCGTGCTGGAGATCGACGACCCGCACGACCTGGCCCGCGCCCGCGCCCTCGCCCCCCTCTTCGACGCGGACCTCCCCGAGGCCGGGCCCCGCCCGCGCGCGGGGACCCCGGCCCCCGCCGGTCCGCTCCCGACCGCCGCCGACATCGACGCGGTCGTCCTCGACTTCGACGGCACCCAGACCGACGACCGGGTGCTGATCGACTCCGACGGACGGGAGTTCGTCTCCGTGCACCGCGGCGACGGCCTCGGCATCGCCGCCCTGCGCAGGAGCGGACTGAAGCTGCTGATCCTGTCCACGGAACAGAACCCCGTGGTCGCCGCCCGCGCCCGGAAGCTCAGGCTCCCGGTCCTGCACGGCATCGACCACAAGGACCTCGCACTCAAGCACTGGTGCGAGGAGCAGGGCATCGCGCCGGAGCGCGTGCTCTACGTCGGCAACGACGTCAACGACCTCCCGTGCTTCGCCCTCGTGGGCTGGCCCGTGGCGGTCGCGAGCGCCCACGACGTCGTACGCGGCGCCGCACGCGCGGTCACCACCCTCCCCGGCGGCGACGGCGCGATCCGGGAGATCGCCGGCTGGATCCTCGGCCCCTCTCTCGACTCCCCCGCCCCCCTCACCACGTAAGGAACCCCTCTCATGAGCACCAACTCCCGCCTCCGCCAGTTCGGTTCCCGCACGGCCGGCCCCGGCCACCCCGTCTACATCTGCGGCGAGATCGGCATCAACCACAACGGCGACCTCGACAACGCCTTCAAGCTCATCGACGTGGCCGCCGAGGCCGGCTGCGACGCCGTCAAGTTCCAGAAGCGCACGCCCGAGATCTGCACCCCGCGCGACCAGTGGGACATCGAGCGCGACACCCCCTGGGGCCGGATGACGTACATCGACTACCGCCACCGCGTGGAGTTCGGCGAGGACGAGTACCGGCAGATCGACGCGCACTGCAAGGAGAAGGGCATCGCCTGGTTCGCCTCCCCGTGGGACACCGAGGCCGTCGCCTTCCTGGAGAAGTTCGACGTCCCCGCCCACAAGGTGGCCTCCGCGTCCCTCACCGACGACGA
Organism: Streptomyces sp. NPDC017202; assembly: GCF_044331705.1. Lineage (NCBI taxonomy): Bacteria > Bacillati > Actinomycetota > Actinomycetes > Kitasatosporales > Streptomycetaceae > Streptomyces > Streptomyces sp. NPDC017202. Next base: position 38,041 of record NZ_JBIRNP010000023.1, on the reverse strand, counting down.
GCTGCTGCGCGCCCTGCGCGCGACCGGCCGCACCGTCATCCTCTCCACCGGCATGTCCACCCCGAAGCAGATCCGCCACGCCGTCGAGGTCCTGGGCAGCGACAACATCCTGCTCTGCCACGCCACGTCGACGTACCCGGCGAAGGCCGAGGAGCTGAACCTCCGCGTCATCAACACCCTGCAGGCCGAGTACCCCAACGTCCCGATCGGCTACTCCGGTCACGAGACGGGCCTGCAGACCACCCTCGCCGCGGTCGCCCTCGGCGCCACCTTCGTCGAGCGCCACATCACCCTCGACCGCGCCATGTGGGGCTCCGACCAGGCCGCCTCCGTCGAGCCGCAGGGCCTGCAGCGCCTGGTGCGCGACATCCGCACCATCGAGTCCTCCCTCGGTGACGGCGTCAAGAAGGTCTACGAGTCCGAGCTGGGCCCGATGAAGAAGCTGCGCCGCGTCCCGGGCGTCGTCGCCGAGGCGGAGATCGCCGCGGCGGCCGGCGAACCCGTCGGCGTCTGACCCCGCAGCCCCTCCGGCCACCGCTACCAGTGCCTCACGGGACGGTCGTACGACGATGAGCCCTCGCGCCGGGAACCCCGGCACCACCCCCCACACCCTCGCGTTCGTCGAGAGTCCGGTGCAGCTCCTGAACGTCCTGGAGTGGGCGCACGCCCAGGGACCGCGTCCCCAGGAGGAGCCCGGCGCGGGGTTCACCCTCGTCGTCCTGTCCCCGACCGACCCCATGACCCGCGGCCAGCTGCGCCGCATGGCCGAACTGGCCCGCCAGGACGGCCACGAGGTCCGCTGGGAGGAGGCCCGCGGCGGCCCCGCGGCCCCCTTCCAGACCATCGGCGGCCTCACCCGCGAGCTGCGCCGGGCCGACCGGATCGTCATGGGGGACCCGTTCTCCCGGTACGTCCAGCTCCTGCTGACCATCACCCGCGCCCACGACCTCGTCGTCGTCGACGACGGCACCGCCACCATGGAGTTCGTCGGCCAGCTCGCCCGCGGCGAACGCCTGGTGCGCTGGCACCGCAAGGGCGGCCGTCCCGGCCCCCGCGACCTGCTGTTCGCGCCGGTGTCCTCCTCGGCCCGCCGCCGCCTCACCCCCGGCCCGGCCCGTCGCGTGGAGGTCTTCTCCGCCATGCCGATAACGGACGCCCCGGACGGGGTGTCCGTCACCTCCCACACCTTCGCCTGGACCCGCGAGCGCTTCGGCCCGCCCCGGGTGACGAACGGCGCCGACATGGTCGGTACGTCCCTCGTCGAGACCGGCGTCATCGACGGCGACCGCTATCTGCACGCCGTCGGCGTCCTCGCCAGGGCCCACGGCGCCGCCCGCTACTTCGCCCACCGCCGCGAGAGCACCGAGAAACTCCACCGCCTCGCCGTGGAGACGGGCCTGGAGGTCGTCCGTCCCGACCTGCCCCTCGAACTCATCGCCCGCCGCGGTCCCGTCGGCAGGACCGTCCTCAGCTTCCCCTCCACGGTCGTCCACACCCTCCCGCTGGCCCTCGCCGGCACGGACGTCCGCGTCGCGGTCTGCGACATCGACCCGGCCTGGCTGACCCGCACCGCGTCGCCCCGGGCCCAGAGCTTCCTCTCCGGCGTCACGGGGACGGCCCGCGGAGTGGACCGCCTGGCCCGGGTCGCCACGGCCTGATCCCGGGCCCGGTCCCGGGCCTGATACCGGCGGAGCGGCAGGCCCCCGCACCCCTCCACACACCGGCACCGCGCCCGCTCCACGCCCCGGCCCCTGTCAACCGGCGGTCCGCTCCGTGGACAGCCGGGCGTGCTTCGAGTGAGCCGTGGTAACCGTGGAGGAGGAAGATGGAGGGACGGGCCGGTACACCATGATCCACTCGATGGAAACCGGCGGAGTTTACCCAGCACGAATGCCAGCCATGCGCCGGGCGGCCAACTTTTCTTCCCCTAACAGGTTGAAGTTTTGTTGATCGTGGGTCAGCCGACCACCCCGGCGTCCTACCCTTCAGAGGGTGAAGCAACTGATGTCCCGAGAGTCCGAGGCCGATCCTTCAGGGGAAGCCGTGCTCCCCGGCAGCTTGCCGGAGGCCCTGCGCGCCGAGCTCGTCGCCTTCCGCCGCGACATGCACATGCACCCCGAGCTGGGCAACCAGGAGTTCCGTACGACGGCGGCGATCAAGGAGCGCCTGGAGAGGGCGGGCCTCAAGCCCCGTGTCCTCACCGCCGGCACCGGGCTCATCTGCGACATCGGCGACTGGACCGACGGCACCCCCGTCCTGGCGATGCGCGCCGACATCGACGCGCTGCCCATCCCCGACACCAAGGCCGACTGCGCCTACCGCTCCACCGTCCCCGACCGCGCCCACGCCTGCGGTCACGACGTGCACACCACGGTCGTCCTCGGCGCCGGCCTGGTCCTCGCCGGCCTGCACCGCGAGGGCCGGCTCCCGCGGCCGGTGCGGCTGATCTTCCAGCCCGCCGAGGAGGTGCTGCCCGGCGGCGCCGCCGACGCCATCGAGGACGGCGCCCTGGAGGGCGTCGGCCGGATCATCGCCGTCCACTGCGACCCGCGCGTGGACGCCGGTCTGATCGGTCTGCGCAACGGTGCCATCACCTCCGCCTGCGACCGGCTGGAGATCTCCCTGGAGGGGCCCGGCGGCCACACCGCCCGCCCGCACCTGACCACCGACCTCGTCACCGCCGCCGCCCGCGTCGTCACCGACGTGCCCGCGCTGGTCGGCCGCCGCGTCGACACCCGGGCCGGTCTCGCGGTGACCTGGGGCCGGATCGACTGCGGCCACGCCCCGAACGTCATCCCCCAGCACGCCGAGCTGTCCGGCACCGTGCGCTGCCTGGACATCGAGGCCTGGCGGGACGCCCCGGACCTCGTCGTCGCCGCGATCGACGAGGTCGCCAACCTGCACCGCGCCAAGTCGGAGATCAACTACGTCCGCGGCGTCCCCCCGGTCGTCAACGACCCCGACGTCACCGGCCTGCTCCGGGACGCCATGGTCGCCCGGCGCGGCGAGGAGGCGGTGGAGAGCACCGAGCAGAGCCTCGGCGGCGAGGACTTCTCCTGGTACCTGGAGCGCGTCCCCGGCGCCATGGCCCGCCTCGGCGTCCGCACCCCCGGCGAGCGCACCGTCCGCGACCTGCACCAGGGCGACTTCGACGCCGACGAGCACGCCATCACCGTGGGGGTGGAGCTGTTCACCGCGGCGGCCCTGCTGGACGCGGCGACCCGGACGGCGTGAGCGCGGGACGCCGGTGACGGCCCGGACGAAGGGGTGCCCGAAAGGCGCCCCTTCGTCCACCTGTGTCACCGGGGTGTAACCCGCGCGACCCGGGGGCGACCCGGGGGCGGCACGAATCGATAACGGCCACCGGGAACCCCGTTCCCCTCCCCTTCTACGCGCGTTACTGTGCGCCGGAATCGCCCCTCGGGACGGCCCGTCGGGGAGCCGTGCCGGAGGCGTCACATTGGGGAATGCGGGCCGGTGACGGCGCCGTGGGGATGAAGGGTGCTGCTGTGCGTCTCATATCTCGAAGGACCGGGTTCGTCCAGGCGGCGGCGGCCGTCGCGGTCGTGGCCCTGGTGGCCACCGGCTGCGGCGAGTCGAGCACCGGCTCCAAGGCCGACGCCAAGGAGTCCGGCACGTACTCCGGAAAGGGCATCGGCCTGGCGTACGACATCGGCGGCAAGGGCGACCAGTCCTTCAACGACGCCGCGTACGCCGGCTTCCAGAAGGCCGACAAGGAGTTCGGCATCGGCGGCCGGGACGTCGAGCCCCAGGACGGCGAGTCGGACGCGGACAAGGTCCAGCGGCTCACCCAGCTCGCCCAGTCGGGCTACAACCCGGTGATCGGCGTCGGCTACATCTACGCGCCGGCCGTCAAGGAGGTCGCCGCGAAGTTCCCGGACACCACCTTCGGCATCATCGACGACGAGACCGTGACGGCGAAGAACGTCGCCGACCTCGTCTTCCACGAGGAGCAGGCCTCCTACCTCGCCGGCGTCGCCGCCGCGAAGGCCTCCAAGAAGGCGCACATCGGCTTCATCGGCGGCGTGGACATCCCGCTCATCCACAAGTTCGAGGCCGGCTACGTCCAGGGGGCCAAGTCGGTCAACCCGGCCATCAAGATCGAGTCGCAGTACCTCACCGAGACGCCCCAGGAGGGCGGCTTCTCCAGCCCCGACAAGGGCAAGGCGGGGGCGAGCGGCCAGATCGAGGCCGGCGCGGACGTCATCTACCACGCGGCCGGCCTGTCCGGGCAGGGCGTGATCTCCGAGGCCGCCGGCAAGAAGGTGTGGGCCATCGGCGTCGACTCCGACCAGTACTCCCAGACCTCGCTGGCCGCGTACAAGGACTACATCCTCGGCTCGGCGCTGAAGAACGTCGGCGGCGCGGTCTACGACCTCGCCAAGTCCGTCCACGAGGGCAAGCCCCTGGCCGGCGTGGTCCGCGGCAGCCTCTCCAACGACGGCGTCGGCTTCGCCGACACCAACCCCAAGTACAAGGCCATGACGGACGTCGTCGGCGCCGTGGACAAGGCCAAGCAGGACATCATCGACGGCAAGGTCACCGTCGACACGAAGTGACCCACCCGTCGCGGCAGCGGCCCTGCCCGCGCGCCCCGTCCGGGGGTGCGCGGGCAGGGCCGTCCGCGTTCTCCGGCCTCGCTCCTCTCACGTCGGGGGCCGACTCCCAGCCCGTCCGGCGCTTGAGGACGAGGCCGTTCAGGCCGAGAGCGGGGGTATGGGGGCGGCAGTCTCCAGGGTCGGGACGGAAAGGGGCGGCGGGAGCGGGACACCCGCCCCGGTCCCGGCGGGGGCCGCTGCCCGCCCCACGAGGCGCCCCCGGCCCGGAGCCCCCGTCACCGGCGGAGCCACCCGCGGAGCCGCCCGCGGAGCCCCCCCTCCTGCGCCCATCGAGGGCGTCCTCGCAGACCAGCGGCCCTGACCTCCCGCACGTGGCGCTCCGGGGTCCGTAGGCTGGAGCGTGAACTGTGGCCACAGCTCGGTAACGGACCGGACAGAAGGGTTTTTCCGTCTGGTCTACGCGCGTTACGCTGCGGCGGAACCAGCGCCTGGTATGGGCGCTTGCACAAAGGAGTCTCGTTCCATGCGCCGGGTGTCCCGTATCGCGGTTGCTGGTGTTGCTACCGCAGCCTTCGCTGTCACCGTTTCCGCTTGCGGAAGCTCCTCCACGTCGTCCTCCTCCGGTGACGACAAGAACCTGGGCCTCGCCCTCGCGTACGACGTCGGCGGCAAGGGCGACCAGTCCTTCAACGACGCCGCCACCGCGGGCATGGAGAAGGCCGACAAGGAGTTCGGCTACAAGTCGACCGCCGTCGAGCCGCAGGACGGCGAGTCCGACGCCGACAAGGTGCAGCGTCTGGAGAGCCTCGCCAAGCAGGGCTACAACCCGGTGATCGGCGTCGGCTTCGCCTACGCGCCGGCCGTCAAGGAGGTCGCGGCCAAGTACCCGAAGACCACCTTCGGCATCGTGGACGACGAGCAGACCAAGGCCGACAACGTGGCCGACCTCGTCTTCTCCGAGGAGCAGGCCTCCTACCTGGCGGGCGTCGCCGCCGCCAAGGCGACCAAGTCCAACGTGGTCGGCTTCATCGGCGGTGTGGACGTCCCCCTGATCCACAAGTTCGAGGCCGGCTACAAGCAGGGCGTCGCGGACACCAAGAAGGGCGTCACGGTCAAGTCGCAGTACCTGACCGAGACCGCGGCCGAGGGCGGCTTCTCCAGCCCGGACAAGGGCGAGAACGCCGCGGACGGCCAGATCGACGCCGGCGCCGACGTCGTCTACGCCGCCGCCGGCCTCTCCGGCCAGGGCGTCATCAAGGCCGCCAGCGCCAACAAGATCTGGGCCATCGGCGTCGACTCGGACCAGTACAAGCAGGACGCGCTCAAGGCGTACAAGGACTCGATCCTCACCTCCGCCATGAAGAACGTCGAGGGCGCGGTCTTCACGCTCGCCAAGTCGGTCGAGGACGGCAAGCCCGCCACCGGTGTGGTCCGCGGCGACCTCGCCAACGGCGGCGTGAGCCTGGCGAACTCCAACCCGACCTTCTCGGGCAACAAGGAGATCCAGGACGCCGTCAAGAAGGCCGAGGAAGGCATCAAGAGCGGCACCATCACGGTGAAGACCTCCTGACCGGCCTGACCGACCTGACGACCGTGTCGTCGACCTGCCGGGACCTGACGAGAACGGTCGAAGGCATGGCCGAAGAAGCGCTGTAATGACAGCGTTACGACCTCGGAACGGGGTGCGGGGACGATGACTCCCCGCGCCCCGTTCGCGCGGCAGAATGCTCGGAACGGATCGAGACCGACCGAAAGGCCGGTCATCAAGATCGATCAGATCCGGGCACTATTTAAAGCAGGGGCGCTACGCGCGTAGAGCGGCCCCTTTCCCGAGGAGAGTGCGCCATCGACGCGTCCAGCAGCCCTCCGCTCACCGCCCCGTCGACCGTCGCGGTGGAGCTCGCGGGCATCACCAAGCGATTCCCCGGTGTCGTCGCCAACCACGACATCCACCTGACCGTCCGTGAGGGCACCGTGCACGCCCTCGTCGGCGAGAACGGCGCCGGCAAGTCGACCCTGATGAAGATCCTCTACGGCATGCAGAAGCCGGACGAGGGCACCATCGCGGTCGACGGCGAGCAGGTGAGCTTCTCCAGCCCCGCCGACGCCATCGCATGCGGCATCGGCATGGTCCACCAGCACTTCATGCTCGCGGACAACCTGACCGTCCTGGAGAACGTGGTGCTCGGCAGCGAGAAGCTGTACGGCATCGGCGGCGGCGCCCGCAGGAAGATCAAGGAGATCTCCGACCGCTACGGTCTCGGCGTACGCCCCGACGCCCTGGTCGAGGACCTCGGTGTCGCCGACCGCCAGCGCGTGGAGATCCTCAAGGTCCTCTACCGCGGCGCCCGCCACCTCATCCTCGACGAGCCGACCGCCGTCCTGGTCCCGCAGGAGGTCGACGCCCTCTTCGCCAACCTGCGCGAACTGAAGTCCGAGGGCCTCTCCGTCATCTTCATCTCCCACAAGCTGGGCGAGGTCCTGTCGGTGGCCGACGAGATCACGGTCATCCGGCGCGGGACGACCGTCGGCACGGCCGTACCCGCCGAGACGACCCCCCGCCAGCTCGCCGAGATGATGGTCGGCAGCGAACTCCCCACCCCGGAGACGGCCGAGTCGACCGTCACCGACCAGCCCGTCATCAAGGTCGAGAACCTCACCGTCTACGCCGGCGGCGGCGCCTCCCTGGGCGTGGAGGCCGAGCCCGTGGGCCCCGGCTCCCTCGTCGAGGCGCCCGGCGTGATCAAGAAGGCCCTCGACGACGTCACCTTCACCATCCACGCCGGCGAGATCATGGGCATCGCCGGTGTCGAGGGCAACGGCCAGACGGAACTGATCGACGCCCTGATCGGCACCAAGAACGCCGACTCCGGCACCATCGCCTTCCTCGGCGAGGACATCACCCCCTGGCCGACCCGCAGGCGCCGCGAGTCCGGCGTCGGCTACATCCCCGAGGACCGCCACCGCCAGGGCCTGCTCCTGGAGGCCCCCCTCTGGGAGAACCGCATCCTCGGCCACGTCACCGAGACCCCCAACGCCAAGGGCTTCTGGCTCAACCCCAAGGGCGCGCAGGCCGACACCCGCCGGATCGTCGAGGAGTACGACGTCCGCACCCCCGGCATCGACGTCACCGCCGCCTCCCTCTCCGGCGGCAACCAGCAGAAGCTGATCGTCGGCCGCGAGATGAGCCACAACCCCAAGTTCCTGATCGCCGCCCACCCCACCCGCGGTGTGGACGTCGGCGCGCAGGCGCAGATCTGGGACCGCATCCGCGAGGCCCGCCGCGAAGGCCTGGCCGTGCTGCTGATCTCCGCCGACCTGGACGAGCTGATCGGCCTGTCGGACACCCTCCGGGTGATCTTCGACGGCAGGCTGGTCGCCGACGCCGACCCGGCGACCGTCACCCCCGAGGAACTCGGCTCGGCCATGACCGGCGCCGTGTCCGGGCACCTCGAGCACGTCGAAGAAGAAGCCGCCCCGGAGGACGAGGCCCGATGAAGAAGTTCGACAAGGAGCGCCTGCTCCTCGCGGTGGCCGGCCCGGTCATCGCGCTGGTCTCGGCGATCCTGCTGACGTCGATCGTGCTGATCGCCTCCGGCAAGAACCCGTTCGAGCCGTACCGGCTGATGCTGGAGCAGATCCCCTACTCCGACGTCCAGGTCCTGATCGTCAACCAGGCCTCGCTGTACTACGTCGCCGCCCTCGCGGTCGCCCTCGGCTTCCGGATGAACCTGTTCAACATCGGCGTCGACGGCCAGTACCGCCTCGCCGCGATGATGACCGCGGTGGTCGGCGCCCACGTGGCGCTGCCGTCCTTCCTCCAGATCCCGCTGCTGCTCCTCGTCGGCGCGCTCACCGGCGCCTTCTGGGCGGGCATCGCGGGCGTCCTGAAGGTCACCCGGGGCGTCAGCGAGGTCGTCGCGACGATCATGCTCAACGCGATCGCCACCAGCCTCATCGGCTACCTCACCCTCCGCGAGAACTTCGGCGTCCTGGTCGGCGACAACGTCACCACCGGCGTCATGAAGGACTCCGGCTGGGTGCCCGGCATCGACCTGGGCCCGGACGTCGGCGAGATCTACGGCCTGGTCTTCCTCGCCATCGCCCTCGGCATCGGCTACTGGGTCGTCCTCAACCGCACCCGCTTCGGCTTCGACCTGCGCGCCACCGGCGAGTCCGAGACGGCCGCCGCGGCCTCCGGCGTCAACGCCAAGCGCATGGTCCTCACCGCGATGCTGATCTCCGGCGCCGTCGCCGGCCTGTCCGGTCTGCCGCTGCTGCTCGGTGCCGCGCACACCTACAGCCTCAGCTTCCCGGCCGGCCTCGGCTTCACCGCCATCGGCATCGCCCTGCTCGGCCGCAACAACCCGGGCGGCATCGCGCTCGCCGCCCTGCTGTGGGCCTTCCTGGAGAAGACCTCGCCCGCCCTCGACTACGCGACCCCGGTGGCGTACGAGAAGGAGATCGCCACGATCATGCAGGGCCTGATCGTCTTCGCGGTCGTCATCTCCTACGAGGCCGTGCGCCAGTGGGGTCTGCGCCGCCAGCAGAAGCGGGTCGGCGCCGAACTGGCCGAGGCCGCCAACAACAACGCCAAGAAGGAGGTGGCGGCCTGATGTCCACCGCGACCATCGCCAAGCCGCAGGCGAAGCAGCCCGGCAAGGGCGGCCGCCGCATGTCTCTCCCGGTGCTCCTGCTGGTCATCGCGGGCGTGCTGGTCCTGACCTCGATCGTCCGCCTGATCTCCGGCGCGGACGGCATCACCTCGACCGGCCAGATGTCCACCGCGCTGCGTCTCGCCGTGCCGATCGGTCTCGCCGGCCTCGGCGGTCTGTGGGCCGAGCGGGCGGGCGTCGTCAACATCGGTCTCGAGGGCATGATGATCCTCGGCACCTGGTTCGGCGCCTGGGCCGGCTACCAGTGGGGCCCCTGGACCGGTGTCGCCTTCGGCATCATCGGCGGCGCGCTCGGCGCCGTCCTGCACGCCGTCGCCACCGTCACCTTCAACGTCAACCACATCGTCTCAGGTGTGGCGCTGAACATCCTGGCCCTGGGCACCACCCGCTACCTGTCGAAGTTCACCTTCGAGGAGGCCCCGCAGGGCTCCTCCAAGCAGTCCCCGCCGATCGAGTCGCTGGGCACCTTCGACATCCCCGGCCTGTCCGGCTGGCTGGAGACCCTCAACGACAAGCACTGGTTCCTGGTCTCCGACATCGCCGGCCTGGTCGGCGGCGTGGTCACCAACCTCTCCCCGCTGACCGTCGTCGCGGTGGCGCTCGTCCCCGCCACCTGGTGGGTGCTGTGGCGGACCGCCTTCGGCCTGCGCCTGCGCTCCTGCGGCGAGAACCCGGTGGCCGCCGAGTCCCTCGGCGTCAACGTCTACAAGTACAAGTACATCGCCGTGATCATCTCGGGCGGTTTCGCCGGCCTCGGCGGCGCCTTCCTGTCGATCGTCGCCTCGAACGTGTACCTCGACGGCCAGACCGCGGGCCGCGGCTACATCGGCCTCGCCGCGATGATCTTCGGCAACTGGATGCCGGGCGGCCTCGCCCTCGGCGCCGGCCTGTTCGGCTACACCGACAGCCTCAACCTGCGCGGCGGCACCACCAACGTGCACGCCCTGATCCTGCTCCTCGCGATCCTGCTGGTGTTCGGCGCGGCCTACCTGGCCTGGAAGAAGAAGTACGTCTCCGCCGTCGTCACCGCGGTGATCTCGGCCGTGATGTTCTTCTGGTACACCAGCGTGGACGAGGTGCCGCGCCAGGTCGTCTCGGCGGCCCCGTACATCGTGACGCTGCTGGTGCTGTCGCTCTCCGCGCAACGCCTGCGCATGCCCAAGGCCGACGGTCTGCCCTACCGCAAGGGGCAGGGCAAGTGACCCCGGCCGCCGGCACCGTCGACTGGGACGCCCTGCGCGAGCTGGCCCGCGAGGCCATGAGCCACGCGTACGCCCCCTATTCGGGGTACCCGGTCGGCGTGGCGGCCCTGGTCGACGACGGCCGTACCGTCTCCGGCTGCAACGTCGAGAACGCCTCCTACGGCATCGGCCTGTGCGCCGAGTGCGGGCTGGTCTCGGAGCTGCAGCGCACCGGCGGCGGCCGGCTCACGCACTTCACCTGCGTGGACGGCCGGGGCGAGATCCTCGTCCCGTGCGGCCGCTGCCGCCAGTTGCTCCACGAGTTCGGCGGACCGGACCTGCTGCTGGAGACGCCGGCGGGGATCCTGCCGCTGGCGGAGATGCTCCCGCAGGCCTTCGGCCCGGACCACCTCGCCAAGTGACTCCCGTGCGGCCCCTCTGACTCGCGTGAACCGCCGGGCAGAGGGGCCGCGCACGTTTCCGCGCCGGCTTCCCCCGGAAGCCGGCGCACCTCAGAAACTTCTGCACCCCGGAAGGAAACCCATGGCCATGGACGCCATCTCCGTCATCCGCACCAAGCGGGACCGCGGTGAGCTCAGCGACGAACAGATCGACTGGGTCATCGACGCCTACACCCGTGGCGAGGTCGCCGACGAGCAGATGTCCGCGCTCGCCATGGCGATCCTGCTCAACGGCATGAACCGCCGCGAGATCGCCCGCTGGACGGCCGCGATGATCGCCTCCGGCGAGCGCATGGACTTCTCGTCCCTGTCCCGTCCGACCGCCGACAAGCACTCCACGGGCGGCGTCGGCGACAAGATCACCCTCCCGCTCGCCCCCCTGGTGGCCGCCTGCGGCGCGGCGGTCCCGCAGCTCTCGGGCCGCGGCCTCGGCCACACCGGCGGCACCCTCGACAAGCTGGAGTCCATCCCCGGCTGGCGCGCCCTCCTCTCCAACGAGGAGATGCTGCACGTCCTCGACACCACCGGCGCCGTGATCTGCGCGGCGGGCGACGGCCTGGCCCCCGCCGACAAGAAGCTGTACGCCCTGCGCGACGTCACCGGCACGGTCGAGGCGATCCCCCTGATCGCCTCCTCGATCATGTCGAAGAAGATCGCCGAGGGAACGGGCTCCCTCGTCCTGGACGTGAAGGTCGGGACCGGCGCCTTCATGAAGACCATCGAGGACGCACGCGAGCTGGCCTCCACGATGGTGGGCCTCGGCACCGACCACGGCGTCCGGACGGTCGCCCTCCTCACCGACATGGCCACCCCCCTCGGCCTGACCGCGGGCAACGCCCTGGAGGTCCGTGAGTCGGTCGAGGTCCTGGCGGGCGGCGGCCCGGCCGACGTCGTCGAACTCACCCTGGCGCTGGCCCGCGAGATGCTGGACGCGGCCGGCCTCAGGGACGCCGATCCGGCGAAGGCCCTGGCCGACGGCTCCGCGATGGACGCCTGGCGCCGCATGATCACCGCCCAGGGCGGCGACCCCGACGCCCCCCTGCCCACCGCCCGGGAACAGCACGTCGTCAAGGCCCCGGCCGGCGGTGTCCTCACCCGTCTGGACGCCTACGGCGTCGGAGTCGCCGCCTGGCGTCTGGGCGCGGGCCGCGCCCGCAAGGAGGACCCGGTGCAGGCGGGCGCCGGCATCGAACTCCACGCCAAGCCCGGCGACACCGTCACCGAGGGCCAGCCCCTGCTGACCCTCCACACCGACACCCCGGACCGCTTCGCCTACGCCCTCCAGGCGGTGGAGGGCTCGTACGACATCGCCGCCGCGGGAACGCCGTACACGGCGTCGCCGGTGGTGCTGGAGCGCATCGCCTGAGAGCCGGCATCCAGGAGCCGGTACGGACGGGTGGGCCGGGCCCGCGGTGCTCTGCGGGCGAGGGCCGGTCCCACCAGCCCGTCCGGCGCTTGGGGACGAGGCCGTCCAGGCCGAAAGCGGGGGTCCGGGGGCGGCAGCCCCCGGAAAGGGGCGGTGGGGGCCCCGGCCGCCCTCACCCGAACGCTCCCCCTTCGCCGAAGGCGGCCGCGGCGAACCGCTCGCCCATCAGCCGGTGCGTCGCCGCGTCCGGGTGCAGCTGGTCGGGCAGCGGGAACTCCTCGACGTCCCGCTCCCCGTACAGCTCCCGCCCGTCGAGGTGGTGCAGCTCCGGATCGTCGGCGGCCCGCTCCCCGACGATCCGCGCCAGCTCCTCCCGGACGACCCGCAGGGTCAGCTTCCCGCCCGGCACCTCCGCCGGGTCCCCCATGGGGACGAACCGCAGCACCCCCTTCTCCAGCCCCCGCATGTCCGGCGCGGTGGGACCGGGCGTGTCCTCGTGCATGGGGCACAGGATGGGCGACACGACCAGCAGCGGCGTGTCGGGATGCCCCTCCCGCACGGTGTCGAGGAACCCGTGCACGGCGGGCCCGAAGGCCCGCAGCCGCATCAGGTCCGTGTTGACGAGGTTGATGCCGATCTTGACGCTGATCAGATCGGCCGGAGTGTCCCGCAGCACCCGCGCGACGAACGGGTCGAGCAGGGCGCTCCCGCCCAGCCCGAGGTTGATCAGCTCCACCCCGCCGAGCCCGGCGGCGTGCGCGGGCCAGATGCGGGTGGGGCTCGCGCCGTCCGAGCCGTGGCTGATCGAACTGCCGTGGTGCAGCCAGACCCGGCGGTCCGGGGCGCCCACCGGTTCCACGGGGGCGTCGGTGCGCAGGGCGACGAGTTCGGTGGTCTCGTTGTGCGGCAGCCAGATCTCGACCTTCTTGACGCCCTCGGGCAGGTCCGTGAAGCGGAGCGTGCCGGGGCGGCCGGGGCGGCGTTCGAAGGTTCCCGCCGCCATGTCGACGGTCAGGACGTGACCGGCCGTCACGGTGCCCTGGCCCACCAGGCGTCCGTCGACGACCAGGTCGTACAGGCCGTCCGGCCGGGGCGGCGCGCCCACGTAGTCCCGCTTGGTGGGCAGCGTGTCCAGTTCGACGGCGGTGGCCCGGGTGCGGAAGACCAGCCGGACGCCGGACGGCTGGGACTCGGCCATGGCCAGCTGCCCGTCGGCGCACTGGGCGCGGGCCCGGGCGGGCAGCCGGTGCGGCAGCAGACCGTGCTCGGTGCGCTCGGTCTCCAGGGCCCCGCGCAGCAGGTCGTCGGTGAGGGGGGTGGTGATCCAGTGGGTCTCGGAAGACATCGCTTCATCCTGCGTTTCGACGGGTCGTGGGGGAGGGGTCCGGGCCGGGCCAGTTGCGCAGCAGCGCGTCGAGGGCGTCGAGGATGCGGGACCAGGACTCCTGGGAGTCGGGCGCGCTGTGGCTGAAGCCGCCGGCCTGTTCGAGGCTGACGTAGCCCTGGAAGACGCTGCCGAGCAGCCGCACGGCGTGCGTCTGGTCGGGTTCGGTGAGGTCGTAGCCGCGCAGGACGGCCCGGGTCATCCGGGAGTGCCGCGCCCCCGCGCTCGCCGCGGCGGCCTCCGGGGCGAGCCGGAACCGGGCGGCCTCGTAGCGGCCGGGGTGCTCGTGGGCGTAGTCGCGGTAGACGTCGGCCAGGGCGGTGAGGGCGTCCTTGCCGGAGCGGCCGGCCAGCGCGGCGGAGCCCCGGTCGGCCAGCTCCTCCAGGGCCAGCAGCGCGATCCGCGTCTTCAGGTCGTGCGAGTTCCGCACGTGCGAGTACAGGCTCGCGACCTTGACGTCGAACCGGCGGGCCAGCGCCGAGACGGTCACCTGGTCGAAGCCGACCTCGTCGGCCATCTCCGCGCCCGCCCGGGTCAGCCGCTCCGGGGTCAGGCCTGCGCGCACCATGACGGTTCTCCACGTCCTCTCGCCGGATACCTGAGACCAGTCTGCATCTGCCTAAAGGCTTTAGGCAAACAGGTGTGTGACGTAGTCCGGTGATGCGATGAGTCGTGGCGGCGATGAGTTGTGCGCGCCCGTCCGGTCCACCCTCCGTGGACGCGACGACACCCCCCGTACTCATCCTGACCGGCCCCGTCACCCGGAGCCGGGTGGCAGGGCTCTGCGACGAACTGCGGGTTCTGTTGGAGAACACCGCGGACGCCGAGAACACCGCGGACGCCGAGAACACCGCGGACGCCGAGAACACCGCGGACGCCGAGGGCGCCGCGGCCGGCGTGGTCGTCTGCGACGCGGCCGGGCTCGGGACGCCGGGGCTCATGGCCGTCGACCTGCTGGCGCGGCTCCGGCTGACGGCCGGCCGGGTCGGCGGGCGCATCCGCCTGCGCGCCCCCGATCCGGCGCTACTCGCCCTGCTCGACCTGGTCGGACTCCGCTTCGAGGTGGAGGGGGACCCCGAACAGCGGGAACCACCGCTGGGTGTCGAGGAAGAAGTGGAATCCGGTGAGGCGGCCGTCTGAGATCTCCAGCACCTGCACCGCCCAGGGCGTGTACCCGCCCCTCTCCGGGTCCGGCTTGTACTGCGCGAACCCCGGCAGGCCGTTGACCTGGACCGGCAGCAGGCGCGAACCCTCGCAGGCCGAGCCGATCGTGGTCATGAAGCCCGCGATGTCGTCGTGGCCGGTCAGCCACAGGTCGAACGGCGGCATCGTCATGACGGCGTCCTCGTGGAGGAGGGCCGTCAGCGCCGACATGTCGTACCCCTCGAAGGCCGCCACATAGCGCTCCAGGAGTTTTTGCTGCTCCTCGTCCAACGGGTCGGAGACCGCCGCGTCGGCGGCGGAGTCGGCGCGCTCGGCGAGGGTCGCGCGGGCCCGCTGGAGCGCGCTGTTCACCGAGGCGACCGAGGTCTCCAGCAGTTCGGCGACCTCGCTCGCCCGCCACGCCAGCACCTCGCGCAGGATCAGCACGGCCCGCTGCTTGGGCGGCAGTTGCTGGAGCGCGGCCACGAACGCCAGCCGCACCGACTCCTTGGCCACGGCGGCCTCCGCCGGGTCCTCCACCGTGGGCAGCACGCGCGCGTCGGGCACGGGCTCCAGCCAGGTGTGGTCCGGGCGGGGGGAGAGCGCGGCCCGGGCGAGCGGCGTGGACTCGGAGAGGTCCATCGGGCGGGCCCGCTTGCTGCCCGCGGACAGCATGTCCAGGCAGACGTTGGTCGCGATGCGGTACAGCCAGGACCGCAGGGAGGAACGGCCCTCGAACCTGTCGTAGCTCCGCCAGGCGCGCACCAGGGTGTTCTGCACCGCGTCCTCCGCCTCGAAGGAGGAGCCGAGCATGCGGTAGCAGTACCCCGTCAGCTCGACCCGGTGTCTCTCCAGCCTGGCATCGAGGTCTTCCACCGTCGCCGTACTGTCGCTCATCGTCGTCCACCCGCCCCTGTGGGCCGTTCTGTCGCGCCTTGTGCGCCCCCGTACTTCGGAAGCTACCGCAGCCCACTGACAACGGCCCCTCGAGCCGGCGGAGCCGCAGCTCGCAGGGGGTAGGACGGGACGAATACCGTGGAGTGCCCGGACGCGTGGACCTCAGTGCGCGGCGGCCGGGGGCTGCCGGCGCGCCGCCCGCGAACCGAGCACCGTGATCGCCACGACGCCGGCCACCGCCAGGACGCCCACGCCCACCGTGCCGGCCCAGCCGCCCGCGTGGAACGCCGTCGCGCCGACCGTGCTGCCCGCGCTGGAACCGATGTAGTACGCGGACTGGTAGAGCGCCGAGGCCTGCGCGCGGCCCGTCGTCGCCGTCTTGCCGACCGCCGAGGACGCCACCGCGTGCCCCGCGAAGAAGCCCGCCGTGATCAGCACCAGGCCCAGCAGGACCAGCGGGAGCGAGTCGGCGAGGGAGACCAGCAGACCGGTGGCCGTCGTACCGCCCGCCAGGTACAGGGCCCCGCGCCGGCCCAGGCGGCCGACCAGCCGGCCCGCCGTCGACGCGGACACCGTGCCCACCAGGTAGACGAGGAAGATCGAGCCGACGATGCCCTGCGGCAGCGAGAACGGCGCCCCGGTCAGCCGGTAGCCGATGACCGTGTACACGCCGCCGAAGACGGTCATGAACAGCGCGCCGATCGCGTACAGACGGCGCAGCAGCGGATCGGCCAGGTGGTCGCGGACCGTACGGGCCAGCACCCGCGGACGCAGCGAACCGGGCGTGAAGTGCCGCGGCGCCGGCAGCAGCAGACGGAACGCGACCGCGCAGACCACCGCGACCACGCCGATCACCGCGACCGCGACCCGCCAGCCCCACTCCTGCGCGACCCAGCCGGTGATGACCCGGCCGCTCATCCCGCCGACGCTGTTGCCCGCCACGAACAGGCCGATCGCCGTGACCAGGGCCCGCGGACGGACCTCCTCGGCGAGATAGGCGGTGGCGGACGCCGGCAGACCGGCCAGCGCCGCCCCCTGCAGACCGCGCAGCACCACCAGGGCGCCCAGCGACGGCGCGAAGGGGACCAGCAGCCCCAGACCGACCGCGACCGCCAACGAGCCGGTCATCACCGTACGACGGCCGTAGCGCTCCGACAGGGCGCTCATCGGCAGGACGAACAGGGCCAGGCCGCCGGTCGCCGCCGCCACCGTCCAGCTCGCGTCGCTCGCCGCGACCCCGAACTCGCCGGAGATCAGCGGCAGCAGCGCCTGCGTGGAGTACAGCAGGGCGAAGGTCGCCACCCCGGCCAGGAACAGGGCGAAACTCATCCGGCGGTAGCCGGGACCGCCCGGAGCCATCCGCGAGTCGGAGGAGGAGCGGGAACCGGCGGAGGGTGTGGCGGGGGCGGAGGGGGCGGGAACGGTCGCGACGGCGTCCATGGTGGTGGACGCCCCGGTACTGGCGGGAGACATGCCTCGAACCTACGGACCGCCCCGCTCATCCGTCCAATGCACGGAAACTCCATAATCGTTCCCATGGCGCATCAGCAGAGGTCACAGAGGCAGCTGTCACCGTCCGGTGACACAGAAGACATCGTCACACTGCTCGCCCCGCGGCTCGCACACTTCGCGGGCGTCGCCCGCACCGAGCACGTCACACGGGCCGCGCAGGAGATGCAGGTCCCGCAGTCGACCCTGTCGCGCGCCATGGTCCGCCTCGAACAGGACCTCGGCGTCGACCTCTTCGCCCGCCGCGGCCGCACCGTCTCCCTCACCCCCGCCGGCCGCACCTTCCTCACCTCCGTCGAACGCGCCCTCGCCGAGGTCGAGCGCGCCGCCGACGAGGTGCGCGCCGACGCCGACGCGGCCACCGGCAAGGTCGCCTTCGGCTTCCTGCACACCATGGGCGCCGAGACCGTCCCCGGCCTGATCCACGCCTTCCGCGCGGATCATCCCCGCGTCCGCTTCAGCCTGGTCCAGAACTACGGCGAGGCGATGCTGGAGCGGCTGCGCGCCGGCGAACTGGACCTGTGCCTGACCTCGCCGGTGCCGGACGCCCCCGACCTCGTCGCCCGCCGCCTCGACGAACAGAAGCTGCGCCTGGTCGTGCCCGCCGACCACCGCCTCGCCGCCCGCCGGCGCGTCCGCCTCGCCGAGGCCGCCGACGAGACCTTCGTGACCCTGGAACCCGGCTACGGCCTGCGCCGCATCACCGACGACCTCTGCCAGGAGGCGGGCTTCCGCCCGCGGATCGCCTTCGAGGGCGAGGAGGCGGAGACCCTGCGCGGCCTGGTGGCCGCGGGCCTCGGTGTGGCGCTGCTGCCGCCCCCCGCCGTCCCCCGCCCCGGCGTGGTCGAACTGACGGTCACCGCCCCCAGGGCGGCCCGCGAGATCGGGGTGGCCTGGCTGGACGGCCACCCCGACACCCCGCCGGTGGCGGCCTTCAAGAAGTTCCTGCTGTCGAGGAGGGGCAACCTGCTGCCGTAGACCGGGACCCCGCCGCCTACCGCCGCAACGACCGCCCGAACCCCGAGGCCAGCGGCATCCGGAGCCCCAGCGGCGGCGGGGCGGCGAACGCGTCCTCGACGGGCCGGGAGAAACCCTTCCCGAACAACGCCCCCATCACGAAGTCCTCGCACAGGCACAGCACTTCGGCACGGTGCTGGTGCAAGCCGTGCCCGTCCGAGTGCACTTCGAACCGGCACACGTCCCGGTTCGCCTTCTTCGCCCGCGCCGCCAGCCGGAACGACAGCTCCGGGTCGGTCCGTTCGTCATTGGTGCCGTGCACGATCAGCACCCGCCGCCCCGCCAGCTGCTTCACCGGTTCGGGTGGCACCGCCACATCCTCCTCGGGCAGCCAGGGAGCCACGGCCAGCACGGAGTCGACGGCCTCGTGGCCGGCCGCGCGCAGCGCCGCCCGTCCGCCCATGTCGACGCCGGCCAGACACACGGGGACGTCCCCGTAGCGCCGTACGGTCTCGTCGGCGGCCCAGGAGGCGTCGGCGGCCAGATGGGCCTCGCTGCCGTTCCAGCCGCGGTAGCGGTACCGCACGACGTGCACGGCCAGGCCCTCCTCCCGTCCCGCGCGGGCGAGTTTGCGCCCGAGGGCGCGCACGGAGGCGGTCGGCCACAGGGGCGAGGGCCTGCGGCCGGAGACTTCCTCACCGCCGGGGAGCAGCAGTACCGCCCCGCTCACCGCCCGCGGCTCCGGACCGATGACCCTCCCCAGGCTGGCCGACCGAAGCGGCGTCGCTTGCTGTCCCATGACAGAACAGTGTCAGAAGCGTCGGTGTACTCCACCCGGCCGTGCGGTCACCGTTGCGTATCGACCGAGTGGTCCACCGGGCGGTCTACGCGCGTAGGAGTTAGAGTGCGGAAATGACGAGCCAGAGCATCCAGAAGGGCGCCGCCCCCAGCCCGGAGCAGATCCGCCGGGCGCCCAAGGTTCTGCTGCACGACCATCTCGACGGCGGACTGCGGCCCGGCACCGTCGTCGACCTCGCCCGGGACGCCGGGTACACCCGCCTCCCCGAGACCGACCCCGACAAGCTCGGCATCTGGTTCCGGGAGGCCGCCGACTCCGGTTCGCTGGAACGGTACTTGGAGACCTTCTCCCACACCGTCGCCGTCATGCAGACCCGCGAGGCGCTGGTCCGGGTCGCCCGCGAGTGCGCCGAGGACCTCGCCGAGGACGGCGTCGTCTACGCCGAGGTGCGGTACGCGCCCGAGCAGCACCTCGACGGCGGCCTCACCCTCGAGGAGGTCGTCGAGGCCGTCGACGAGGGCTTCCGGGACGGCGAGCGGATCGCCCGCGAGAACGGCCACCGGATCCGCGTCGGCGCCCTGCTCACCGCGATGCGGCACGCCGCCCGTGCGCTGGAGATCGCCGAACTCGCCAACCGCCACCGCGACCGGGGCGTCGTCGGCTTCGACATCGCCGGCGCGGAGGCGGGCTACCCGCCCACCCGGCACCTCGACGCCTTCGAGTACCTCAAGCGCGAGAACAACCACTTCACCATCCACGCCGGCGAGGCCTTCGGGCTGCCGTCGATCTGGCAGGCCCTCCAGTGGTGCGGCGCGGACCGGCTCGGGCACGGGGTCCGCATCATCGACGACATCGAGATCGCCGCGGACGGCTCGGTGAAGCTCGGACGGCTCGCCTCGTACGTCCGCGACAAGCGCATCCCGTTGGAGCTGTGCCCCAGCTCCAACCTCCAGACCGGGGCGGCCGCCTCGTACGCCGAGCACCCGATCGGGCTGCTGCGGCAACTGCACTTCCGGGCCACGGTGAACACCGACAACCGGCTGATGTCCGGCACCAGCATGAGCCTGGAATTCGAGCACCTTGTCGACGCGTTCGGCTATACGCTCGATGATCTCCAGTGGTTCTCCGTCAATGCTATGAAGTCAGCATTCATTCCTTTCGATGAACGACTGGCCATGATCAATGACGTGATCAAGCCCGGTTACGCAGAACTGAAGTCCGAATGGCTGTTCCGGCAGACCGCATCCACCAGCGGTTCTTCTGGCGAAGAGAGCTGATCGCCCGTTTTCCCGGGCTTTTCGTGCGGACGGGTCTTCACGATCCGTCCGCATTTCGATGTTTGCGGTGACCGGTATCCCGTGTCTACGGTCATGGACCGCTCATCTCCCCGTATTCGAGGACGCATTCATCATGAAGCAGTCTGCTGTCAAGACCCTCGGTGTCGCCGCCCTCGGCGCCGCCTTCGCCGCCGCCGGTGCGGGCGCCGCCAACGCCGCGCCGGCCGTCCCGGACGCCGCCCAGACCCTGGACGGCGTCACCAGGACGCTGCCGGCGGAGAACGTCGCCCAGGCCCTGCCGGGCGCCGGGGGCGCGCTGACGCAGGCCCAGCCGGCGCTGGGTGCGGGCCTGGCCGCGGCCCAGCCCGTCGCCCAGCAGCTCCTCGCCCAGGGGCCCACCGCCCCCGTCGCGGGTCTGCTCGGCGGTCTGCCGCTCCAGGGCCTGCCCACGCACGGGCTGCCGGTGAACGGGCTCCCGCTGGGCTGAACCGGCCCCGCCCGCACGCCGTCGGGGCGCGTCCGGTTTCCCGGGTGCGTCCCGACGGCGTCTGCGCTCACCAGGCCGTGCGGGCCTTGTCCTCGGAGGGAAGGAAGATCCACAGGGCTATGTAGAGCAGGAACTGCGGGCCCGGCAGGAGGCAGGAGAGCAGGAAGATCACGCGCATGGTCGTGGCGGACGTACCGAAGCGGCGGGCCAGCGCGGCGCACACTCCGCCGATCATGCGGCCGTGGGTGGGGCGGGCGAGGCTGCTGGACATCTGCGGCTCCTTCGTGAGCGTCGGTCCGGGGCGGGTCCTGGTCGGCCGCCCCCGGTGAACACCACGCTACGCAGACGAAGCGGATGAAACGTCGCTCTACGGGGCGATCCCGACCCTGGGAATCGTCGGGGTCAGACCCTGAGCCGGCTCCTCCGGGCCCGCGCCGTACGGCCCCCGCCGCGCACCGCGCCGGCGCAGCCGGGACCGGGCCGCCGGGACCAGCGCCACGTGGGCCAGGGCCACGCCCGTCGCGTTCAGCAGCACCGAGTCGACGTCGACCACGCGGCCGGGCACACCCGTCTGGAGCAGGGCGATCGCCAGGGACAGCAGGGTGCCCGCCGTGAGCGTGCGGACCAGGGAGGCCAGCGGGGAGACGGCCAGCCTGCCGTGCACCAGCGGGAGGAGGACGCCGAGCGGAGCCAGCAGGGCCAGGTCCTCACCGATACGGCGGACCGCCTCGGACCGGCCCAGCCTCAGGTCCGCCCGGATGCCCGCGAAGGGATGCAGGTTGGTCGGCATCACCCAGGGGACGTCCAGTGGGCGCAGCGTGAGCCAGGCTACGAACAGGAGATGTGCGACCAGGAGGACACTCCCGGCCGCGCGGATGCGGATCACGGCGCTGCCGCCGATGCCTTGACGCTGCACGTTCCCCTAGACGCGGAAGGCGGCGGGATCGGTTCCGGGGCGGGAGGGGCGTGCGTCACCCCGTCCGGCGTGGGCGTGCGTCACCCCGTCCGGCGTCAGCTGTTCGCGGCGTCCGTCGACGGGGGTTCCGCCGAGCCGGGGCGGGAGCGGACCTCGTCGGTGCACTCGTAGCGGCGGGGGCGTTCCGGCGCGGGGCCGCCCAGCACCACCGAGCCGTCGCCCTCCGCCGCCGCCGAATCGGAGAAGGTGCACACCAGCTGGGCCAGGGCGTACGACGTGAGAGCGCCGGGGGAGGTGCTCAGGCGCAGGGTGTCGTCGGGGTCCCCGGGAGCCGGGCCGCTCACCTTCGTCCCGCCGCGCACGTCCGTGCTGTAACCGGCCTCCTTCTCGGCGGCGGACGGCGACTCGGCCAGTTCGTCCAGGAGGCCCTGGGCCACCAGGACCCGGCGTCCGGAGTCCGTCGTACCGTCGGGCACCCGCAGGGCGCGGTCCACGGCCACCAGGGAGGAGCCGCACAGGAGGAACACCTGGACCGGGACGCCCCGCGCGGTCTGGGTCGTCACCTCGGGCTCGGCGAGGGAGCAGCGCACCCGTGACGGTGCCGGGCCGAAGTCGGTCGGCACCTCCGTGGCCCGGATCCCGCAGCCGGTGAGCAGCCCGGCGAGCAGGGGGAGGGCGAGCAGACGGCGTACACGGCCCCTCTTCATGAGGCGTCCCCCTTGTCCTTCTCGGACTGTTCCGCCAGTTCCGAAGCGTCCCGTGGCAGGTGCAGGGTGAACACCGCGCCGCCGTCGGGGGAGTTGGCGGCCGTGATCCTGCCGCCGTGGATGTGGGCGTTCTCCAGGGCGATGGACAGGCCCAGGCCGCTGCCCTCGGAGCGGGGGCGGGAGGCGCTCGCCTTGTAGAAGCGGTCGAAGACGTGCGGGAGGACGTCCTCGGGGATGCCGGGGCCGTGGTCCCGGACGGCGATGACGACCTCGTCGTCCGACTCCCGGATCGAGACGCGTACCGGCGAGCCGCCGTGCTTGAGGGCGTTGCCGATCAGGTTGGCCATGATCACGTCCAGGCGGCGCGGGTCGAGGCGGGCGTGGATGCCGCGCTCGGAGTCCAGTTCCACCGCGTCGAGCCAGGCGCGCGCGTCGATGCAGTGGGTGATCTGGTCGGCGACGTCGACGTCGTCCAGGACCAGGCGGGCCGTTCCGGCGTCGAAGCGGGTGACCTCCATCAGGTTCTCGACCAGGTCACCGAGGCGCCGGGTCTCGCTGACGACGAGGCGGACCGCCGGTTCGATCATCGGGTCGATGCTGCCGGACTCCGCGTCCAGTTCCTCTTCCAGCACCTCGGTGACGGCGGTGATCGCGGTGAGCGGGGTGCGCAGTTCGTGGCTCATGTCCGCGACGAAGCGGCGGGACGCGTCGTCGCGGGCCGCCATGTCCGCCACCCGCTTCTCCAGGGCCTCGGCCGTTCGGTTGAAGGTGCGCGACAGATCGGCCAGTTCGTCCGTGCCCGAGACCAGCAGCCGGGTGTCCAGCTTGCCCTCGCCGAGGCGCCGGGCGGCCACGCCGAGGCGGTGCACCGGCTTCAGCACGGTCGTGGCGGCGGCCTGCGCGAGCAGCGCCGCGCCGATCAGCGCGAGACCGGTGGCGATCCCCAGCGACCAGGCGAGGGAGTTGAGGTCCTTGGCCTCCGGCTCGAGCGACTTGCGCATGTAGCCGGTCGGGCCGCCGCCGATCACCTTCGTGCCGGCCACCAGGTACGGCGTGCCGTGGTCGACCACCCGCTGCCAGTACAGGTGGTACGGCGACTTGTCGCCGGAGGAGGCGTCCTGCTCCTTGTTGACGGCCGCGCGCAGCGACTCGGGCACTGCCTCCAGGGAGAAGCCGTTCAGGCCCCCGGAGTTGCCGTACACGGCCGTGCCGGCGGTGTCCTCGCCGACGAGCAGCACGCTGAAGCGCTGGCTGCTGTTGGCCATCTGCCCCGCGGTGTGCTGGAGTTCGTCCTGCGACGGATGCTCGGGCAGCGAGCCCGCCCGGTTCTGCATCTCCTGCTCGAAGTCCCGCAGCACCGCGCCCTGGGTGCGCGTGAGCACGGCCTCGCGGTTGAGCCAGTACGCGATGCCCGAAGCGGACACCGCGGCGGTCAGCGCCACCGCTCCGAAGACCATGACGAGCCGCAGCCGCAGGCTGGTGAACCGCAGCCGTGAAAGATGCCCCCTGCGCGCCGCGGACCAGCCGCGGACCCCCCCTTGCGCTCGTGTCACTGAGGGGCGTCCAGGCGGTAGCCGACTCCGCGCACGGTGCGGATGAGGGTGGGGGAGGACGGCACGTCCTCGACCTTGGCGCGCAGCCGCTGGACGCACGCGTCCACCAGCCGTGAGTCACCCAGGTAGTCGTGCTCCCAGACCAGCCGCAGCAACTGCTGCCGGGACAGCGCCTGTCCGGGGCGTCGGCTCAGCTCCAGCAGCAGCCGCAGCTCGGTCGGGGTGAGCTGGAGGTCCTCGCCGTTCTTCGTCACCGTCATCGCCGCCCGGTCGATGACGAGGCTGCCGAAGGTCGCGGCGTCGTTCGACTCGCGCTCCCCGCGCCGCAGCACGGCCCGGATCCGGGCGTCTAGGACCCGCCCCTGCACCGGTTTGACGACGTAGTCGTCGGCGCCGGACTCCAGTCCCACCACCACGTCGATGTCGTCGTTGCGCGCGGTGAGCAGAATGATCGGCAGCTGGTCGGTGCGCCGGATACGGCGGCACACCTCGAACCCGTCGATGCCGGGCAGCATCACGTCCAGCACGATCAGATCCGGCCGCTGCTCGCGCAGCAGCTTCAGACCGTCCTCACCGCTCGCAGCGGTCGCCACCCGGTGTCCCTGGCGCGTCAGTGAGAGCTCCAGGGCCGTACGGATGGCGTCGTCGTCCTCGATCAGCAACAGGGAAGGCACGGGCTCATTCTGGCCCATGGAGGGCCTGTCGTTCGACCCGTGGTCCGGGCCCGGGTGCCGCGGGTGCGCGGTTTCCGCGCCGCGCGCGGCGCGCGGCGGCTCGGAGGGCGCCCCGCGAGCGCCGGTACGGAGGCCGGGCCCCGGTCCGCCGCCGGCCCGCGGACCTGCCTGTTCGAACGGTTTCGGGCAGCCCGCCGGGCGTGCGCGGACCGGGGCGGCGGTACGTGTCACCGGCCGGTCGCGGTGCCGGCGCCGCGCGTGCGCGGACCGACGCGTCCGGCCGGTCCCCGGAGACGGTCCTGCCCCCCTGGAGACCGGCCGGGCCGGGGAGCACCGGCCGGCCCTCGCCGCCCGGCCGGTGCTCCCCCGCCCCGCGTTCCCGCGCCGACCCGGGCGAAGCCGCGCCCGCGGCTACCGGCAACGCCTGTGCGGGATCTGTGGTGTCGCCGTGACGGGCCCCTGTGACAGGTCTGTGACAGTCGACGGACACGGCGATGAAGTGGCGTCGGCAAGCTTCTCGGCACGGGCAGGGAAGCAGGACACCGAGCCCGGAACGACAGACCGAATCACCGCAAGTCCACGACGGGGGGCGCGAGATGAACACGCTGCACAGCCTGAACACCAGCGCAGTGATCACGCGCCTGCACGACGTGAACCGGGGTTCGGAGAGGTCCGGTGCCGACGGGGGTGCCTCCCGCGCCGGTTTCGAGCGCGGGGGGCGGGGGTGCGCCCGCGGCACCGGGCGTCAGCACACCGGGTTCATGACGGTGGTCGACGCGAACACGGGGGAGACGCCCGCGGCGGCAGCCGCCACGGGTACGGCCGGGGGAGCCGCGTACAGGGAGGACACGGGGGAGCGCCGTTCGCTGTCGGAAGCGGAGTTCACCGCCTACGTCCAGGAGCGCCGCGCCTCCCTGTACGCCACCGCCTACCACCTCACCGGTGACCGCTTCGAGGCCGAGGACCTGCTCCAGAGCGCGCTGTTCTCGACCTACCGGGCGTGGGACCGGATCAGCGACAAGGCGGCCGTCGGCGGATACCTCCGGCGGACCATGACCAACCTGCACATCAGCGCGTGGCGCCGCCGCAAGCTGAACGAGTACCCGACCGAGGAACTGCCGGAGACGGCCGGCGACACGGACGCGATGCGCGGCACCGAACTGCGCACGGTCCTGTGGCAGGCGCTGGCCCGGCTGCCCGAACTCCAGCGGACGATGCTGGTCCTGCGGTACTACGAGGGCCGCACCGACCCGGAGATCGCGGGCATCCTCGGCATCAGTGTCGGCACGGTGAAGTCCAGCATCTGGCGGTCGCTCCGCCGGCTGCGGGAGGACGAGGTCCTCAGCTTCGGCCGTGACGAGGAGGACGCCTTCGGCGAGTTGGTCGCCTGAGGCGCACGGGGGATCCGGCTTCCGGTCACGGAAGCCGGTGCACGGGGGAAACGGGGGAAACGGGGGGGAACGGGGGAACGGGGAAAGCGGTACCGGGGGCCCGACGGGGGACGTGGGGAACGAGCGGTACCGCGCACGTGCACGGGGGAGCACCACCCGGGGGGGACACGGGGGAGCACGAAGGGGAGCGGGGCTGGAGGGCCGGGGGGTCCGTCCAGTCCCGCTTTCCCGCGTCTCCGGGCGGGTGTTCCCGGCTTCCCGCGCGCCCGACCGGCGTCAGGCCGCCGTGCGGGCCGCCGGGGCGCGGTGGCCGGCCGCCGCGGCCGCCAGGCGGTCCAGCGCCTCGTCGCGGTCGCAGGCGTGGGCGCCGAGCGCCCTCTGGCGGGCCACGATGGAGCGTTCGGCGCGCATCAGGCGCCAGCCGCGGCGCAGCAGGAACGGCACGGACTTGCGGCCCTCCCGCAGATCCCGCAGGAAACGGCGGCGGAACGTCTTCACCGGGCCGCGGCTCAGGCACAGCGCGTCGGCCAGCACGCCCAGTTCACGGCAGCGGTCGACGATCTCGGCGGCGAAGATGCCCTCCGCGAGGAACAGCGGGGTCCGTCCGATCCCGACGCTCTCCGTGCCGGTGCGGGCGCTCAGCGAGATGTCGTACACGGGCACCTCGGTACGGCCCGTGCGGCACAGGTCGACGATGGCGGCGACGGCCGTGTCCGCGTCCCAGGAACCGGGGTCGTCCCAGTCGATGTCGGAGCTTCCCGCGACCAGCGGCAGCGTCGGGTCGTCGCCCTCCTTGTAGAAGTCGTCGAGGCGCAGCACCGGGAGGCCGGAGCGGGCCGCGAGGAGGGACTTGCCGGAGCCGGAAGGGCCGCAGAGCAGCACGACTCGCGTGGGTACGGGCGGATGGGGACTCACGGGACACCAGTGTGAGGCATCGGCCGGGCCGTCAACGACCCCGCGGGTCGGCTTTGCAGCGCGCATCACACCGCAACTACCCTACGTGTCGACCGTATTACCCAGCGCACCAGAAGGTGGCATCGCCGATGGCCCGACACGCCTCCCCCCACAGCCCCACCGCCCAGCGCGCCCTGATCGCCCTCGCGACCGTCGGAGTGGCGCTGGGAGCCGGCGCGACGACGGCGTCCGCGAACGAGGCGGAGACCGTGGCGGGCGTGGCGCACACCCGTCCGACCTCGCTCGGCGACGTGGACCCGCAGGCCGGCCTGCGGGCGCTGACCGGCACGGTCGGCTACGTCACCGGCCCGCTCGCCGGCCTCAAGCCCAACCCGCTCGCGGGCACCGGCGTCGACCCGCTCGACAACGGCGTCGGCACCCAGCTCGGCGACTTCCGGCCGCTCACCTCGCAGGCCCTGACGGGGCCGGTGGCGCAGGCGCCGTCGATCGGGTCGATCCCGGTGCTCGGACAGGTGACGGGGCTGCTGGGCGGCCGGTCGTAGCGCACGCGCGCGGAAGAGGGCCGCGGCCTCCCCGGGCGGGGAGAGGGCGCGGCCCTCCGGCTTCTCGCGACGGCTCAGTGGCGCGACGGCTCAGTAGGACGAGCCGGACGCGCCCAGCGAACCCGTCGGGTGCCAGACCGTCTTCGTCTCCAGGAACGCCGTCATGCGGTCGGTGCCGGGCGTCGCCCGCCAGTCGTCCACAGGCTGTGGACGCAGGACGCGCTTGAGGTTGTCGGCCGCCGCGACCTCCAGCTCCTTCGCCAGCACGTCGTCGGCGCCGGCCAGGTCGATCGCGTTGACGTCCTGGTGCGCCGCCAGGGGCGCCGCGATCTCCGCCGTACGGCCGGAGAGGACGTTGACGACACCGCCGGGCAGGTCGGAGGTGGCCAGGACCTCGCCCAGGGACAGGGCCGGGAGCGGGGACCGCTCGCTCGCGATCACGACCGCCGTGTTGCCCGTGGCGATGACCGGGGCCACCACCGAGACCAGGCCCAGGAACGACGACTCCTGCGGGGCGAGGACCGCGACCACGCCCGTCGGCTCCGGGGACGACAGGTTGAAGTACGGGCCCGCCACCGGGTTCCCGCCCCCCACGACCTGGGCGATCTTGTCGGTCCAGCCCGCGTACCAGACCCAGCGGTCGATCGTGGCCTCTACCTGCTCGGCGGCCTTCGACTTCGACAGGCCCTCCGCGTCGGCGACCTCGTGCACGAACTGGCTCTTGCGGCCCTCCAGCATCTCGGCGACCCGGTAGAGGACCTGGCCCCGGTTGTAGGCCGTCGCGCCGGACCACGCGCCGAACGCCTTGCGCGCGGCCACGACCGCGTCACGGGCGTCCTTGCGGGAGGAGAGCGGCGCGTTCGCCAGCCACTTGCCCTTTGCGTCGGTCACCTCGTACACCCGGCCGCTCTCGGAACGCGGGAACTTCCCGCCGACGTACAGCTTGTAGGTCTTGAAGACGCTCAAACGGTCAACTGCACTCATTTATCGCTCGCCCTCCGGGCTCGACGGGGCGAGGTACGCCTCCAGGCCGTGGCGGCCGCCCTCGCGGCCGAAGCCCGACTCCTTGTAGCCGCCGAACGGCGAGGTCGGGTCGAACTTGTTGAACGTGTTGGACCAGACGACACCGGCCCGGAGCCTGCTCGCGACCGCGAGGATGCGGGAGCCCTTCTCCGTCCAGATGCCCGCCGACAGGCCGTACGGCGTGTTGTTGGCCTTGGCGACGGCCTCGTCCGGGGTGCGGAAGGTGAGGACCGACAGGACCGGACCGAAGATCTCGTCGCGGGCCACCGTGTGCGCCTGCGTGACGTTCGTGAACAGCGTCGGGGCGAACCAGAAACCGGAGGTGGGCAGTTCGCACGCCGGGGACCAGCGTTCCGCGCCCTCCGCCTCGCCGCGCTCCACCAGCGAGGTGATGCGCGCGAGCTGCTCGGCGGAGTTGATCGCGCCGATGTCGGTGTTCTTGTCCAGCGGGTCGCCCAGGCGCAGCGTGCCGAGCCTGCGCTTGAGGGAGTCCAGCAGCTCGTCGTGGATCGACTCCTGGACCAGCAGGCGCGAACCCGCGCAGCAGACCTGGCCCTGGTTGAAGAAGATGCCGCTGACGATGCCCTCGACGGCCTGGTCCAGGGGTGCGTCGTCGAAGACGATGTTCGCGCCCTTGCCGCCCAGTTCGAGGGTGAGCTTCTTGCGGGTGCCCGCGACGGTCCGCGCGATCTCCTTGCCGACCGCCGTGGAACCGGTGAAGGCGACCTTGTTCACGTCGGGGTGCGCGACCAGCGCGGCACCCGTGTCGCCGTAGCCGGGAAGGATGTTGACGACGCCCCTGGGCAGACCCGCCTGGCGGCAGATGTCGGCGAAGAACAGGGCCGACAGGGGGGTGGTCTCGGCGGGCTTGAGGACCACCGTGTTGCCCGTCGCCAGGGCCGGGGCGATCTTCCACGCCAGCATCAGCAGCGGGAAGTTCCAGGGGATGACCTGGCCCGCGACGCCCAGCGGGCGCGGGTTCGCGCCGAACCCGGCGTGGTCCAGCTTGTCGGCCCAGCCCGCGTAGTAGAAGAAGTGCGCGGCGACCAGGGGGAGGTCGGCGTCGCGGGTCTCCTTGATCGGCTTGCCGTTGTCCAGCGTCTCCAGGACGGCCAGTTCGCGGCTGCGCTCCTGGATGATCCGGGCGATGCGGAACAGGTACTTCGCGCGCTCCGAGCCGGGCAGCGCCGACCACTTCTCGAACGCCTTGCGGGCCGCCCGCACGGCACGGTCGACGTCCTCGGCGCCGGCCCGGGCGACCTCGGACAGCACCTCCTCGGTCGACGGGGACACCGTCTTGAAGACCTTGCCGTCGGCGGCCTCGGTGAACTCGCCGTCGATGAACAGGCCGTAGGAGGGCGCGATGTCGACGACCGAGCGGGACTCGGGCGCCGGTGCGTACTCGAACAGAGAAGCCATGGTGATCAGTCCACCGTCACGTAGTCGGGGCCGGAGTAGCGGCCGGTGGCCAGCTTCTGACGCTGCATCAGCAGGTCGTTCAGCAGCGAGGAGGCGCCGAAGCGGAACCAGTGGTTGTCCAGCCAGTCCTCACCCACGGTCTCGTTGACCAGGACCAGGAACTTGACGGCGTCCTTGGTGGTGCGGATGCCGCCGGCCGGCTTCACGCCGACCTGCACGCCGGTCTGCGCGCGGAAGTCGCGGACGGCCTCCAGCATCAGGAGGGTGTTCGCGGGCGTCGCGTTCACCGCGACCTTGCCGGTGGACGTCTTGATGAAGTCCGCCCCGGCGAGCATGCCGAGCCAGCTGGCACGGCGGATGTTGTCGTACGTCGACAGCTCGCCCGTCTCGAAGATGACCTTCAGGCGGGCGCTCGTGCCGCAGGCCTCCTTCACGGCGGTGATCTCGTCGTACACCTTCAGGTACCTGCCCGCGAGGAACGCGCCGCGGTCGATGACCATGTCGATCTCGTCGGCGCCCGCGTCGACGGCGTCGCGGACGTCCGCCAGCTTCACGCCGAGGGCGGCGCGGCCCGCCGGGAAGGCGGTGGCGACGGAGGCGACCTTGACGGACGAGCCGGCGACGGCGGCCTTCGCGGTGGCGACCATGTCCGGGTACACGCAGACCGCGGCGGTCGAGGGGGTCGTGCGGTCGGTCGGGTCGGGGTGGACCGCCTTCGCGCCGAGCGCCCGGACCTTGCCCGGGGTGTCCGCGCCTTCCAGCGTCGTCAGGTCGACCATCGAGATGGCGAGGTCGATGGCGTACGCCTTCGCGGTCGTCTTGATGGAACGGGTGCCGAGGGCCGCGGCGCGCGCCTCCAGGCCGACCGCGTCGACGCCGGGGAGCCCGTGGAGGAAGCGGCGCAGCGTGGCGTCGGACGTGGTGACGTCCGGGAGGGGGGGTGCCGCGGTGGGTGCGGGTGCGTTGGTGGGCATGGTCACCAGACGAGCATATCTACGCGCGTAGCGGGTGTACAGCCCTCGACGGGTTCCGGGGCACCGGTGGACGAGGGGGCGGGCGCGGCGGCCGGGGGCGGGTCCGCGCGAGTGGGCTCGGGCCGCCCGCAGCGGCCGGGGCGGGCCGCCGGGCGGGGGCGTCGGGGGAGGCGGTTCGGGCGGTCGGGCAGAATCGGGGGTATGACGAGTTCGGATGAGCAGGGGCCCGTGCCGGTGACCGGTGTCAAGGACCGGGTGTACCGGTCGCCCGCGGGGTTGGCCGGCGGGGTGCTGCTGCTCGGCCTGGTCGGCTGGCTCGGTGTGGACGCGATCGTCGCCGGGCAGGGCCGGACGCCCTGGCTGGCGCTCGCCCTGCTGATCCTGCTGGTGCCGCTGGTCATCGCCTTCACCCTGCGGCCGGCCGTGTACGCCGGTGACGACCGGCTGCGGGTGCGCAACCCGTTCCGCCTGGTCGTGCTGCCCTGGGGGCAGGTCGCCTCGCTGCGGTCGGCGTACTCCAACGAGGTCGTCGCCGAGTCCGGGCAGAAGTTCCAGCTCTGGGCGATCCCGGTCTCGCTGCGGGCGCGCAAGCGGGCCGCCCGGCAGCAGGACCGTCTCACCGCGGACCAGGCCGCCGAGCGCGAGGGGCGGCCGCGCCGCAGGCGCGGCGGCTTCGGTGGATCGGCCGGGTTCGGGGGCGGGCTGTCCTCGCACGCGGGCCCGGACGTTCCCGAGGGGCCCGCGCGCGCCGAGTCCGACAAGGCCATGGACGAGCTGCGGAACCTGTGGGAAGTGCGGCAGAAGGAAGAGTCCGCGCAGGGCGAGGTGACCGTGCGCTGGGCCTGGGAGATCATGGGCCCGGCCGCCGCCGGCGCCCTGCTGCTGGCGATCCTGCTGGCCGTGGGATGACCTCGCGCCCCCGGCGGGGCTGAGGGCTGGGGGCCCGCCCGGCGGCGCCCCGCGCCCCTGCGCTCCGGATGCGGGACGGGGTGCCACCGCCCGGCGGCACCCCGTCCCCGCGGCTCAGATGCCGGCCGCCGCCGACAGGTCCCGCTTCACGGCCGCGAGCAGCTCGCTCGCGCGGGCGCGGGCCGCCGGGAGGCCGTCGGGCGAGCCGACCGGCACCACGACCTCCAGGTAGCACTTCAGCTTCGGCTCGGTGCCGCTGGGCCGTACGACCACGCGGGCCCCGTCGAGCGTGTAGCGCAGCCCGTCGGTGGGCGGCAGCCGGTCCGTGCCCAGGGTGAGGTCCTCGGCGCGGGTGATCGCCAGCCCGGCCAGCTCGGTCGGGGGCTTCTCGCGCAGCCGCTCCATCGCACGGGCGATGACCGTCAGGTCCTCCACCCGCACCGACAGCTGGTCGGTGGCGTGCAGCCCGTGCTCCACGGCGAGCTCGTCCAGCAGGTCGAGCAGCGTGCGCCCGCGCTCCTTCAGCTCGGACGCCAGCTCGGTGACGAGGAGCGCGGCGGTGATGCCGTCCTTGTCGCGTACGCCGTCGGGGTCGACGCAGTAGCCGAGGGCCTCCTCGTAGCCGTAGCGCAGGCCGTCGACGCGGGCGATCCACTTGAAGCCGGTGAGGGTCTCCTCGTACGGCAGGCCGGCCTTCTCGGCGATCCGGCCGAGCAGGGAGGAGGAGACGATCGACTCGGCGAACGTCCCGCGCGCCCCACGGCTCACCAGGTGCGCGGCGAGCAGGGCGCCGACCTCGTCGCCGCGCAGCATCCGCCACCGGTCGCCGTCCTTGACGGCCACGGCGCAGCGGTCGGCGTCCGGGTCGTTGGCGACGACCAGGTCGGGGTCGGTCTCGCGGGCCTTCGCGAACGCGAGGTCCATCGCGCCGGGCTCCTCCGGGTTGGGGAACGCGACGGTCGGGAACTCCGGGTCCGGCTCGGCCTGCTCGGCGACCAGGACCGGCTCGGGGAACCCCGCCCGGGCGAAGGCCGCCAGCAGGACGTCCTTGCCCACGCCGTGCATCGCCGTGTAGACGGTGCGCGCGGTGCGGGGCGAGCCGGTGGCGAGGACGGCGTCCGTGCGGGCCAGGTAGGCGTCGAGCACGGAGTCGTCCAGGACCTGCCAGCCGCCGTCCGGACGGGGTACGTCGGCCAGGGAGCGGATCGCGTCGATCTCGGCGGCGATCTCCGCGTCGGCGGGCGGGACGATCTGCGAACCGTCGCCCAGGTAGACCTTGTAGCCGTTGTCGCGGGGCGGGTTGTGGCTGGCGGTGACCTCCACGCCGGCGACCGCGCCCAGGTGCCTTATGGCGTAGGCCAGGACCGGCGTCGGCAGCGGGCGGGGCAGGACGGCCGCGCGCAGGCCCGCGCCGGTCATCACGGCGGCGGTGTCGCGGGCGAACGCCTCCGACTTGTGGCGGGCGTCGTAGCCGATGACGACGAGGCCGTCGTGGCTGCCCTGCTTGCGGAGGTACGCGGCGAGGCCGGCGGCGGCGCGGATGACGACGGCGCGGTTCATGCGCAGGGGGCCCGCGCCGAGTTCGCCCCGCAGGCCGGCGGTGCCGAACTGGAGGGTGCCGGCGAAGCGCGCGGTGAGTTCGGCGTGGTCCCCGGCGTCGAGGAGGGCCGCGAGTTCCTCACGGGTCTCGGGGTCGGGGTCCTCGGCGAGCCAGGTGCGGGCGCGGGCGATCAGGTCGTCGTGCACGGGTGGTCAGCCTCTCGAGTCGTACGTGCGTGGTCTCGCCCCCGCCGCCCCTTGCCTTCCCGAATCCGGGGGCTGCCACCCCCGGGCCCCGCCGTCGGCCCTGGACGGGCCTCGTCCTCGGGCGCCGGACGGGCTGGATCGACCCCCCGTCGCCTCTCGGCTCACCGCGTCGGGACGGGGAAGTGCGGGCACGGGCCGGGGGCCGGTGTCCCCTACAGCCGGTCGAGGACCCGGGTCAGCAGGGCGCCCATGCGGGTCGCGGAGTCGCGGCCGGCCTGGAGGACCTCCTCGTGGTTCAGCGGCTCGCCGGTCATCCCGGCGGCGAGGTTGGTCACCAGGGAGATGCCCAGCACCTCGGCGCCGGCCTCGCGCGCCGCGATGGCCTCCAGCACCGTCGACATGCCCACGAGGTCCGCCCCGATCACCCGGGCCATCCGGATCTCCGCCGGCGTCTCGTAGTGCGGGCCGGGGAACTGGGCGTAGACGCCCTCCTCCAGCGTGGCGTCGATCTCCTTGCACAGCGCCCGCAGCCGCGGCGAGTACAGGTCCGTCAGGTCGACGAAGTTCGCGCCGACGATCGGGGACGTCGCCGTGAGGTTGATGTGGTCGCTGATCAGCACGGGCTGACCGGGCCGCATGCCCTCGCGGAGGCCGCCGCAGCCGTTGGTCAGCACGATCGTCTTGCTGCCGGCCGCCACCGCCGTACGGACGCCGTGGGCGACGGCGGCCACCCCGCGGCCCTCGTAGTAGTGCGTGCGGCCCAGGAACACCAGGGCGCGCTTCTCGCCGATCCGGTACGAGCGGATCTTGCCACCGTGGCCCTCGACCGCCGGCGGCGGGAAACCGGGCAGCTCGGTGACCTGGAACTCGGCGTCGGGGGCGCCCAGGGCGTCCACGGCCGGTGCCCAGCCGGAGCCCATCACGAGGGCGACGTCGTGGGTCTCGGCGCCCGTCAGCTCGCGCAGGCGCGCGGCTGCGGCGTCGGCGGCGGTGTGGGGGTCGCCCTGGATGTCGTCCGGGAGAAGAGATGCGTTCACGCGATGAGGGTAGCCGGTCCGGGCCTACGCGCGTAGATGACAGAGCCCACGGGATGGCGATCGTTGTCTTGTCGTTTCCGACGAGGACGGCGGGGAACCGCGCGGAAGGGGGGGGCGAAAGGGGCCCGGACCTCAGCAGGGGCGCTTGCGCAGCTCCATCACGTAGTCGTGCGGTGCCCCCGCCGACTCCGCCGCGTCGGCCACCTCGCCCAGGTAGCGGGCGGACGGCAGCCCGCCCTCGTAGCCGTTCAGGACGTACACCCAGCCCTGTTCCTCGCCCTCCAGGGTGTGCACCCGCACCCGTGTCCGGCGGTAGATGCCGAGGCCCACGCCCTCCCACCGGTCGAGCGACTCCTCGTCCGGCGGCGCCAGGTCGTACAGCGCGACGAAGACCTGGGAGAGGGGATCCTCCACGATCGTCGCGAGCGCGCCCTCCCAGCCCAGCTGCTCGCCCCCGAACGTCAGCCGCCACCCGTTCAGCCAGCCGGTGGCGCGCAACGGCGAGTGCGGAGCGCGGCGGGACATCAGCCGCGCGTCGAGGTTGCCGGCGTACGCGGCGTAGAGCGACATGCGACGAGACTACGGCAGCCGGTCCCGCACGCCACGGCCGTCGTCCGGGGCCCCTCCGGCAACGGGCGTACCTCCCCCGGCCCCCCGGGGAAGTAGCACCCCCGCCCGTGCGGGACAATGGAGTACGTGACTCGGATCGTGATCATCGGTGGCGGACCCGGCGGATACGAGGCGGCCCTGGTGGCCGCCCAGCTCGGCGCGGAGGTGACCGTCGTCGACTGCGACGGTCTGGGCGGGGCGTCGGTGCTGACCGACTGCGTGCCGTCGAAGACCCTGATCGCCACGGCCGAGGTGATGACCACCTTCGACTCCTCCTACGAGGAGCTGGGCATCATCGTCGCCGACGACACCCCGCCGCTGGAGCAGTCGGCCCGGGTGGTCGGCGTCGACCTCGACAAGGTCAACCGGCGTGTCAAACGGCTCGCGCTCGCCCAGTCCCACGACATCACCGCCTCCGTCACCCGGGCCGGCGCCCGCGTCCTGCGCGGCCGCGGCCGGCTCCAGGGCATGCAGGCCCTCGACGGCTCCCGCCAGGTCGTCGTCACCGCCGCCGACGGCACCGAGGAGACCCTCACCGCCGACGCCGTCCTCCTCGCCACCGGCGGTCACCCCCGCGAACTGCCCGACGCCCAGCCCGACGGCGAGCGCATCCTCAACTGGACGCAGGTCTACGACCTGCGCGAACTGCCCGAGGAACTCATCGTGGTCGGCTCCGGTGTCACCGGCGCCGAGTTCGCGGGCGCCTACCAGGCCCTCGGCTCCAAGGTCACCCTCGTCTCCTCCCGCGACCGCGTGCTGCCCGGCGAGGACCCGGACGCCGCCGCCGTCCTGGAGGACGTCTTCCGCCGCCGCGGCATGAACGTCATGGCCCGCTCGCGCGCCCAGTCCGCCAAGCGCGTCGGCGACCGCGTCGAGGTCACCCTCGCCGACGGCCGGGTCATCACCGGCTCGCACTGCCTGATGGCCGTCGGCGCCATCCCCAACAGTGCGGGCCTCGGCCTGGAGGAGGCCGGCGTCAGGGTCCGCGAGTCCGGCCACATCTGGACCGACCGGGTCTCCCGCACCACCGCCCCCGGCGTGTACGCCGCGGGCGACGTGACCGGCGTCTTCGCGCTGGCCTCCGTCGCCGCCATGCAGGGCCGTATCGCCATGTACCACTTCCTCGGCGACGCGGTGGCCCCGCTCAACCTCAAGACCGTCTCGTCGAACGTCTTCACCGACCCCGAGATCGCCACCGTCGGCTACTCCCAGTCCGACGTCGACAGCGGGAAGATCGACGCCCGCGTGGTGAAGCTGCCGCTGCTGCGCAACCCGCGCGCCAAGATGCAGGGCATCCGCGACGGCTTCGTCAAGATCTTCTGCCGTCCGGGCACGGAGATCGTCGTCGGCGGTGTCGTCGTGGCGCCGCGCGCCTCCGAACTCATCCACCCCATCTCGATCGCCGTCGACAACAACCTGACGGTCGAGCAGATCGCGAACGCCTTCACGGTGTACCCGTCCCTTTCGGGCTCGATCGCCGAAGTGGCACGGCAGTTGCACACCCGGAAGACGGGCAGCGACGCGTAGGGCCGGTCCGGCGGATCGAGTCGAAGGGAACCGGCGCCGACTCCCCGCTGTTCGCGGGGAGTTCACGGGGCGTCGTGGCACGTGCGGGTGGCGCGGGCGGGGTGACCGGGGCCGTATACCACTTCGTGTGCCGCTGTGCGAACAACTTCCGCTATTCGGCGCAAAGAGCTGAAAGCAGACGGTCGCCCGCGTTACTGTCAGTTTCGTGTTCGCTGCAGAACGTCGCCAATTGATCCTCGAAATGGTGCGAGCCAACGGAGCCGTGTCGCTCCGTGAACTCGCCCGCGTCGTCCAGACCTCCGAAGTGACCGTACGGCGGGACGTGCGCGCACTGGAGGCAGAAGGACTCCTCGACCGCCGGCACGGCGGTGCGGTACTGCCGGGCGGTTTCACCCGCGAGTCCGGCTTTCCGCAGAAATCCCATCTCGCGACCGCCGAGAAGACCGCCATCGCCGACCTCGCCGCCACCTTCGTCGAAGAGGGCGAGGCCATCGTGGTCGGGGCGGGAACCACCACCCAGGAGCTGGCCCGTCGGCTCGCCCGGATCCCCGGACTCACCGTCGTCACCAACTCCCTGCTGGTGGCCCAGGCGCTGGCGCACGCCAACCGCGTGGAGGTCGTGATGACCGGCGGCACCCTGCGCGGCTCCAACTACGCCCTCGTGGGCAGCGGAGCCGAACAGTCCCTCCAGGGACTGCGGGTCTCCAAGGCCTTCCTGTCCGGGAGCGGCCTGACCGCCGAGCGCGGTCTGTCCACCTCCAACATGCTGTCGGCGTCGGTCGACCGGGCCCTCGTCCAGGCCGCCGCCGAGGTCGTCGTGCTCGCCGACCACACCAAGCTCGGCACCGACACCATGTTCCAGACGGTGCCGACGGACGTCATCACCCGCCTGGTGACCGACGAGCCGCCGGCCCACGAGGACCGGGCCGGCACCGAACTCCAGGCTCTCGCCGACCAGGGGGTGCAGATCGCCGTGGCGGGGGCGGCGGGGAACCCGGGGGGTGAGGCCGTCCCGGCGCGTCGGCAGCAGCGTCGGGACGTGGCGTTGCCGGCCCCCCGGCGGGGGCAGATGCAGGGCGCCGCGGCGGCGTTGCGGGCGGCCGCGGTACTGGGGGAGCAGGCCCCGGGGGGCGAGCGGGCGCGGGTCGCGGACATGCGACGGCGATAGCCGCCGGCGGCCGGGCGGTGCGCCTTGTCGCCGTGGGTGGTGAGGTGAGTGGGCGGGCGGCGGTCCGTCGTGGCCGGTCGCGCCCCTGCGGCGGAGCCGCTGTGGGTACGGTCCCGCGCCCCTAGGGCGTGTCTGACAATTCGCGTCGGATCAGTGCGCGGCGTCTGGTGCGGTGCATCGCAAGGCGGAGGATCGCCCGTGTACTGGATGTACT